>NZ_BBPO01000028.1:50451-84724 GCF_000787815.1 Streptacidiphilus neutrinimicus
CGTTCGTCGCGCCGTTCCTCGTCGCGTTCGAGCGCTTCGAGCGACGCGACCGCCGCTGACCGGCAAGCCGCGACGGCCCCGTCCGGTTCGCCTGGCGGGGCCAAGCTACTCCGGATCCTGCACCGGCCCGGGGACGAGCTCGACCGGTCCCCACACCGTGCAGCCGAGGTCGTGTGGTTCCTTTCCGCCGTGGCCGTGGCAGCGCGGGCAGGCTGGCCGGTCGTCGCCGCTGGTGCCGGGCTCGTACCCCCAACCGTGGCAGTCGGGACAGAGGTCACGGTCGGGCGGCGGGCAGTCGCAATCGCTCATGACCGGTCAACGACTCGGCGGCTGATGTGGCGTCGCGGCGGCCAACAGTCGCTGGCCCCGCGGGGGAGACGAGACTTCACCAGGCACCAACGCTAGGGAGACCCCATGAATCTCGCCCGAAAGCTGGCAACTGGAGCCATGGCGGCCGGCCTCGCCACCGTCGGCGTCGTCGCTGCGACCCCGGCCAGCGCCACGGTCGTGAACTCCACGTGCAACCTGTCGGACGTCGTCAGGATTGACTACGGCAGCGGTAACGGACACTACTGCTACGTCTGGGACGGCAATCGACAGTCCAACACAGGCTGGATGGACATCCAGGACGCCCGTAGCATCTGCTCGGGTACCTACTGGGGATACCTGACGGACATCACGGGAGACCCCCACCACTTCGGCGGGGGCTGCATGTCCCTTGGCGGGATGCACCTGGTGTTGATCACCTTCACCGGCAACTGAGTTCCCGGGCCCGGGATGGGCAGCCGGGGCCTGTACCCCGGGGGGCCTGGGGGGGTTTGGAACGGGGGCCGGGAACCAAGCGGAGGGGGAAGCACATGCCCAGCTGGGGAGGCGGCGGCGCCAACAAGGGCGACGCCAGCACGAACACCACCGAGGCCGAAGAGGCGACCACGGCCACCGAGGCGGACACGACCGCTGAGGAGTTGGTGAGCGCTGACACGGTGATCGAGACCGGCGAAGGCGCGACGTCGAGCGAGTCGACTGAAGCGGACTGAGGCAGGCGCGAGGCCCCGGCGTCCAAGGGGGCAGCCGGGGCCTCCTCGCTAGGACATCCCTGCGCTCAGTAGTGCCAGCGGTAGTAGCCGTTGACCTGACTGCACGTGATCGCATTGCCATGCGCGTCGACCGTGGACAGGCCATCGTCGTCATGCGGGCAGAACTCTCCCGCCCGGTAGTAGTTCCCGGAGGGAGACAAGATCGGCGCTGTGGCGCCGCCGGAGGACGAACCCCCAGACGAGTCCCCATTCGCCGAGTCGCATGCCGGGCCGACGGACACTACGACGTGTTGCAACGGCGACGCCGGATCGGCGTCCGCGTTGTAGCCCGGCTTGTCGCTGGCCCAGGCAGCCTCGGTGCAATATCCGTCCCCGGTGGGCGACGTAGTCCGGATGGAATCGAAGGTCGAGGAGCAATCAGTGCCGCCGCGGCTGCCGAGGCGCTGGGCGGAGTCGTCGAGGGTGGGCACCCGGTACCAGACGATGATGTCGGGGCCGGGATCGCATGCCTTCGGGCTTGCGGATGGTTCACGGTCGGAGCACCCCCGCGTCGACGGGGCGGACGAGATGGTGACAGGCACCGTCGAACCGGTGATCGGAGCACCCCCGCGTCGGCGGGGCGGACCCGGTGGAGCAGCACGTAGGGCTTCGCGGGGGCGGAGCACCCCCGCGTCGGCCGGGCGGACCTTCAGTACCGCGGTGGTCAGGTACTGGACCTCGGAGCACCCCCGCGTCGGCGGGGCGGACTTCCTCCGCGACCGCGCCGCCCTCGCCTACTCCGGAGCACCCCCGCGTCGGCGGGGCGGACGAGACCAGGCCGGACAGCGCGCTGCCCGCGTTCGGAGCACCCCCGCGTCGGCGGGGCGGACACTGGGAGGAACATTAAGACGCCGTTTCTTTTGGATGGTTCGAGCGGCCACATGGGCCTGTCCGTACCGTGTGAGAGGGTCCCGACCATGAGCTACGACTTGGCCGTGTGGGAGGGTGAGCGGCCGACGGACGACAAGGCCGCCGCCCGAATCTTCAGGGACCTCTACGAGCATTACCTCGATGCGGAAGAGGAGCGCCCTCCGACTGCGCGGATCGAGGCCTACGTCCTTGCGCTTCTTGAGCGTTGGGGGCATCCGTCCGAGGACGAGACCTCACCCTGGGCGGCTTGGCCGCTGATCCGCGGAGCCAGCGGCCCGCTGGTCTACTTCCCGATGCGCTGGAGCATGTCGGACGAGGCATCTACCTTCGCTGCAGCACTCGCCGAGTCGATGGGACTGATCTGCTTCGATCCGCAGCACAACGGGCTCAGGCTCTGATCGACTTCGCCAGTCGGCGGTATCCGATCAGAAGCGCGGCGATTCCGACGAAGCCGAGGAAGTGTTCCGCCTTGCGCTCGTAGCGTCTGTGGAGCCGACGGCAGCCCGCGAGCCATGAGGTTGGGTCGGCCGCGCGGCGAGGTGTCTGCCTGTGGCAGGTCCTTTTCCGCGCGGCCTCCCGCCGAACCGGACATGACGGTTTCCCTGTCATCCGGCTCTCCAGTGATCACAGCGTGTGTGACCTGGCCGTTCGTGACGTGTGGATGCGGTCATGGCAGGCTTCGCAGGCCACGAGGGTCTTGCGTCGCCGGTCGAGCATGACGCGCGCCCAGTCGGACGGCGGCCATCCGGCACGAGCGAGATCGGCGAGGGCTCGGACGTGATGCACCTGGACATCACCTGTGGCCCCGCAGACCTCGCATGTGTCCGCCAGGAGTCTGGTGATCAGCTCCTTGTGCGGGTAGTCCACCCAGACAGGCCGATGGTCGGTGATCTTCGCCGACCGCTGCTGCTGGAGAGGGATCCCTCCGAACCGTGCCACCAGCGGTTTCCTGTTCTTCCGCTCGATGCGGGCCTCGAAGCAGACTCGGGTCCCGGCGAGTGTGTCGATCCTGGCCTTGTGCTTCGCGGCCATCTTCGTCACGGTCGAACGGTGCTTGCCCGCAAGGGTCTTGAGCATGGAGGTCTCCATGACCCATTGCAGCCGGTGCAGCCGGAAGACGTCTCCGGCGAGCAGGTAGTACTGGACGATGCCCCGGAAGACGGCCCCGAACGTGGCCACGATCGCGTGATCGCTGCCGTTGGTCAGTTCCGTTCGCTTCGCGGGCTTGCCGCGAGCGAGATAGGGCTCGCACTTGGCCTTGATCACGTCCCTCGGGACACGAAGGGCGATCTGACCGTTGACCCTGCGGTAGCGGCCGGTCTTCTTCGTGTCGTTGTGCTGGGTCGTGATCTCGTAGCCGAGGAACCGCGCTGCCCGGGTGCGGGCGTGGGTGATCAACGTCTTTTCCTGGGAGAGTTCCAGCTTGAGTTCGTCGCGCAGGAACCCGGCCAGGCGGCGTTTGATCTGCTCGGCCTCGGCTTTCGGTCCGGTGAATCCGAGGAGGTGGTCGTCTGCGTAGCGGACATAGCGAAGCCGCCGATATGACGGATCGTTCGGATCCGAGCTCGGCAGGCTCACCATCCGCTGGCGCAGTGCCCGGGCCTCGGCCCGGTCGCCGCGCCGGCGGGCTTTGGCCAGCAGATTCTGCAACTCCAGGTAGGCCGGGTTTCTGGCCCGGCGCTCTCCACGGGTGCACTCCGGGATCAGAACTGTTTCGACGAATTCGTCCAACCGGTGCAGATATATGTTGGACAGGATCGGGGAGGCCACTCCGCCTTGCGGCGCTCCGGAGAGCGTGGCACCCCATTTCCAGTCCTCCAGGTATCCGGCGCTGAGCATGTTGCGCACCAGCCGCAGGAACCGCTGGTCATGGATCTTCTCGCCGAGGATCGACAGCAGGACCTGGTGGTCCAGGCTGCCGAAGCAGTCGGCGATGTCCCCTTCGATGAACCAGGATGTCCCGGTCCAGGTGTGGGCGACCTCCCGCAGCGCGGTGTGGCAGCCCCGTCGGGGGCGGAATCCATGCGACCGGTCGGAGAACGTCGGCTCGTAGTACGCCTCCAACAGCAGGCGGACCACCTCGCCGACGAGCTTGTCCGACCAGGTCGGCAACCCCAGCGGGCGCGTCTTCCCGTTCTTCTTCGGGATGTGCACGCGCCGGACCGGATGGAAGCGGTAGCGCTCGTGGCGCATCGCCTCGATGATCCGGCCGATCTTCCGCTGGGACATACCGTCCACGGTTTCCGGCGTGACCCCGGGCGTCATCGCGCCGTGGTTGGCGTAGATGCGTCCGTAGGCCAGCAGATACAACTGCGGGTTGAACAACTGTCGATACAGTTCATCGCACGGCAGGTGACGCCTGCCGCGCTCACGCAGGACACCCAGCACCGTTGCGGCGCTCTGCATTTCGCATACCTCCCCGTATCCGGGTGTCCGAATCACCTGGCCCCCTTCGCCCTGCGGACGGCTTTCCCGCCCTCCCCGGCCGGGCGTTACTCCGGCGACTACTACGGGGCCTCCGTCGCCATAGGACTCGCGTCCCGTAGGCGATCCCACGTTCGTCCCTGTCTGTACGTATCTAGCGCGACACAGGCGTCCCACTCATCTCCTTGAATGTCCTCGCTGGACATCGCTCCACCGCCCGGATGGTGCACCGGCCAACAATAGAAGCCAGTGCAGGCGTGGCGTCGGTTTCAGCTGTCTTTCCGACGGATGGGAACTTGCATCTTCTGGAGATTGGGCTTCAAACAATCCAGTCTTCGCCATATCGCGCGGGCCGCCCGGCGCACCGTCCCTGACAACTGGGCCCAGTCACCGGTTTTCTGACATGCTCTTGTCCCCTTCACCTTTCGGATCCAGGTAAGTCATCCGGCCCAGGAACCTCCTTCCGAGTTCCTCCCGGCTGAGCCGGGGATACAAACAGAGCGCCTCGTGGCGCACACTGTCCGCTCGACGACCCACCTGTGGCGGCCCAGCCGGCCGGACGGCTCGATCCCCCGACGGGCGATGCCTCGACTTCGAAGCCATCGGCGCAGGTAGTCGTAGTCGTATCCCTTGTCAGCGTGCAGCTTTCCCGGTTGTCTCCGGCGCGGCCCACGTCGGGAACGGATCGGCGGGATGCCCCGGACAAGCGGCTGCAGGGCCAGGCTGTCATGGGTGTTGGCAGCCGAGATGCCGAGGGAGATCGGCAGGCCGTTGCGGTCGCAGATCAGGTGGATCTTCGACCCCTTCTTGCCACGGTCGGTCGGATTCGGTCCCGTCAAAGGCCCGTTACCTTCTTCGTGGCCCCGCAACGGGGCTCCCGGCCTCCGGTCCCGGCATGACCCCGTAGCCCTGTCAGTCATGATCGAAAGGGTGCTGTCACCGGGCACGGAGGCATCGGCAGACCGCTGATCAGGGGCATGGGCGCCCAACCCGTACCGGGCGGGGCAGGCTCTCCGTAACGTGGATGCCGGCACGCTGATGCCGCAGGCAGGCCGGGATGGTTCGGAGCTGGGAAGCAAGGATCACGTGACCGACGACGAGACCGTCGACGTCTATCTGGGCCTGGACGTCGGCAAGGGCGAGCACCACGCCACCGCCCTCACTCCGGCCGGGAAGAAAGCCTTCGACAAGCCCCTGCCCAACACCGAGCCCAAGCTGCGCGAGCTGTTCGCCAAGCTCCAGGCCAAGCACGGGACCGTGCTCGTCGTCGTCGACCAGCCCGCCTCCATAGGCGCCCTTCCGCTGGCGGTCGCCCGCGACACGGGCTGCCGGGTCGCCGACCTCCCCGGGCTGACCATGCGTCGGATCGCGGACCTGTATCCGGGCGAGGCCAAGACCGACGCGAGGGACGCCTACGTCATCGCCGACGCCGCGCGCACGATGCCGCACACGCTCCGGGCCATCGACCCGGCCGATGAGACCACGGCCGAGCTGCAGATGATCGTCGGCTTCGACGACGACCTCACCACCGAGACCACCCGGATCAAGAACCGCCTGCGCGGCCTGCTCACCCAGATCCACCCCTCACTCGAGCAGGTCCTGGGCCCGCGCCTGGACCACCCCGCCGTCCTGGCCCTGCTGGAACGCTTCGGCTCACCCGCCCAGATCCGCAAGGCGGGTCGCCGCCGCCTGGTCACGCTGCTGCGGCCGAAGGCCCCGCGCATGGCCGAGCGCCTGGTGGAGGACATCTCACCGCACTCGACGCGCAGACCGTCGTCGTCCCCGGGACCGAGGCCGCGGCACTGATCGTCCCCAGCCTCGCCTCCTCCCTCACCGCCCTCGCGGATCAGCGCAAGACCCTGGCCGCACGGATCGAGGAACTGCTGGAGGCCCACCCTCTTTCCCAGGTCCTGACCTCCATGCCCGGAGTCGGGGTCAGGACCGCAGCCCGCATCCTCATCGACGTCGGCGACGGCACCGCGTTCCCCACCGCCGGGCACCTGGCCGCCTACGCCGGCCTCGCACCGGTCACCCGAGCCTCCGGCTCGTCGATCCGCGGCGAGCACCCCGCCCGACGCGGCAACAAACAGCTCAAACGCGCCCTCACCTCGCCGCGTTCGCCTCGCTCAAGCAGCCCGAGTCACGGGCCTACTACGACAAGAAACGCAAGGAAGGAAAGCACCACGTCGCGGCCATCGTCGCGCTCGCCAGGCGACGCATCGACGTGCTCTTCGCCATGCTTCGCGACGGCACCTTCTACCAGGCCCCAGCCGTCACGCCAGCTTGACGAAAACCATAGGGGCACCCTTTGGTAGCGCGGATGCTCACCGAGTCGATCGCGCACCGGGACCAGTCCAGCTCACCGTCGCCGCCGAGCTCGTCCAGGACCACGCGGTGCAGCCGAGCCCAAACACGATCGCGACTCCACTGGGCGAAGCGCCGGTACACGGTCTGCCAGCACGGCCCGAACACCGACGGCAACTGCCGCCAGGTGCAGCCCGAGGTGGCCACGAACACGATCGCTGCCAATGTCTCCCGGTCACCAGCACGCCGCCGACCGCCGCCCTGCGGACGCCGGACGAGCTTCTCCGGAACCACCCGCCTGAACGGCTCCCACAGCTCGTCCGGTACCAGACGCTCGACAAGACCCTCCACGACAGGTCCAACGCGCAAGCTCGCCAAAGGAAACGGCGTCTAAACCCCCGTTAAGAGGCGGAGCACCCCCGCGTCGGCGGGGCGGACGTGTTCGCCGTCCAGGTGCCGGACACCCAGCACGGAGCACCCCCGCGTCGGCGGGGCGGACACCTCGCGGCCGCCCAGGTCGTAGAACACGAACGGAGCACCCCCGCGTCGGCGGGGCGGACTGTGTACGCAAAGTACACAGCCCTTTCTGTATCGGAGCACCCCCGCGTCGGCGGGCCGGACTGCCACCTGCTGCACCAGGCCCTGGCCAGCGGCGGAGCACCCCCGCGTCGGCGGGGCGGACGTTCACCCCACCTCCAAGTAGGCGTCCGCTGACGGAGCACCCCCGCGTCGGCGGGGCGGACAAGTTTCGGCGTGTCGCTGGACAAGCGGAGATCGGAGCACCCCCGCGTCGGCGGGGCGGACGTCATCACCGAGCACACGTTCACCAACGAATACGGAGCACCCCCGCGTCGGCGGGGCGGACGTACCGGCCGTCTCCCTGCGTCATGCGGATGCCGGAGCACCCCCGCGTCGGCGGGGCGGACTAGGCAACGGCCGCGCAGTCAGGGCGGACCATCGGAGCACCCCCGCGTCGGCGGGGCGGACCGCTCCAGCGCGAGCGCGAGGGCGTCCTCGGGCGGAGCACCCCCGCGTCGGCGGGGCGGACGAACGGCGACGCGGGGGTCATCTGCGCGGCGGCGGAGCACCCCCGCGTCGGCGGGGCGGACACGATTGTGACGGCCTGGGTGACGCCGCCGACCGGAGCACCCCCGCGTCGGCGGGGCGGACGGGGCGTCGAGGGCACGCCAGGCGTCGTCAGGCGGAGCACCCCCGCGTCGGCGGGGCGGACGCCACACGCGGTGGCCCCGCGGGGGATCAGGACGGAGCACCCCCGCGTCGGCGGGGCGGACCGAGGAGGCCGGGAGATGAGCGCGCCGACTCGCGGAGCACCCCCGCGTCGGCGGGGCGGACAGGTTGGGGTGGATGAAGAGGGAGGGGTTGTACTGGAGCACCCCCGCGTCGGCGGGGCGGACGTCTACAGCCACCCGCGGCCGAGCCTGTGGGTCGGAGCACCCCCGCGTCGGCGGGGCGGACCGGATCGCAGCAGGTGCTGCAGGCCAAGCAGGCGGAGCACCCCCGCGTCGGCGGGGCGGACACTTCCCGACCTGCTGCGTTCTAGAGGCTTTGCTCGTTCTTGGGATTTTGGGCGACCATGCGGATGAGGGTGAGGCCGTCGAAGTCTGCCGGAATTCGTCTGCGGATGCCTGCGGTGCGGAGTTCGTAGCCCTGTTCATTGCTCGCGGGGTGGATGAGCAGCGCGGCACCTTCTCCTACGACCTGTTCGACAGCGGCCCACAGTTCGTCGCGGACCCGGGCGGAAACTGAGCCGACGAAGATTCCGGCGATGACCTCGCTTGTCCACCGAGACAGGGCCCCGCGTAGTCGGTCGGGGACGGCTGTGGTGGCGATGACAACCATGGAAGGCATCCGGTCTCCTACTGGCCGTAGTTGACGCCGGCGGGAAGAACGCCGGCCACGGGGTCCCACAGCCGCACCATGTGGGCGTCGTGGCGGTCGGGTTGGTCGTCAGGTTCGCCCGTAGTGGAGGTGGGGCTGGGATCGAGGAGGTCTTGGATGTCGCGGACGATCGCGGGGAGGAGTTTGAGGAGGCGCAGGTTGTCGCGTAGGCGTCGGCGAGCGTCCTGTTCGGGGTTGGTGGACTGGTGGAGGCTGAAGGCGAGGGGGATGGTGGCTTTGGCTTTGTAGAGGTCGGCGATGTCGTAGACGAAGGCGTGCTGGGTTCCGGTGTGGACGAAGCCGAGGGCGGGTGAGCAGCCAAGGGCGAGGAGGGCGGCGTGGACGACGCCGTACAGGCAGGTGTTCGCGGATGAGAGAGCAAGGTTGACGGGGTCTTGGTCGCTCCAGCTGTCGGGGTTGTAGTTGCGGCGGAAGCGGCCGATGCCGTGCTGCTGTGCCAGGAGCCGGTAGAGGGCCTTCATGCGTTGCCCTTCGAGGCCCCGTAGCTGGTCGAGTGTGGGGCCGGAGGGCAGGTCGTCGGTTCCGAAGCGGCGTGCGTACATGCGGGTGGCGACATCGAGCCGGCGCTGGGGATCGCTCCATTGGTGGACTTGGTGTTCGAGCCAGCGGGTGGTCAGGGTGTCCGGGAGGATCCCGGCGTAGGCGCGGACCGCCCCGGCGCCGGTGCATACGACGCTGGTGCCGTGGCGGGCGAGGGTGGCCAGCGCGGGGGTGGTGATCGAGACGCCGGGGCCCAGGAGCAGGCATGACAGGGCTGCGGTGGGGAGATAGACGAGGTCGGTGCGGTCCGGGGCGGCTTGGATCTGGGCGCAGACGCCGGTGTCGTCCTGGACGATGCGGACCATGTCCAGGTAGAGGAAGGACAAGGAGTCGGCGACGCGCGGGAGCATGGCGAGGGTCGGGGCGGCGAGGCGCCGGTGCGCGTCACCGCCCCGACGAGGCGCGGGTGGTGTCATCGGGTGGCGGGGGCGAGGGTGAGCAGGCCCGCTCCGTAGGGTTTGCCGCGGCCGATGCCGGTAAGCAGGGCCTGGGCGAGTTGGTCGGGGTCGGTGATGCTGGCGGTGCCTTCGTAGCGCACCAGGCTGTGCCGGACGCGGGGGGCGTCGGGTCGTCGGGACCGGGCGGGGGCGAGGGTGGTGGGCAGGGCGTGGTGGATCTCGAGGCCGGCTTGGGCGGCGCGGCGGTGCCACCAATGGTCGGCTGCTGCGCCCGAGAGCGGGATGACGGGCCCTCGCTTGCCCTTTTGTTCGAGGGGCAGGCGTTGGGTCTGGGTGGGGCTGACGACGATGCTGTAGCGGACGGCGAGGCCTTTGCGCAGGGCGGTGAACATCAGCGCAAGGTCTTTGATTTCGGTGTGCCCGTAGCCGGCGGGCAGGCGACGCGGGTCGAGGGTGCTGGCCTGGACGAGGATGGTGGTGGCCGTCTCGGATTCGTCCACGCGGAAGAGCAGCCCGGCTTCGCGGCGCGGGCTTGGTCCGAGGTGATCGGGGACCAGACGCATCAGGGTGCGGTGCATCTGGGTGGGGTCGCGCAAGTCGCGGTGGACGTCGCGGCTGTGCGGGTTGAGGCGGATCCGGGCGAGCATCGCCTGCGCGGACGTCTGAGGAGCACGGGATGGGGTGGTCATGCGCGGTGGCTCCCGTCGGCGTAGTCGATCAGACGCTTCATCAGCGTGCGCTGGGGCCCGAGCAGGGTGGCGGGCAGCTGCTCGGTGCGGCGCTGCAGCAGCCGGGCACCGTAGGAGCGGGAGTGGGGGGAGAAGTCCAAGGGGTTGTCGTTGGTCTCCAGCAGCGTCGCGCCGGGTGTCACGGTGGCGGTGTCCGTCTCGATGAGAAATTCCACTGGGACTGTGGCCGACGGTTCCGCCTCGGTGCCCGGATCGTTGGTGTCCCAGGCGGGCTGCTGGATGGGGGCGGGGCGGCTGAGAGGGACACGGGTGCGCAGTTCGCTGTCGGGGTCGTCGATGGGTCCGGCGAGCAGGAACGGCTGGTCGGGTGGGCAGGAGCGGCGGCCGAGGTAGGGGGCCCAGTAGGGGCGGCGCAGCGCGTCGGTGAGTTCTTCGGCGAGTTGGTGGGTCGGGGTGGTGATCGCGACGGTGAACACCGCGTCGGCGAGGTAGTGGCGGCGGGTGATGACGGCTGCGCCCTTGTTGCTGCCGCCGGCGGTTGCGGCGGTGCGGGACTTGGGCTGGCCTCCGCCGACGGTGTGGTAGTCCTCCAGGCGTTCGCCGGGCCGGTCGACGCGGACAGTGATCCGCAGGTCCTGGTAGCGGGTCAGGTCGACCTGGTGGCGGGGGCGTCCTTCGGCGGAGGCCAGCAGTCCGATCAGGCCGGAGCGGGTCGGGAAGGGTGCGCTGTCGCGGATCTCGGTGAAGGCTGAGCGTTCGCCCCAAGCCTGCATCGGTGCGGCCAGCCGCAGGATCAGGCCGCTCACTGGCCGGCCTCGGCGGTGGCGGTTTCGGCCAGAGCGGTGGCGACGGCCGCGTCGACTAGGGCCGTGTAGGAGTCGTGGGCTGCTCCGAGTCCGGTGGGCTTGTCGTCATGGACGGCGGCGTGGCCGAGGAAGGCGGTGTTGTCGGTGCCGAGGAGGCGGTTGATGCGGGTGGCGTAGTCGTCCAGGGCGGCCCGGGAGGGGGCGGAGAAGCCGCCGTTGTTGTCGGCGGTCACGGGGGTCTCGAACGCGGCGGCGAGGGAGACGGGTCGGTGGCGGCGCACGGCGAGGTGGACGAGGTCCGGCAGCGTGTGGGGCGCGGTGCTGTTTCGCTTGGCCTGCGGCAGGGACAGGATGAACTGGCCGGCGAAGGACGCCAGCGCGGTACGTGTGGCCTGCGCGTCGCCTTCGAGGTGGGCGAGCAGGTCGGTGACGTTCACGGTGGCGTAGCGGTAGAACACTCCGGCGCTGAATTCGGCGGTGTCCAGGTGGCCGCTGCCGGTCTCCGCCTCGCCGAGCCAGTCGTCGACCGCGGTGAAGTAGTCGCGCTGCGGCTCGGACGGGTGGGTGGTGAAGGCGTGCGCGACCTGCGCCGCGCCGTCCACGTTCGCGCCTGGCACCTCGGCGAGCATGCGGCCGAGCAGGGCGATGGAGACCGTGCGCTGCTTCAGGACCGCTTCGACGCGTTCGCCGGGGAGCACCGGTCCCGGGTTCCTCTTGGTCAGGGCCTTCTCCAGGTCGTCGCGGAACTCCCCGCACAGGGCGGCCAGTTCCGCGATCGCGGTCTCCGGCACGAACAGCAGGACCGAGGAGTGGCCCTCCTTCTCGATGCCGATGCCCTTCTTCCCGGCCGCGGCCATCACGCGCTCGCCTGCGAAGACCGCCAGTTCCTCGGGCCAGCCCTGCCCGATCAGCGCGGCACGGACTTTGAGCGGCACCAACCGGCTGCGGGCGGCCTTCTCGCCCAGGTCCTGCTCGACACCGTGGCGGATCACCCGCTTCCAGGACTGCGAGGACACCCGGATACGGGGGGCGTTGCCGTAGCGGACCGACTTGGGCGAGCCCAGGTCGTCCCGGTTGAGGTTGGCAGCCGGCACCGACTGCACGGCGTTCAGGTCAAGGAAGACGGACATCATCAAACTCCTGGCTCGTTCGAATGGGGTCGGTGAAAGGGGTGGGTGGGATGCCCCACGAGGTTGCAGGCCGAGAAGGCCCGCGGTGACCAGCGCGATGGTCCGGGCCGGGGTGTGCGCGTGCCGGGTCTGGGAGCGATCCCGACCGGGCCCGCATCGGCGCCGCAGACGGGCCCTGTCTCCACAGGGGGTGAAAGTGGTGCGCCCGGGGCCGATGGTTTGTCAGGGCGTTGAGTCGGCCGACTCGGCGACGGGCTGAGGCCGACCGCTGTTCTTGTCGGTGGGCTCGTCGCCTAGCGCAGCGGGGGCGGTGTTGACGGCGCGCCAGTAGTCCTCGAGCCACTGCGTTGCGCGGCGGTCGCGCTCCCGGTTCCACGAGCCCAGGTCCCGAATCAGCACGGCCCAGTCGACCGGGATACCGGCCGCGAGCAGCTGCCGTGTCAGGGCGGGAAGGCGGGGGTGGATCGCGTCGCTGCTCTGCCGGGTCATCAGGTGCAGGTCGCCCTCGGCGCTCGCGGGCTTGAGGACGCCGGCGCGCACGGCCAGTCCGAGCGAGCTCCCCAGGGTGGGGCGACGCTGCCACCCCCGCCCCGTGCCCTGACCAGCATTGCCGGAACCGGTGCCCTCCGTCACGATGGCGGCGGCGGCCTTGGCCTGAGCGTCGGCCTCACGGGCCGATCGAGGTCGGGCCGCGATCAGCGCCGCGACCGCGTACAGGGCCCGCTTGGTGTCGGGATGTGTGCTCTCGCTGGTCCACGGGACCAGGTAGCGGTGCAGGTAGGTGCACCGCTCGACTGGACGGCCCAGGCCGGAGCGCAGCTGTGCCTGAGTGCCCTTGCTCGTGCACAGCTCCTGGATGTAGGCGACGAATTCGTCGTAGGCCCAGCGCTGTTCACGCGGTACGGGCTGGTCGGGTGCGGTGGCGGTCACCGGTTGCTCCCGTTCTGCTCGGGTGGTGCTCGGATGTGTCCTGGATCGCCTGCGGCAGGCCACGCGTAAGGGCCGGCCGTGAAGCTGGCATCCCGGTGGGAGGGTGTGCGGGCCGTCCCCGGTGGTTGGCCGTGTCGTGCGACCTCAGTGCAGGACCCCGCCCGTGGTGTCAGATGGTGGCTCGCACCGGGGCCAGGGCTTGGAGCATGTTGCGGGCGCGGTTGCGGGCACGGGAGACGCGAAGGTCTGCGCGGGCCCCCGGTCCGATGGCGCGGTCCAGCGCCGCGAGGGCCTCGGCGACGAACAACGCCTCCCCAGCGGTGGTCGTGTCGTCGGCGTCGAGGGTCTCCCAGAATCGGCGTTCGGCTGCGGGCCAGTAGGCCCGCACCGCGGCGGCGGCCCACGGCCCGGGCTTGCGCCGGTCGATCTTGACCCGCTCCGCTTCCGCGGCCTGCAGGTCGGTCGCGGTCTTCCACGCAACCAGCGCGGCAAGCTCCAGGCGCGCGCCGATGTCCTCGGCCGCTCGGTGACAGCGCAGCACCTGCCCGGCCCGCTGTGGACTCTCCTCCTCCTGCCACTCGAGGACCGGCGGTGTGGTCGCCTGGAACCAGACCGTGTCCTTTTGCTGGCCGTCCTGGTGGAAGCCGTAGGCGCGGACCCGCAACACGGACAGCAGGCCTGCCGGCAGGCGGTCCAGGGCCGGGGGGCGCAGGCTGTCCACGGCGCTGTCCTTGAGGAGCAGGGCGTCCAAGTCCCGCCACAGCGCCCGGGAGCCGTCCGCTTCCCGGTCGTCCCACCCGCCGTCCTTGCGGCGGTACCGGACCGTGAACGGGTCGCGGACCTCGAGCGGCGGCGCGTGGGTGGCCCACGTCAGATAGGCGTCCACGACCTGCCTGCCCTCAGCGTCCGGCACCAGCAGCACAGAGTGCCGAGCCCGGCCGGTCAGCAGCCGGCCCGGCCCGGACAGCGGGACCGGTGCGCCGAGCGGGTCCGGCAGGTCTTCCTCCCAAGGGCAGGCGTCCGCCGAGGGGTCTCCCTCTCCGGTCGGCGCCGGAACGCACAGCACCAGTGTGGTGAACAGGTCCGGCGCCCACGGGAAGTAGGACACGGACTTGCGCAAGGGCCCAGCGTCGGTGCTGCCGGTGCGGTGGTCGGTGATCCGGCGCGGGGTGCACTGCCCGGACGGCCCGAAGTACAGCTGCGCGATCAGATGCCACGCGGCTTCTCCGGCATCGACCGGGACCGGATCGCCGTCGGTGAAGTGCCCGAACAAGACGGCGCCGTTGACGCCGGTCGGGCGCCCGAACACCAGCTTGTTCACCCCCGACGGATTCGGCTGCCCCTTCGCGTCCACGCACTGGGCTCCCAGCCGCGGATCCTGCAGGAACGGCCGCCGTGAATCGAACAAGCCGAAGCGGTCGGCCCAGCGCGGGTCGTCGAAGTAGGCGTCCACCATCGCCTGGTCGAACCGGCCAAGCGACAGGTGCGCGCCGCGCTCCTGCTCCCATCCGCGGGCGTCGTCCGCGAGGTCCTCGTCAGCGAGCGGCACCCCGCCGGGCCGTCCGATCCGGGACGCGATCGCAGCGCAGACCCGCAGCAGCCCCGCCGCGGCCGGAGCCACCGGCACCTCCAGATCGCTGATCTCGTGCGCCCGCACGAACAGCTCCCGCAGGCCCACCCGGGCCCGGGTGCCGTCGGTGAACCGCACCGGCACCCACGCCTCGTCGCGCAGATCGAACACGCCTACCCCGTCCCCCATCAACTGCTGCACCATGCGCCCTGATCGAAGCACATGCCTCTGACAACATCCGCTCGTCCAGCGGATATGATCACGTGGATCATCCAGGTGGGTAGAAGTCGGTCAAGCGATCGAACTTTTCTTTCAAATAGTGTCGAAATCCGTTCTGTCAGCCGGGTGTTCGAACGCACCTCGTCGCTCGGCCGCAACGAGGGGGTCAACCCTTGAGGCGCACCAGTCCCAGGTCCGCATCGAGAACCAGAGCCCCCCGGCTCAGCGCCACCGGCGCCACCGCGCCATCGACCACCGGCAGGCGCAGCACACGTAGCTCACCGAGCCGGACGTGGTCGGCCCAGCCCGGCGGGACCTCGAGCCGGGGTCCGTCGTGGGCGGTGAACCAGTCCGCCCGTACAGTCACCGTCCGCCCCATCACGCGCCGCACCGCCTCCGTGCTCAGCTCGCCCTCATCCTGCGGCAGCTTCACGCCGCCAGCGGGATCGAGAATGAGCGCGCCGTCTGGCTGCTGGAACACGCACAGCAGCCGCACCGACTCCGCCCCAAGCCGGGTGGCAACCTCCCACTCGTCCTCCTGGCCCTCCAACTGGTGCAGGTCGTGCAGCGCCCGAACCTGCTGCGCGCGGGGGATGGCGACCTGGCCGGCCAAGTGCTGCTTTGCGAGCTCGTCACCATGGAAGGCCGTCCATGCCGGGGACAGCGCCGTGTCCGGGCTGTCCCACTCCAACCGAACCCCACCGTGGACCTGCTTCACCAAGCCCGGAACATCCCCCGGCACCGCGATCTCCTCCAGATCGGCCAGCGCCTCGGACGTAGCCCGCAAAAGCGCCTCCGGGTAGACCTGGCCCCACCGGCGCGGCACCGCGCCACCCCCCGCCAGCGGATCGAGCACCACCAGCGTCGCCTGGACGGCCCACTCAGGCCGGGGCCGACCGGGCCGGCCGTGCTGAGCCCACCAGGCCTCGTGGCGCCAGCAACGCCCGGCCCGCTGCAGCAGCAGCGACATCGGAGCAAGGTCACTGACCACCAGATCCGCATCCAGATCCAGCGACTGCTCGACCAGCTGCGTGGCCACCACAACCCGGCGAAGCGGCCTCGGCCCGTCTTTGCCAAGTGCCCCGGTCACCGTCGCGCTGCGGTCCTCACGCACATCTCCCGGCAGCCGGGCATGCAGCAGCACGACCTCCCCCGACTCCCCTCGCCCGTCCCCCTCCGAGCGGTCACCAGAGGCGCCACCACCCCGGCCAGGAAGGGCGTCGGCGTGTGGCCGGTCGTCGAACTCCGCCCTCAGACAGGTGTAGGTCTGCTGCGCCTCGTCGACGGTGTTGCACACGATCAGCACTGTGCCGCCCTGCGGCCCGAACACCGGAGCCACCAGCCGACGAAGCACCCGCAACCGCTCCCCCGCACCGCCCCGGACCGCTTCGACCGCCACCCGCAAATCCATCGGCCGCTGCCGTGCCTGCTCGCCGCTGCGCACCGCGGAAATAGCCGTCTCGCGCCCCGTCGCGTCGACATAGACCCAGCCCGGATACGGCGCCGCGAACATCCGGCCCCTCAGCTGGGAGCGCTTCATTCCCGTTCCGCGCAGATACTCCTTGACCAAGTTGTCCCCCACCGCAGCGGGCAACGTTGCCGACAGCAACACCACCGGCACACCATAGGCCCCCAACCAGTTCAGCAACCGCCCGAGCAGCACCTGCATGTACGGGTCGTACGCGTGCGCCTCATCCACCACCAGCGCCTTGCCCGACAACGCCAACAGCCGCAACGCGTTGTGACGCACCGGCAAGACCGCCAACAAACCCTGGTCCACCGTGCCCGTAGTGAACTGCGCGAGCAGCGACCGCTTCGAACCCTGCAACCAACGCCGCGCCTCCCCCACACCCCGACCGGCAGCCTCACGGCCCTCGTCCTCGGCCACCACCAGCCGATCCCCCGAGCCCAGCACCGGATCGGTGTAGGCGCGGTTCAACCAGGCCATGCTGTGCACCAACGTCAGCCCCGCACCACCAGCCCCCTGCGCCGCAAGCGACTTCGTGACACGGTCGTACATCTGGTTACTGGTCGCGCCCGTCGGCAACAGAAAGTCGAACCCCCGCGTCCCCAGCACCCGCTCCATCGCCGCAACCGCCAGCAGCGCTGTCTCCGTCTTCCCATCCCCCGGCGCCGCCGTCACCAACAAGATCCCGCCCCGCCCACTGCCCGCGACCGCAGGCGGCAGCTCCTCGATCACCGAACGCTGCAAGGGATTCGGGCCCGCCTTGATACCGAACGCCTCCTCGAACGGCCGCGCCTCAAGCACCACCGGCACCAGCCCCGCCCCTGCGAGCAGAGCAGGAGCATCCCTCACCGACCGCTCGAAGTGCGCCTCCAACGTCCCGTCGAGGTGGCGCTGACGACCCCGCAGGTAACTGCTCTGACTCACCAGCCAGTCCGCCAAGACCACCACACCCGTGACCAGAACCGCAGCGGGGGCCTCCCACTCCCCCGCCACCGCCGGTTCACCCAGCAACCGAAAGACCGTCCGCGCATGCTCGACCCGCTGACAGTCCCACTCCTCCCCGCCCAAAGCCGGCGAGCCCACCACCGGCTCGTTCCGGAAGAACCGCCCGTGATGACCGCCCACCACCTCCGCCACCCGGTACACCGCCGACCACTCATCCTCGGAAACCTCGGCCCCAAGCGCCGCCAGCACCCGCCCGACCACCCACATCCCCGCGACGTCATGACCGACACGATCCGACGCCATCCGCGACACATCACCAGCGAACGGCTCGCTCAACCAACCGCGCGCCCGCGCCGAACAATGCTGGAACGCTGAGATCTTCCCGATGTCGTGCAATCCCGCACACAACCCCACCAACTGGCGCGCCCGACCCAGGTCACCGTCCAGGCCCATACCCCGTGCGATCGCACGACGCTGGCTACCCGCCAGGAACACATCCCACAGATGCAACGCCATGGCCGTCGCGTCCAACAGATGCCGCACCAACGGATAAGGCGGCAACGCCCGGGCCAGGCCCCGCTCCTTACCCCACAACGACTCATCCACGCCTGCCACAGCGACCTCCCCAACCGACACCCGCAGTCCCGTCAATCCAAACAGCCCCCGCCGACAAGCACCCCGCCGACCAGTAACGTGGAGCCATGCGCCAGGGAGAGCAGCACGTAAAGAACGTGCAAAGGCCACTCTGACGCCCAGGTCAGGAAGTGTCCGCCCCGCCGACGCGGGGGTGAGCCGTCCAAGCGGACCGCTGAGCGACGCGGATGGCAGTCCGCCCCGCCGACGCGGGGGTGAGCCGGTCACGTGGGGCACGAAGGCAGCCGACACGACGTCCGCCCCGCCGACGCGGGGGTGAGCCGACGGTGAGACGCCGGAGCAGGCCGCGGCGCGGGTCCGCCCCGCCGACGCGGGGGTGAGCCGGCCAGCACCTGGGCGCCGTCGACGACACCCGCGTCCGCCCCGCCGACGCGGGGGTGAGCCGGTCTACCAGGACTCCTACCGTCAGTCCTCGGGGTCCGCCCCGCCGACGCGGGGGTGAGCCGTCGCAGGGCGGCCGCGGCGTTGTGCGGGGATCGTCCGCCCCGCCGACGCGGGGGTGAGCCGTCCCAGTACAGCTCGACGTCGATGGGGGGCGTGTCCGCCCCGCCGACGCGGGGGTGAGCCGTCGACGCGGCACGCGAAGGCGAAGGTGCCGCAGTCCGCCCCGCCGACGCGGGGGTGAGCCGCTGACCGGCGGAGTCGCGATGACCGCCGAGGCGTCCGCCCCGCCGACGCGGGGGTGAGCCGGCCACAACGACCAAGAAATGACGGCCCTTTGAGTCCGCCCCGCCGACGCGGGGGTGAGCCGGTGACGGTGGGATCGGTGAAGGGCATTGTCAGGTCCGCCCCGCCGACGCGGGGGTGAGCCGTTGATGATGTGACTTGACACACCGGCCCCACTGTCCGCCCCGCCGACGCGGGGGTGAGCCGACGTCGGCGACCTCGTCGAGGTCTCGGGCTTCGTCCGCCCCGCCGACGCGGGGGTGAGCCGCTGGTGACGACGGTGGTGCCCTGGACGACGCAGTCCGCCCCGCCGACGCGGGGGTGAGCCCTCCCCGACCGGGGCGTGGCAGTGCGGACACTTGTCCGCCCCGCCGACGCGGGGGTGAGCCGTATTCGTTGGTGAACGTGTGCTCGGTGATGACGTCCGCCCCGCCGACGCGGGGGTGAGCCGCCACCCGGCCTGAGAGTGGTTGCTCTCAGGCCGTCCGCCCCGCCGACGCGGGGGTGAGCCGCTCGACAGGTCCGGGACGATGACCTGTCCGTTGTCCGCCCCGCCGACGCGGGGGTGAGCCGGCGTCCGCATGACGCAGGAGACGGGCCGGTACGTCCGCCCCGCCGACGCGGGGGTGAGCCGGTCGCGGTCCAGTTGCCGGCGTTGGTCTGGTGGTCCGCCCCGCCGACGCGGGGGTGAGCCGAAGCGCGACGCCGAGGCGAAGGTCGGCCGGACGTCCGCCCCGCCGACGCGGGGGTGAGCCGCCATCTCGGACGTGACCCCCGGCCCCACCACGGTCCGCCCCGCCGACGCGGGGGTGAGCCGTCGTCGGCCCCCTCCCCGGAGGGGGCCCCGGCGTCCGCCCCGCCGACGCGGGGGTGAGCCGCGCTTCTACGGCGTGGCCGGGCCGCTCCTGACGTCCGCCCCGCCGACGCGGGGGTGAGCCGACCTATCTGCACCATGGCGAGGACGGCCAGCCGTCCGCCCCGCCGACGCGGGGGTGAGCCGTCCGGTCGAGCCAACTCCCCACCCCCGTCCCAGTCCGCCCCGCCGACGCGGGGGTGAGCCGTACCTCGCCTGGATGGTCGGCATCAGCGCGGCGTCCGCCCCGCCGACGCGGGGGTGAGCCTCCGCGGGCCTCCCTCGCTCCGCTCGGTCCTGCGTCCGCCCCGCCGACGCGGGGGTGAGCCGTACCAGAGGGCCATCACGGGCGGGGCCTCCAGGTCCGCCCCGCCGACGCGGGGGTGAGCCGTAGGCGGACACCCGCTTGAATGTCTACCTAATGTCCGCCCCGCCGACGCGGGGGTGAGCCGCCAGAGGGTCAGCCGCACGTTGCCGGCGTGGAGTCCGCCCCGCCGACGCGGGGGTGAGCCGTCCTGGAGGTTCGTCTTGCCGTGCGCCACGGCGTCCGCCCCGCCGACGCGGGGGTGAGCCGCCGGGGAGCGCGAAGCCGGGGAGCGGGATGCGGTCCGCCCCGCCGACGCGGGGGTGAGCCGAACCATGGCTGATGTGATCGTGCACGAGGACGGTCCGCCCCGCCGACGCGGGGGTGAGCCGCCACTGTGCGGCGCATGTGACGGACCGGCCGGGTCCGCCCCGCCGACGCGGGGGTGAGCCGGCGACCTGGATGTCCGCGGCGGTGGTCGCGGGGTCCGCCCCGCCGACGCGGGGGTGAGCCACGCGCGCAGGCGTTCACGCTCCTCGACGCGACGTCCGCCCCGCCGACGCGGGGGTGAGCCGCAGCAGAGCGCGTTCGAGCACCGAGCCATGGAGTCCGCCCCACCGACGCGGGGGTGAGCCGTAGCGCAGCGCGGAGAGGCCGGGTTCGGTCAGGTCCGCCCCGCCGACGCGGGGGTGAGCCGTTCGTCCTGGGCCAGTCGAACCAGTGGGTCACGTCCGCCCCGCCGACGCGGGGGTGAGCCGCTGCCCTGCAACCGCTGCACCGAGGCGGCGTCGTCCGCCCCGCCGACGCGGGGGTGAGCCGCCGGCGGCCGCGGCCAAGCTCCGCGCGCAGGGGTCCGCCCCGCCGACGCGGGGGTGAGCCGGCTGGAAATGAGGGCGGATTGTCATGACGCTTGTCCGCCCCGCCGACGCGGGGGTGAGCCGATCGCCGCTACGGTGCCGATCGAGCGACGCGGGTCCGCCCCGCCGACGCGGGGGTGAGCCGGCCACGCGCGAGGCCGAGCGCAAGGAGCTGGAGTCCGCCCCGCCGACGCGGGGGTGAGCCACCTTGTGCAGCCTGATGGCGAACGTCAGGGTGGTCCGCCCCGCCGACGCGGGGGTGAGCCGCCCGTCCACATCTACAACTGCTTCTTCAACCTGTCCGCCCCGCCGACGCGGGGGTGAGCCGTTCCACGGCGGGAACACCCCGAGTCATCGGGCGTCCGCCCCGCCGACGCGGGGGTGAGCCGACCGGGCACCCGCTGCTGACGCCGGACCAGACGTCCGCCCCGCCGACGCGGGGATGAGCCGACGTGCAGGCCGCGGACGCCGTCGGCGAACGTGTCCGCCCCGCCGACGCGGGGGTGAGCCGTGTCCCGTGTGGGAGCAGGAGGTGAGCGTGGTGTCCGCCCCGCCGACGCGGGGGTGAGCCGCAGCCCAACGGCCAGACGATGTACCAGGTCAGGTCCGCCCCGCCAACGCGGAGTGAGCTGGCCGCTGACGAGGTGTCGCGGGCGGAGACTGCGTCCGTTCCGCCGACGCGGGGGTGAGCCGCCGAGACGCATAACGCATCGAAGCGCCACGCTGTCCGCCCCGCCGACGCGGGGGTGAGCCGCACAGTCGCCCGTAGGGCGCCGATATCCCCGGGTCCGCCCCGCCGAGGCGGGGGTGAGCCGCAGAGCGGGCCCTTGAAGTGCCAGGGGCGGAGGTCCGCCCCGCCGACGCGGGGGTGAGCCGGCAGCCACCCTCCGATGACGGACACCGCCACCGTCCGCCCCGCCGACGCGGGGGTGAGCCGGCAGCCACCCTCCGATGACGGACACCGCCACCGTCCGCCCCGCCGACGCGGGGGTGAGCCGGAACCGCAGCTGATGGCCGCCATCAACGTTGCGTCCGCCCCGCCGACGCGGGGGTGAGCCAGCCGAGCAACTCGGACTACTTCTCCCTTCTGCCGTCCGCCCCGCCGACGCGGGGGTGAGCCGGCCCAGTTGGAGACGGGCCAGACAACCACGAGGTCCGCCCCGCCGACGCGGGGGTGAGCCGGTAGCTCACAGCAGCATCACCAGCACAGACACGTCCGCCCCGCCGACGCGGGGGTGAGCCGCACGCCGGGCCCATCATCGGCGGCGGCGTGCTGTCCGCCCCGCCGACGCGGGGGTGAGCCGTTCTCCGCGCTGTCCATCGTGTTCTTCATCCTCTCCGCCCCGCCGACGCGGGGGTGAGCCGCGATTCCTGCTCCTCGTCGGCGCTGTTGCCGCGTCCGCCCCGCCGACGCGGGGGTGAGCCGAAGCTGGGCCCGCTCCCGCTGGGGGCGTGGCTGTCCACCCCGCCGACGCTGGGGGTGAGCCGCCACCGACCGGTCGGCCCGGGAGACGTTGATGGTCCGCCCCGCCGACGCGGGGGTGAGCCGACCTACGCCACCGACGCGGAGCTGGAGTCCTTGTCCGCCCCGCCGAGGCGGGGGTGAGCCGCTGGAGCGGCCCTCCCCGCTCGCGTCGCACCCGTCCGCCCCGCCGACGCGGGGGTGAGTCGGCCGTACACACGGCGGTGTGGACGGCTACGTGGTCCCCGCCGACGCGGGGGTGAGCCGTCCATGGCGGTGTAGCCGAGCCCGTACGCGGAGTCCGCCCCGCCGACGCGGGGGTGAGCCGAAGGCACTCAGCGCGATGGGGCTGGACAACGCGTCCGCCCCGCCGACGCGGGGGTGAGCCGTCAGCGCGTCACCTGGCACGGCGAGTCCGCAAGGTTGTAGCCAGCGCTGGGCCGATCAGGGCTGGCGGCTCGACCTCCCTCGGTTGCTGGTCAGGCCGCAGGTGCGGAGATGACTGCGAGGCTGGTCTGGGTGGCCTGTACGAGGCTCGTGAGCAGTGTCGGGTCCATGTGGCCGGCGTCAAGCGCGCTGGCGGTCTTGATCTGGACAAGCTGGGTCAACTGGCGGCTAGTGAGCAGGGTGCGGAGCTTGGGACAAGCCAGCAGTTCGCGGGCGGCGTAGCCGTCCTGGCTCCGCAATGCGGTCGCGTAGAGGTCGGCGGCCACCTGGAGTGCCGCGGGTTCGTCCGTCGCCCCGAGGGTGTGCAGGATGCTCATTCCGAGTCGGGTTCGCGGGAGGGTGAGGCCGTCTTCAGGGGGATGCTTGAGGAAGCGCTCCGCCAGCTCGGACCCGAGCTTGGGGGGTTGATCACCGGCGTCCCGGAGGGCGACCTGGTGCAGCATGGCGGTCAGCAGTTGTTCCCACCAGTCCCCTGGGGTCGTTGCAGACACGAGGTCGAGTGCTGTCGGGTGGTCCGAATTGGTGAGGGCCGCGATGACGGCGACTTGGCGGCCGTCGAGCATGCGGGTGCCGATGCCGTTGTGTTTCTCGATGTGGGCGAGGGCTTCGTTCCACCGGCCTGTGCTCGTTAGGGTCCGGGTGCCGTCGGCTAGCAGGACCGTCCACAGCCATTTCCTGACTTCCTGACGGTCTTCGTCGCTTGAGGTGAGGCTAGCGGGGATGGTGACCGAGTCCAGCGTCACCGTGGTGCCGTTGGTGACGGCGTTGTACATGGCGGTCAGGTGGGCGCGGCCTTCGTCTGGGCGTTGGTCGCGGATGTGCAGCCGGCCGAGGTTGACCAGTGGTTCCAGGCCGTACTGGGCCTCGCGAGCGGGGAGCGGGCAGGAGTCCAGGAAGGCGTTGGCGTGGTCGATGCAGAGGGTTCTGGCCAGGTGGGGAAGGCCGATGTCCGAAGCGAGTAGGGCGGCTTGGTTGCAGACGACTGAGGCGCTGCGCTGGTCGTTGGTCTGGGCCGCGTCGCGTGCTCGTGCGGCCAGGGCGGTGACGCGCGTGGGTAGCGGCAGGCACGCGGGGCGGATGCGCTTGACGAGTGGGAAGCGTTTCAGTGTGGGGCTGAGTGGGTCCAACACGGGCTCCATGCGGTGTGGGGGGGAGGTGCCCCGCGGCTGAGGTCTACGGCCGGGCACCAGGTCATCGCTTACTGGACTATCGCCACGTAACGTCGATGCGGTTCAGGGTGGTGCTGAAGCTGAATCGGCCCGGGGCGTCGGGAGCGGCTGGGGCGTGGAGGGGCTTGAGCTCGAAGGTGGCTGTTGTGTGTCGCCAGTCGTGGTCCCAGATGCGCAGCTCGTCGGCGATCTTGTGGGCGAGTTCGGTGCCGCCTGGTCCGTGGCTGGCGATCCCGAATTCCCAGAGCCGGCCTCCCTGGGGTGAGACCCGGTCGGATGGGCGCCGGACGAGGAAGGCGAGTGCTCCCTTGTCGAAGAAGGTCCCGGAGCTGGGGTAGGTGCCTTCAGGCAGCAGGCTGCCGACGGCGTCGGAAGCGAAGACCAGTCGGTTCGCGCCGCTCGGCAGGTTCAGGGTGAGCCACAGCTCCATCCATTCGGGGGACTCCATCGCGGCGAACGTGACGTCGGACCAGGTGACGGCTCGGGGCGTGTGGAGGACGTCGGCGAGGGCGTGGGGGTCGGCCTGGTCGTGGGCGCTGGTCTGGAGTCGGACGGTGCCGTCCGAGGAGAGCGGGATCATGCGGCGGACGTCGTCGGCGACTCCCCGCCGCAGGGGCATGAAGGTGTTCATCTCGCTGCCGACGGACAACCAGCGCCCGTCATGGTGCTCCCAGGCGATGGAGCGGGAGACGCTGCCGCGCAGCCGTTGCGGGACGACGAGGCGACCGCCGGGGGCGAGTTGGTCGAGCCAAGCGCTGGGGATGCCGTGGGCGCCGACCGTGGCCACGATGCGCTCATAGGGGATGGTCTCCGCGTAGCCGAGTGCCCCGTCGCGCAGCACGACCTCGACGTTCTCGGCTCCCGCTGCGCGGAGGTGGGCCCGGGCGCCGTCCACGAGGTCGTCGTCGACATCGAGGGTGATCACCCGTCCGTCGCGTGCGATGTGGGCAAGGAGGGCGGCGTTGTAGCCGGTTCCTGCGCCGAGTTCCAGGATCCGGTGGCCGGGGTGGACGTCGAGCTGTTCGAGCATCAGGGCGACCACGGAGGGCTGTGAGGCGCAGCTGATGGACGCTCCGGTGTCGTCGGTCTTGATGTTGACCGTCGTGTTGGCGTAGGCGTCTCGTAGCGGGGTGTCGGGGACGAACAGGTGGCGGGGCACGGTGCGCATGGCCTGTTCGACCCGGCTCGTGCGGACGTGTCCGCTTGTGGTGAGCTGGTCGACGAGGCTGTTGCGCAGCTGCGCGGCCTCGTTGGTTGCGGGCGGGGTGGTGACGGTTCCCATGACTGCCTCTCGTGCGAGTGCGGACATCGCGCTCTGGCTCTCCAGGGAGAGGCCTGCGCGGTTAGCGTGGAAGATCGTGAGGTGGGCGAGCACGGCTCGCAGGCCGCGGGTCAGCCGCCCCTGGTGGGCGAGGTCGGCCAGGACGCGACCGGTGTGCTCGAAGGCGTGGACCCACTGGTCTTGGCCGTCCAGGGCTTTGCCTGGTCGGGCCAGCGCGTGCGGGTCGGCGGTGATCAATGTGTGCACGGCGTCGAGGAGCCTGTGGTGCTGGCTGCTGGGCATGACGGGGGCCAGTGGGCGCAGTTCGCTTACCTTGGCCCAGATGTCGCCCTGTTCGAAGCGGTCGCGGCCGGCGCCGCGCATGAGTGCGCTGCACAGCAGGAGCGCTGTCTCGCGTCGCCCCAGGTGGCCGAGCTGGGCGGCGTCGTAGGTGAGCAGGTGGTGGCTGTCGGCGTGGAAGAGTGCGTGGGCGGCGTCCATCGCTTGGTCGCCGCCGAAGGCCAAGGTTTCGGGTTCGTAGATCGCGTTTGCCCACCACAGGGCGCGCCCCTCCCCTACGGCGGTGTCGAGGAGTTCGGTGACGGCTGGGACCGGGGCGGGGGCTTGGTAGCGGATGTGGAGCGGCTGCTTGCGCATGAACCACCATCCGTTCAGCAAGCCGGTGGCTTCGGCGGCGGTCAGGGCGGGCCCCAGGTCGTGTGTCAGCGTCTGGATGGCGGTGTCGCGGTCGGGGAAGTGCACGTTGTGCTGCTGCCAGGTCATCGGCTTCCTCACGCTGTGAGCAGGCTGGTGTCCCAGCAGGCATGGGTGTCCAGGGCGGCGAGGGCGATTCCGGCGACGCCTTCGAGCAGGCCGAGGCCCGTGTCGGCGGCGACCGCGGCGATGACCTCTTCGGGCTCGCGGGAGGGCTGGAGGGCGCGGTCGAGCAGTTCGGGGACGGCGGCTTGCAGCCGGATGCGGTTGGCCGGCAAGGCGTCGGTGGCGGCGCGGCAGGCCAGGTGCGCGAGTCCGGCGAAGCCGTGGCACAGTGATCCGTCGCCTGTGACGGCAAGGCGAGCCGGATCGGTGACAGCCTGGATGAGGGCGGTTTCCGCGGCGTGCTGACGGGCGTGGTCGGCCAGGGCGATGGCGGCAAGCTGCTGGGCCCGGGCCAGACCTGCGGCTCCGTAACACCATGAGGGCCGCATCAGCCCTTCGGGCTCCCAGCGCCCGGCCCGCAGGTCGTCCATGGTGATCCAATAGGGCCAGACGACGCCCCCTGGTGTCTCGGTGCCCCAGTAGTCCAGCCAGGCCAGGACGGTACTGATGGCGGCAAGCAGGCCGGGAACGCTGGTTCCGGCCCGCGTGGCGAGCCCCATCAAAGCGAGGGGGCCGCCGATACCGTGAGCGACGCCCGCATTGGCGTGACCGTAGGGGAATCGGTCATCGCTGAGTCCGGACGGTCCGGTCCATGTCCACCAGCCGGGAACGGTCTGTTCCCCAACGGTGAGCGGTTCGGTCAGGCGCACCAAGTAGCACAGGACTGCCGGGACAGCCTTGCTGGCCGGATGGTGGCGCAGCAGGTAGGCCCCGTATCCGGTGAGACCTCGGATGACGTCGAACTCGGCCAGCTCCGGGGGTCGCCCACTATCGATCCGGGCGTGGGCGGTGTCTACGCGCCGTAGGACGTCGGCTTCAATGGTGGTATTGAGCTGGTCCAGTGTCCGAGCGTAGGCGCCGGGGAAGTGGCCGGCGGCGTGTGCGAGGGCTGTGGCCAGGGCGGGGGTGCCGTGGAACGGGTGGCTGCTCTCGCCTCGGATCAGCGCCGTGTGGGTCGCGGCGGTCAGCCAGTCGTGGACACGCAGCCACGGCGCCCGGCCGGCGGCGGCGAGCTCGGTGTGGAGCAGGATGATGCCGGGGATGCCGTGCGCCAGGGACTGGCGCCACACGGAGTCGTCCATGCCAGCGGGCCTGTTGGGGACCGCGAGCAGGTCGGCCACGGTGTCCGCGAAGTCGAGCGGGCGGTTCACGAGGAGGCTCCCTTCGCCTTGGCGGTCCATGCCTTCGCGGCGGCACGGGCCAGGTAACGACATACGGCCTCCTCTTTGAAGTCGACGCCGATGTGGCGCACGAAGTGCGTATGCAGGAGAGATGCGAGGACGTCGTTCACGTCCACGCCCTGGGTGTCCGGGCCTGGCAGATGCCGTCGGTAGGCGGAGAGGGCCGAGTCCCTGTCGCGCCACGCGTCCACGATCGCGTCCCCGCCGGCTACGGTCCGCAGCGCCTGCCAGTCGTGCGAGGGATCGGCCAGGCGGACCGCGCTGGTGTACTGCGGCCTCGGCACTTGCTCCGGGGCGGCCGGGAGATGGTTGATCAGCCACTGCGTCCCGGCTTCGGTGCTGCCCAAGTATCCGGCCACGATGGCGAGCGTGTGCGCGGCGACCAAGGCGCGCTGGTCCGGGCGACGGCGCTGTCGAAGCTGCGCAAGTAGCGCCCGGGAGTCGGCCCGGAAGACCTCTTCCACCGCGGCATAGGCGGTGCCGGAGCCCCAGCGGCCGTGCTCCGCATATGAGCTGAGAAATCGCAGGTCTTTCAGCAACCCGGCTGTTCGTAACTCGTCCGCCCATGCGCTGACGGCTCGGGCGGCCTGGGGGAAGTCCCAGTGGTCGGACAGAGCGATGCGCAGCCGCAGGTGGTGGTCGGGGTCGCGGTAGCGGATGTACCACCACGGCGCCTCGTCGAGGCGGCCGAGTAGGTCCGACAGATGGTCCGACAGGATGACGTTCTGCCTGCGCTGGTCCCCATACAGGGCGGCCAGCAGAGTCCGTGAGGCGCCGGGGCTCTGGATCTGATCGACGGAGGCGAGCCTCGCCCGCGTGGGAACGGGTAGTCGAGGCCAGGGCGGCGCAGCGTCGGCCTTCAATGGGATGACGATCTCGTGAGGGCGGCCTTGGCACCAGCCAAAGCCCTGAGGTGCCTCGGTGAGCAGCACCGTAGCCGTGCGTCCCAGCTGGGAGCGCAGCAGATGGCGGTGGCCTGGGTGGTTGAGGTCGAGCGCGAGGAACTGGTCACCGTAGGTGAGGTGGACCCGGTCCGGCAGGCGACGCCGCGCCCTCCATTCGGCGAACCCGGCCTCCCAACACGCCAGGTCTCCTTGAGCTGCGGGGAGTTCGCAAGTGTTGAGTCGCCAGCGGGCGGGGGCGAGCACAGTGCGACCGTAACGCAGCCGCGGGAGGAACGGCATCCGCCGGGCCGCGCCCCAGTCGAAGACTGTGACCTGGGTTGCGACGGCTCGGCTGAGTTCGATCAGCAACCGGGCGAGCGGCGGCGTGTGTGTGCGCAGGGTCAAGGCGTTCATCGCCACCACCTCGATGCGCTTTCCCCACTTGGGGACGGCGAGGTAGAGCCGGCGTCCGTCGCATCCGACCGTCACGTCAGCGAGGCTCAGCGTCTGCTCGCCCCCAGCGCGGTGTTCGTCCAGGGTGAGAAGCAGTGGGAGGACCTGTGGGCTGCGGGCGATGTGCGCATTGCCCGGCAGAAGCGGAGGGAAGGAAAGCTGGACAGGCACCGTGCTCGCGTCCGAAGCGGGAAGCTCCCGCAGTTCCGCTTCGAAGGCTCGGCGGTCCTGCTCGTCGAGAACGGGAAGGAACCGTCCCACGGTGACTCCGACGCCGCGCGACACGCTCACGACGGCCAGCGAGAAGTGCCCGCGCTGCAGGTTTTCGATGCTGCTCGCGTGCACTTGTGCAATGAGTTCGAGGTGGGGTGGAAGCCGGAACGGGTCATTGCCGCGGCGCAGTCGCCTGACAAGGTGGTCGTCGACCAGGATCTCGTCGGAGCCGTCCAGCGCCGCGCACTGGGCCAGTTCGACCAGGACGTCGTCGCGTTCGCTCACCCGTGGCCGACGCGCATCCGAGACAGTGCCGAGATAGCCGTCCGGCAGACCGATACCGCTGTCGGCGACCACGTCCAGGATGGGGACCAGGGTGCCGATGCCGTACCGCTCGTAGAAGAGGTGGTGGTACTCCTTCATCTCAGGTGATCCGTACGGGGCAGTGCTGAGCTGGGCCAAGGCCATAGCAGCCTTCTCGGCCTCGCGTCCGACCAGCGCCGGAAGGACCAGGTCTGCGCCGAGACGAACGTCCACGGCCAGAGGATGCTCCACCTGGTCAGGTGCCAAGGCCCGCATCCGGTCAGCAAGAGGTCCCCGCCTGGTCGGCTCCCCGGTTTGAGCATTGCGGGCTTTCAGCTCTTCCTGGACCTCGTGAAGCTCCTTGATAAAGTCCGCTGCCGATTCGGTGGCTCCGGCGCCGAGGGCATCGAGCCGCGCCAGAAGGTGACCCAACGGGTCGGTGACCGTACTCGGCGCATGCAAGGCAGTGATCAACACCCGGTAGTTGATCAGCTGTCGAAGTAGCCGCTGCGTCGCGACACCGCCGACGGCGGGGAAGTCCGCGCGAAGCTTGCCTGCGAGCTCGCCCACGGTCACGGGGTGCCGGGCCGCGTCAACCACGAGCCGGACGGGACGTGACAGTCGCAACCGCGTCTCTGCCGCCCGTCCGGTACCGCTGTCACTCAGCTGGTACGGGACGACCAGGTGGTCGCCACAGATAGTCAGCGTGCTGTTGGCGACCACGGGTAGGTCCAGCAACAGCTCTTCTGCGCCTTCGAGGCGTTGTGTGATCGTGTTCAGCCAGGCGGACGAAGGGCTGATCCTGGCGTGCGTGTCACCCCACTCCGCGCAGGCCGATTGTTCGAATCTGGCCACTGCTACTCCGGCGAACCAGCCGAACGGCGTCGGACGGTGCTGTGCCCGCAAGAGGTACTTGGCCGCCGACTCCGCCGCCCGCCGAACATCCCGAGGCCGAGGCGCGGGGCTCACGCAGATTTCAAACAGCGCGGCTGTGAGGTCTGCGCTCGCTTGCTCCATCGCCTCGCGAAGCCGCGGGGTGTCCATCAAGGCTCGGAGCCAAGCGACTTGGGAGGCGGCTCCTGCTGTAGAGGTGTCGCCGAGGTCAGGCCATTCCTGATCGGGCACGGGCAGATTGGTCGCCGCGCGGACGAGCGCGACGGTCCCCGCACGGAAGGATGGGATCTGCGTGGCCTTCATGATCACCTCCGGTGGTGTCAGGCTGTTGGATTCGGTGGTGCCGTCGCGGAGTGAGGACCCGCCGCGACGGCACCGGTCAGCGTTGCCTGAGTCAGCGCATCAGGCGACGGTGCTGTTGCACGCTCCGCAGGTCGATCCGCAGCCGTCGTCGGTGACGTTGACCAGGCCGGCCGGGTCGGCGATCTCGACCTGGGTCACGTCCAGGTCGAAGACCTGCTCGATAGCCGCCTCGGGCTGCTGTGTCTTGGTGCTCGTGCTCACGGGGTTCTCCTCGTTCTCGAAGTTCTCCGCGCCGGTCGGAACGGAGGGTGATGCGCCCCGCTGCTTTTTGCGCGGGGAGTCAATTGACCGCAGCTTCCACAGGCCCTGAGCGCTGCCCTTGGCAGGCGGTACGGGGTCCGGACGGGTTTTTGCGAGGCTCCGCACTGGCCGCGCGGGGAAGGCGGGGGCGCGAAGCCTCCGAGGCAGAAGATCTGGCCCCGATCACGAGGCGCCTTTGCCTGGAGCCTTGGACCTTTCGAGCCCGCCCCTGGGCGCGTGCTCGACAGGAGCCGTCAGGCGGTCTGGGTCAAGGCGCGTACCCGAGGGCATGGGGCGGAGGCACGCATGCGGGCGCGCAGCTGCTCTCGGACGCGCTCGGCCAACCCTGGGGCCTGGGGGAGCGCGATCGTGGCCCATACGCGCTTACCGGTTTCGGTGGGCTCGATGCCCCACCGCGTAGCCAGCATGGCGACCAGGATCAGGCCACGTCCGCCCTCGCTCGGCTGGCCGTCCGAGTCTGAGCGGGAGCGCGAGTTGGGGGCGGGCTCGGGCGGTGTACCGTCGAGGACTTCCACGTACAGCTCGCCCCGACTGGGGGCAACCACGAGGCCGACGGTCAGGACCGGAACATTCGAAGTGTCGTAACGCACCGCGTTCGTGACGAGCTCGGAGACGATCAGCCGCACGTCGTCGTCCGCATCGGGAGCAAGCCCCAGATCCCAGGCCGTGAGCTTGGCGCTGATGCGGCGCCGCATCAGCGCTACCGAAGACGGGTCGCGAACCACGATCCACTTCCTCGTGAGCGCGCCATGGGGCGTGACCGTCATGCCTCGCCGCCCGGCTTCGTACGTGGGGTGAGCGGGTTGCCCTGCGCCTCTCCGGACGCCCGGCCGCGGGCACCAGGGGTCTGCGTACCCCGACCTGTACCGGGGGCGCGGCGGTTCCCAGGGCTGGGCTGACGGACCGCCCTCATCCGGGAGGCGGAAGTGGCCGCGACGCCGGCCGAGACTGTCGACGGAGCCGGACGGGAAGGACGGCGCAGGGTCGGGAACACGGGCTTCTCCTTGTCAGTGGACGAGGTGTCTTGGGCTTCAGACGCAGAAGAGTGACTGTCACTCACGGTGGCTATCTGGTAGCTACATTGAGGAAACCGCTGAACCCGGAGCGGGGGCACCCCGTCAAGGGCCTGCGTTTGGGGAAAACGGGGAAAGATCATCTTTGAGTTGTGAGGCGATGTGACTGGGAGGGGCGAACGCGGGACCAGGCTGTCCGCACTGCTCGCCGAGGCCGGGCTGTCGGACGCGGCCGCCGCTTCCGCGTTACGGCGGCTGGCCTCGGAAAGCGGGGCTGAGGAGCTTGCTTCGCTGTCCCGGTCCCACGTGTCGTACTGGGCACGGGGGACGGTCCCGTCTCATCCACGCGTCCCTGCACTGCTGTGCGAACTGCTGACCCGAGCTCTCGGTCGAACGGTGACCACCTTCGACCTCGCGATGGATCAGCGCTCGAAGAGCACCGCCGCCGACCTGTGGTCGGGCGATACTCTGGGCGCGCTGATCGACATCGGGAGACGCGACTTGAGCATGGACCGGCGCCACGCCCTCGGTGTTCTGGCGTTCCAGACAGCGGCACTCACGCTCCCCGGCGACTCGTGGTGGAGCGCCGTCGCCGCCGAGAGCCATGCCCGACAGCCCACAGGTCGTCGGGTGGGACAGGGTGATATCGAGGCGGTGCGGGACACCATCACGGCGTTCAGCCAGATCGACCAGCGGCGCGGAGGGGGCCACGCACGCACGGCAGTGGTTCAGTACCTGACCTCCGAGGTGGAGCCGCTGCTGCACGGGCGCTTCACGACCGACGCTCTCCGCGCGGAGATGTTCTCGGCGGCTGCGGAGCTGGCCTACCTGTCCGGCTGGATGTCCTTCGACGCCGGAGAGCACCCCATCGCCCAGCACTACCTCACGTGCGCCGTGAGGCTCGCCGCCGAGGCGGGCGACGGCCCCCTTGCTGGCCACATCCTGCGGGCCATGGCCCATCAGGCCAACGACCTGGGCCACCATCGCGCCGCCCAGCGCGTCGCTGCAGCATCCCTTGAGGCCGATCGCTACCAGCGTGCGAGCTACCGCGAACGCGCGCTGCTTCGGGTCGTCCACGCACGTACCCTCGCCTCCACCGGCGACTCCAAAGGCGCCGCGGCGGCACTGACGGCGGCCGAGGACGCCCTGGCAAGAGCCGCTGGCGAGGAGGAGCCCCAGCGGGTGTGGTTCTTTACCGAGGCGAGCCTCGCTCATGAGACTGCCTGCACACTGCGCGACCTCGGCGACCTGGACGGGGCGGTCCGCGAGTTCCGCCGCAGCACTCGGACACGGGGTGCCGCTTTTCCGCGCACGCATGCTGTGACCCTCGGCTACCTCGGCGAGATCCAGGCCCGTCAGGGCAACCTCGAGCAAGCCTGCGCCACCTGGTCGCGGGCACTCGAACTCATGGAGGGCATCCGTTCCGGCCGCACCATCAGCACGGCCCGGAAAATGCGGAGCGCGCTGTCGCCCTACAGGGGACGTGGAGTGCGAGCCGCTCAGGCCGTCGATGCGCGAGCCGCCTCCTATCTCGAATACGCCGTCTGACCGCCGCTGACCGAGGAGACTCCGATGGATCACTTTCAGATCAACGCTGTGGCCTACGTGATCAACGGACGGCCAGAGGTAAGCGACGACTTCTGGGGGGAGGTGCCCTCCATCATCCGGCTCCGCGACGACCTGCCGGAAAGCACCCTCGCTGGCCTGGATGAGTTCAGCCACCTCCAGGTCGTATTCAAGTTTCACCTCGCCTCCCCCGAAGACGTACATCTCGGCGCCAGGTCGCCACGCAACGACCCGCGCTGGGAACCGAGCGGCACCTTCGCGCACCGAAACCACCGAAGGCCCGCTCAGATCGGCATCTCGCACCCGCGCCTTCTCAAGGTGGAGGGCCGTGACCTGCACGTCGTCGACCTCGACGCGGTAGATGGCACACCGGTTCTCGACATCGCTCCGTGGTTCGCCGAATTCGGGCCACGCGGCGAGGTCCGCCAACCCGGCTGGCCCACAGAGATGCTGGCCAACTACTGGGCAAGGTCTTCCTGATCGGTATCCCGGCTCACGCTTCTCACTGACGACGTCAGCCGCGCAAACGCTTCCGGTGAGGGGCGTTTGTCCGGGAGGAGATACCCTTAGGAAGACGTGCTTCGGAGCGGGTTGCGGTGTCCGAAGGCGATGAAGACGGCCTTTCCTAGTGCGGTTCGTTTCGCCGAGAGGCACCCGTCGAAGAGGCAACTCAGAAGGCTCAGCCCTCGTCCGCGCTCATGCATCGACTCCGGCCCCAACGCTTCCTGGCCGTTTGTCTTGTCCGGTTCGCCGAGCGGTCGCAGGGCTGTCGGCGGGAGTTCCCGGCTACTGTCGTGGCATTCGAGGACGTGTTCAGACCCGTCGCTCATCAGCCTTAGTTCATAGGGACCGGCGGCATGTTCTGTAGCGTTGGCTACGAGCTCGGATGCGGCCAGCAGCACGTTGTCCACGAGATCGTCATCGAGACCCAGCCGAAGAAGCTCAGGGCGCAACCTCAGGCGTGCAAGACGAGTGGGGTGGACTGTGTCGGTGCTCCATCTGAGAACAGTCACCCACGCGGTTCCTGTCTGCGCGTTCATGTCGCGCTCCAGAAAAGCAATGGGCGGGCGTGTCGGCCTTGGCGTCGGTGCCGTCCGTGGCCAGGGCGTAGGCATGAGCGCGTGTCCTGTGCGACGAGCCCGACGTTAAAGGGGCTGAACCGCAATGTGTCGAGCATGACGAGCAGGACGAGCATGAACACCTCGGGCCTCCGATCCAGGCTGGGCGGACCACCACAACACCCTGACCAGCTCAATAAGGGCCAGGGGTCTCCCGAAGAGACTTCCGCAAACACCGAAGCA
>NZ_BBPO01000028.1:84987-96689 GCF_000787815.1 Streptacidiphilus neutrinimicus
GCATCCCGCGACGCGCGACGCGCGGATGTGATCACGGTGCTGAAGTGCCGGTGGCCTACCGTCGTGGTCGCAGCGGGCACCACTGCCGCCGTCTTGTACGAGCGACCTCCGCCGCCGGCCGCGGCTCCCGCCTACTGGTTCGTTCTTGTCGTGGTCGGGCCAGTTCTCTGCACGCTCGATGTGGCGCTGCTGCGACTGCCGGATGCGATTGTCTTGCCTGCGATCCCGGTTGTGCTCGCGCTCATCGCCATTTCGGCGACTGCCCAAGGGGGTCCCGCAGTGCCGGTGCGCGCATTCGCGGCCGGAGCGGTGTCCGGGGTAGTTCTGGCCGGTCTGGCGATCCTCTCGCGAGGCGGACTCGGCTGGGGGGACGTGAAGGTCGGCGCGGGCCTTCTTGCTCCACTCCTCGGCGCCATCGGTTGGTGGGCCGTTGCTGATGCCGCCCTGCTGGGTTTCTCAGGCGCTGCCCTTGCCGGCCTCCTGCCACCTCGCACTCCCGGAGGGGTCCAGCGTCTGCCGCTCGGCCCGTTCCTCTTCGGAGCGACTTTCGTGGTCGTGCTCGTCAACCGGCTGCAGTGACTTGGGCTCGAATATCCCTGGAAAGAGCGTTGATTGAGTCGTATCCGTACCACCCAGGGGTGACTTCCGTATACGGCGGGAAACTTCCAAGGCATCCTGGCATCTCTACTCGTAACAGACAGTCGCGATCCGAGTGCGGACGGTTTCCGCGCAACGTGGGGAGGAGTGCCCTGATGATGCACAAGCTCACGCAGCAAGTGTGGGTTCCTGTGCTGGTCGCGGCGTACACGACCGCTGTGCTGGCCGGATGCGCCACTTCACAGCACTCGGCGCAAGCCAGTGACGCTGCGTCATCCACTGGTTCTGGCGTGGCCTCACCACGGACCTCGGCATCCCGTTCTGCATCCGTGCTTCCGGCTCCCTGGGCCTCGTCCCAAGGGACACCTGCACAGCAGGCGGCCGCGCAGGCAGCTCTCGCGGCATACCAGGGGATGTGGAGCGACCTCGCCCGACTCGGCGGGACCTCGGACTGGAGGAATCCGGAATTGGGCCGGTACATGACCGGGGATGTGCTCTCCAACTGGTCCTCAAGCTTTGCTCTGAACAAGCGGCAAGGCCTCGTCCTTCTCGGCACCCCCGTGAGCACGCCCAGGGTCTTCTCGGTCGCGCCTAGTGATCACCCGAACACGGTTGAGATCGCGGACTGCGTTGATATGCGCAACTGGCTACAGTACGGCGCCTCCACGCACAGGCTCGCGGACTCGGTTCCCGGTGGTCGTCACTGGAGCGAGGCAGCAGTCACGTTCGATCCGCGATGGCAACGATGGCTGGTCAGCCAGCAACTCCTCGGCAAAAAGGGAAGCTGCTGATGGGGCAGGTCTGCGCCTTGCTCCTGAGCGCACTGATTCTCGCAGCCTCACCGGGGCCAGCCCGAGCCGATGACGGCGGACATGGGTATGCCCAAGTCGCCTGTCCTGGCCCTCAGTGTCAGTTAGTCGCATCCAGCACCGAAGCAAGCGGCACCTCGAGCAATGCGCCCAACCCGGACAAGAAGCCGGGCTCGCGTCCGGTCTGTACCTACGTGCCGGTCAGCGGGATGACGACCGGGACTGACGGGTCGAGGGGGCAGTGGTACAGCCTCGATTGTGGCGAGGGCTTCAACCGAGGCCAGTTCGGCGGACCCGCCCTGCCTTTGTGGGCGGCGGCTGGCCAGCCGGCTCCTGCGGTGAGTCCGGTGGTCGTGGCGCGACAGGCGGAGAGCCAGCTCGTACTGCCCTCCCCTGCGGTGTCGTTCAACCCGGCGGGCTTCCAGGTGGTGCGGGTCCCGACGTGGATGTGGATCCCACCGGTCCAGTGGCGTCCGGTCACGGCGACGGCGCAGGTCCCGGGCGTGAGCGTGACCGCCACTGGGACCCCTTCGTCGGTGCAATGGGATCTGGGCGACGGGTCGCAGGTCACCTGCCCGGGCCCGGGCACGCCCTGGCAGCCAGCTGATGATCCCGGTGCGGCGTCGCCGGACTGCGGGCACGTGTTCCTGCGCCCGTCGGCGGACCAGCCGGGTGGGACCTACGCGGTCACGGTCCGGGTGCACTGGCACGTGGACTGGGCCGGCGGTGGTCAGCAGGGCGCGTTCCCGGACCTGACGTCCGCGACCACGGTCCAGGTCCGGGTGGAGGAGGTCCACTCGCTGGTGACGGGCGTCCATTCACGCTGACGGCGCCGCTGCGTCGACTTCATTTTCTTCTTCACTTGTACGGAGCCGGGAGGTTGGTATGCGCCTTGTGACGCAGCGGCAGAAGCCGCAGCTTGAGAGCGATGACTGGGTGCTGCGGGCCACGAGCGGGCTTGAGCAGGCTGGTCTGGAGCGTCGGCGTTCGTTGATCCGGGCGGCGGCGGGTGTGGCGACGGTCGTGGTGGCGGCTGGTGCGGGGCTGGCGTTGTGGTCGGCGACGCAGCAGCGGACGGAGGTGCTTGCTCTGGCGCGGCCGGTCGCGTTCGGCCAGGTGATCGGCCCGGGGGATGTGCGGGTGGTGGAGGCCTCGTCTCTGCCGGGGGTGCCGGCGCTTCGCGCGTCGCAGACGGATCTGGTCGTGGGTCACCGGGCGGCGGCGTCGTTGCCGGCCGGGACGCTGCTGACGGCGGCGCTGGTCAACTCCTCGGCGCTGGCGGCAGGTCAGGACGCCGTGTCGCTGGTGGTCAAGGAGGGTCACTATCCGGCGCTGAGCGTGGGTGACTTGGTGCGGATCGAGGACACCGGCAGCAGCCCCGCACCGTCAGACGCGGCAACGTCGGGAACCGCAGGTCAGGCTGTCGAGGCGTCGGTGCTGTCGGTCCAGCAGGCGGCGGACACCGCGAGCGGGGCGGGGGCGATCGTGCTGACCGTCTCCGTCGGGGACGCGGACGCGCTGCGGCTGGCGTCCGAGGCGGCACCGGCGGTGGTGCTGACCGGCGCCGCCTCGGAGACCGCGCGGTGAGCGGGGTCGTGGGGCGGCGGATCGTCGCCTTCGGCGGGGTGACGGGCGGGCCGGGGGTCACAACCGTCGTGGGCGCCACGTCGGCCGCGTGGCGCTCAGGTGCGGTGCGGCCGCTGGTGTGGGAGGCGGATCCGGCCGGCGGAGTGCTGCAGCAGGTGATCAATGCGGGCGGTGAGGCCGGCCTGGTGGCGGTCGCGGGCATGGCGCGGCGCGAAGGCCTGGCCCACGACCGGGTGCTGGAGTACGCCGGTCTGGTGGGTGGCGTGCCGGTCGTCACCGCGCCGCTGCAGCCCGGGCAGGCGAAGGCCGCCTTGGAGGAGCTGGCGCCGTTGTGGGAGGAGGCTGAGACCGGTCCGCTGCCGTGGTTGGTGGACATGGGCCGGATCGACCCCTCCGTGCAACGGCCGCATGGGGTGTGGGGGTGCGCTGACGCGCTGGTGCTGGTGACGCGTGGCCACCGTCACGCGCTGCTCTACGCCGCGCTGATCGCCCAGCGTGCGGCGGAGCGCGGACTGCCGACAGTGGTGGCGGTCGTCGGGGCCTGCCCGGAGAGTGACCGGGAGATCGCCCGCGCCCTGGGGGCGGTGGGTGTGGTGCGGCTGCCGTGGGATCCGTTCACGGCCGCGGTGCTGCGAGGGCAGTGGACCAGTCTTCCGACGCGCCGTGTCTTTCTGGGCGGGCGGCTCACGGGGCAGGCCCGGCGGCGGGACTATCCGCTGGTGGAGGCCGCAGCGGTGCTGGCCCGGGAGCTGGACCATCTGCTCGACACTGTCGCCGGGCACGCCGCGCTCTCGCCGACTGGGTCGCCGCTTGCTCTGCGGGGCGGCGCGTGAGCGCGAGTGTGACGGATGAAGCTGTCCGGTCTCTTGCGACGGAGTTCCGCACGAGGATCGGCCGGCAGCTCGTGGCGGCGGAGCAGCAGGCCGGGGCGCGGGGTTTGACGGCGGAGGCTCGCTGGGCGCTGAGCGAAAAGTTGCTGCAGCAGGAGTTGCGGCAGGACGCGGTCGCGCGGCTGCGGCGGGCCGAGTCGCCGCTGGACGAGGAGGCGGAGGCCAGGGTCTGCGACGAGGTCCGCGCCGGCATGACGGTGCTGGGCCCGCTCGGGGATCTGCTGGCGGACGGCGAGGTGGAGGACATCCTCGTCAACGACCTGGAGCACGTGTTCATCCACTACGCCGGCGGCCGCCGCGAACGCCTGACCCGCCAGGTGGCCGGGTCGGTGGAGGAGTTGACGGAGATGGTGCGGCAGGTCGCGGTGTCGTGCGGCGCGGAGGAGCGCCGGTTCGACCGCGCGAGTCCGTGCCTGTCGGCGCAGCTTCCGGACGGGTCGAGGCTGTTCGCCGCCTTGGACGCGCACGGGATGCCGACCTTGTCGATCCGTCGGCACCGGCTGCGCACGGCCACGCTGGAGGACCTCGTGGGTTTGGGCATGCTCAGCCGTGAGCTGGCCCACGAGCTGCGCCTGATGGTCCACGCCCGGCTGAGCATGCTGTTCTCCGGTGGCCCGGGGGTGGGCAAGACGACGGTCATGTCCGCCTGTTTGAACGAGACGGACCCGCGGGAGCGGATCATCACGATCGAGGACACCCTGGAGCTGAACCTGCACCGGGGCGGGCGCGACCGCAATGTGGTCCCGTTCCAGGCCAGGGAGGCGAACCTGGAGGGCGTCGGCGAGATCACGCAGGCCGACCTGGTGCGCTGGTCGCTGCGGATGAGCCCGGACCGGGTCGTCGTCGGCGAGTGCCGGGGACCTGAGGTTGTCGCGATGCTCAACGCGTTCTCGGTCGGCAACGAGGGCTCGATGTCCTCGATCCACGCGGCGACGTCGCGTGGGGCGTTCATGAAGCTGGCCGCCTACGCGGCCCAGGGGCCGGAGAAGCTCACGCTCGAGGCCACCAACCATCTGATCGCGTCCTCGCTGCATCTGGTGGTCCAGCTCTCCAGGGCCACGGACGGCACGCGGGTGGTGTCGTCAGTGCGGGAGATCGTCGACGCCGACGGCGCGCAGATCATCTCCAACGAGCTGTGGGAGCCCGGCCCGGACCGTCGCGCCCGACGTGCCGCTCCACCGTCCCCGCATCTGCGCGAACTGCTGGACCAGCTCCATCCCGGCTACAGCCGCTGACCCGCGTCTGCCCAACAACGCTGAAAGCAAGACGATTTCGATGACGATGATGAGGACGGTGGGCTGATGTCCTCGTGGGACGCCTACGCCGCCGCGGGCTGCGGCGCGCTGCTGGGCCTGGGGCTGGTCACCGCATACTGCGGAGTGGCCGGCATCCCCCTGGCCAGTCTGTATCCACGCCACGCCCTGGACTGGGCCTGGAAGGCCAGACCGGCTGCGGCCCAGCGTGCCGTGGGCCCGCGGCTGTTGGGGTGCGTGGCCGCGGGTTTCGGGGTGTTGGTGGTGTCGGGGTGGCCGGTGTTCGCGTTGGTCGCGGCCTGGGCCGCGTGGGCGCTGCCCGGGATGCTCGGCCCGGACCGGGAGCACCAGCAGCGGCTGGCGCAGGTCGAGGCGGTGGCCGGGTGGACGGAGCAGCTGCGGGACACCCTGTCCGCGGCGGCGGGGCTATCGCAGGCGATCCGCGCCACCGGACCGCTTGCCCCCGCGGCGATCCGCCCGCAGGTGGCCGGGCTGGTGGAGCGCCTGGACGGCGGCATGCCGCTGGCGACCGCGCTGCGAGAGTTCGCTGACCAGCTCGCCGACCCCCTGGCTGATCTGGTCGTGGTGGCGCTGGTGACAGCGTCGCGCCGGCAGTCCGGTCGGCTGACCGAGCTGCTCGCGGCCCTCGCCGACACCACCCGCGAGCAGGCCCGCGCTCGCATTCGTGTCCACACCTCGCAGGCCCGGGTCCGCACCGCCCAGCGGATGATCACCGCGGTGTCCCTGGCCATGCCGGTCGCCCTGATGCTCTTGGACGCGTCGTTCATGGCGCCGTTCGGCACCGCCACGGGTCAGCTGGTGCTGCTGTGGATCGCGCTGGTCTTCGCCGCCGGGTTCGCGATGATCCGGCGCCTGGCCCGGTTCCGCGAAGGCCCGCGCCTGCTCAACTCCCCCAACCGTCTGCCCGTGCCAGCCTCGGATGGTGCGCGATGACCATGCTCGTGCTGCTCCTTTCAGCCGCCGTCGGGGGCGGTCTGTGGACGGCGGTGACCGCGCTGCGGCCCGGACGTGTCCCGCTGACCGACGAGGTCGCCCGCCTCACCCGGCCGACACCCGCAACGGCACGTCCCGAGGTAGCGGTGACGGTGCCTCAGGTCATGGGGATCGCGGAGGGCTGGGCCGGACGGCTCGGCTCCCGACTGGCACCTGTCCTCGCCGCCTGCGGGCTGCCGGGGCCGAAGGTGCGCGCAGACCTGGATGCGCTCGGCAAGCCGGCCGAGCGGCATCTGGCGGAGAAGGCCCTGGCTGCACTCCTGGGACTGGTCACCCCGGTGCCGCTGTGCCTGGCGCTCAGCGTCCTCGGCATCCAGCCGGGCTGGACCGCCCCGACCGGGCTCGCGGTGGTGCTCGGGGCCGCGGGGTTCTTCGCCCCGGACTTCGCGCTGCGCTCCACCGCCATCGAGTGGCGACACACGGTCCGCCACGCGCTCTCCGCGTGGCTGGACATGACCGGCGTCGCGCTGTCCGGCGGCGCGGGCGTCGAGCAGGCGCTGCGCGACGCCGCCATGGAGGGAGAGGGAGAGGCGTTCGACGCCTTCCGTCTCGTCCTGCGCGAGGCCGAGATCACGCGCACACCGCCCTGGGACCGGCTCCGCGACCTCGGCCAGCGCCTGGGTGTGGCCGACCTGGACGAGCTCGCCTGCTCGATCGCCCTCGCCGGCGGTGAGGGAGCCCGCGTCCGCAACACCCTCATGGCCAAGGCCTCGTCGTTGCGCGCGCACCTGCTCGCGGACGCCGAAGCGGCGGCCTCCTCCGCGAGGGAACGCATGGCCATCCCGGTCGCCCTGATGATGACCGGCTTCCTCGGCATCCTCGCCTATCCCTCGCTGGCCCACGCCATGCAGTCCCTCTGACCAAGCCCAACGCCGCTTCCGGCTCGCCACCGTTCAAGGAACCAGGACCGTCATGCACCACGAACTCGCCTGCCTCACCGCCCGCCTGCGCGTCCTCGCCGCCCGGCTCAAAGACCTCGGCGACGACGGCTACAGCACCGAGGCCGTCATCGTTACCGCCCTGCTGGTCATCCTCGCCATCACCGTCATCGGCGTGATCAGCTCGAAGGTCATCGACAAGGTCAACAGCATCAACATGTGACCCGGCCACAGCGAGGAACCGAGCGATGAACCACAACCCCCAAGGCGACCAGCCGCCCGTCACTCCCTCGGCCGCCGAGGCGACGCTGTCGGACGAGGGCTCGGCGACGGTCGAGACCGCGCTGGCGATGGTCCTGCTGATACTGCTGCTCATGGGCATCGTGCAGTTCGCGCTGCTGGAGCACGCGTCGCACATCGCCAAGGCCGCCGCCACCAACGCGCTCGCCCGCGCCCAAGCCGAGGACGGCACGGCCGACACCGGCCGTAGAGCAGGTGCTCAGGCGCTCAGCGAACTCGGCGGCGACGTCCTGCAGAACCCGCGGCTCACAGTCGCCCGGGGACCGGACCAGGTCACCGCGGTGGTCCACGGCCAGGTCCTGAGCGTCTTTCCCGGGCTGCACCTGCCCGTGACCGCCCGCGCCGCGGGCCCCGTCGAACGCGTCACCGGCCTCACGCCGGCGCCGTGACCTCCGCAAGCCCTTGACCGCCGTCCCCGTGCGAGGAACCGCCGTGGAACAGCACCGACAAAACCGCGATGGCTCTCGCGACCGCGGCTCCGCCAGCGTGGAGATCATGCTGGTCGCCCCGGCCATAGTCCTGCTCCTGCTCAGCGCCGTCGCGCTCGGGCGGATGGTCAACGCCCACATGGACGTCGCCTCCGCGGCCCAGCAGGCCGCCCGAGCCGCCTCGCAACTGCGGCTGACCGTTCAGGCTCAGGGCGTCGCCGACCAGACCGCACGCGCGGCCCTGGCCGACAGCGGCCGCGCCTGTCAGGACTTCGCCGTCACGACCGACACCAGCCACTTCACGCCCGGCGGCGACGTCACGGTCACCGTCGCCTGCACGACCCAGCTGTCCGATCTCGGGCTGCCCCTGCCGGGCAGTCACGTGTCCCGTTCGACGGCCTCCGTGCCGGTCGACTCCTACGAGTACGTTTCCGACGGGAGAAGGTAGTGCCGCCTGCGATCGCGCCGGTACGGCGCCGGCAACCTGAGGTTCGCAGTAACGGAGCTGACGACGGCTCGGTGACCGCGTTCACCGTCGTCGTGCTGACCGGCTTGCTGCTGTTCCTGGCCATCACGGCCGACCTCGGCCAGGCCCTGGCCGCGAAGGTGCAGGCGCTGGGCGAAGCCCAGGACGCCGCCCGCGCCGGCGCCCAGGCCCTGGACCTGGGCGCGCTGCGCTCCAGCGGGACCGTGCGGCTGCGCCCCGACGCCGCGGCGCAGGACGCGCGCGCCTACCTCGCCAAAGTCGGCGCGGTCGGCAGCGTCACCGTCGGCACGGACACGGTCTCGGTGGCGGTCACCCGGACCGTTCCCACCCACCTGCTCACGCTGGTGGGTATCAGCAGCCTCACCGTCCACGCCGGCACGACCGCGCGCGCCGAACAGAGCACACCGTGAACCGGCCGGCCCCGCGCACGCATCGCCTCCGGACGCGCCGTGCAGCACGTCTGCCCTCGGCGCTGGCCGGCATGGTGCAGGCGCTGTTCGTCATCGGTCTGCTGACCGTGTTGCCGCTCGTGCTCACCGGCACACCACAGCTGTCCACCGCACTCGGGACCGGCCTGCCCAGCACCGCGCAGGTCATCGCCACTGCGGAACAACCGGTGGACGACCGGCTGCTGTTCGCCGTGCTCGCGCTCACCGGCTGGATCACCTGGGGTGTGCTGGCCTTAAGCGTCCTGCTGGAAATCGGCTGGGCCCTGCGCCACCTCTCCGCTCTGCGCGGCTCGACGGGCATCGCGCTCGTGACCGCGCGCCGCACCCTCGGTTCGCTGCTCATCGGTGGCATCCTCATCGCCCTGCTCACCGCAACCCGGCCCCCGGCCACAGCCGGTGGTATGTCGGCCGGAGGCAGCCCCCTCCTCGCCCCGGTAGCGGCCACCGCGCCCCTGCACCCGGCCGCGGAGACGCCCGGAGTGGACACGGTGACGGTGCGGCCCGGCGACACGCTGTGGCAGCTGGCGGACTCACGTCTGGGCGACCCTCTGCGCTGGCCGGAGATCTACGCGGCCAACCGGAACGACACCGAGACGGATGGCCGAAGGTTCGTCGACCCGAATCTCATCTACCCCGGCTGGACCCTCAACCTCCCGGGCGCACAGCCCGCACCACCAGTCGGCCCGGCGCCGCACACCACCTCAAGCCCCGTGTCCTCCCCCGCGCCGGCCGGCGGTCAGGGCGACCTGGCGCCGGTGCCAGCCCCACCCGTGCCGCGCCGGGAGCACGGCCCGGCCGAGTCACGGCATGCCGCCAGCCGGGCGTCGCACGGGCTGCGACTGCCTCGCGAGGCCGGGTATGTCTCGGTCGCGCTCGCCGCCGCCCTGGCCGTGAACGCACTGCGGGTCAAGCGCCGCCGCACCGTGCACGTGCCCGACGGTGAGGAACCCCCCACGCTCGAGCAGGTCAGGCAACGCCCCGAGCACCACCCCCTCATCGCGGACCTCCGCGCCCTTCAGGCTCAAGAGAACCTCGCCACCCAGAAAGAGGTCCTTGCCGGCGTTCCGCTCGGCGAGCAACCAGGGAAACTCCTGCCCCTCGACGAGCTGCTTCAGGACCTGCCGGTCCGCGCGCTGTCCGTCATCGGTCCGGGCGCAGAGGACGCGGTCCGTGCCCTCCTGCTCCACGTCCTCACCCCGCAGACCAGCCCTGCCGCCACCGTCGTCACCACCGCCGACGACCTGCACCAGCTTCTCGGCTCGCACTCCGACGGCGCCTTGCCTGCCAGGATCCTGGGCACCGACGGCATCGACGAGGCGCTGGCGCGCGTCGAGGAGCAGCTGATCGGCCGTGTCCGTGACCAGCACGAGCAGAGCGACGGGGGCTGCGCGCCGGCGCCGCTGTACCTGGTCACCAGTCAACTTCCCGACCGGCAGCGGCGTCGGCTCCTGTCCATGCTGGACGTCGGTGCCGGTCTCGGAGTCCGCGCGATCCTCGTGCAGACGAAGGATGACGAGGGCGCCACCGTTGAAGTCCATCACGACGGAACCGCCCGCCTCCTCGGCCACGCCACGGGCCCGCTGCGGATCTTCCACCTGCGCCTCGAGGGAGCGCAAGCTTTCATCCGCCTACTCCAGGCCGCAGAGTCGCCCAGCAGTCGGAGCAATGAAGATCCGACCGGAGAATCAGCTCCGGATCGCACACAAGCGCCTGTTCCGCCGCAGACTTCTGCAGCCGATCCGGAAATGGAATCCCTCGCCGACCCAAAAGCAGAAGGCGATGACGAGCCCGATCCCGACGGGAATGGTTCGGATTCCGATTTGGCGCCAGTGCCGGAAATGCCACAAGGGCTTCCGTGCAACTCCGCCGAGTCAGCACCGGCGACCGCCACCAGGCAGGCGGAGCAGCGCGTCTCGGTCTGCCAGGTCGCCGAGCCACCGCAGCCCCACGTCGCACCGGTTGCTCTCACCCTCTTCGGGCCCTTCACCGTGCACGTGAACGGGACCCCGCAGCCCAGCCTCTCGCGGGGCAAACTCGGAGAGCTTCTCGCCTATCTCGCCGTCCACGACGAAGGCGTCGCCGGCGAGAGCATCTGGCAGGACCTGTGGCCCGACCGCGACAACACCAGCGCCCGGGACACCTTCTACCGCACCTCCAGCAACGCCCGCACCCGGCTCCGCGAGACCCTTGAAGCAGGCCAAAGCGCGCAGTTGATCCTCGGCAACGGCACCGGCCGCTGGCACCTGGACCCGCGGCACTTCCAAAGCGACCTCGCCGCCTTCCACCAAGCGCGGCGCGAAGCCGCCACCGCCCCCAGCCCCCAGGCGCGCCGCAGCGCCCGCGAGCGAGCCGCCGCGCTGCACCAAGGAGAGCTATGCGCGGGCAGCACGTTCGGCTGGATCGACCCCTACCGTGAACACGCGCGCATCCAGGCCGTCGCGGTGCTGACGGAACTGGCCCGCACCTCGGAAGGCATCGACGAAGCCCTGTCCCGTCTCCAGCAGGCGACCACTTTGGCGCCAACCGACGAGGCGCTCTACCTCGAGCAGGCCCAACTCCACGTCCGCACCGGCAACCTCGCCGCCGTCAGGCGCACCCGGGACCTGATGACACGGGCCCTCGCCGAGATCGACACCCGCCCCACACCGGCGACCAGCCGCGCCTTCGAAGACCTCCTTCGCGCAGGCGGCCACCCCAGCGCCAAGGCCAGGGCCACGCCCTGACCACCTCCGGAACGGGCGATGGCCAGTGCCCCGTCCAACCATCCCCGTCCAATCGGGTATCCAATCCCCCATCCAGTCACAGACTGGATACCCCCAGCCCATAGAAAAGGGCAGGTCAGGCCGAGTTTCTCCGCTCCTTTGAAGACCCCGACTCCATACCCGGGGAGCCTGTAACCCCCGGTCTTCGCGCGCGTGCGGCCCGTACGGCCCACAACCATTCCCGGGGCCTCGCCTCCCGCCCACGTGCCCAACCCGTGTGCATCCCCCTCTCTCTCACTGCTCGTGAC
>NZ_BBPO01000027.1:0-12827 GCF_000787815.1 Streptacidiphilus neutrinimicus
GGCACGCCCCACCTCGGTCGGCGACACCCGGACCTTCGGCTTCATCGCCCCCTCGGCGTTCAGAGACTTCCTGTGCCCACTTGCCGGCGCAGTCGTGTCTGGTTCTGGTGTCGGCGTCGACTGGCGCGCGGCAGCCTTGCGCGCCGGACGGGCGCGGAGCGAGGGGGGATCCTCCTGGACCTCTGCGGCCCGCTCCGGCCGGAGGGCAACGGCCTGGCGGGGCTGGCGAGCGCGCAGCAGTGGACGGTCGGGGTGATGACCGTGCTCCAGGTAGTAGCGCCCCGCGTCAGTGATCGTCGCCTGCCACTTTCCGGCACTTCGCGGCATCGTGATCAGTCCCCGATCACGCAGTGCCCTGGCAGAGTGAGCCAGATCGTGGTTCGCGGACGTGATCGGGTCCGTGCCGCTGCCGATCCGTGTCAGGAGGGCGAGCTGCCGCTCGTTCAGTGGCGACCAAGAGTGCATGGACACCAGGCAACACGTCAGCGCCAGGCAGCGTGTGCGTTTCTGGAGGATCGGTCGTCGAAGACCAGTCCTCGAAGGGCATAAGGCGAACTGGCACGACCGTAACCCCGTGATCGAGAAGCGTTCACGCGGCCAGATGGCACACCGGCTTCACTGCGCCACCACATGCCGACCCACGTCGCTCCAACCATCGTGCTCCGCAAATTTCGCCCAGCACGAATCCAGCACGGTGCGGCTGACCAGGGGTGACCAGCGATGACGAGGCGTCAGGATATCCAGCACCGATCCAGCACGGGAACTGCGATGGGGTCCGACACGGAAGCATCGAACCCCATCTGACCTGCATGGTTGCAGATCAGAAAACGATCTGCTAGGTGGGCCACTAGACGTTGAAGCGGAACTCCACGACGTCGCCGTCCTGCATGACGTACTCCTTGCCCTCCATGCGGGCACGGCCCTTGGCGCGGGCCTCGGCGATGGAGCCGAGCTCGACCAGGTCCTCGTAGGAGACGATCTCGGCCTTGATGAAGCCGCGCTGGAAGTCGGTGTGGATCACGCCCGCCGCCTCGGGCGCGGTCGCGCCCTTCTTGATCGTCCAGGCGCGGGCCTCCTTCGGGCCGGCCGTGAGGTAGGTCTGCAGGCCGAGGGTGCGGAAGCCGACGTGGGCGAGGGTGGCCAGGCCCGGCTCCTCGACGCCCATCTCCTGGAGCAGCTCCAGCGCCTCGTCGTCCTCCAGTTCGATCAGCTCGGACTCGATCTTCGCGTTGAGGAAGATGGCCTCGGCCGGCGCGACCAGCGCGCGCTGGGCGTCCTTGAAGTCCTCGTCCGCGAGCTCGGCCTCGTCCACGTTGAACACGTAGAGGAAAGGCTTGGCGGTCAGCAGGTGCAGGTCGCGCAGCGGGGCCAGGTCGAGGCCGGCGGCGAAGACGGTGGTGCCGGACTCGAGGACCTTCTGGGCCTCCTCGACGGCCGCCAACTGCGAGGCGGTCTCCTTCTTCAGGCGCGCCTCCTTCTGCAGCCGCGGCAGGACCTTCTCGATGGTCTGCAGGTCGGCCAGGATCAGCTCGGTGTTGATGGTCTCGATGTCGTCCTTCGGCGAGACCTTGCCGTCGACGTGGACCACGTCCGGGTCGCTGAAGGCGCGGATGACCTGGCAGATCGCGTCGGACTCACGGATGTTCGCGAGGAACTTGTTGCCCAGGCCCTCGCCCTCGCTCGCGCCGCGGACGATGCCGGCGATGTCGACGAAGTCGACCGTCGCGGGGAGCTTGCGCTGGGAGCCGAAGATCTCGGCCAGCTTGTCCAGGCGCGGGTCCGGCACGCCGACGACGCCGACGTTGGGCTCGATGGTGGCGAAGGGGTAGTTGGCCGCCAGCACGTCGTTCTTGGTCAGGGCGTTGAACAGGGTCGACTTGCCGACATTCGGCAGGCCGACGATTCCGATCGTGAGCGACATGGTGGCGTGAGTCCCGGTTCGAGGAGGCGAGAGCGTACAGCCCCCCAGTCTACGGTTCGCAGCGGTTACGCCCGAACGGCTCAATCACGTGCCCTGCTTCGCCGATCGGCGTGTCTGTGCGCTTGTCCGGCGTTCATCCGACCGTACGTTGGTCACGTGGAGTACCGAACCAGCCGCGCACAGCCCGGGACGGAGCGGAACATGGCCCTGCCCAAGCCCGCACGTTCGCCCGAGACTGTGGTCCGACCGGCCCGACCGGTGACCCCGACCGCCCGGGGCCCCCAGCGGCTGACCGCGATCGGCTGCGGCCTGCTGCTCCTCGTCACCTGCCTGGCCGCCGGGGCACTGGACTCGCTGCTGTTCGACAGCTCGGGCGTGCTGCTCGGCCTCGTCTACATCGCCGCAAGCTTCCAGGCGTCCGTCAAGGTCCGCTCCTCCGACCTGGCGGCGGCGCCGATCAGCGGACCGATCTGCTTCGCACTGGCGCTGCTCTTCTTCGGTCCCGATCTCGGCCCCGGCTGGGGCGGTCACGTGATCGGGCTCGCGGAGGCGCTCGCCCTGGACGCGGGCTGGCTCTTCGCCGGGACGGGGCTCAGCGTCGCCATCGTGGTGGCGCGCCACTTCTCGCTCTCGCACGCGCGGAAGAAGGCCCAGTTCTAGCCAAGCGCGGTTCAGGGCGCGTCGCCTCGGCCCAGGGAGGGGTCCGCGGCGGAACTGTCCGCCTCCGGGTCCGTCCCCGGGCCGACGCGTGAGGACCCTGTCGGCCGAAAGCCCCTGTCAGCCGAGTGTGGCCAGGCGGGACGCCTGCATCGCCGCACCGATGATGCCCGCGTCGTTCTGCAGCTGCGCCGGGACGATCTCCGCGCGCAGGGGCTTGAGCAGCGGGAGGAACTTGTCCGCCTTCCGGCTGACGCCGCCGCCGATGATGATCAGCTGCGGAGAGAAGAGCATCTCCACGTGGGCGAAGTAGTCGTCCAGGCGCGAGGCCCACTGCGACCAGGAGAGGTCGTGCTTCTCGCGAGCCGCCGAGCTGGCGTGCTTCTCCGCGTCCTTGCCGTGCAGCTCCAGGTGGCCGAGCTCGGTGTTCGGCACCAGCTCCCCGTCCACGAACAGGGCGCTGCCGATGCCGGTGCCGAGGGTCAGCATCAGCACCACGCCGTCGCGGCCCTTGCCCGCGCCGAAGCGGACTTCGGCCAGGCCCGCCGCGTCGGCGTCGTTGATCACCGCGACCGGGCGACCGCCCAGCGCGTCGGAGAACAGCCCGGCGGCGTCCGCGCCGATCCAGCCCTTGTCGACGTTGGCGGCGGTGCGCGTGTGGCCGTCGACCACGACGCCGGGGAAGGTGATGCCGACCGGCCCCTGCCAGTCGAACTGCTCCACCACCTCCCTCACCGCGCCGGCCACGGCCGGCGGCTCGGAGGGCTGTGGCGTGAGCACCTTGAAGCGCTCCTGTGCCAGCCGGCCGTTCTCGAGGTCTGCGGGCGCGCCCTTGATGCCGGACCCGCCGATGTCCACTCCGAAGACAGTCACGCACCCCACGCTACGTGCGGTGGAGGGAACCCGCCCGGAACTCGGACGGGTTCGTCGGCACGCGTCAGCCGTACCGGTGACCGGACGCCCTGCTCGGGGCCCGGTCGGCGCCGGCGTCCGGCGCTGTTGTACGCCGTTACTCCGCGCCGCCCGAGCCGGCCTCGGTACGCAGGTCGCGGCGGAGCTCCTTGGGCAGGGAGAACTGCAGGTGCTCCTCGACCGAGGTGACCGTCTCGACGTCGCCGTAGCCGCGCTCGGCGAGCCACTCGAGCACGCCCTGGACCAGGATCTCCGGCACCGACGCCCCGCTGGTGACGCCGATCGTGGAGACGCCCTCCAGCCAGGCCTCGTCGATCTCGTCGGCGAAGTCGACCAGGTGGGCGTCCTTGGCGCCGGCCTCCAGGGAGACCTCGACCAGGCGGACCGAGTTGGAGGAGTTCTTGGAGCCGACCACGATGACCAGATCGGCGTCGGCCGCGATCCGCTTGATGATCACTTGGCGGTTCTGCGTCGCGTAGCAGATGTCGTCGCTGGGCGGGCTGGTCAGCAGCGGGAAGCGCTGCTTGAGCGCGTCCACGGTCTGCATGGTCTCGTCGACGGACAGGGTGGTCTGCGACAGCCAGACGACCCGGGACTCGTCACGGACCTTGACGTTCGCCACGTCCTCGACGCCGTCGACGAGGTGGGTGCGCTCCGGCGCCTCGCCCATGGTGCCGATGACTTCCTCGTGACCCTCGTGGCCGATGAGGAGGATGTCGTAGTCCTCCTGCGCGAACCGCACCGCTTCCTTGTGCACCTTGGTGACCAGCGGGCAGGTCGCGTCGATGGTCGCCAGCTTGCCGGCCTTGGCCTCGTCGTGGACGGAGGGGGCGACGCCGTGCGCCGAGAAGACGACGATGTTGCCCTCGGGCACCTCCTCCGTCTCGTCGACGAAGATCGCGCCCTTCTTCTCCAGCGTCTGCACCACGTACTTGTTGTGGACGATCTCCTTGCGGACGTAGATCGGCGCCCCGTACTGCTCCAGGGCCTTCTCCACGGTGATGACGGCACGGTCGACGCCCGCGCAGTAGCCACGCGGGGAGGCGAGCAGGACACGGCGAGCAGCGGTAGCAGACATGTGGCCCAGCCTACAGTCCGCCCCTGCGGCGGACCGCGCCGTACGGGCCGCGCGCGGGCGGTCCCCCGAGCGCTCCGAAGAGCGTCCCGGGCGCTGTCACCCCCTCCCCGTACCCTCGGGGCATGGCACTCGAGACCTCGCCCGACTCCCCCATCCCCGTGAGCCGTGTGTCCGCGCTCATCGGCGGGTGGATCCAACGGCTCGGCGCGGTCTGGGTCGAGGGACAGATCACCGAGTTGAGTCCGCGTCCGGGCGCCGGGGTGGTCTTCCTGACGCTGCGTGACCCCTCCGCCAACGTCTCCATCTCGGTCACCTGCTACCGCTCCGTCTTCGACCCCGTCGCCCAGCTGATCCAGCCCGGCTCCCGGATCGTGGTCCACGCGAAGCCCGAGTGGTACACGCCGCGCGGGACGCTCTCGCTGCGGGCCGCGGAGATCCGGCTGGTCGGGCTCGGGGATCTGCTGGCCCGGCTCGAGCTGCTGAAGCGCAGCCTCGGCGCGGAGGGCCTGTTCGCCCCGGAGCGCAAACGGCCGCTGCCGTTCCTGCCCCAGTGCATCGGGCTGGTGACGGGCCGCGCCAGCGCGGCCGAGCGGGACGTGCTGCACAACGCCCGGCGGCGCTGGCCCGCCGTGCGGTTCGAGGTGCGGAACGTCCCCGTGCAGGGCGCCTACGCCGTGCCGGAGGTGATCACGGCGATCAAGGAGCTCGACGCCCACTCGGAGGTGGACGTGATCATCGTCGCCCGCGGCGGCGGCAGCGTCGAGGATCTGCTGCCGTTCTCCGACGAGGCGCTGATCCGCGCGGTCGCCGAGGCCCGCACGCCCGTCGTCAGCGCCATCGGGCACGAGCCGGACCAGCCGCTGCTCGACTTCGTCGCGGATCTGCGCGCCTCGACGCCCACGGACGCCGCCAAGCGCGTCGTGCCGGACGTGCGGGAGGAGCTGGCGCGCGTCCACGCTCTGCGGGACCGGGCGCGGCGGACGATGGAGAGCCGCCTGCACCGGGAGGAGGCGGGGCTCGCGAGCATCCGCACCCGTCCGGCGCTCGCCGCGCCGCACCGGCTGATCGACGACCGCGCGGCAGAGGTCCGCTCGCTCGTCGAGCGCTCCCGCCGCACGCTCGGCCACCGCCTCGACCGAGCCGCGACGGAGCTGCACCACACCCTGGCCCGGGTGGTCGCCCTCTCCCCCGCGGCGACTTTGCAGCGCGGTTACGCGGTGCTGCAGCGCACCTCGGACGGCGGCGCGGTGGTGCGCGCGCCGGGCGAGGTGACGGTGGGCGAGGATCTGCGCGCGCGGGTCGCCGAGGGGGCCTTCACCGTGACGGTCCGCACCGTCGCGAACGACGCGGGCACACCGGGCGGGACAGACGAGGCGGGCTCACCGGGCGGGACGGACGACGCGGGCACGCCGCGCGGGACGGTCGACGCGGACGGGGCCGGCCAGGCGGGCGAGTCCGGCGAGGCCTCGCCGAAGGAGTAAGTGTCGCCGAAGGTGCGGGCGCGGACGCCGCGCGGACGCGCGTCAGCGCGGCGTCGTGCGCGAGAGCGCGGTCGAGTACTCGGTGAAGCCGAGGTCGCGGTAGAGGTCCTGCCCGAGCGAGCTGGCGTGGAGGTCGAGCCGGGTGGCGCCCTTCTCGTCGAACCAGGCCAGCAACGCCTCGGTGCAGGCACGGGCGTAGCCACGGCGTCGCCGGTCCGGGTCGGTGCAGATGTTGAAGACAAAGCCGAAGAGTCCGTCGGGGTGGCCGGGGCCCGGCAGCCGCTGCTCCAGCGTGCCCACCGCGCAGGCGGCGAGCCGTCCGGGCCGCTCGTCGTCGTCCACGACGAAGACGCCGAAGACGGGGCCGCTCGCGTCGCCCCCGTCCAGGGCGGTGCGCAGGATCTTCTCGGCGAGCGGCTTCCAGCCGCCGGAGGGGTCCGGCGTGGTCGGCAGGTGCTTCATCGAGGCGACCATGACATCGCGCAGGCGCACCAATTCGGGCGCGTCGTCGGGCAGGGCGGAGCGCACAGTGATCATGGCCGGACCTTAGTCGCGCCATCACACGATGTCAGCCGCATTCCCTAGGCTGAGCGCATGGCGAAGACAGGGCCCGGGTCGAAGACGGGCGCGCAGACGAACGGCCAGGACGTACTGGGCTACGAGCAGGCCCGGGAGGAGCTGCTCGACGTCGTGCGCAGGCTGGAGACGGGCGGCGGCACGCTGGAGGAGTCGCTCGCGCTGTGGGAGCGCGGCGAGGAGCTGGCCCGCGTGTGCGAGCGCTGGCTGGACGGCGCACGCGCCCGGTTGGACGCCGCGCTCGCCGCGGACGAGGAGCGCGACGCGGGCGACGAGGCCGCGGAGGACGAGGGCGGGGCGGACGAGGAGGAGTGAGCCGCGTCACGCAGCCGGTCGCCTGCTTGGGAAATAGTTGAAGCTTCACCTACGTTGGAGATCAGCGGTGACGCCCCCCGGTCACCGCGACCGATCTTCTTCTGAGGTGTGAACATGACTGACGTCCTCGCTCTCGACTCCGCGGCCCAGGACCTGCTCTTCCGTGAGGCCCGCACCGCGAACACCTTCACCGACGAGCCCGTCACCGACGAGCAGATCCAGGCCATCTACGACCTGGTGAAGTACGCGCCGACCTCGATGAACATGCAGCCGCTGCGCGTCGTCCTGGTCCGCTCCGCCGAGGCCCGGGAGCGCCTGGTCGACCTGATGTTCGACGGCAACAAGGAGAAGACCGCCAACGCCCCGCTGGTCGCCATCCTGGCCACCGACCACGAGTTCCACGAGGAGCTGCCGACGCAGTTCCCGCACTTCCCCCAGGCCAAGGACGCCGTCTTCGGCGAGCGCCCGGTCCGCGAGGCGGCCGGCTCGTTCAACGCCGCCCTGCAGGTCGGCTACTTCATCATCGGCGTCCGCGCCGCCGGCCTGGCCGCCGGTCCGATGACGGGCTTCGACGCCGCGGGCATCAACAAGGAGTTCTTCCGCGACGGCGAGCACGGTGTCCTGGCGGTGGTGAACATCGGCAAGCCGGGCGAGAACGCCTGGTACCCGCGCAGCCCGCGCCTTGCCTACGACGAGGTCGTCACCACCGTCTGAGCCGACCCAGGCCGTACACAGCCAGGAGCCCCGACCGAGTACCGCCCGGTCGGGGCTCCTGGCTGTGTACGGCCTGCCGCGGACCGTCGCTGTGTACGACGGGCGGGCGCTCCCGGCTGTGTACGGGGGCGACCGTCAGTGGTCGGTGAGCTTGGCGGCGAAGTCGCCCAGCTTGGCGAAGGTCTCGGTGCCGTACACGACCGTCGTAGCCTTGGCCCCCTCCAGCACGATCGCCCGGTAGCGGCTGCCCTGGTACTGGGTCCAGGTCGTGCCGTCGACCAGCGTCGTCGCGGAGGTCTTCTGCCCGTCCAGGGTCGCGTCGTGGATGACGGAGTCCGCCGGGGCGTTGCTCTGCTCGATCGCGACGTACTGGCCCGCCGGGTCGATGAAGCCGAGCGTCCAGACGGCCGCGGCCGGGTTGGAGGGGTCGTAGTTGACCGAGGTGGCGTTCCAGCCCGAGGGCAGGGACTGCGGCGGCGGCGCCAGCAGCGGATAGGGCGCGGCGCGGCGGGCGGAGAGGACCGAGTCCGCGTACGGCACGGGACGCACGCTGTTGCCGCCGCTGTGCGGAATGAAGAAGTAGATCACTATCCCGGCCGCCAGCACTGCCGCCAGCGACAACACCATGTCGCGCACGGATTTGGCGGCCATCCCCGGCCGCTTGCGCACTGTCACGTTCTCGGTTGCCACCCCACCATGGTGAACCATCCCCCTGGCGCCCTCGTCCGCGGGGTCCCGGCAGGCCACCGACATGCCCGGTCCGTGCCCTGCGCGTAGCCTTCACGTGCCGGGCGCCACAGACATCGGCCCAGGTCGAAGATACGATCACAACACCCTCATTCCGGCCGTCGGCGTACAGAGAGGTACGGAAATCGATGACCGAGCAGCACCAGAACCGCATGCCTTCGTCCCTGGAGGTCGCCCCCGAGGCACCTGACCGCAACCTCGCCCTCGAGCTCGTGCGCGTGACCGAAGCCGCCGCCATGGCCGCCGGTCGCTGGGTCGGCAAGGGCGACAAGAACGGCGCGGACGGAGCGGCCGTGCGCGCGATGCGCACGCTCGTCCACACCGTGTCGATGAACGGCGTCGTCGTCATCGGCGAGGGGGAGAAGGACGAAGCCCCCATGCTCTTCAACGGCGAGCGGATCGGCGACGGCACCGGTGCGGAGTGCGACGTCGCGGTGGACCCGATCGACGGCACCACGCTCTGCGCGAAGGGCATGCCGAACGCGCTCTCGGTGCTGGCGGTGGCGGACCGCGGCACGATGTTCGACCCGAGCGCCGTCTTCTACATGGACAAGCTGGTCGCCGGCCCCGAGGCAGCGGGCGTGGTGGACATCTCGGCCCCGGTCGCGCACAACGTGCGGGCCGTCGCGCAGGCCAAGGGCAAGCTGCCGGAGGACGTGACGGTGGTCCTGCTGGACCGCCCGCGCCACGAGAAGCTGGCCCAGGAGATCCGCGAGGCCGGCGCCCGGATCAAGTTCATCTCCGACGGCGACGTCGCGGGCGCGATCATGGCGGTCCGCGAGGGCACCGGCGTCGACCTGCTGCTCGGCATCGGCGGTACGCCCGAGGGCATCATCGCGGCCTGCGCGATCAAGTGCCTGGGCGGCGTGATCCAGGGCAAGCTCTGGCCGAAGGATGCCGCGGAGCGGCAGAAGGCGCTGGACGCAGGCCACGACCTGGACCGCGTGCTGCACACGGACGACCTGGTCAGCGGGGAGAACGTGTTCTTCGTCGCGACCGGCATCACCGACGGCGAGCTGCTGCGCGGGGTCCACTACCGGTCCGAGACGGCGACGACGAGCTCGCTGGTCATGCGTTCCAAGAGCGGGACGATCCGGCAGATCGACTCGGTGCACCGGCTGTCGAAGCTCCGCGCCTACAGCGCGATCGACTTCGACCGGGCCAAGTAGCGGTCCGGGGGCTTCACGCCTTCGGAGGTGAACGCGACCTACAGGGGCGCGGGGAATGCTCCCCGCGCCCCTCGGCGTACGACTAACCCGCGATGCGGAGGTCCTGGTCGTGGCGACGACGGCGGGTCAGGATCACCCGGCGCTCGGCGGCGGTCAGGCCGCCCCAGACGCCGTAGGGCTCCGGGAGGTCCAGGGCGTGCTCGCGGCACTCCAGGAGGACGGGGCAGCGGGCGCAGACCTGCTTGGCCTGCTCCTCGCGCGCGAGGCGCGCGGCCGTCGGCTCCTTGGAGGGGGCGAAGAAGAGCCCCGCCTCGTCGCGGCGGCAGGCCGCGCCCGTGTGCCAGGGGTTGTCCTCCGGATCCGGGCCACGCCGCGCCGGTACCGTGCTGCCCGCGACGCTGGGGCGGAAGACATCCTGACGGGACGCGATCGGATGCAGCACGGCGCACTCCTGACGACGGGCCGGGGGGAGGGTACACGAACTCGCGCGCAACGTCGGGGCGTTGGGGGACGCCACGATGACGCTGCGACAGTGCGATGTGAAACGGGATCTACCCCGGCACGCGCCGATTCATGCACACGGCACACAATCCGATCGACAGACTGTCATATGACAAAGCCTTTGGCTCGCACGACGCTTGACAATGAAGCAGCCGAAAAAAGGCGATTCGTCGAAAGAACGTGCAGGCGCAGAGACAAGGACATTTGCGGCGAGTTCGCCTACGGGCGGCGTCGGTCCTTGAGGGCCTGCCAGGCGCCGCGGCGCCTGGACGCCGAGACTCCGCCGAAGACCGCCTTGCCCCGGATGGTGACGACCGGACCGTTCGGGTCCGTGCCCTCCTCCTCGCGGACGTCGAAGCCGCCGAAGATGCCCGCGCCGCCGCCGTGCAGGGAGACGTTGTCCGGGACCTTCACCTCGACGCCGCCGAAGATCGCGTTGACCTCGATGACCAGCTCGGGCGCGTCGAAGACGGCCTCGGTCAGGTCGATCTCAATGCCGCCGAAGATCGCCCTGGCCCGCATGAAGCGTCCGGCGCGGAAGCGGCCCTTGCGGACCGAGCCGCCGAAGATCGCCACGATCTCGTTCGACCCCGAGGCCGGGACCGGCTCCTGCGCGGGGGCGGGCGCCGCGGCGGGCTTGGGCCGGACCCCGTCGTGGACCGGGAGGTCGCGGGTGAGCGGGACCAACTCGCCGAGAGTCTTGGCCGCATACGCGGCGTCCAGACGCTGCGAGTGCTCCTCGGCGTCGAGCCGGCCCTCCGCGTAGGCGTCGCGCAGCGCCTCGGCGACCCGCTCGCGGTCCGCGTCCGAGGCGCGCATGTCGCCCTCGGCCGGCTCGGCGAACGGCCGACCGGCCGACCCGCCCCGCTGCTGCTCGGCGGGCTTCGGAGCAGGCTGGTTATGCGGAGTCGTCTCCGGGAGACGGTCCGGCTCCGGTGCTGACGACGAGGAGTTGTCCACGGCCCGAGGATAGTCAGCCGTCCCGTCGAGTGACCAGTGACGTGTGATCCCGAGCACCCTCGTGGCACCGCCCGGGGAGGCCGTCGGACCGCTCGATACCCTGGAAGGCGCGCCGACGACGACGCCTGACCTGTGAAGGACTGTCCGCCCATGCCCGAGTTCGCCTACACCGACCTGCTCCCGTTGGGGAAGGACGACACCCCGTACCGGCTGATCACCTCCGAGGGCGTCAGCACGTTCGAGGCGAACGGCCGCACCTTCCTGCAGGTCGAGCCGGAGGCCCTGCGCCTGCTGGCCGCCGAGGCCATGCACGACATCTCCCACTACCTGCGCCCGGCCCACCTGGCCCAGCTGCGCCGGATCCTCGACGACCCGGAGGCGAGCCCGAACGACAAGTTCGTCGCGCTCGACCTGCTGAAGAATGCCAACATCGCCGCGGCCGGCGTGCTGCCGATGTGCCAGGACACCGGCACCGCGATCGTCATGGGCAAGCGCGGCCAGGGCGTCCTCACCTCGGGCGGCGACGAGGAGGCGCTCTCGCGCGGGGTGTACGACGCGTACACCAAGCTGAACCTGCGCTACTCGCAGATGGCCCCGCTGACCATGTGGGACGAGAAGAACACCGGCTCCAACCTGCCGGCGCAGATCGAGCTCTACGCGACCGACGGCGACGCCTACAAGTTCCTGTTCATGGCCAAGGGCGGCGGCTCGGCGAACAAGTCGTTCCTGTTCCAGGAGACCAAGGCGGTCCTGAACGAGGCCTCGATGATGGCCTTCCTGGAGCAGAAGATCCGCTCCCTCGGCACGGCCGCCTGCCCGCCGTACCACCTGGCGATCGTCGTCGGCGGCACCAGCGCCGAGTACGCGCTGAAGACGGCCAAGTACGCCTCCGCGCACTACCTGGACACGCTGCCGACCGAGGGCTCCCCCAGCGGCCACGGCTTCCGTGACCTGGAGTTGGAGAAGAAGGTCTTCGAGCTGACCCAGAAGCTGGGCATCGGCGCTCAGTTCGGCGGCAAGTACTTCTGCCACGACGTGCGCGTGGTCCGGCTGCCGCGCCACGGCGCGTCGCTGCCAGTCGCCATCGCGGTCTCCTGCTCCGCCGACCGCCAGGCGGTCGCGAAGATCACCGCCGAGGGCGTCTTCCTGGAGCAGTTGGAGCGCGACCCGGCCCGCTTCCTGCCGGACACCACGGACGAGCACCTGTCCGACGACGTCGTGAACGTCGACCTCAACCGACCGATGGACGAGATCCGCGCCGAGCTCACCAAGCACCCGGTCAAGACCCGCCTCTCGCTGACCGGCACCCTGGTCGTGGCACGCGACATCGCGCACGCCAAGATCAAGGAACGCCTGGACGCGGGCGACGGCATGCCGCAGTACCTGAAGGACCACCCGGTCTACTACGCGGGCCCGGCCAAGACCCCCGAGGGCTACGCCTCCGGCTCCTTCGGCCCGACCACGGCCGGCCGCATGGACTCCTACGTCGACCAGTTCCAGGCCGCCGGCGGCTCCATGGTCATGCTGGCCAAGGGCAACCGCTCCCAGCAGGTCACCGACGCCTGCGGCAAGCACGGCGGCTTCTACCTCGGCTCGATCGGCGGCCCGGCCGCGCGCCTCGCGCAGGACTGCATCAAGAAGGTCGAGGTCCTGGAGTACGCGGAGCTCGGCATGGAGGCCGTCTGGCGGATCGAGGTCGAGGACTTCCCGGCGTTCATCGTGGTGGACGACAAGGGCAACGACTTCTTCACCGACCCGGGCCCGGTCCAGCCGCTGATCACCAACATCCCGGTCGG
>NZ_BBPO01000027.1:13253-15244 GCF_000787815.1 Streptacidiphilus neutrinimicus
GAGCCGGGTTCGTCACATGGGACCTCCTCCGCAGACGCGGGCAGCCGCGACCGTGTCGGGAAGCCCGGCGCCTACGCCGAGGCGCGCATCCCGGTGTACCTGCTCGTCGACCGGGACAGCTCGCTTCCGGCGCGTCCGGGACGGGAACAGCGGGACGTCCTGGAATGCTGATCGGGATATGGAAAAGTTCCGGATCGAGCACGACTCGATGGGCGAGGTGCACGTCCCCGCCGATGCCAAGTGGGGTGCGCAGACGCAGCGCGCCGTGGAGAACTTCCCGATCTCGGGCCAGCGGCTGGAGCGGGCGCACATCGCCGCGCTGGCACAGATCAAGGCGGCCGCGGCGAAGGTGAACGCGAAGCTGGGCGTGCTGGACGCGGAGACCGCCGACGCGATCCGCAGCGCGGCCGAGGAGGTCGCGGCCGGGCGCTGGGACGACGAGTTCCCCATCGACGTCTTCCAGACCGGGTCCGGCACCTCGTCCAACATGAATGTGAACGAGGTCGTCGCGACGCTCGCGGGTGAACGCCTCGGTCGGCCGGTGCACCCGAACGACCACGTCAACGCGAGCCAGTCGTCCAACGACGTGTTCCCGAGCTCGATCCACATCGCGGCCACCGACGCCGTCTCCAACGATCTGATCCCGGCGCTGAACCACCTCGCGGACGCGCTCGCGCGCAAGTCCGAGGAGTTCGCGACGGTGGTCAAGTCGGGCCGCACGCACCTGATGGACGCGACGCCGGTGACGCTGGGGCAGGAGTTCGGCGGCTACGCCGCGCAGGTCCGGTACGGCGTGGAGCGGCTGCGTGCGGTGCTGCCGCGCGTCGCGGAGCTGCCGCTCGGCGGGACGGCGGTCGGAACCGGGATCAACACCCCGACGGGGTTCTCCGCCGCGGTGATCGCGGAGGTGGCGCAGGCGACCGGGCTGCCGCTGACGGAGGCCCGCGACCACTTCGAGGCGCAGGGCGCGCGGGACGGCTTGGTCGAGCTGAGCGGTCAGCTCCGCACGATCGCCGTCGGGTTCACCAAGATCTCCAACGATCTGCGCTGGATGGGCTCCGGGCCGCGCACCGGCCTCGGCGAGATCAACCTGCCGGACCTGCAGCCCGGCTCGTCGATCATGCCAGGCAAGGTGAACCCGGTGATCCCCGAGGCCACGCTGATGGTCGCGGCCCAGGTGATCGGCAACGACGCCACCGTCACGGTGGCGGGGGCCAGCGGCACCTTCGAGCTGAACGTGATGATGCCGGTGCTGGCCCGCAACGTGCTGGAGTCGGTGCGGCTGCTCGCGAACGTCGCGCGCCTGCTCGCGGACCGGACCGTCGACGGCGTGACGGCCAACGTCGAGCGGCTGCGCGAGTACGCGGAGTCCTCCCCGTCGGTCGTCACACCGCTCAACCGCTACCTCGGCTACGAGGAGGCCGCGAAGATCGCCAAGCAGGCCCTGGCGGAGCGGAAGACGATCCGCCAGGTCGTGCTCGACCGTGGTCACGTCGCGGCGGGGCGGATCACCGAGGAGCAGCTCGACCAGGCTCTGGACGTGCTGCGGATGACCCGCCCCTGAGCTGCCGTCACCTCAGCGGCAGCCGATCGTGCGGCCCGCGCCTCAGCTCACGCTGAAGTCGTCGGCGTCGACGTTGCCCTGCGCGTACCAGCCGTGGACGTAGACGGTCACCGTCCCGCTGGAGCCGGTGGTGAAGGGCACCGTCAGCTTGTTCCAGCTGGTGCCGCTGGACCAGGTGCTGGCGCTGGCGCCCCCGCTCACGCCGATGTAGGCGTAGGGGCCCTGCACCCAACCGGTGAGCGTGTAGCTGTGGTTGGGCTGCAGGGTGACGGTCTGGTCGCACTCACCGGTGGTGCCGGAGGTCGGCGTCACCTGCAGCGCGTGACTGCCGGAATGGACCGGGCTGCTCACCACGACGCTGCCGGACTGGCAGGTCCACGGGCTGAGGCTGCCGCTCTCGAAGCCGCCGTTGGTGAGCGCGCCGGGG
>NZ_BBPO01000027.1:15280-98056 GCF_000787815.1 Streptacidiphilus neutrinimicus
GTCCACGGGCTGAGGCTGCCGCTCTCGAAGCCGCCGTTGGTGAGCGCGCCGGAGCCGCCGCTCGCGTTGACGGTCCAGGTGAAGGACGTCGACCCCGACGCGGTCCCGGACGAGGCCGTGACCGTCACATTCGACGTCCCCGCCGTCGTCGGCGTACCCGAGACCAGACCCGACGACGAGATGCTCAACCCCGCCGGCAGACCCGTCGCCGTAAACGTCAACGACTTCCCCGCCGAATCCGAACCGGACACCTGCACCGACGCAGCCGTCCCCACCGTCCCCGTCTGATTGCCCGGGTTGGTGACCGACACCGTCTCCGAACCGCCGCCGCTGGAGTTCACGGTCCAGGTGAAGGACGTCGACCCCGACGCGGTCCCGGACGAGGCCGTGACCGTCACATTCGACGTCCCCGCCGTCGTCGGCGTACCCGAGACCAGACCCGACGACGAGATGCTCAACCCCGCCGGCAGACCCGTCGCCGTAAACGTCAACGACTTCCCCGCCGAATCCGAACCGGACACCTGCACCGACGCAGCCGTCCCCACCGTCCCCGTCTGATTGCCCGGGTTGGTGACCGACACCGTCTCCGAACCGCCGCCGGTCGGGCAGGAGCCGGCGGAGCCGCTGATGTCGTTGACGGCCGCGTTGAAGAGCGTGGCGGCCGGGTCGAGGTCGTACAGGGAGAACATCATGAACCCGGCCAGGCCGTGGCAGTGCGCGTAGTCGGCGCGAGCCTGGATGGACTGGGAGGACTCCCCGCCGTAGAAGTTGTTGCCGTCGTAGAAGTAGGCCGAGTCGGTCACCGGATCCCAGAAGGTGTCCGACGCGTTGTTCACGACGCCGCTGAGCTCCTTGTACATGGCCACGCCCGGCACGTCACCCGAGTCGGTCTGGCCTGGTGAGCCGCCGGTCGCCGTCTGGTAGAGCCCGTGGTTGGAGCCCGCGGGCACGCCTGTCCAGCCGCGGTAGTAGAACGGGATGCCGACCGTGAGCTTGTTGGCCGGGAACCCGCCTGGGATGCCGTAGGCGCTGTCCCCGACGGTCCAGGCTCTGATCGCGTTGTCGATGCTGTACGTCTCGTTCCCGGGGGCGATCTTCGACTCCGGCGAGTTCGGGTTCGCGTAGAGCGGGTCCTGTTCGTCCGTCGGACCGGTCGCGTTCCACGCCCCGTACATGTCGTACGTCATCGCGTCGGCGAAGTTGAGGTACTGGCCGATCTGGTTCGTCTGGATCTTGCTGATCTTGTCCTGCCCGGACGGCACCGCGGCGGAGAGGGCGTAGGTGTGGCCGTCGGCCGCGCCCTGTGCGCTGAGCTCGCTGCGGAACTCGGCCAGCAGCGCGGTGTAGTTCGCCGTGTCGGCCGCCGAGTAGTGGTTGCCGAGGTGCCCGGCCGCGCCCGGGTACTCCCAGTCGATGTCGAAGCCGTCGAAGATGCCGGCGCCGGTGCCCGTGCCGCCGTAGCCGCCCTGCGAGGGCAGGTTGCCCTTGATGAACATGTCGATGCAGGAGGAGACGAACTTCTGCCGCGAGGCGGCCGTGGCGGCCACGTCGGAGAAGTACTTGGAGTAGGTCCAACCGCCGATCGACAGCAGGATCTTGAGGTTCGGGTACTTCTTCTTCAGCTCCTGCAACTGGTGGAAGTTGCCGGCGATGGGCTGGTTGTAGACGTCGGAGGTGCCGTCGACGCTGATCGAGGAGTCGAAGCTCTTCTGGTAGTCGGCGAAGCTGTCTCCGGCGCCGTCGCCCGCGTTCGGATCGTTCTCACCCGCCGGGTCCGGGTCGGTGGCCTTGGTGGTCTCGAAGCAGGTCAGGTTGCTTGGATCGATGTTCTCGAAGTCGTAGATCAGGTAGTTGAGCTTGCCCGCGATCCCCTCGGTGTCGAGGTTCTTGAGGTAGAAGGCGTTCTGGTAGATCGACCACTGGTCGAAGTAGGCGACCTTGATCCCCCCGCTGGTCGCCGCGGCGCCCGTGGTGTTGCCCGCCGCGGCCGCGCTGGCGGGCGCGCCGAGCAGCGAGGCGGCCAGGCCGAGCACGGCCGTGGCCGCCCCCGCGAGTGTGAGTCCGAACCGTCTGGAGCGTGGCATGTGCAACCTCCGTGTGGACGTGTACCCGACAGTCCATCACGTTGGTATATACCAATCCGGCCGTCAAGGGTCTGGACCAATTTGACCTGACGTTAAGTCAGAGTTAGGGAACCACTCGTCGGTTCGGCCGCCGGAGACATCAAGGGGCGCCGTCGGGCGAGGCGTCGGCAGGGGGTCAGAGCAGACTCTGGCCCATCGCCTCGGCGAGCCGCAGCTGTGTGGCCGCCTCCTCGGCTCGGCCGCCCTGACGCTCCAGCGTGCGGCCCAGCATCAGGCGCGCGTAGCCGTCCACCGGGTCCGCGTCCAGCACCCGCCGCAGCTCCTCCTCGGCGCGGCGCAGCTGCGCGGAGTGGTAGTACGCGCGGGCCAGCAGCAGCCGCGCCGCGCCGTGCGCGGGCTCCGCCTCGACGATCGGCGCCAGGATCAGCGCGGCGTCGCTGTAGGCCTTGGAGTCGAAGAAGAGCTGAGCGCGGGCGTACTCCTCGGCGAGCGCGTAGGTCTCGGTTCCAGCTTCGTAGGTCACGGGCGTCGCCTTTCACTTCTTCGAATCACGGCCCGGGTGGCTTGTTGGCCCCTGTAACGCAGGATCACACGGGGGCATTCCCTGAGAAATGTTGGCCTGATCACGTGCTGCCACACGTCGCGGTCGCGTTACGCTCGAAGCATGGTCTTGCTCGTCTCCCGTCGCCACGTGGACTTCGTCCGCGTCACGAGCATGTCCTGTCGCGCCGAGAACTGACCCCAGCGTCCCTCTGTCCCTCCGCGCTTTCCGAGGACCCTCATGTCCGTCGCCACGATCGAAGCCCTCCCCGTCATCGACCTCGCGCACGTCGACCGCGAGGCGCTGCACCGCGCCGCCCGCGACGTCGGTTTCTTCCAGCTCACCGGCCACGGCGTCAGCCAGGCCGAGATGGACGAGCTGCTCCGCGTCTCACGTGCCTTCTTCGCCCTGCCCGAGGAGGACCGGCTCGCTCTCGACAACCGCAACTCCCCGCACTACCGCGGCTACACCCGCGTCGGCACGGAGCTGACCCGCGGCACCCGCGACTGGCGCGACCAGCTGGACATCGGCGAGGAGCTGCCGCCGCACGTCCCGGGCCGGGGCGAGCCCGCCTACTGGTGGCTGGAGGGCCCGAACCAGTGGCCGACGGCCCTGCCGGAGCTGCGCACCACCGCGCTCGACTGGATCGCCCGCCTCAGCACCATCGCCGACCACCTGCTGCACGAGCTGCTGGCCGCGATCGGCGCCCCGCCGGACTTCTACGACGACGCCTTCGCGGGACATCCGCGCAGCCATCTGAAGCTGATCCGGTATCCCGGGCGGGCTCCCCAGGGCGACGACCAGGGCGTGGGCGTCCACAAGGACTACGGTTTCCTGACGCTGCTGCTCACGGACGGTGTGAGCGGACTGCAGGTGGAGGACCCGTCGGGTGAGGGCTACCTGGATGTGCCGCACATCCCCGGCGCCTTCGTGGTGAACCTGGGCGAGCTGCTGGAGGTCGCCACCAACGGGTACCTGAAGGCGACCAACCACCGCGTCGTCGGCACTCCGAGCGAGCGTTACTCCGCGCCGTTCTTCTACAACCCGCGCCTGGACGCCCGGATCGAGCCGGTGCCCTTCCCCCACGCGGCACAGGCCACCGGCGTCACCCAGGACCCGCGCAACCCGCTGCACGCGGAGTTCGGCTTCAACGAGTTGAAGGGGTGGGTCCGGGCGCACCCGGAGGTCACCTCCAAGCACCACCCCGAGCTGCTCTGATCCGACCGGCTTCGGAGCCGGCCAGAGCCCCGAAGTCGATCAGGGCGTCGAGGTCGGTCACGGCATCGGAGCCGGTCAGGCGAGAGCGGGCTGCTCGGCGTTGTCGCCGTCCGCGGTGTGCCAGTGCAGGTCGCGGACACCCGGCTCCAGCGAGAGCCGGGTGACCACCGGCTCCAGCGCCTTCCCCACCTCGCCGTCGACGTCCACCGTGGCTCGCAGGCTCGTGGTGTCCTCGCCCTCGCGGCTGGCCCGCAGCCCGGTCGGGGTGAAGCCGGCGGCGGACAGAGCCTGGAGCAGGAGCGCCCTGATGTGCGCCTCGTCGCGCCGCGCACAGCGCAGGTGGACGGTGGCGCGCACGGTGGTGTCCGGATCGCTGCCCGCAGCGGGGGCCCGGTCGAGCAGGCGTCCGGCCGGGCGCAGCACCAGGTGCACCGCCAGGACGCAGAACGTGCCGAGCCAGGCCAGCTCGAGTCGTCCGCTGGCGGCCAGGACCCCGACCGCCGCCGAGCACCACAGCGTCGCGGCCGTGTTCAGCCCGCGCACGCCGCCGCGGTCACGCAGGATCACCCCACCGCCCAGGAAGCCGATGCCGGAGACGACGTACGAGGCGACCCGGGTGGCGCTGCTGTCCCCCGCCGACACGCTGTACAGGACGAAGAGCGTGGCGCCGGTGGCGACCAGCGCGTTGGTCCGCAGTCCGGCCATCCTGGCCCGCCACTGACGTTCGACGCCGATCAGCGCACCGCAGCCGACGCCGGTGGCCAGGCGGATCAGGAAGTCGGCGGTGGTCAGGGTCTGCACGGCGCAGTCCTCCTTCGGCGTTCACACAGCGAGCGGCACCAGCCTCTCGCGTCAATGTGAACAGACCGGTCACGCGTGCGGCGGCAGGCCGCGCAGGGTGTGGTCCGCGTGGGCAGCCACCTCGTCCAGCAGTCGCCGCAGGTGCGCGCCGCGGAGTCGGTAGAGCCGGGCGCGCCCCTGCGCCCGCTGGTCGACCAGCCCGCTGATCCGCAGCTTGGACAGGTGCTGGCTCGCCGCGGTCGGCGAGCAGCCCGCCGCCTCGGCCAGCGCCGTCACCCCGAGCTCCCCCTCGCGCAGCGCCCACAGCAGCCGCAGCCGGGTGGGCTCGGCGAGCATGGCCAGGTCGGCGACAGCCGTGCTGACCTGCGCGTCCGAGAGCGGCTCGCCCGGCACGGTGTGCGCGGCATGGTGGGGCGGGTCCTGGTCGATCGGGTCCATGGGCGTCATCTTCCCACCTGCGAAGACGTCGCAGGTGGCAGTCGTGGGCATCTACCTTCCCATCTTCACGCATGCGCAGATGAGACGTTACGGTGGGAGGGTGAACACGCTTCCCGCGCTGGTCCTCGCCGCCGCCGGGGTCGGCCTCGGCCACGCCGTGATGCCGGACCACTGGCTCCCTCTCGCCGTCCTCGCCCGCACCCGCCGGTACCGGACGCGGCAGATCCTCCGCCTCTCGTTGGCCGCCGGCCTGACCCACGTCCTGGTCTCCGTCGCACTCGGCGCCGTCCTCATGCTCGTCGGGATGCAGTTCCGCACCACGGTCGCCCGCCACACCGACCTCGTGGTCGGCGGCCTCCTGCTCGCGACGGGCGTGGTGTTCCTGGTGCTGGAGCTCCTGGGCAAGGGCCACGGCCACGGCCACGGCCACTCCCACCACGAGCACGGGCACGGGCACGGTCATGGGCATCACCACCACACCCACGACGTCGACCACGGACACGCGCGCGAGCGCGAGCACCGGCACGACGACACGCACGAGCACGACCACGGGCCCGGACACAGACACGGACACGACCACAGCGCCACCGCCGTGCTGGACCGGCCGCGCACGGCGGCCATGGCCGAGCAGGGGCGCGGCCGCCGACTCGCCGGACTCCTCATCCCGTTCGGCGCCGCCGCCTCGCCCGATCTGACGATCCTGCCGGTGTTCCTGGCCGCCGGAGCCCTCGGCACCACCGCCGCGCTCGGCTCCCTCGCCGCCTTCACCGTGGCCACGGTCGGCACGATCGTGGGGCTCACCACGGCCACCGCGCTCGGGGCGCGCCTGCTCACGGCCCCGTGGATCGAGCGACGCGCCAACCTGATCACCGCGCTCACGCTGATCGGCATCGGCATTCTGGTCGCGACCGGCACCGTCTGAGAGCCGCCCGGAGGACACCCGGGCGAACAGAGCGCACCCGATCCGGAGTACGCTCACGCCCTTGTCGGACAGGACGATTCCAGAAGGGCACCCCATGTCGGTCGCCACCCCCACGCTCACCGAACTGCGGGACGTCTGCCAGCCGCAGGCAAAACTCGGGAGCCGCAACGGCGAACACTGGGCCGGGCGCCTCTACATGCGGCGGCTTTCCCTGCGCGCGACGCGCTACCTGGTCCGCACCTCCGTCACGCCCAACACGCTGACCTGGGCCATGGTCGTGGCCGGCGTGGGCGCGGGCGCGGCCCTGCTGATCCCGGGCGTCGCCGGGCCGCTGCTGGCCGCGCTGCTCTTCCAGGCGTTTCTCTTCTTCGACTGCGTGGACGGCGAAGTCGCCCGCTGGAAGCGGCAGTTCAGCCCGGTCGGCGTCTACGTGGACCGCCTCGGCGCCTACCTGGCCGACGCGGCCCTGCTGATCGGTGCGGGATTCCGGGTGGCCGAGAACGCCTCCGTCGCCTGGGTGTCCGTCGGGCTGGCCGCGGCGCTCGGCATCGTGCTGCTCAAGGCGTCCACCGACCTCGTCGACGTGGCCCGCACCCGCAGCGGTCTGGAGGCGGTGACCGAGGACGCCACCGAGGTGCGCTCGGCGCGTGTGAACTCGGTGCGGCGGCTGGCCGCCGCGTTCAAGGTTCACAGGATCGCCAACGGCATCGAGGCGTCGCTGCTCTTCCTGGTGGCTGCCCTGGTCGAGCTGGGCACCGGCGGCCACGCGCCGACCGAGTGGGCCGTGGCCGCGGTCGCGGTCGTCGCGTGGCTGATGGTGCCCGCGCACCTGGTCTCGATCCTGTCCTCGTCGCGTCTGCGCTGAGCGACCAGCCGTTGGCTGAGCGACCAGCCGTTGAGGGTCCGCGGGCCGAGGGACCAGCCGTTGAGGGTCCGCGGGCCGAGGGACGGGCGCTGAGCTTGCCTGATCAGGCGGCGGCGACCGCCGTCGACGAGGCCTCCCAGGCGAAGCCGTCCGGGTCGGTGAACGGCCCGGCTGTGCCGCCGATCGCGAGGCGGTGCGAGCCGTCGCCCTCGGGAGCGACGCCGGCGTCCTTGGCCAGCGCACGACGGCGGTAGAGCGCGAGCCTGACGGCGTTCGAGTCCCCGGCGAACTCGACGTACATGGGCCCGAAGCTCTTGCCCACGGTGAGGCCGTGCTCGACGTAGAACCGCTTGCTCGCGGAAATGTCCGCGACGCCGAGCAGCAGCACGATCGAGTCGATCCGCCGCGCGGCCGGGCCGGAGTCCTTCTTCGCGGAGGTCGCGATCTTCCAGACGGTCCCGTCGGGAGCCTGGACGACGCCGCCGTAGCCCCAGAGCGACTTGGTGACGGGCTTGAGCTGCGTCGCGCCGGCTTGCACGGCGGCGTCGAAGAGGGCGCGGACATCGGCCGGCTGGGCCACGACGAGCGACAGCGTGAACCCGCGGAAACCGCTCGTCGCGGCGTCCGAGGCGCGCAGCCGCAGCCGGTCGTCGCCCAGGCCGAAGGCGGCGGTGTAGAAGCGTTCCGCGGCCGAGAGGTCGGCCACGTCGAGAGTGACGGATTCGATGGAGGTCATGGCCGCCACGCTAGTGACGGCACGGCGGTCGGGGCTTCTCGAATCCTGCTCGATCCCGCCCCGGCGACGCCGTGCCGTATATCCGCCCTTCCGCCTACCGCCTACCGACGCGCGTCAGCGCTCGCGGCCCCGGGGCTTCAGGCGCAGGGCGGGCAACTCCGGGGCGGGAATCGGCCCGCCGTCGTAGCCGTGGACCTCGCCGAAGCGGTCGCCGGTCATCCAGTCCTCGCGGGCCTGGGCGATCTCCTCGTGGGTGCGGCCGACGAAGTTCCACCACATGACCAGCTTCTCGGCGAAGGGCTCGCCGCCCAGCAGCATCACCTGGGCCGGGCCGTCGTCCGCGCGGAGCGGCAGTTCGCGGCGGCCGCAGCCGAGGTAGAGCAGGGAGCCGACCTCCACGCGCACGCCGTCGACCGTCGCGGCGCCGCTCATGGCCAGGACGGCGTACTCGAAGTCGGGGTGCAGCGGGAGGCGGGCGTCGGCGCCGTCCGCGAGCGAGAGATCCGCTCCGACGAGCGGGGTGAAGGTGCGGCCCGGGGACGCGGCGCCGTCCAGGCTGCCGAGGATGACCGTCGCGTCCACGCCCTGGCCCTGGACCCGCGGCAGCTCCGGGTGGTGCTCGAAAGTCGGCTCGGTGAACCGGTGCTCGTCGGGGAGCGCGACCCACAGCTGCGCGCCGTGCAGCCACTTGCCGTGCGCGCGCGGCGACTGCTCCGAGTGGGAGATGGCGCGACCGGACGTCATCAGCCCGAGCTGGCGCGGGCGGACCGTCTGCACCGTGCCGAGGCTGTCCCGGTGCTCGATGAAGCCGTCGTGGAGCCAGCTGACGGTCTGCAGACCCATGTGCGGATGCGGCGCGACCTGCATGCCGGGCTCGCGCTCGATGTCGTCGGGGCCGTAGTGGTCAACGAAGCACCAGGCGCCGATCATCCGCCGGCCCAGGTTGGGCAGCAGGCGCCGGACGACGGTGCTCTCGCCCAGCTGCACGTCACGCCCGGTGAGGAGTTCACGGACCGGCTCGGCGACGACGTCCTCCCGGCCGCCGCACACGCTCGGTTGGGGCTTCAGGTCCAGGTTGCTCATGCCCGCCAGGGTATGCCGCAGGGCGTCCGACCGGGGATCACACGCCGGGGTCGGGCTGCGGGGGCAGAGGCCGGGTCAGGCGCCAGGGTCAAACGCCGGTGCCGTTCACCGCCCCCAGCACCCTGACCGGGAGTTCGCACACCGCGTCACGCAGTGACTCGGCGAAGCGCCGGTACTCCGCCGTCCTGGGCGAGGAAGGACGGTGGGCGAGGCCGACCCGACGGCCCGGCGCCGGGTCCGCGAAGCGGGTGACGGTGAGCGCGGAGGCGCGCCCGGCCTCGACGGGCACGGCCGTTGCGGGCAGCAGGGTGACCCCGAGCCCGCCCGCGACCAGCTGGACCAGCGTGGACAGGCCCGCCGCCCGGGTCGCGCCCGGCTCGGCGCCCACCTCGCGACACAGGTCGAGCGCCTGGTCGCGCAGGCAGTGGCCCTCCTCCAGCAGCAGGACGTCCAGGTCCAGCAGCACGTCACGCGGCACGTCCACGCGTCCGGCCAGCTCGTGGTCGGAGGGCGTGACCAGGACGAAGTCCTCGTCGTAGAGGGGGATGTCGACCAGCCCTCCGCCCGCCGGGAGGGCGAGCAGCAGCAGGTCGAGCCGGCCTGTGCCGAGGCCGTCCAGCAGCTGGTCCGTGCGCTCCTCGTGCACGTGCAGCTCCAGGTCCGGGTACCGGTCGCGGGCCAGCCGCAGCACCGTGGGGAGCAGGTAGGGTGCGATCGTCGGGATCACCCCGAGGTGGAGCGGCCCGGTGAAAGGCCGCCGGGAGGCCTCGACCTCCTCCGTCAGCGCGTGCAGCGCGCCGAGGACGGACTGTGCGTGCCGCGCCACGCGCTCCCCCACCGGCGTCAGCAGCACCTTGCGCGTCGTCCGCTCGACCAGCTGGACGTCGAGCGACTCCTCGAGCGCGGCGACGGCGCCGGACAGCGCCGGCTGGCTCATCCGCAGCGCGGCGGCCGCCTCCCGGAAGTGCAGGTGCTCCGCGACGGCCACGAAGGCTCGAAGCTGGGAAACACTGGGCGGGCGGCTGGTGGTGCGGGCCTTACTGATAACTTCCTCCGATCAACTCCTTCGATTCTAGCTATTTCACTGATCAATGTCCGACATGCGAGATTGACGGGGCACACCGCACGCACCGGATCCCGGAGGACACCCCTCATGCTCACCATCGGTGACCAGTTCCCCGCCTTCAAGCTCAACGCCGTCGTCGGCCCCTCCGCCGACAAGCTGGAGTTCAAGGAGATCTCCGGTGAGGACCAGAAGGGCTGGAAGGTCGTCTTCTTCTGGCCGATGGACTTCACCTTCGTGTGTCCGACCGAGATCGCCGCGTTCGGCAAGCTGAACGAGGAGTTCACGGACCGCGACGCGCAGATCCTGGGCGTCTCCGGCGACTCCGAGTTCGTGCACCACGCCTGGCGTCGTGACCACAAGGACCTGGCCGAGCTGCCCTTCCCGATGCTGGCCGACATCAAGCACGAGCTGATGAGCGCCTGCGGCGTCGAGAACGCGGACGGCACCGCCCAGCGCGCCGTCTTCATCGTCGACCCGAACAACGAGATCCAGTTCGTGATGGTCACCGCCGGCTCCGTGGGCCGCAACCCCAAGGAGGTCCTGCGGGTCCTCGACGCCCTGCAGACCGACGAGCTGTGCCCGTGCAACTGGAACAAGGGCGAGAACACCCTCGACCCGGTCGCGCTGCTCGCGGGCGAGTGAGCTGATCGCATGGCACTCGACGAACTGAAGGCGGCTCTGCCGGAGTACGCCAAGGACCTCAAGCTCAACCTGGGCTCGGTCATCGGCAACAGCGAGCTGCCGCAGCAGCAGCTCTGGGGCACCGTCCTGGCCTGCGCGATCGCCTCGCGCAGCGAGCGGGTCCTGGCGGAGCTGGAGCCGGAGGCGCGCGCCAACCTCAAGCCCGAGGCGTACGACGCGGCGAAGGCCGCGGCGGCGATCATGGCGATGAACAACGTCTACTACCGGACGCTGCACCTGCTCTCCGACAAGGAGTACGGGACCATGCGCGCCGGCCTGCGGATGAACGTCATCGGCAACCCGGGCGTGGAGAAGGTCGACTTCGAGCTCTGGTCCCTGGCGGTCTCGGCCATCAACGGCTGCGGCCAGTGCCTCGACTCCCACGAGCAGGTGCTGCGCAAGGCGGGCGTGGACCGCGAGGTCATCCAGTCCGCGTTCAAGATCGCCGCGGTCGTCCAGGCCGTCGGCGTCACCCTCGAAACCGAGGGCCGCCTGGCCTGAGGCTTTCACCGCAGCAGCCAGCTGCAGCGCGCAAGGGGCGGGGCTGTGCCGACCTGCGGCTCCGCCGCCTGGGCGCGACCAGCCCCACGGCACTCCCGCGGCCAGTTGCACCGCCCGGGGGCGCGGGGCACTGCGCGACAAGCCACGCCGAGTGGTGAGTCGCCCAGCGAGCAGGGCCACCCGCACAGGGTGCTTGCCCGCGCAGTTCCCCGCGCCCCTTTCGGTTCGCTACTCGCTTGCCGCGGCCGTCAGTGCGGCGCGAATGTCCTCGTCGACCGCGTGCCGGGCACGCAGGTAGCCGACGACGGTGTTGGTCACCGCGACCAGCGGGACCGCCACCACCGCGCCGCCGATGCCGCCGATGATGGAGCCGGAGGCCACCGCCAGGATGACCGCGAGCGGGTGGACCCGCACGGCGCGGCCGAGGATCAGCGGCTGGAGCAGGTGGCCCTCGATCTGCTGGACCCCTAGCAGCACCGCCAGCACCAGCAGCGCGGTGACCGGCCCGTGCGTCACCAGGCCGATGAGGACCGCGATGGTGCCGGTGATCAGCGCCCCGACCAGCGGGACGAACGCGCCGAGGAAGATGATCACCGCGATGGGCATGGCCAGCGGCACGCCCAGCAGGTAGATGCCGATGCCGATCGACAGCGAGTCGATGAAGGCGACGACGACCGTTCCGCGCACGTACGCGGTCAGCGTGGACCAGGCCCGCGGACCCGCGCCCGCCGCGGACACGCGGGAGCGGACGGGTAGCAGCCGCAGGCACCAGCCCCAGATGCGCTCGCCGTCGTACAGCAGGAAGTACGTGCAGAACGCGGCCAGGAACACCCCGGTCACGATCTCGACCACGACGCTGACGGTGTCGAAGCCGAAGGACGCGATCTGGTCGCTGTTGGTGCCGACGACCTTGGTGAGCTGGTTGGCGAACTGGTTGATCTGCGTGTCGGTGAGGTGCATCGGGCCGGTCTCCAGCCAGTGGCGGATCTGGCCGATGCCCTTCTGCACCTGGTCGGTCAGCTGGTTGAGATGGGTGCTGACCTGCCAGAACACGAACCAGGCGACCAGCCCGATGCTGGCCAGGCCGCCGAGGAAGGTCAGGGCCGTCGCGAGGCCGCGCGGGACGCCGTGGCGCTTGAGCCAGTGGACCGTGGGCTGCAGCAGCGCGCTGATCAGCAGGGCGGCGACGAAGGCCAGGGCGACGATCCGCAGCGTGCCGATGATCTGCAGCAGCACGTACAGGCCGGCGCCGACCAGCAGCAGCCGCCACATGCCCTCCGCGGCCACCCGCAGGGTCCACGGGACCGCCTCCGCCGGATGCGCGGGACGGGCCGGGTAGGGAGGGAGGTCCGACCGCGCCGCGACGGGCATCACCTGGGGCGGGACGACCGGGGTCGTCGTCTCGGGCGCGTGCACGTGCACGACCCGGTCGGGGGCCTTGGCCGACTCGGACTCGGCCTCGGCGCGCCGATGGGCCAGCCACCCTCGAAACGCCTGCCATGCGTTGCCCACGCCCGCCATCCCGTCCGCCCTCGCCTCCGCGACCATTCCGGCTGTGAACGCTACCTGGTGCGTGTGGCTGCAGGGCGCTCGCCCACGGGAAAGCCGTGCGACCGACCGCGGAACGGCGATGGAGGTATCAGATTTTTTTGGGCAAATCAGGAGAAAGAGGTTTAGCCCCGGAAGGCCCCGGGGACTGTCCACCACGAGGCCGTCCCGCACACGCGGCCTCTCCGTGGGAGAAGTAGGAAGCCCCCGATCGGACAGGGATCGGGGGCTTCCGCGCGTTCGTCGCGAACCGTGTTCGTCGTGAACGGCTCAGTACCAGCTGTTGGCCTGCCAGAACGACCAGGCGCCGCAGGGGCTGCCGTAGCGGGAGTTCATGTAGTTGAGGCCCCAGCGTATCTGCGTCGCGGGGTTGGTCCGCCAGTCGGCGCCGGCCGAGGCCATCTTGGAGCCCGGCAGGGCCTGCACCAGGCCGTACGCGCCGGAGCCCGGATTGGTGGCCTGGTAGTTCCAGCCGCTCTCGCGCGTGACGATGTGGCTGAAGCAGGAGAACTGCGTGGCGTTCCCGATGATCGACGCGGCGAGCGCCTGCACCGACCCGGGGCTGTAGGAGACCAGCTGCTGCCGCTGCTGGGCCGCGGCGGCACGCGAGGCCGCCTGCTCCTTGGCGCGCTGCTCGGCCGCGGCCTTGGCACGCGCCGCGTCGGCGGCCTTGGTGCGGGCCTCCTGAGCGGCGGCCTTCTGCGCGGTCACGAGCGCAGCGGACTGCTGCGCGTCACTCTGGCGGGTCAGATTGTCCGCGACAACCTGCGCCGAGCCGCCCATGGGGACTTCGGCAAGAAGGGTCGAGCCTGCGACGTCGGACACCTGGGCCGGCTTCGTCTCGCCAGAGGCGACACCGACGACCGCACCGACAGCAGTCACAGCAGTGGCGGAGGCCACTGCCATCCCCCGAACCGAGATCCGGTTCACATGGTTTCCTTCCAGCGTCGCCCGTATGGTGACCGAACGGACGAACCCCGCCCCTGACGCTGGCCTCCCCCATGCTCTGGTCACGGAAGACGCGGGCCCGTTGCTCCCCGGTCTCCCGGATCGCGATCTGCTCGGGCGGCGTGCGGCGCCATGCATGCTGCACGCGGGGCCTGACAGATCCCACACACTGCCGCACCGCAACGCGCAAGCGCAATTCTCGTTTGCGTGGCGAAGCTCACACGGCCCATACGGGCGTCAATTCTCGCCAGAACCTGGCCCACGGTCTGACGAATCGTTACGCTGCTGTGCCCTCCCGCGCCGTGGGCTCGCCACGGTGGTGCGGAAGGGCACAGTTACGAGGGATTTCGCCCGTTTCAGGGCTGGATGTCCTCCAGCATCTCGGTCACCAGTGCGGCAATCGGAGAACGCTCCGAGCGGTTGAGCGTGACGTGAGCGAAGAGGGGATGCCCCTTCAGCTTCTCCACGACCGCCACCACACCGTCGTACCGACCCACCCTCAGGTTGTCACGCTGGGCGATGTCGTGGGTCAGCACGACCCGCGAACCCTGCCCGATCCGGGACAGAACGGTCAGCAGCACGTTGCGCTCCAACGACTGCGCCTCGTCGACGATCACGAAGGCGTCGTGCAGCGAGCGGCCACGGATGTGGGTGAGCGGAAGGACCTCCAGCATCCCGCGGGAGAGCACCTCCTCGATGACGTCCGGGGTGGTCACCGCGGAGAGCGTGTCGAAGACGGCCTGGGCCCACGGGCCCATCTTCTCCGCCTCGCTGCCCGGGAGGTAGCCCAACTCCTGCCCGCCGACCGCGTACAACGGCCGGAACACCATCACCTTGCGGTGCTGACGCCGCTCGAGCACCGCCTCCAGGCCGGCGCAGAGCGCGAGCGCGGACTTGCCGGTGCCGGCCCGTCCGCCGAGGGACACGATGCCGACCTCCTGGTCGAGCAACAGGTCCAAGGCCACCCTCTGTTCGGCGCTGCGTCCGCGCAGCCCGAAGGCCTCACGGTCTCCGCGCACCAGGCGCACCCGCTGGTCGGCCGTCACCCGGCCGAGCGCCTTGCCCCGCTCCGAGGTCAGCACGAGGCCGGTGTGAACCGGGAAGTCGCGCGCCTCAGGGACGTCGAGCGGGTCGCCTGCGAACAGGCCGTCAACCTCCTCGGCACTGACGGCCAATTCAGACATTCCGGTCCAGCCGGAGGTGATCGCCAGCTCGGCCCGGTACTCCTCGGCCAGCAGGCCGACGGAGGAGGCCTTGACCCGCAGCGGCAGGTCCTTGGAGACGACGGTGACGTCGTACCCCTCGGCCTGCAGGTTCCTGGCCACGGCCAGGATCCGGGTGTCGGCGTCGCCCAGCCGGTAGCCGGCGGGGAGGACGGAGGGATCGGTGTGGTTCAGCTCGACCCTGATCGTGCCGCCCAGCTCGCCCACGGGGATGGGCGTGTCGAGGCGGCCGTAGCGGACCCGGTAGTCGTCCAGCAGACGCAGGGCCTGCCGGGCGAAGTAGCCGAGCTCCGGGTGGTGTCGCTTGGCCTCCAGCTCGGTCACCACGACCACGGGCAGCACGACCTCGTGCTCCTCGAACCTGGTCATGGCACTCGGGTCAGCCAGCAGGACACTGGTGTCGAGGACGTACGTGCGCCGGTCGTGCAAGCTCCGGCGGCTCTTGGAACTGACCACAGGGCCTCCCGGGCGAGTGGCCCCGTGCCACCCGCAGTCGCCGCGTCCTCCGGCCCCGTTGGCCGAGGTCGCGGTCTGACTGCGGTATTCCCCAGGTGTCCCATTCCATGCAGCCGGCGACATCGTGACGACCAAGATTCACCTGGCGGTGACCTTGCCCACCTGCTGTGAACCGGACGTCCACATCCGTCCCGAGGAGCTCGCGCCGAGCGGACCCCGGCCCGGGTAGGCCTTCTGGAGCCCCGTCAGCCTTCTGCGGCCGCTATCCGCCGTATCTGCGGTTGCGGGCGGCGTAGTCGCGCAGGGCGCGGAGGAAGTCGACCTTGCGGAAGGCCGGCCAGTAGGCCTCGCAGAAGTAGAACTCCGAGTGCGCCGACTGCCACAGCAGGAAGCCGGAGAGACGCTGCTCCCCCGAGGTGCGGATGACCAGGTCCGGGTCCGGCTGCCCGGAGGTGTAGAGGTGGCGCGAGATCTGCTCGATGTCGATCATCTCCGCCACCTGCTCCACCGGCTTGCCCGCGGCCCCCTGCTCACGCAGCAGCTTGCGGACGGCCTCGACGATCTCGTGGCGCCCGCCGTAGCCGACGGCGACGTTCACCACCAGCCCGGGGTTGTCCGCGCTGGCCTGGTCGGCCTCCTTGAGCACGGTGGCGGTGGAGGCCGGCAACAGGTCGAGCGCGCCGACGGGGTGGACCCGCCACCGGCCCGTCGCGGCCAGGCCGCGCACGGCCTCCTCGATGATGCCGAGCAGCGGCACCAGCTCCTCGGCCGGACGGTTGAGGTTGTCCGTGGAGAGCAGCCACAGGGTGACCACCTCGACGCCGGTCTCCTCGCACCAGCCGAGGAACTCCGGGATCTTGTCCGCCCCGGTCTGGTGGCCGTCCGCCGTGGACATGCCCGCGGCGCGGGCCCAGCGCCGGTTGCCGTCGAGCATCACGCCGACGTGCCGAGGCGCCCGGGCGCGGTCGAGGTGGGCCTCGACTCGGTGGCCGTACAGCCCGTAGACGGCACTCCGGAGCAGCGGCGTGCGCCGGACCAGCCTTCCGATGTCCATGACGACGGCCCCTCCATGTGCTCGCGCGTGCGGGGGCCACCCTACTCCGCGCCGGTTAATGTTCAGTCTGGAGACAAAACCCCGGAGCCGCCTCCCTCCCCGGACCACCCCTGGAGTACGCCCCCGTGATCCCCGCCCCCTACCAGCCCGCCGAGTCCCGGTACGACGGATCGATGCGCTACCGCCGGACCGGGCGCAGCGGACTGAAGCTGCCCGAGATCTCTCTGGGCCTGTGGCACAACTTCGGCGACGACAAGACGCTGGAGGTGCAGCGCGCCATCCTGCGCCGCGCGTTCGACCTCGGCGTCACGCACTTCGACCTGGCCAACAACTACGGTCCGCCCTACGGCGCCGCCGAGGCGAACTTCGGCCGGCACCTGGCCGCCGACTTCCGCCCGTTCCGGGACGAGCTGGTCATCTCGACCAAGGCCGGCTACGACATGTGGCCCGGCCCGTACGGCGAGTGGGGTTCGCGCAAGTACCTGACCGCGAGCCTGGACCAGTCGCTCAGGCGGATGGGCCTCGACTACGTCGACATCTTCTACTCGCACCGCTTCGACCCGGAGACGCCGCTGGAGGAGACCATGGGCGCGCTCGCGTCCGCGGTCCAGCAGGGCAAGGCGCTGTACGTCGGCATCTCCTCCTACAGTGCGGAGAAGACGCGCGAGGCGGCGGCGATCCTGCGCGACCTGGGTGTGCCGCTGCTGATCCACCAGCCGTCCTACTCGATGCTGAACCGCTGGATCGAGGACGACTCGCTGCTCGACGTGCTGGAGGCCGAGGGCGCCGGCTGCATCGGCTTCGCGCCGCTGGCGCAGGGCATCCTGACCGACCGCTACCTGAACGGCATCCCGGCGGACTCGCGCGCGGCGCAGGGCAAGTCGCTCGACCCGGACTCGATCACCGAGCAGACGCTGGCCAAGCTGCGCGGGCTGAACGAGGTCGCGGCGGCGCGCGGCCAGTCGCTGGCGCAGCTCGCGCTCAGCTGGCTGCTGCGCGACCCGCGGATGACCTCGGCGCTGATCGGCGCCTCGTCGGTGGCCCAGCTGGAGGCCAATGTGGCGGCGGTGCAGGGCGCTCCGCTGACCGAGACGGAGTTGGCCGAAATCGATCGCTATGCGACCGACGCGCACCTCAACCTCTGGGCGAAGTCCAGCGAGGGGTGACCAGGGAACCGCTGACGCGGTGACAGGTGATGCCGTGGTGGTCTGGACCACGGCATCACCTTAACCAGCCCTTAAGTCATCGGCGACACCCTTGACATGACTAATGGTCTAGTCCAACTTGTGTGGCGGGCTTCACATCCTGTCTTTCCCCGCTTCCCCCACAGTTGAGGACAGACCCCTATGCCTTCTCCCCGTACGGTCAACGCCGCGCTGGCGACCGTGGCCGCGCTTGGCCTCGGCCTGACCGGCCTGGTGGCGATCAGCGGCGGCGCGAGCGCCGACACCACCAACCTCGTGGTCAACCCCGGTTTCGAGACCGGCTCCCTGACCAACTGGAACTGCGACCCCGGAACGCCGACGGTCACCACGACCACCGTCCACTCCGGCTCCCACGCGCTCGCGGCCACCCCCACGGCCTCCGACGACGCGCAGTGCACGCAGACCATCAGCGTCCAGCCCAACTCCTCGTACACACTGAGCGCCTGGGTCAACGGCCCGTACGTCTACCTGGGCACCCAGGGCGACGGCACCACCGACGTCAGCACCTGGTCCAGCAGCAGCTCCTGGAACCAGCTGTCCACCAGCTTCAAGACCGGCGCCTCCACCACGAGCGTCACGATCTACCTGCACGGCTGGTACGGGCAGTCCACCTACTACGCGGACGACGTGGCGCTGAGCGGCGCGGCCGGCTCCAGCCCGAGCCCGACGCAGACGCCGACGCAGAGCGCGTCCCCGACGCCGACGGCCAGCTCCACGCCGACGTCGAGCCCGACCCCCACGGCCTCCTCCACGCCGACCAGCTCCCCCACCCCGACGGCCACCTCGACCGGCGGCAGCGGTGGCGGCGGCAACCCGAAGCACTGGGTGACCGGCTACTGGCAGGACTTCGACAACGGCGCGACCGACCAGAAGATCAGCGACGTCAGCTCGCAGTACAGCATCATCGCGGTCGCCTTCGCCAACGCCGACTCCGCCGGTGACGGCGGCATCACCTTCTCGCTCGACCCGACCCTGCAGAGCAAGCTCGGCGGCTACACCGACGCGCAGTTCAAGGCGGACATCGCCGCCAAGCAGGCGCAGGGCAAGAAGGTGATCCTCTCGGTCGGCGGCCAGAACGGCACCATCTCGATCACCAGCGCCGCACAGGCCACGGCCTTCGCGAACAGCGCGTACTCGATCATCCAGCAGTACGGCTTCAACGGCGTGGACATCGACCTGGAGAACGGGATCAACCCGACTTACATGGCCTCCGCGCTGCACCAGCTGGCGTCGAAGGTCGGCTCAGGCTTCATTCTGACCATGGCCCCGCAGACCATCGACGTGCTGAACTCCTCGTCCGACTACCTGGCCACCGCGCTGCAGGTGAAGGACATCCTGACGATCATGAACACCCAGTACTACAACTCGGGCTCCATGAACGGCTGTGACGGCGGTGTCTACAGCGAGGGCAGCGTCGACTTCATCACCACGCTGGCCTGCACCGCGATCCAGGCCGGCCTCAGCCCGAACCAGGTCGGCATCGGCGTCCCCGCGTCGAGCAGCGCGGCCGGCAGCGGCTACGTCTCGCCGACCGTCGTCGAGAACGCCCTGAACTGCCTGGCCAAGGGGACGGGCTGCGGCACCTTCAAGCCCAGCACCACCTGGCCGACCATCGGCGGCGTGATGACCTGGTCGACCAACTGGGACGCCAGCAACGGCAACCAGTTCGCGAACAGCGAGGGCGCGTTCACCAACGCGATGCCCTGACCGGTGGGAGCCGAGAGGCCCGGCGCTCCGAGGGGGAGCGCCGGGCCTTTCCGCGCCCGCGGCACGCTGGCAGGATGGGCGAGCACCGTTGCAAGGCGTGCAACCGAGAAGGAGCCGTTCATGGACCAGGCCGCGCTCGACGCGCTGGGCGAGACCGTCGTCGACTGGCGTTTCAAGGGCATGCCGATGGGCGTGGACCCGACCGTGAACCAGATGCGCGACGCGAAGCTCGATCTCTTCGAGGACGGTTTCGTCACCCCGCTGCTCACCCTGGACGCGGCCGCGCTCGGCCACAACCTGGAGCTGATGGCCTCCTGGGCACGGACCCACGGCCTCGCCCACGCCCCGCACGGCAAGACGCCGCTCGCGCCGCAGCTGTTCCAGCGGCAGTTGGAGCTGGGCGCGTGGGGCATCACCGCCGCGACACCGAGCCACATGCAGATGTACCGGCACTTCGGCGTGAACCGGATCTTCCTCGGGAACGAACTCGTCGACGCCGCCGCGCTGCGCTGGCTCAGCGCGGAGCTGGAGCGTGATCCCGAGTTCCGCTTCGTCTGTTATGTCGACTCGGTTCACGGGGTAGAGCTGATGGACGCGGCGCTCACGCACCGCGTCGACGTCGTGGTCGAGCTCGGAGCGGTCGGTTCACGCACCGGGGTGCGGTCCTGGGCCGAGGCGGACGAGGTGGCCAGGGCCGTCCGGGGCTCTCAGCGGCTGCGCCTGGTCGGCGTCGCGGGCTACGAGGGCACCCTGGCCGGCGTGGACGAGACGCGCGCCGCCGTCCGGGACTGGCTGCAGGAGCTGGTGAACACCGCGCACCTCTTCGACGCGCACGGGTACTTCGCCGACGCCGAGGAGATCGTCGTCAGCGCGGGCGGCAGCGAGCACTTCGACCTGGTCGCGGAGGCCCTCACCGAGAACGCGCTGGAGCTGTCCCGCCCGGTGCTGCGGCTGCTGCGCGCGGGGGCCTACGTCACTCACGACCATCTCCACTACGCGAAGATCACCCCGTTGACGGAGGAGACAGAACGCTTCCTCCCGGCGCTGAAGCTGTGGGCGCAGGTCGTCTCCCGGCCGGAGCCCGGCCTCGCGCTGCTCAACGCGGGCAAGCGGGACGTCCCCTACGACCTCGGCCTGCCGATCCCACTGCAGGTGCGCGACGCCCAGGACGGCCTGCTGCGCCGGGCCGAGGGCTTGAGCGTGACCAAGCTCTCCGACCAGCACGCCTTCGTAGCCATCGCTCCGGAGGCCCGGGTCGAGGTCGGCGACTGGGTCGCCCTCGGGCTGTCGCACCCGTGCACCGCCTTGGAGAAGTGGCCGCTCATCCCCGTCGTGCAGCCGGACGGCCGGACCGTCGTCGACTACATCCGCACATTCTTCTGATGAACCAGGAAGGCTGATGCCCTCACCCCGGACCGTCCTGCGCGGCGCGCTCGTCGTCGACGGCAGCGGCGGCGCGCCCTACCGCGCCGACGCCGTTCTCGACGAAGGCCGCGTCTCCGCGCTGCACCGTGAGGGCGATCCGGGGCCCCGGCCCGGCGGCGGCCGGGTCCTCGACGTGGACGGGCTGGCGCTCACGCCCGGCTTCGTCGACATGCACGCGCACTCCGACCTGGCCCTGTTGACCGACCCGGGCCACGAGGCGAAGGTCGCCCAGGGCGTCACCCTGGAGGTGCTCGGCCAGGACGGGCTCTCGTACGCGCCCGTCGACGACACGACCCTGGCCGGTCTGCGCCGTCAACTCGCCGGCTGGAACGGGGACCCGTCGGACGCGGACTTCGACTGGAACTGGCGCAGCGTCGGCGAGTACCTGGCCCGACTCGACGCCCGGGGCATCGCCGTCAACGCCGCCTACCTGGTTCCGCAGGGGACGCTGCGCGCGCTGGTGCTCGGCTGGGAGGACCGCCGGGCCACACCCGGCGAGCTGGACCGGATGCGGCGGCTTCTCGCGCAGGGCCTCGACCAGGGCGCGGTCGGCATGTCCTCCGGGCTGACGTACACACCGGGCATGTACGCCGACGCCGCCGAACTCACCGCGCTGTGCGAGGTGGTGGCGGCCCACGGCGGCTACTGGTGCCCGCACCACCGCTCCTACGGAGCGGGCGCGCTGGAGGCCTACGCGGAGGTCGTCGCCATCGCCCGCGCCTCCGGCTGCGCGCTGCACCTGGCCCACGCCACGATGAACTTCGAGGTCAACCGCGGTCGCGCCGGCGAGCTGCTGTCCCTCGTCGACGCCGCCCTCGCCGACGGCGTCGACCTGACCCTGGACAGCTACCCCTACCTCCCCGGCTCGACCACCCTCGCCGCGCTGCTCCCGGGCTGGGCGGCCGCGGGCGGACCGGCGAGGACGCTGCGCCGTCTCGCGGATCCCGCGGCACGGGCGCGCATCCGCGCCGACCTGGAGGTGCACGGCTCCGACGGTTGTCACGGCGTCATCGCCGACTGGGACACGGTGCAGGTCAGCGGCGTCCGCGAGCCCGCACTGCGCTCCGCGGTGGGCCTGACGGTCCGGCAGCTCGCACAGCGGGACGGCGTCGAGCCGTTCGAGGCGTTCGCAGGCCTGCTGCTCGACGACGGCCTCGGCACGACGATCCTGCAGCACGTCGGCCACGAGGAGAACGTCCGCGCCGTCATGCGCCATCCGGCGCACTGCGGCGGCAGCGACGGCCTGCTGACCGGCGACCGCCCGCATCCGCGCGCCTACGGCACCTTTCCCCGCTATCTCGGCGCCTACGTCCGGGAGGAGGGGGTCCTCTCCCTCCCGGAGGCCGTGCGCCACCTGTCCGCCAACCCGGCCCGCCGCCTCGGCCTCCCCGACCGCGGCCAGGTGCGCGAGGGCTGGGTCGCGGACCTGGTCCTGCTCGACCCGGGGACCGTCGCCGCGGAGGCGACGTTCGAGGATCCGCGCAGGACCCCGAGCGGGATCCCGTACGTGTTCGTGGGCGGCGTCGCGGTGATGGACGACGGACGACGGACCGACGCGCTGCCGGGCCGGGCGATCACCCGACGTTCGTCGACTGGGACGCCGGCGTGAGCCGCAGCGTGTGAACCGTCCCCGGCACGGGATGGGTGACCGTCAGGGCGAGGATGTGACGCGCTGGATCCCAGATGCCGGTGTACTCCGTGTCGAAGTCGATCTGCGGGCCGAACGGGAAGTCCGACGGCGGGAGATAGACCTCCGTCGGGCCGGTGACCCCGGCCTCGTCGCGGAACTGGAGCGTGAACGCGAGAATGCCCTTGTCGTAGTCGAAGGCCACCGGCGTTCCGGCGATCACCCGCGGGTACGCGGTCTGCAGGACGTCCGCGATGTCCGCGCCCTTGCCGGGCCGCTGCCAGGGCGACCACGGGCCCGGCGCGGCCGTGCAGCAGGCCGAGCCCGCCATCAGGCTGTCGAGCAGCGCCTGCACGTGGTCGACGAAGAGGTGCGCGCCGGGTGCGGTGAAGTCCGCACCCCAACCGCTCACCAGGACCGGAGCGTTCAGGCGCTTGGCGGTCCGGGTGATCTGGATGGCCCAGGAGTTGAGGAAGCGGTCGGTCCAGAAGGCGCCGGTGCCGGTGTAGTTCCCGTTCGGGTCGACCGGTGCGGGGTAGAGCTGCGGGGCGTAGCCGATGCGGGCGTCGCCGTGGCGCGGGTCCGGCAGGTAGGGCAGGGCGCTCGGGAGCCCGGTGTCCGCGGACGCGGCCTCCGGCTCGACGAAGAGCCAGTGGCCCTGGTCGACGGCGCGGACGCGGGCGATGACGCGCTCGTAGAAGGCGGCCAGCGCACCCGTCTCGAAGCCAGGCCCCTGGAGGGATCCGCCCCAGGGGCGGTCCAGCAGGTCGAACCCCACGACGGCGTCGGCGGGCGGGAGCAGTCCGCCGCTGTGCGGGAGGTGCGCGGCCAGGTAGCTCGCGATGTGCGCCCAGGCCGCGGCGTAGCGGTCCTGGAGGTCGGGGGCGTCGTCGCGGGTGTGCCAGAACTCGTCGGCCGCGTGGATCCGGGCGGCGTCCACCGCGACCGGGGCGGACGCGGTGCCGGGCGGCGGACCGTAGGCGTCCTGGGTCATCGCGAGTACCACGTGGTCGCCCACGGCGGTGTCCTGCTCGACGCGCCGGACGAGCCCGGCGAGGTAGGCGTCGTCGTAGTGGCCCGGGCTCGGCTCGACGCCGCTCCAGTGCAGCAGGATCCGGGAGAAGTCGTCCCCGAGCAGCCCGTACTCGTCGGCTGCTTCATCCGCCGGCGACGCGCTCGCGGACGCCGACGCGGACGCCGACGAGGCGGGCGCGCCGGGCGCGGACGCGGGGGCGTCGTCCGTGTTCAGGCCGTAGAGGATCAGCGCCCGGCCCCGGGCGTCCGTCAGGAAGCGCGGCGTCGTCGCCCCGACCGCCGCGGGCGTGCCGAGCCGCACCAGCAGCCCCGCCGCGCAGGCCAGGACCGCCAGTCCCGTGAGCCATCGACGCGCACGTCCGCGCACCCCTCACCCCCGTGCAGTCATGGTGATCGTAGATCCACTACCTGGAAGCGCGCAGGGAGTCGTCCTGATTCTGTATCAACATCGACGCGCACCGGCCGGTGCGCGTGCGCACGGGTAAAGTCCGGCCATGACCCCGCGCCTGGACCGGCCCCGTTCCGTGCTGCTCGCGGGCCTGGCCGCGGCCCTGCTGCTGGTGCTGGCCCTCGGCACGGGCACGGTGTGGCTGCGGCTGACGGACGCGTTCCCCTCGGTGCTGCGCGACGCGGCCCTCGGGGTGCCGCCGTTCCTGCCGGGGCTGCGCCCGGATCCGCGCGGGGACAGCACCTGGGCGTTCACCCTCTCGGAGGATTTCGCGGCACTGCTGCTGGTCGGCTCCGTCGCGCTGCGGCTCCGTCGCCACGTGGTGCGCCATCCCTACGCGGGCGCGCTGCGGCGGTTGGGCGCGGCCTGGTCCGCGGTAGTGCTGGGCGGGGCGGTCGCCGGGGTGTTCCGTGGGCTCGCGCTGGCGCGGATGACCGGCGCGGCGCCGCTCGGCTGGACGGTCCATCCGCTCGCCGGAGCCGTGGCGGGTGCGGTCTGGGGCGTGCTGCTGGGCTGGACGGTCGGCCTGGCCGCCGCGCTCGTCGGCAACCGCCGACTGCGGCAGCTGCGGCCGTCGGGCACGGCCGCCGCGCCGGCGGCGCGCCTCTCCCACGTCCCCCTCCCACATGGTGAAAATCACCGCGCGGCGGGTATGGCGAGGCACTAGGCTGCATCGGTATGCAGGTGATCCAGTCCAGCAAGCTCGCCAACGTCTGCTACGACATCCGCGGCCCGATCCTCGACGAGGCCATGCGGCTTGAGGACGAGGGCCACCGCATCCTGAAGCTGAACACCGGGAACCCGGCGCCGTTCGGCTTCGAGGCGCCGCCGGAGATCCTGCAGGACATCCTCCGCAACCTCGCCGGGGCGCACGGCTACGGCGACTCCAAGGGCCTGCTCTCCGCCCGGCGCGCCGTGGTGATGCACTACGAGGAGCGCGGCCTGCACGGCCTGGGCGTCGAGGACGTCTACATCGGCAACGGCGTCTCCGAGTTGATCCAGATGGCCATGCAGGCGCTGCTGGACGACGGCGACGAGATCCTCGTCCCCTCCCCCGACTACCCGCTGTGGACGGCGTCGATCAGCCTGTCCGGGGGGACGGCGGTGCACTACCGCTGCGACGAGCAGTCCGACTGGTTCCCCGACCTCGCGGACATCGAGTCGAAGATCACCGACCGCACCCGCGGCATCGTGATCATCAACCCGAACAACCCGACCGGCGCGGTCTATCCGGTCGAGCTGCTGGAGGGCCTGGTCGGCATCGCCCGCCGGCACAACCTGATCGTCTACTCGGACGAGATCTACGACAAGATCCTCTATGACGACGCCGAGCACACCTCCACCGCCGTGCTCGCCCCCGACCTGCTCTGCCTGACCTTCAACGGCATGTCCAAGGCCTACCGGGTGGCCGGCTTCCGCAGCGGCTGGATGACCATCTCCGGCCCGAAGGAGGAGGCCCGCAGCTACATCGAGGGCCTGACCACGCTGGCCACCATGCGCCTGTGCGCCAACATGCCCTCGCAGCACGCGATCGCCGCCGCGCTCGGCGGGCGTCAGTCGATCAAGGACCTGATCCTCCCCGGCGGCCGGCTGCGCGAGCAGCGCGACATCGCCTGGAAGATGCTGAACGACATCCCCGGTGTGTCCTGCGTCAAGCCCAAGGGCGCGCTCTACGCCTTCCCACGGCTGGACCCGAAGGTCTACAAGATCAAGGACGACGCCCAGATGGTGCTGGACCTGCTCAAGCAGCAGCACATCTACGTCGTCCAGGGCACCGGGTTCAACTGGCCCGACCCGGACCACTTCCGCCTGGTCACGCTGCCGCACGCGGAGGATCTGAGCGAGGCGATCGAGAAGATCGGCGTCTTCCTGTCGACGTACGCGCAGCCCTAGGGGCCGGGGCGTCCACGCCTCAAAACGGAATCTTCTTTTAGACAAAGTCTAAGTTATGCTGTTCGCATGTACGAGCAGCCCAAGACCCGTCCTGTCGTACGTCGGTCGCGGCAGTCCCAGACGCCGAGCACGCCCGTGCCTGCTCTCAGCGGGCTGCGCGGACAACTGGCGGGCCACCTGGCGGCGCTCCTCGACGTCACGCGCGAGCTGCACACGCGCACCGGCGACCGCGCGCTGGAGGACGCCGCCGCGGCACTGACCACGCGCATCGCCGAGATCGGCGCGTGTCTTCCGCAGCGCGCCGCCGTCGCCTACCCCGCCGGGCTCCCCGCCCTGCACGCGCAGGCGTTCGACCTGGCCGGACGGGTGCTGGTGGTGGCCGCCGCCCAGCAGGACACCCGGACGGCGATACTCGCGTGCCGCCGTATGGACTTCCATACGGCGGCACGCGAGTCGGTGATCTCCTGAGCCTCGGCTCAGGCGCTCACCTCAGCCCAGACGCTGGGTCAGCTTCTCGTACTCGTCCCACAGAGCCTTCGGCGTGTGCTCGCCGAACAGCTCCAGGTGCTCGGGGATGAGCGCGGCCTCCTGCTTCCAGATGTCACGGTCGACGGTGAGCAGCAGGTCCAGGTCGGCCTGGTCGATGCTGAGACCGTCCAGGTCGAGCGCGTCCTCGGTCGGCAGGATGCCGATCGGCGACTCGACGCCCTCGCCGGTGCCCTCCAGGCGCTCGACGATCCACTTCAGCACGCGGCTGTTCTCGCCGAAGCCCGGCCAGACGAACTTGCCGTCGGCGTTCTTGCGGAACCAGTTCACGTAGTAGATCTTCGGCAGCTTGGCGGCGTCGGCGTTCTCGCCGATCTCCAGCCAGTGGGCGAAGTAGTCGCCCATGTTGTAGCCGCAGAAGGGCAGCATCGCGAACGGGTCACGGCGCAGCTTGCCGACGGTGCCCTCGGCGGCGGCGGTCTGCTCCGAGGCCACGTTGGCGCCGAGGAAGACGCCGTGCTGCCAGTCGAAGGACTCGGTCACCAGCGGAACCGCGCTGGCGCGGCGGCCGCCGAAGAGGATGGCCGAGATCGGCACACCCGCCGGGTCCTCCCACTCCGGGGCGATGGTCGGGCACTGGGCGGCCGGGACGGTGAACCGGGCGTTGGGGTGCGCCGCCGGGGTCTCCGACGCGGGCGTCCAGTCGTTGCCCTTCCAGTCGGTGAGGTGCGCGGGCTTCTCCTCGGTCATGCCCTCCCACCACACGTCGCCGTCGTCGGTGAGCGCCACGTTGGTGAAGACCGTGTTGGCGTACATCGAGTCGATGGCGTTGGCGTTGGTGTCACGACCGGTGCCGGGCGCGACGCCGAAGAAGCCGGCCTCCGGGTTGATCGCGTAGAGGCGGCCGTCCGCACCGAACCGCATCCAGGCGATGTCGTCGCCGATGGTCTCGACCTTCCAGCCCGGGATGGTCGGCTGGAGCATGGCCAGGTTGGTCTTGCCGCAGGCGCTGGGGAACGCGGCGGCGACGTACTTGGCCTCGCCGGACGGCGGGGTGAGCTTCAGGACGAGCATGTGCTCGGCCAGCCAGCCCTCGTCGCGGGCCATCGTCGAGGCGATGCGCAGCGCGTAGCACTTCTTGCCGAGCAGGGCGTTGCCGCCGTAGCCCGAACCGTAGGACCAGATCTCCTTGGTCTCCGGGAAGTGCGAGATGTACTTGGTCTCGTTGCACGGCCACGGGACGTCGGCCTCGCCCTCTGCGAGCGGGGCGCCGAGGGTGTGCACGGCCTTGACGAACTCGCCGTCCTCACCGAGGTAGTCCAGCACGGCCTGACCCATGCGCGTCATCGTGCGCATCGACACGGCGACGTAGGCGGAGTCGGTGATCTCGACGCCGTAGGCGGCCAGCGGTGAACCCACGGGACCCATGGAGAACGGCACCACGTACATGGTGCGGCCCTTCATGGAGCCCTTGAAGATGTCACCGAAGATGGCACGCATCTCGGCGGGGGCCTTCCAGTGGTTGGTCGGGCCCGCGTCCTTCTCCTGCTCGGAGCAGATGAACGTGCGGTCCTCGACGCGCGCCACATCGCGCGGATCGGAGGCGGCGTAGTACGAGTTCGGCCGCTTCTCCTCATTGAGCTTGCGGAAGGTGCCCTTCTCGACAAGCAGGTCGCACAGACGCTGGTACTCGGCTTCAGAGCCGTCGCACCATTCGATCCGATCCGGCTGGGTGAGCTCTGCGATCTCCTGGACCCACGCCAGCAGCTTCTTGTGCCGGGTCGGGGCAGCGTTGACCTGGGCAGAGTTCTCGTTCGGCACGATCGCTCCGTTTCCCATCCGGTCGTCCTTGAACGGATGGTGAGGGGTTGAGGGTCTTCGCAGCGTATCCCCGATGTCCGAGAAGTGACACACCGCGGCCATGTGAGAACGACAACATCGCAGGTCAGCGTCACTTTGACGAGAATTCAAGCAGACCTACCAGTAGGTAACCTACGGTGCCGTAGGTATGCTTCGGAAACATGACTCCAGGGGTGGAAATGAGTGAGCTGAATTTCCCGCTGAAGCCGGCCATGCGCGGCTGGCTGCATGCCGGAATGTTTCCGGCGACGGTGGCGGCCGGCATCGTGCTGATCTGTCTGGCCACGACCCCCGCCGCCCGCGCGGCCTGCGCGGTCTACGCCGTCAGCGCATGGATGCTGTTCGGCGTCAGCGCGCTGTACCACCGCTTCACCTGGGGCCCCCGCGGCGAGGCCGTCCTGCGGCGGCTCGACCACAGCAACATCTTCCTGATCATCGCCGGCACGTACACGCCCGTCACCATCCTGCTGCTGCACGGGGCGCGGCAGCAGGTGCTGCTCTGGCTGGTCTGGGCGGGGGCGCTGGCCGGGATCGCGTTCCGGGTCTTCTGGGTCGGCGCGCCGCGCTGGCTGTACACGCCCTGCTACCTGGCCCTCGGCTGGGCCGCGGTCTTCTTCCTGCCCGACTTCTTCCGCACCGGGGGCGTCGCGGTGACGGTGCTGATCATCATCGGCGGCGCGCTCTACAGCGTCGGCGGCGTCATCTACGGCCTCAAGCGCCCGAACCCCTCGCCGCGCTGGTTCGGCTTCCACGAGGTCTTCCACGCGTGCACGCTCGCCGCCTTCATCGTGCAGTTCGTGGGGGTCTCGCTGGTCGCGATGTAAGCCGCTAGAGGCTGTCGATTGACAGCTCCTAGATTTTGAGAGTTACTGTCAGAAGACTGGGGGAACTCTCTAGGGGGCTGCCATGAGCACGGACCGGACCGTGGGCACCACAGCACCATCAGACCTCGCACCACCCGCCGGGGGCATCCAGACCAGCAGCCGCCGCTGGTGGGCGCTGGCCGCCGTCTGCCTGAGCGTGTTGGTGCTCGGCTTCGACGGCACGATCCTCAACGTCGCCCTGCCCGACATGGCGGTGCAGTTGCACGCCACCACGGGCCAGCTGCAGTGGATCGTCGACGCGTACCTCGTCGTCTTCGCCGCCGCGATGCTCCCCGCCGGGCTGCTCGGCGACCGCTTCGGACGGCGTCGGCTGCTCATCGGCGGGCTGGTGCTCTTCGGCGTCGCCTCGCTGATCGGCACGCTCGCGGACTCGCCGAACACGCTGATCGCGGTCCGCGCCGTGATGGGCCTCGGCGGCGCGCTCATCATGCCGCTCGGCATCGCGATCCTGCCGAGCCTCTTCTCCCCCGCCGAACGACCGCGCGCCATCGCCGTGATGACGGCGGGCATGGCCGTCGGCATGCCGCTCGGCCCGATGCTGGGCGGGCTGCTGCTCAACCACTTCTGGTGGGGCTCGATCTTCCTGATCAACGTCCCGCTGATCGCGATCGGCATCGCCGCCTGCCTGTGGCTGGTGCCCGAGTCGCGCGACCCGTCCGTACCCCGGGTCGACCCGCTCAGCGCCGTCGTCGGCGTGCTCGGCCTCGGCGCGCTCACCTTCGGCATCATCCAGGGCCCGACCGACGGATGGGGATCCGCCCGGGTCGTCGCCCCGCTGGTGGCCTCCGTGCTGCTGCTCGGCCACCTGGTCCGGCGCGAGCGCACGCTGCCGCACCCGATGGTCGACTTCACGCTGCTCGCCGACCGCGTCTACCGCTGGAGCACGGCCGCCTCGGTGCTGGTCTCCTTCGTGCTGATGGGCGGCCTGTTCGTGTTGCCGCAGTACCTGCAGTCGGTGCTCGGCTACGACGCCCTCGGCACCGGCGTCCGGCTCATGCCGATGATGGCCGGCCTGCTGCTCGCGGCGCGCGTCGCGGAACGGCTGGTCGCAAGGCTGTCGGTCCGCTGGGTCGTCGCCTCGGGCATGCTCGTCGTCGCCGCCTCGATGCTGCTCGGCGCCTCGACCACCACCGGCGACGGCTACGGCCGTACGGCGCTGTGGCTGGGCGCGCTCGGCCTCGGCATGGGCTTCACCATGGTCCCGGCCATGGGCGCGGCCATGGCGGCGCTCCCGGACGACCGGGCCGGCGTCGGCTCCGGGCTGCTCCAGACGCTGCGACAGTCCGCCAGCGCGATCGGCGTCGCCCTGCTCGGCAGCCTTCTGGCCGGCGGCTACACCGCGCGGCTCGACACCGGCAGCCTGCCGGAGCCCCTGGCCCGCACCGCGCGCGGTTCGGTCTCGGCCGCCCAGGCGATCGCGGAACAGCTGCACGACACGGCGCTGGCCGCGTCCGCGCACGCCGCGTTCGTCCACGGCATGGATCTGGTGCTGCTCGCGTGCGGCATCGGATCGGCCCTCTCGGCGGCGTTGATCGCCTGGCGGATGCCCAGCTCTGGGGGCGGTGCGGGAGAATCCCAGGCATGACCCCCGGCAACTCCTCCACCCCGACTACCGCCGGCGCCGAGCTCGAAGAACTCCTCGCCGCCCCGCTGGGCCTGCGGGAGCGCAAGAAGCTGAAGACCCGCCGCGCGATCCGCTCGGCGGCCTTCGGCCTGTTCACCGAGCAGGGCTACGAGGCCACGACGGTCGACCAGATCGCGGCCGTGGCGGAGGTCTCGCCCAGCACCTTCTTCCGGTACTTCCCCACCAAGGAAGACCTGGTCATCAGCGACGACTACGACCCGCTGATGGAGGCCTCCTTCCGCTCGCGCCCCAGCGACGAACCGCTGATCGAGTCCGTCCGGCAGGCGATGATCGATCCGCTGCGCCAGGTCCTCGCGGCCGAGCGCGAGGAGGTGCTGCTGCGCATGCAGCTGTACCGGACGGTCCCGGCGATCCGCGCCCGCGCCCTGGTGGAGCTGCAGCGCACCGGCGAGATGATGTGCCGCCTGCTCGCGGAGCGGACCGGCCTGCCCGCCGACGGCCTGGAACTGCGCGCCCTGGTGGCGTCGATCCTCGCCGCGTCCAGCGAGGCGGTGCAGTACTGGGCCGAACGCGGGGGCGAGGACGAGCTGGAGGACCTGCTGAACCGGGCGATCAACGCCCTTGGCAGCCCCGGCCTGTGACCCCGGGTCCAGCCCCGGGGCACTCACTCCTTCGGGGTCGCGCTCAGCCCTTCCCTGAGCCACGTGGGGTCGGTGACGGGCGCGTCGCAGGTGAAGCGGCGGCAGACGTACGCCGCCGGGGCGCCGTCGACCGGCGGCTGCTCCTCGCCCGCGACGGTGACGACCAGGCCCGGCGCGGTCGCGGCCAGGGCCGCGATCCGCAGCGCGGCCGTCGCCGGGTCCTCGGGCGCGCCCGCGAGGGCGACCTTGCGGGGGCCGTCCAGAAGGGCCTGAGCGGAGGCCAGTCCCCAGCCGACGAAGCGCGGAGCCTGTCCGGCCAGCGGCGTCACCACCGTCAACGCCCGCTCCGCGGCGGTGCGGTGACGCTCGGAGTCGGTCAGCGCGGCGTAGGACAGCAGGGCGCCCGCCGCCGCGGTCCAGCCGGACGGAGCCTCGTTGTCGGTCGGGTCCTGCGGGCGCCGGATCAGCGGCTCCGCGTCGGCGGCCGTGTCGTACAGCGCTCCTGACGCCTCATCCGTGAACCGGGTCAACACCACTTCGAGCAACTCTCCTGCGGCGTCGAGCCAGCGCATGTCGCCGGTGACGCTGTGCAGTGTGAGCAGTCCTTCCGCCACGTCGCCGTAGTCCTCGAGGACACCGGCGTTGCGGCCGGCGACGCCGTCACGGGACGTGCGCAGCAGTCGGCCGGACTCGTCACGGTGAACGCCGAGCAGCAGCGCGGCGGCGACCACCGCCGCGTCGAGGAAGTCGGGGCGGTCGAGCAGCGCGCCCGCCTCGGCGAGCGCGGCGACGGCCAGTCCGTTCCACGCGGCCACGACCTTGTCGTCGCGGGCGGGACGCGGTCGCAGCTCGCGGGCGGCCAGCAGCCGCTCGCGCGCCTCCTCGTCCGAGGCGTCGGGCTCGCCCTCCCCCGGCCACTGCAGTACGGAGGCGCCCTCCTCGAAGGTGCCCTGCGACGTCACCCCGTAGCGCTCGGCCGCGCGTCGGCCCTCCTCGTCGCCGAGCACGTCGACGAGCTGCTCGGGCGTCCACACGTAGAACGCGCCCTCGCGGCTGCGGCCCTCGGCGTCGGCGCTGTCCGCGTCGAGCGCGGAGGCGAAGCCACCCTCGGCGGTGCGCAGTTCACGCAGCAGGAAGTCCCCGGTGCCCTCCGCGACGCGCCGCGCGAGCGGGCTGCCGGTGGCCCGCCACAGGTGCAGGTAGGCGCGGAGCAGCAGCGCGTTGTCGTAGAGCATCTTCTCGAAGTGGGGCACGGTCCAGTGCGCGTCGACGGAGTAGCGGGCGAAGCCGCCGCCGAGCTGGTCGTGGATGCCCCCGCGGGCCATCGCCGCGCAGGTGCGCTCGACCAGGTCGAGCGCCGCGGGCGAGCCGGTCGCGGCGTGGTGACGCAGCAGGAACTCCAGCACCATGGACGGCGGGAACTTGGGCGCGCCGCCGAAGCCGCCGTGACGTTCGTCGAACTCCCGCCCGAGCCCGGCCAGCGCCTGGCGCATCGACTCCGGCCCCGGCAGGTCGGCCGCCGCCAGCCCCGCGTACACGCCGGCGCGGCCGCTGAGCTCGTGCACGATCCGGCGGGCCACGTCGGCGACCTCCTCGCGCCGCCCGCGCCAGGCCTCCGCGACGCCCTCCAGCACCTGCCGGAACGACGGCATGCCGTGCCGGGGCTCGGGCGGGAAGTAGGTCCCGAAGTAGAACGGCTCCCCGTCGGGCGTCAGCCACACCGTCATCGGCCAGCCGCCCTGCCCGGTCGCCGCCTGCACGGCCTCCATGTAGACGGCGTCGACGTCCGGCCGCTCCTCCCGGTCCACCTTGACCGGCACGAAGTGCGCGTTCAGGTACTCCGCGAGGCCGGCGTCCTCGAAGCTCTCGTGCGCCATGACATGGCACCAGTGGCACGCGGCGTAGCCGACGCTCAGCAGCACCGGCACGTCCCGCTCCCGCGCTGCCGCGAAGGCCTCGTCACCCCACTCCCACCAGTCGACGGGGTTGTCGGCGTGCTGCAGGAGATACGGCGACGTCGCACCAGCCAAGCGGTTCACCTCGCCAGCCTCTCACACGGGATGCGCGACGGTGGGTCGCACGGCTGGCGCGGCGTGCGGGGGCCCGGCGGCGGGATGACGATGGAGACATCACGAGGCACGAAAGGAAGGAGGTGGAACGGCATGCGCACGCTCATGACGATCCGCCTCGGCAACGAGAAGACGACCCAGGCCATCAGTGACAAGCGGATGGCCGAGTTCATGCAGACCAACCTCGCCAGGCTCCAGCCCGAAGCCGTCTACTTCGCCACCGTGGACGGACAGCGGGGCGGCTTCGTCGTGTTCGACCTGAAGGAGCCCGCGCAGATGCCCTCGATCGCCGAGCCGTTCTTCCAGGAGCTCGGCGCCGACGTGACGTTCTCCCCGGCGATGGTCCCGGACGACGTCATGCGGGGGCTCGACCCCGGCTACCAGCCGCCCGCCTGAACCCCTCGCCGCACCTCCAGGAGCAGCCCAGGCCCACGCTTCGACCTGGGCTTTTCCGCGTCCGCCGGGAGAGTCCGCTCCACCCGCGGGGCGGAGCCCAGTTGCGCGCGGGTGCGCGGGTCCGACGAACCGCCGGATCGGCCCGTCCGGCCGCCGACCCGCCCACGTTGGTGCCGGCTCCGCTGCCCTCGGCCTCCTTGCGCAGCGCGCCACTGACAGGCGTCGACGTGGTCGGTGCCGAGCCGCCGCAGGCCGGGCTCGACCGCGCGGCGTCCGTCCCCCGGAGTGCGCACGAAGCAAGCGTTTCGCCGCGCCGTCCCGGCGGGGCGTGCATAGGCTGGTCGGCATGGCGCTGCATCAGGGACAGGACAAGCAAAAGCCGCTGAGCCTCCCGCGGGTGGCCGGAGTCGAGGACCTCCTCAACGGGATGGAGGAGGCGGTGCCGAAGAACCGCCTGCCGCACCACCCGCTTCCGGCCCCGATCGCTCACCAGCTGATCCGCGACGAGCTGCTGCTCGACGGCAACGCACGGCTCAACCTCGCCACCTTCGTGACCACCTGGATGGATCCCCAGGTCACCGAGCTGATCGGTGAGTGCCTCGACAAGAACATGATCGACAAGGACGAGTACCCGCAGACGGCCGAGTTCGAGCGCCGCTGTGTGAACATCCTTGCCGACCTGTGGCACGCCCCGGAGGCGACGAAGGCCGTCGGCTGCTCCACCACCGGCTCCAGCGAGGCGTGCATGCTCGCCGGCATGGCCCTCAAGCGGCGCTGGATGCAGCGCAACCGCGCGAAGTACGACAGCGGCGCAGCTCGGCCCAACCTGGTGATGGGCGCGAACGTCCAGGTGTGCTGGGAGAAGTTCTGCAACTTCTGGGAGGTCGAGTGCCGGCTCGCCCCCATGGAGGGCGAGCGCTACCACCTCGACGCGCAGTCGGCGCTGGCCCTGGTCGACGAGAACACCATCGGCGTCGTCGGCGTACTCGGCTCCACCTTCGACGGCAGCTTCGAGCCGATCAAGGAGATCTGCGAGGCGCTGGACGACCTGCAGCGCCGGACCGGCCTGGACGTCCCCGTCCACGTCGACGGCGCGTCCGGCGGCATGATCGCCCCCTTCATCGACCCGGATCTGGAATGGGACTTCCGCCTGCCGCGCGTCGCTTCGATCAACACCTCCGGCCACAAGTACGGCCTGGTCTACCCGGGCGTCGGCTGGGCGCTGTGGCGCGACGCGGAGGCCCTGCCGGAGGAGCTGGTCTTCCGGGTCAACTATCTGGGCGGCAACATGCCGACCTTCGCCCTCAACTTCTCGCGCCCCGGCGCGCAGGTGATCGCCCAGTACTACAACTTCCTGCGTCTGGGCCGGGCCGGCTTCACGGCGGTCCAGCAGGCGTCGCGCGACGTCGCGATCCGCCTCGCGCAGGGCATCGAGGCGCTCGGCGTCTTCCGCCTGCTGACGCGCGGCGACGAGCTGCCCGTCTTCGCCTTCACCACGACGGACGACGTGACGAACTTCGACGTCTTCGACGTCTCCCGCAGGCTGCGTGAACGCGGCTGGCTCGTCCCGGCGTACACCTTCCCGGAGAACCGCACGGACCTGGCGGTCATCCGCATCGTCATCCGCAACGGGTTCACCTTGGACCTCGCGGATCTCCTGCTGAACGACCTGTCCCGGCTGTTGCCCGAGCTCCAGGCCCAGCCCAACCCGGGCACGGAGCACGGCGTGAAGCCCCGGGAGGGCTTCCACCACTGAGGTCGACGACGCGCTACTCCTCGGCGGCGACGGCCGCCGTGGAGGGCGTGCCGACGGACACGGCCGCCCACTTCTCCTCCACCCGCCCGAGGCGCCAGAAGGCCAGCGCCGCCAGCCAGGTGACGACGAAGAGTCCCACGATCACGAAGCCGACGTTGTTCAGGTCCAGCCCGGCGATCCAGCCGATCACGCCGCCGCTGATGTCCAGCTTCTCCGCCAGCAGGCCGATCAGCTCGATGCCGCCGATGATCACCGCCACGGCGACCGACAGGCCCGTGATCGTGATGTTGTAGTAGACCTTGCGGACCGGCTGCGAGAAGGCCCAGTCGTAGGCGAAGTTCATGAACGAGCCGTCGATGGTGTCCAGCAACGACATGCCGGCCGCGAAGAGGATCGGCAGGGTCAGGATCGCGTACCAGGGCAGCGAGAAGGCCGAGGCCCCGCCCGCGAGGACCAGCAGCGAGACCTCCGTCGCGGTGTCGAAGCCGAGGCCGAACAGGAAGCCCACCGGGTACATGTGCCAGGACTTGGTGACGGCCTTGGTCACCCGGCCCAGGATCCGGTTCATGAAGCCGCGCTTGTTCAGGTGCTCCTCGAGCTCGGCCTCGGAGTACTCGCCCCCGCGCATCTTCCGGAAGACCTTGACGATGCCGACCAGCACCACCGCGTTGATCACGGCGATCAGCATCAGGAAGGTCCCGGAGACGGTCGTACCGATCGTTCCCGCGACGGTCTGCAGCGTCGAGGAGCCGTTCGAGACCTGGCCGGCCAGGGCCTTCACGCCGAAGGAGAGCAGCAGGCAGAGGCCGAAGACCACGGAGGAGTGGCCGAGCGAGAACCAGAAGCCGACCGAGAGCGGGCGCTGCTCCTCGCCCATCAGCTTGCGGGTGGTGTTGTCGATGGCCGCGATGTGGTCGGCGTCGAACGCGTGTCGCATGCCGAGGGTGTACGCGGTGAGGCCCATGCCGAGGCCGAAGGCCTGCGTGCCGACCTGGTAGTGGTGCGGGGCGACGATCAGCGCCAGGACGCCCCAGCCGACGACGTGCAGGGCGACGATGAACGCCGCCATGCCCCCCAGCCGGGCCCACTCGCGCCGGGTCAGAGCACCTCTGATACGCGTGATCGTCCCCATGCCACACACCCCTCCGTGGTTCAGCTGCTGATCCACGGTAGGGGCTGCCGATATTTAGTTGCAAGTCATTCGCAATAGCGACCCTCTGGCGCTACTGCTTGACGTCCTCGGCAGGCTCCGGCTCCTCCACGAAGTCGACCTTGCCCAGCGAGCGGTTCATGGCCTTCAGGATCCACCAGGTCCCCGCGCCCAGCGCGGCGAAGACCAGAAAGCCCAGGATGCCCGGGGTGACCTTGTTCTCGTCCAGGGCGAGCAAGGCGGTGGCGGCGGGGTGCATGGCAGTGTTCACCGTTCCATCGTCTCAGGAGGCGTTGGAGATCTTGGCAGCGATCCCCTCGAAGAGGTCGCCCTCGGGAATGGACGAGTCGACCAGGGAGCGGGCGAGCTCGTAGTCCTCCGTCGGCCACACCTCGCGCTGGATCTCCATCGGCACCCGGAACCACGGCCCGTCCGGGTCGATCTGGGTGGCGTGGGCGATCAGCGCCTTGTCGCGGATCTCGAAGAAGTCGCCGCAGGGAACGCGCGTGGTGATCTCACGCGGCTTGCGGTCCGACTCCTCCCAGCGGGCGATCCACTCCTTGTAGGGGGACTCCAGGCCGCGCTCGTTCATGGCCGCGTCCAGAGCCTTGATCCGCTCCAGGGAGATGCCCTGGTTGTAGTAGACCTTCAGCGGCTGCCACGGCTCGCCCGCCTCCGGGTAGGCGTCCGGGTCGCCCGCCTTGTCGAAGGCCAGCATCGTGATCTTGTGGGTCATGATGTGGTCCGGGTGCGGGTAGCCGCCGTTCTCGTCGTACGTGGTGATCACGTGCGGACGGAACTCGCGGATCAGCTTCACCAGCGCGCCGGCCGCCTCCTCCACCGGCTGGAGCGCGAAGCAGCCCTCCGGCAGCGGCGGCAGCGGGTCGCCCTCCGGCAGGCCGGAGTCGACGAAGCCGAGCCAGGCCTGCTTGACGCCCAGGATCTCGCGCGCGGCGTCCATCTCCTTGGCCCGGACCTCGTGGATGTTCTCCTCGATCCACGGATCCCCCTGGAGCTTGGGGTTCAGCACCGAACCACGCTCGCCCCCCGTACATGTGGCCACGAGCACGTCCACGCCACGCGAGACGTACATCGCCATGGTGGCCGCGCCCTTGCTGGACTCGTCGTCCGGGTGCGCGTGCACCGCCATCAGTCGCAACTGCTCAGTCACTGCCCCTGTGCCCTTCGTCTTCGGTACAGACTCCTATAGTGACGGACGGGGGTATGCCGTTGATTCCGCGATCATGCGCGGAACCCCCGAAGGAGGCCAAAGTCCGATGGCGGATACGACCCCGGACGTACGCCCGGCCGAGAGCCCGGCCGAGAGCCCGGCCGAGCAGTTGGGCGCGAAGCCGCCCGTCGGCCGCTACGGCCGCCGCGACGAGAAGAAGGCGCGCGTGCGCGGCAAGCGCGTCTACTACGTCACCGTCGCGCTGGCGCTCGCGCTGGTCGCCGCGATCGGTTACCAGTACGTCTCCGGCAACCCCGTCAACGGCGAGGTGCAGACCTTCCAGGTGATCTCCGCCCACGAGGTGCGGATCACGCTGGAGGTGAGCAAGCCCAGCGACCAGGCCGCCTCCTGCACCGTCCGCTCGCGCGACGCGAACGGCGACGAGGTGGGGCGCGTCAGCGTCGCGATCCCCAAGGGCACCGGCGACACGCAGACGACCGTGCTGCTGAAGACCACGTCCCTCGGCACCACCGGAGAGCTCGTCGGCTGCTCCTGACCGGTGTCCCGGGCCCGCTCAGACCTCGCCTGGGACTCCTCCGGCGGCCGTCGACACCCGGGTGACGCCGTTCACGGCCCTGACTCCCGGCGCGGGAATTGTTAGGGTTGTGGTTTCGCCCGTTCCGACCGAGCGGGCGATGCTTTGTATCCCAGTACCTACGAGGAGCACCAGTGACCCAGACCAGCGACAACGTCACCTGGCTCACCCAGGAGGCGTACAACCAGCTCCGCGCCGAGCTGGAGCACCTGTCGGGTCCCGGACGCACCGAGATCGCGCAGAAGATCGAGCAGGCGCGCGAAGAGGGCGATCTCAAGGAGAACGCCGGCTACCACGCCGCCCGCGAGGAGCAGGGCAAGATGGAGCTGCGCATCCGCCAGCTCACCCAGCTCCTGGAGCGCGCCCAGGTCGGCGAGGCCCCGGCGGACAACGGCGTGGTCGGCCCGGGTATGACCATCACGGTCGCGTTCGACGGCGACCTGGACGACACCATGACGTTCCTGCTCGGCTCTCGCGAGGCGGCCTCGGGCGACATCGAGGTCTACTCCCCGCAGTCGCCGCTGGGCCGCGCGATCGTCGGCCAGAAGGTCGGCACGGACGTGACCTACGAGCTGCCGAACGGCCGCAAGGCGAACGTCAGGATCACCGAGGCCAAGCCCTTCACCGGCTGAGGCCCGCCCGCAGCTGGCCCCGTACCGCTCCCCGCCGGCCCTGCCGCGGGGAGCGGTACGTGCTTTCGTCCCCGTGCCCCGGGCTCGGCGGTCCCGGGCTCGGCGGTCCCGCCTCAGCCGTCGGAGCGGCGGTACTTGCTCACCGCCAGGGCGCGGAACACGACGATGATCAGCAGCGACCAGCCGATCGACACCGGGACGGCGTGCTTCATCGGCCACGCCGTCTGCACCATGCCCGGCGGCACGTTGCCGAACAGCTCCCGCACCGCCTGCACGGTGGCGCTGAACGGGTTCCAGTAGGCGATCGGCTGCAGCCAGCCCGGCATGGTGGCGACCGGGACGAAGGCGTTGGAGATGAAGGTCAGCGGGAACAGCCACACCAGCCCCGCCGAGGTCGCCGCCTCCGGGCTGCGCACGGAGAGGCCGATCAACGCGCCGATCCAGGAGAAGGCGTAGCCCAGCAGCAGGAGCAGCAGGAAGCCGCAGAACACCTTCCACAGGTCGTTGTGGGTCCGCCAGCCGATGAGCAGGGAGACGACCGACAGCACCACCAGGATCAGGGCGGTCTGCACGGAGTCCGCCATGGTGCGGCCGGTCAGCACCGCGCCGCGGGCCATGGGCAGCGAGCGGAAGCGGTCGACCAGGCCCTTGGTCATGTCCTCCGAGATGCCCGCCGAGGCCCCGGCCACCGCGAAGGTGACCGTCTGCGCGAAGATGCCCGCGATCAGGTACTGCTTGTAGGCGTTCGGGTCCGAGGCCGCCCCGGGGACGGTGATCGCGCCACCCATGACGTAGGTGAACAGCAGCACGAACATCACCGGCTGGATCAGCCCGAAGACCAGAACCTCAGGAATCCGGGTCATCCGGCGCACGTTGCGCTTGGCGACGACCACGGAGTCGTTCACGGCGCTCATACCCGGGCCTTCTTCCTGCTCGCCTTCCGCCCGGCCGCGCTCTGCCCGTCCGGGCTCTCCGCGCCGTCGCCCCGGTCCTCCTCTGCGTCGGACTCGGACTCGGAGTCGGCGTCGGACTCGGTCGCGTGGCCGGTCAGGGAGAGGAAGACGTCGTCGAGGGTCGGCCGGCGCAGCCCGATGTCGTGAATGAGGATCTCCCGCGCGTCCAGATCCCGGATCACGTCCGCGAGCACCCGCGCGCCGCCGGTCACCGGCACCGTGATCCGGCGGGTGTGCGGCTCGACGGTGGGCTCCCCGATCGCGTACGGGGCCAGCGCCTCCACGGCGAGGGGCAGGGCCGCGGAGTCGGTCACCACGACCTCGACGCGCTCGCCGCCGATCTGCGCCTTCAGCTGGTCCGCGGTGCCGCGGGCGATCACGCGGCCGCGGTCGACGACGGCGATGTCGTGGGCGAGCCGGTCGGCCTCCTCCAGGTACTGCGTGGTCAGCAGCAGCGTCGTGCCGCCCGCGACCAGCTCCTCGATGACCTCCCACAGGGCCATCCGGTTCCGCGGGTCGAGACCGGTGGTCGGCTCGTCGAGGAACATCACCGGCGGCCGCACGACCAGCGCCGCGGCGAGGTCGAGGCGGCGTCGCATGCCGCCGGAGTACGTCTTGGCGATCCGCCCGGCGGCGTCGGCCAGCTTGAACTGCTCCAGCAGCTCCCGGGCGCGGGCCTTCGCGTCGCGCGCTGACATCTGGTACAGCTCGCCGACCATCTGCAGGTTCTCCTGCCCGGTCAGGTACTCGTCCACGGCCGCGTACTGGCCGGACAGCCCGATCAGGCTGCGCACCTTGTCCGGGTGCTTCAGCACGTCGACGCCGGCGACAGTGGCCCGCCCCGCGTCCGGCCGCAGCAGCGTGGTGAGCACCCGCACCGTGGTGGTCTTGCCGGCGCCGTTCGGGCCGAGCAGCCCCAGCACCGTGCCCTCGGGCACGTCCAGATCCACACCGTCGAGCGCCAGAACATTCCCGAAGGTGCGCACCAGCCCCTCGGCGGAGATGGCTGCCTCACTCATCGACTGCGTCTCCCTCCCGCGTTGATCCGTGCGGTCACCCCAGCCTCGCGTAAGACGGCGGAGCCCGCATGTTCGTGCGCCGGAGTGCGTCGCGCCCCGCCTGCGCGCTCCGCCTGGGACTACGCCTGGGAGAGGACCAGGTAGCCGGCGTCGCGGAGTTCGGCGACGACCGCGGCGCAGTGCTCGGGGCCCTTCGTCTCCAGGTGGAGGTCGACCTCGGCCTCGCCGAGGCCGAGCTTCGGGTCGGTGCGGACGTGGGCGACGTCGACGACGTTCGCGTCCGTGCGCGACAGCACGCCCAGCAGGTCCGCCAGCACGCCCGGGCGGTCGTTGATGCGCAGCCGCAGCGACAGGTAGCGGCCCGCCGCCGCCATGCCGTGGCGGAGGACGCGCTGCATTAGCAGCGGGTCGATGTTGCCGCCGGAGAGGACCGCGACGACCGGCCCCTCGATCTCCGCGCCGTGCTCCAGCAGCGCCGCGACCGTGCTCGCTCCCGCCGGTTCGACGACGAGCTTCGCTCGTTCGAGGCAGACGAGCAGGGCCCGCGCCAGGGCGTCCTCGCTGACGGTCAGGACGCCGTCCGCGAGCTGGTTGATGATCTCGAACGGCACGTCGCCGGGTCTGCGGACCTGGATGCCGTCGGCCATCGTCGCGCACTTCTCCAGGGTCACCGGACGTCCGGCCCGCAGCGACGGCGGGTACGCGGCCGCGCCCTCCGCCTGGACGCCGATCACCCGCACGTCGGGGCGCACGTGCTTGACGGCCGCGGCGACGCCCGCGAGCAGACCGCCGCCACCGGCGCCGACCAGGATGGTCCGCACCTCGGGGCTCTGCTCCAGGATCTCCAGGCCGACGGTCCCCTGACCGGCCACCACGTCGGGGTGGTCGAACGGGTGGATGAAGACCGCGCCGGTCGTCTCCGCGTACTCCAGGGCCGCGGTCAGCGTCGCGTCGAAGTGGTCGCCGACCAGGCGCACGTCCGCGCCGTAGTCGCGGGTGGCGGCGACCTTCGGGAGCGGCGCGGCGACGGGCATGAAAACGGTGGAACGGACGCCGAGGGTGTGCGCGGCGAGCGCCACGCCCTGCGCGTGGTTTCCGGCGCTCGCGGCGACGACGCCGGCCGCGCGCTCGACGGGCGACAGTCCGGCGATGCGCACGTACGCGCCGCGCAGCTTGAACGATCCGGTGCGCTGCAGGTTCTCGCACTTGAGCTGGACCGGCGCGCCGATCAGCGAGGAGAGGTAGCGGCTGCTCTCCATGGGGGTGATCCGGGCCAGCCCGGAGAGCATCTTGTGAGCCCCCCGGACGTCGTCGAGGGTGATCGGCCAGGCGTTCATGGGTTCAGCCTAGGGGCCCGGCACGGATACGCTCGGAGGGCTCAGCCGAACGACAGAACGCGACGATTCCCATGTCCGATGACATCGCCCCCGAGGCCGCCCCCGCCGAGCTGTACGACCAGCTCCAGTACCAGGTCGCGATCTTCGCGCGCCGGGTCGAGCAGGCACGGATCGGCGCGCTGGGCGAGCAGCGCAACTCGATGGACCGCGCGGCGTTCCTGCTGCTGAACCGGCTCGACCGAACGGGCCCGGTGGGCGTCAAGGCGCTCGCGCAGGCCATGGGGATCGACTCGTCCACGGTGACCCGTCAGGTGGCCCCGCTGGTCGACTGCGGCATGGTGGACCGGGTGCCCAACCCGGAGGACGGCCGGGCCGTGCTGCTGGGCCTGTCCGACCAGGGACGGCGGCGGCTGGAGGAGGTCCGCAGCTCCCGGCAGGAGTTGATGCGGGTGCTGCTGGCGGACTGGCCGGCCGAGGACCGGGAGACCTTCGTCGAGCTGCTGACGCGCTTCAACCAGTCCATCAAGGCGCACCGGCCCTGAGCCTGTGCCCAGAGCCGGCGCTCCTCGTACTGCCTCGGGGCCTGGTCAGCCCAGCGCGCGCTGGAGGTCGGCCAGCAGGTCGTCGACGGACTCGATGCCGACGGACAGGCGCACCAGGTCGCTCGGCACCTCCAGCGGGGAACCCGCCGCCGAGGCGTGGGTCATCCGGCCCGGGTGCTCGATCAGCGACTCGACGCCGCCGAGGGACTCGCCGAGGGTGAACAGCTCGGCGCGGTTGCAGACCTGGATCGCCGCCTCCTCGCCGTCGCGGTGGCGGAAGGAGACCATGCCGCCGAAGGCGCGCATCTGCTTGGCCGCGATCTCGTGGCCGGGGTGCTCCGGCAGGCCCGGGTAGTACACCTGGGCGACCTTCGGGTGGCCGGTCAGGAACTCCGCGATCCGCGTGGCGTTGGCGCTGTGACGGTCCATCCGGACGCCGAGGGTCTTGATGCCCCGCATGACCAGCCAGGAGTCGAACGGACCGGCCACGGCGCCCATCGCGTTCTGGTGGTAGGCCAGCTCCTCGCCCAGCGTGACGTCGTCGGTCACCAGCGCGCCGCCGACCACGTCGGAGTGGCCGCCCATGTACTTGGTGGTGGAGTAGACGACCACGTCCGCGCCGAGCGCCAGCGGCTGCTGCAGGTAGGGGCTGGCGAAGGTGTTGTCGATGACCAGCAGGGCGCCGGTGTCGTGCGAGATGTGCGCGAGGGCCGAGATGTCGGCGATCCCCATCAGCGGGTTGCTGGGCGTCTCGACCCAGATCACCTTGGTGTTCGGCCGGACGGCCGCGCGCACGCTCTCCGGGTCGTGGGTGTTGGCGACGGACCACTCGACGCCCCAGCGCGTCAGCACCTTGGAGAAGAGGCGGAAGGTGCCGCCGTAGGCGTCGTTGGGGATGACGATGTGGTCCCCGGGCTTGGTGACGGTCCGCAGCAGAGTGTCCTCGGCGGCGAGGCCGGAGGCGAAGGCGAGGCCCCTGCGCCCACCGTCCAGCGCCGCGAGGTTCTCCTCCAGCGCGGTGCGGGTCGGGTTGGCGGAGCGGCTGTACTCGTAGCCGCCGCGCAGCCCGCCCACTCCGTCCTGCTTGAAGGTGGAGACCTGGTAGATGGGGGTGACCACGGCCCCGGTCTGCGGGTCCGCCTCCTGCCCGGCATGGATGGCCAGGGTCTCGAAGGCGTAGTGATGCTGCTCGTGCTCGCTCATGAAGCCTGAGCGTAGTCCGCACCTGCGATGACCGCCCGTTTCCCCGGCTTTCTGGCGGCTTTTGGCCCCCCGGTAACCCCCGTGCGACGGCGGGGTCGGCCCGGGCACACTCTGCGTCCATGACAGGAAGCACTCCAGGGGTGACCACCGGGGCCGGCGGCCGTGGCCTGAACGAGGACGGCACCATCGCCCGGGAGGGGGCGCGGGACCGGGTGGCGCCCGAGTTCGCGCCGGTCGTCGAGGCGACCAGGTCGCGGATCCTTTCGGCCTTCGGCGATCCCGACGCGGGCGCCTCGCGGCTGCACAGCGCCTACTTGTACGGCAGCGTCCCGCGCGGCACGGCCCTCCCGGGGCGCTCCGACCTCGACGTGCTGCTCGCGCTCCGGAGCGCGCCCACGGCGGAGGACCGCGCGAGGACCGAGGCGCTCGGGCGGTCCGTCGACGCGGACTTCCCGCAGATCGACGGCGTGGGCGCGCTGCTCTTCGACACGGCCACCCTGCTCAGCGAGCGGGAACGGCACGACCTGGGCTTCTTCGTCGCCTGCCTGTGCACCCCCCTGCTCGGCAAGGACCTCGCCGAGCGGCTGCCGCGCTACCGCCCCACCTCGCTCCTCGCTCGGGAGACCAACGGCGACCTCGCCCGCCTGCTCCCGCTCTGGCGCGAACGCCGCGCCGCGGCGACCACCGACGCCGAGCTGCTGCGCCTCGCCCGCCACGTCGGCCGCCACCTCACCCGCACCGGCTTCACCCTGGTCATGCCGCACTGGGGCGGCTGGACCAGCGACCTCGAGGAGTCGGCCGACCTGTTCGGCCGCTCCTACCCGGCGCGCAACGATCACTACGGATAGCCGTTCGAAGCGTCGCACCCGATCGGCTACTCTCGCGCGGGTGACCCAGACCCCGCCGCCCTCCGCCTCGGCGCCGCAGGCGTCCCCGTACCCCGTCGCCGCGCCCCCGTCGGTCCCGGCGGCGAAGCTGAGCGCGGCGGCGGTGTGCGCGCTGGTCGCCTCGGCCGTCGCGCTGGTGCCGGTGGGCGTCGTGCTGGGCATCGTCGCGCTGTTCCGCACGCGGCGACTGGGGCAGCGCGGTCGTCGGCTGGCCGTGGTGGCGCTCTCCCTGTGCGCCGCGTGGACGGCGATGGGAATGGTGGCGATCATCGCGACCGCCACGGTGATCGGATCAAGCCAGGGCCCGCTCACCACCTTCGGCGCGGGGACGTGCTTCACCTACCAGGACGGCGTGGACACCGCGCAGGGCGTGGACGTCGTCTCCTGCTCGGACCCGCACGACGGGCAGATCGTCGCCGACCACGGCCTCGGCTCCGGCTACCCGGGCCTGAGCGCCGCATCGAAGGAGTCGGTGCTGGGCTGCCTGACCGACGCGGCCCACGCGATCCCCGACGCGGGGCGCTTCGGACCGTCGACCAGGCTGAGGATCTACTACCCCAGCCAGGACAGCTGGGACGGGGGCATGCACTCCGCTGTCTGCGTGCTGACGAACCCCGACCGCTCCGCGCTGACCGGCGACGCACTCGCCGCCCCGGGGCTGACCCCGTTGCAGCGTCAGGTGCTGGGGCTCACCAACGAGTCGGTCCTGCTCCGGATCAAGCTGCACGACGTGCCGCAGGGCAGCTGGCAGATCGCCGGGGCGCTGGAGCAGCGGCTGGGCGCGGCCGACCGCGCGGAGAGCGCGGGCCTGGGCGCGCTCGCGGCGAACCCGCCGCAGGGCACGACCTCGGCCCTGCCGCCGCTGCTGCGCGCTCTCGCCGCCGCGGACGCGACGGAGGCGTCGCAGGCGGACGCGGCCTCCGCGGCGGTCACGGGCGCCGACGCCTGGCAGGCCCTGATCGACGGCGGCCGCGTGACGTACGCCCCCGCGGCCGCGGACTATCAGGAGCTGCGCGAGCCGCTGGGCCTGCCCCAGCCGGGCGTGCAGCCGACGGGCGTGTAGCCGACGGGCGCTCGCGCGCCGCTCTTTCGGAGGGTCAGACCGCGCTGCCGGACTTCCAGGTGGCCCAGTCCAGGTTCCAGCCGTTCAGGCCGTTCGCGGCGTCGACCGTGCGGTCGCCGGAGTTGATGACCTCGACGACGTCGCCCACGATCGAGCTGTTGTAGAACTCCGCCGCGGGGGTGCCCGGGTCGGAGGCGCCCCGGACGTCGTGGAGGCCGACACAGCCATGGCTGGTGTTGACGTTGCCGAAGGTGCCGTAGGACCAGTAGTTGCCGTGGATGAAGGTCCCGGAGTTGGTGAGCCGCTGCGCGTGCGGGACGTCGGGGATGTCGTACTCGCCGCCCAGGTTGACGGTGCGTGAGTCCATCCGGGTCTGCAGCAGCTTCTCGGAGATGACCATCTTGCCGGCCCACGTGGTGTGCTCGGGGCTGCCGCCCGAGATCGGGAAGGTGCTGGTGACCTTGCCGTCGCGGGTGACGGTGAGCTGGTGGCTGGCGAGGTCGGCGACGCTGGTCTGACTGCGGCCGACGGTGAAGGTCGCGGACCTGCTCTGGGTGCCGAAGCGGCCGTCCGCACCCTCGACGTCCTTCAGGGCGATGGTGACGCTGACCGTCGTGCCGGGCTTCCAGTAGTGCTCGGGGCGGAAGTCCAGCCGGGTGTCGCCGAACCAGTGGCCCACGATCTCGACGGGCGGTTCGGACTTCACGGTGATGGCCTTCTGTACCGCGGCCTTGTTGGTTATCGCGTTGTCGAAGGTGAAGGAGACCGGCATGCCGACCCCGACCGTGGCCTTGTCGTCGGGGGTGTACACACCGACGAAGGACTTCACGGGCTTGCCGGTCGTGAACGCGGACAGCGTGGTCGCGGTGGTGCCGGCGGTGTCCTTGGTGACTGCGGCGATCTTGTAGCCGGCACTGGAGGAGAGCGGGGTGGCGCTGGTCCATCCGGTGCGGTCGGCGGTGAGCCGGCCGGCTATGTGCTTGCCGTCGGGGCCGGTGAGGGTGACCGACTCCAGCGTGCCCTGGGCCACCTGGACGGTGACGGGGGCGGTCATGTCGACGCCGGTCGCACCGTCCTTCGGAGTGACCGTCACGTTCGCCTTCGAGGCCGCGGGCGAGGCGCCGCCGGAGCCCTTGGTGCCGGAGCCCGACCCCGTGCAGCCGGCTATCAGCAGCACCGGCGTCCCGACCATGCCCGCGACCACGGATCGCCGGGTCCAGTTCGCTGCTGTCGCCATGGCTCACTCCTGCTCTAGGGGTCACGCGCTGGTGCGCTTATCACCCTAAGCAGGAGCGCCGATAACGCCCAATTCGGACGTCTCGGACACCACTCATCTGGCGGAAGGTCAGAACGCGCGGGCCGACCGGAACCTCGTCCGACCTGGGATCACTCCCCCGTCACTCCTCCGGGCCCGTCACTCCTCCGAGCCGGCCTCGAACGGCTCCCAGTCCTCTGTCTCTGCGTCGTAGTCGACGGGCTGCGTCTCCCAGCCGGCCTCGGCCAGCTCGACACCGGGGATGTTCTCGAGCATCGCCACCGGGTCGATGAAGTGCGCCACAGCACCGCTCGGGTCGAGGTTGATCGCCTCGAGCGCCTCGGCCCGCTCCTCGTCCTCCAGGTACTCGTCGTTCTCGACCTGCTCCAGCGCCGCGGCTTGCAGCGCCTTCTCGTCGACGATCTCGGCGATCAGCTCGATCTGCAGCCGGATGTAACGCGGCGAGCCGCTCTCAGTAGTCATGGGCCGAGCCTATCCAAAGGCCGTCAAAGGTGATTAGCATCGTCCGGACCAGCGCGAAGCAGCCGTCGTCACGGCCGTCGTACGTAGTAGGAGCGCCCGTGGGTCGCCGTCATCTCACCGTCACCGCCGTCGCCGCCGGCATCGGCACCGCACTGACCCTCGCGGTGGGGCCCTACGCGACGTCAGGCGCCTCACCGGAGGCACAGGTTCACACCTCGGCGAGCAGCGGCGCCGCGTTCACAACGGCCGGTTCGGCGCGCACCGACGGCACGCCCTACCTCGTCGGCGGCGCGGGTTGCCTGCTGGCCGGGGCCGGCCTCGTGGTCGCCCGCCGCCGGGCCGCGCTCTGACGGACGCCGAGGCCCTCGGCAGGACCCTCGCACGCGGGAGACACCGCGCGTGGAAACACCAGCAGGGCCGGCCCGTACGGGCCGGCCCTGCTGTCTCCGAGCTGTTCCCCCACCCGGGAACGCGGAGCTGGTGCCGCGGGGCGCCGCACCCCGTCATGACGACGGGGGCGGGACGACGGCGATCCCCGCGGGCTGGACGCGGCCGGCCGGGTCAGGGCCGTCCGACGCGTCCTGGTGACGGCGGAGTCAGGGAGCCGCTCCGTTCCCCACTGTCACCACGCTCGGCTTCTCGCCGTTGACAAGAACAATGCCGGAGCGTTGTTAACCGCATGCTGCCGGTACGTGACGCCTACGTACCAATCGGACCTACTTACGCGACATGAAGGCGAGCAGGTCCTGACGGGTGACGATGCCCTGCGGCTTGCCCTGGACCAGCACGACGGCCGCGTCGGCCCGCTCGAGCACGTTCATCAGGCTGCTGACCGACTCCATCGAGCCCACCACCGGCAGCGGCGCGGACATGTGCGTGCCGATCGGGTCCTCCAGGCTGAAGCGCTTGGCGAACAGGCCGTCCAGCAGGTCGCGCTCGACGATGGAGCCGATCACCTCGCCGGCCATCACGTCCGGGTGGCCGGCGCCCGGCGAGACCACCGGCATCTGCGAGACGCCGTACTCGCGCAGGATCTGCACGGCCTCGCCGACGGTCTCATTGGGGTGGACGTGGACGAACTGCGGGATGCCCTCGTGCTCCAGCGCGTCCTTGCGGGCCAGGACGTCGCCCACGTGCGCCTCGTCGCCGCCCTCCTCCTGGAAGCCGTAGTCGCGCATCCACTCGTCATTGAAGATCTTGCTCAGGTAGCCGCGCCCGGAGTCCGGCAGCAGCACCACGACGACGTCGTCCGGACCGAGCCGCTTGGCGACCTCCAGCGCGGCCACGACAGCCATGCCGCAGGACCCGCCCACCAGCAGGCCCTCCTCCTTGGCCAGCCGCCGGGTCATCTGGAAGGAGTCCTTGTCCGAGACCGGCACGATCTCGTCCGCGACGGTGCGGTCGTAGGCGGTGGGCCAGAAGTCCTCGCCGACGCCCTCGACCAGGTACGGGCGGCCGGTGCCGCCGGAGTAGACCGACCCCTCCGGGTCCGCGCCGATGACCTTGACCCGGCCCTCGGAGGCGTCCTTCAGGAAGCGGCCGGTGCCGGAGATGGTGCCGCCGGTGCCGACGCCCGCGACGAAGTGCGTGATCCTGCCCTCGGTCTGGTCCCAGATCTCGGGGCCGGTGGACTCGTAGTGCGAGGCCGGGTTGTTCGGGTTGGAGTACTGGTCCGGCTTCCAGGCGCCCGGCGTCTCGCGGACCAGGCGGTCGGAGACGTTGTAGTACGAGTCCGGGTGCTCAGGGGCGACGGCGGTCGGGCAGACCACGACCTCGGCGCCGTAGGCGCGCAGCACGTTGATCTTGTCCGTCGAGACCTTGTCCGGGCAGACGAAGATGCACTTGTAGCCCTTCTGCTGGGCCACGATCGCCAGACCGACACCGGTGTTGCCGGAGGTGGGCTCGACGATGGTGCCCCCGGGCTTGAGCGCGCCGGAGGCCTCGGCGGCCTCGATCATCTTGATCGCGATGCGGTCCTTCACCGAACCGCCGGGATTGAAGTACTCCACCTTGGCCAGGACGGTGGCGGAGATGCCTTCGGCCACCTTGTTCAGCTTGACCAGGGGGGTGTTCCCGACCAGGTCGATGATCGAGTCGTGGTACCGCAACGGGGTCCTCCGCGGTGTAGCGGTGTGAGGGAAATATGCGGAGCGCACGGTTTGTCGACTCCACGGGTGCCAGCGTAATGCGGGAGACTCGGTCGCAGGGCGCGGGCTGCCCCGGTCCCCGCTGTCTTCGGCGACGCGGACGCACGCGGAGGCGGGGTCGGGGCGTGGTGCGGTGGGTGACGGCGGGGTCTCGGCCGATTTGGCGCGAATGCCGCTGTCGCGGCCGAAACACGAGCGCGTCCGCGAACGTTACCGGGTATTGACGCAGTGATGCAGAAGCCCCGGGTCCGGTCGGAACCGCCACGAGCGGGCCCGGCCGGGGCCCGGGCCCGACCCACTTGGGGGTGGTCATGTCACGAGCACGAGTTGCCCGACGCATCGCCGCGGCCGCGGCGTACGGCGGTGGCGGGATCGGCCTCCTGGGTGTGGGCCTCGTGGGTGTGCTGCTGGCCGAGGCCAAGATCGCGGAGCACCAGCTGGACACCCTGAAGGGCGAGCCGCCGCGCGCCGACGGCCGCTACGGCATGGCCTTCGCCGCCGACGACGCCCGACCGCTCCGGTTCGCGGTCCTCGGCGACTCCACCGCGGCCGGCTTCGGCGTGGATCGCGGCCGGGAGACTCCGGGCGCGCTGCTGGCCGCGGGCATCGCCTCGGTCGCCGAGCGTCCCGTCGACCTCTACGTGGTCGCCGCCAACGGCGCGACCTCCGAGGACCTGGCCCGGCAGCTGGAGGTGCTGCTCAGGATGACCGGCCCCGAGGGCCCGGAGCTGGCCCTCATCATGATCGGCGCCAACGACGTCACTCAGCTGACCAAGCGCGCCACCGCGGTCCGCCTGCTCGGCGACGCCCTGAAGCGGTTGCGCGCCGGCGGCGCCGAGGTGGTCGTCGGCACCTGCCCCGACCTCGGCACCATCGAGCCGGTCCGGCCGCCGCTGCGCTGGCTGGCCCGGCGGGCCAGCCGCCAGCTCGCCGCCGCGCAGGCGATCACCGTCGTCGAGGCGGGGGCGCGCAGCGTCTCCCTGGGGGACCTGCTCGGCCAGGAGTTCCGCGGCCGCCACGAGATGTTCGCCTCCGACCGCTACCATCCCTCCGCCCAGGGCTACGCCACGGCCGCGATGGCGATGCTGCCGACGCTCTGCGCGGCGCTCGGCGTCTGGCCGGAGATCCCCTCCGAACAGCGCGGCGAGGGTCTGCACTCGCTGGCCAAGGCCGCCGCGGTCGCCGCCTCCCACGGCGGCACCGAGGTCGCCCCGGCGGGCCACTGGGCCCAGTTGCTGCGCCGGGCCCGTCGGCCGCTCAGCGCGGTCGGCAACGGCGCGAGCCCCGAGGGCGGCGACCACCCGGCCGAGCCCGGGACCGGGGGCGGCACGACGCCCGTCGACCCCGCCCTGTCTACGTCAGACAGCTCACAGTGACGGAGCGCTGACGACGCCCCTACCTGGGAGTAGCTTTCTGGCAGGCCTGTCTCCGCGTATGCGCGGCGGGCCTGCCGGCCGCCCCCTTCCGCATCTCCAGGAGCCACGATGCCCGAAGCCGTTATCGTCAGCGCCGCCCGTTCGCCGATCGGCCGGGCCGGGAAGGGCTCGCTCAAGGACGTGCGCCCGGACGACCTGACCACGCAGATCGTCGCCGCGGCGCTGGCCAAGGTGCCCGAGCTGGACCCGCGCGAGATCGACGACCTGATGCTGGGCTGCGGTCTGCCCGGCGGCGAGGCCGGCTACAACCTCGGTCGCGTCGTCGCCGTGCAGCTGGGCATGGACCACCTGCCGGGCTGCACCATCACCCGCTACTGCTCCTCCTCCCTGCAGACCACGCGCATGGCGCTGCACGCGATCAAGGCGGGCGAGGGCGACGTCTTCATCTCGGCCGGCGTCGAGACCGTCTCCCGCTACGTCAAGGGCAGCTCGGACGGCCTGCCCGACACCATGAACCCGCTCTTCGACGCGGCCCGCGCCCGCACCGAGGCCCGCGCGGCCGGCGGTGCGGACAGCTGGCACGACCCGCGCGAGGACGGCCTGGTGCCGGACGTCTACATCGCCATGGGCCAGACCGCGGAGAACCTCGCCCAGCTCAAGGGCGTCACCCGCCGTGACATGGACGAGTTCGGCGTCCGCAGCCAGAACCTGGCCGAGAAGGCCATCGCGGACGGCTTCTGGGCCCGCGAGATCACCCCGGTGACGACGCCGGACGGCACCGTCGTCAGCAAGGACGACGGCCCGCGCGCGGGCGTCACCCTGGAGGGCGTCGAGGGCCTGAAGCCGGTCTTCCGCCCCGACGGCCTCGTCACCGCCGGCAACTGCTGCCCGCTGAACGACGGCGCGGCCGCGCTCGTCATCATGTCGGACACCAAGGCCCGCGAGCTGGGCCTGACCCCGCTGGCCCGGATCGTCTCCACCGGCGTCTCCGGCCTCTCCCCCGAGATCATGGGCCTCGGCCCGGTCGAGGCCTCCAAGCAGGCCCTGAAGCGCGCCGGCCTGTCGATCTCCGACATCGACCTGGTCGAGATCAACGAGGCCTTCGCCGCCCAGGTGATCCCCTCCTACCGGGATCTCGGCATCGACCTGGACCGCCTGAACGTCAACGGCGGCGCGATCGCGGTCGGCCACCCCTTCGGCATGACCGGCGCCCGGATCACCACCACGCTGATCAACTCGCTGCAGTGGCACGACAAGCAGTTCGGCCTGGAGACCATGTGCGTCGGCGGCGGCCAGGGCATGGCGATGGTCATCGAGCGGCTGAGCTGAGGCCCGGGCCTCTCATAGGAACTTCACGATGACCCGTTTGGGCCAATAGCGGACGGGTAAGGGTTGGGTCACGTTCCGACGCGACCCAACCCGATTTCTTTATCTTCCCCTCATCTTCGGTCGACAGAGCGCGATCCTCCGGTCGCTTTCCGTAGAGAATTGTCCTCCGGAAAAGCTCGACAATGTCGGACGTCACAGATGAAAAGGGCATTACGCCCTGCCGGGATTTGCCTCGGTGCGGCACTGTTGGGGTGACCGCCTGTTCAGATCCTCGCAAGGGGTGCCTCCCGTGACCGTCCTCCTTCTCGCTGTGCTCGCGCTGGTCACCGTGCTCGCCGTGACCACGCTGCTTTCCGTGCGTGCCCTGCGGCGCCGCCTGGAGTCGGACCTGGAGTCCACCGTCCGCCGCGCCGTCGCCGTGGCACTCGCCGAGGACCGGGAGCGCGAGATCGCCGAGGCGCGCAGCTTCTGGGCCGAGCAGGAGGCCCGCGCCGCGGAGGATTCCCTGACCCCCGAGGACATCGAGGCCGTGGAAAGCCTCGACGCCCTTGTGGCGGAGAACACTCTCTTCCTGCCGGCCCCCCGCGGATTCATCGACGAGTCCGGGGAAATGGATCCGGAGTTCGCGGACGCGCTGCGTTCCGCACTCGAGGAGATGATCACCGAGGGCGACCGGGTCGCCCGTCCCAGCCACCCCGCCGAGCCCGGCTTCATCCCGCAGCCGACGCCGACCCCCGAGTGGACCGACCTGCGCCTGCTGGAGCTCGTCGAGGTCGGCACCGTCCTCAAGGACGTCCGCCCCGGCCCGATGGGCACCCTCGACGTCTACGTCTTCGAGGACGAGACCACACTGTGCGTCGCCCCGGGCGACGCGGGCACCGGCGCTCGCATCCGCGAGGCGGTCGCCTCCGGCGTCGCCGTCCGCCTCCTCGGCACCTCCCGCCTTCCGGGCGCCCACGCCCTGACCTTCGCCCTCTCCGACGACGAGACGGTCTACGTCCTCGCGGACCGGGTGGTCGCCAGCCTCTGAGATCCGCGTTCCGCGGATCCGCCCCCGCGCGTCAGCGCTGCTGCCCGGAGTGGGCCTCCCGGCAGGCGCGGACCGCATCGGCGTCACGGCGCCTTGAGCTCGCGGGCGTGCACGGTGAAGTGCCGGACCGCCGCGGGCAGTTGCCGCCGCCGACGCACACATCAGTCCGATGGCAGGTCGACGTCGTGGCCGGGCACGGGACGTGACGGCGAGCATGTCTGTGTTGGCGTGGTCTGCCCCCCGCCGGGGTTCGATCAGCGAAGCTCCGCGATCGCCTTGAGCGCGTCGGCGAGGACGCGGTCCGCCTCCGGGCCCTCCGACGCGGTGAGCGTGAGCGCCAGATCGTGTGCCGCCACCGCGATCTGGTCCCCCACCACGAACGCCCCGGCGTCGGGAATCTCCGCCGTCGCACCCGAGGCCCGGGCCAGGGTGCGGGCGAGCTCCAGACCCGCCGGAGCCTGACGCGCGAGCGAACTCTGCGGCATCGTGCGGAAACGGTCCGCCAAACGCTCGGCGGCGGCGAGAAGTGGTGTGGGATCGGGCATGCACCGAGCGTATCCGCGCATCGTGGGTGAGAGCACGCGCGGCCGGGTACGGGAGCACTCGACGCCGACTGTTGCCAAGCCCCGGCCCCTGCGGCACAGTCGTGAAACGGACCGCTCTACCGGAGGCGCCCAGTGACCCTCATGTACTCCGCAGAGACCCATCAGAACCTGATGTCCCGGATCCCCGCCGTGACGGGCCGGAGCATCGACGACTGGCTTCGCGCCGTGGCCGAAGGCCCGGGGCTCCACCGCTGCGAGGAGAAGATCGAGTGGCTCCGGCGCGAGTACGAGATCTCGTACGGGTACGCCAAGGCGCTCGTCCACGAGTTCGACCTGCGTCGGGCCGCCGCGCGGATGTAGCGGGAAGCTTGCGGGTCCGCGAACTGGCCTGAGCATGTCAGACCAGTTCGCGGACCCGTGCCCGGAGCCGGACTCGAACCGGCACGGCCTCCCGGCCAGCGAGGTTTAAGCTCGCCGTGTCTGCGTTCCACCATCCGGGCGTATTCCCGAGGCAAAGCCTATCCGGAGCTGTGCACCGCTCGTGCACAGATGTCGGGAAGTTGGCCCATTTTACCGAACTCTGACAATGCGTCAGTGCAGCTCGCAGGGGGCGTGCGCCCGGCGCGCAGGCACAGCACGGAGTGCTGCCCCTGAGGGTGACCCTGAGAAGGGCCCCGAGACGTCCCCGAGGAGTCGGAGACGGTGTCATACCGGGGAAGGAGCACCGGTCCGTGCTTCGGGCCGACTTCCGGGCCGGTAACGGCGGAGAGGATGAAGAGGCGGTGGCAGCACCGCACTTCATCCTCGAACAGCCCGTTCCGACCCCCGGAGTCCCACCGTGACCACCACCGCTCTGCGCACCGCCGCAGCCCGAGCCTCGGACCTGTCCAAGGTCTACGGCTCCGGAGACACCCGCGTGACCGCTCTGGACCACGTCTCGGTGGAGTTCTACCGGGGCGAGTTCACCGCCATCATGGGGCCGTCGGGCTCCGGCAAGTCGACCCTGATGCACTGCATGGCGGGCCTCGACAGCGTCAGCTCCGGCTCGGCCCGGATCGGCGAGGTCGAGCTGAACGGCCTGAAGGACAAGGCGCTCACCAAGCTGCGCCGGGATCAGATCGGCTTCGTCTTCCAGGCGTTCAACCTGCTGCCGACACTGACGGCGCTGGAGAACATCACCCTGCCCATGGACATCGCCGGCCGGAAGGCCGACAAGGCGTGGCTCGACCGGGTGATCGCCACCGTCGGCCTGGCCGACCGCCTCGGCCACCGGCCCAGCCAGCTCTCCGGCGGCCAGCAGCAGCGCGTCGCCTGCGCCCGCGCGCTGGCCTCCCGGCCCGAGATCATCTTCGCGGACGAGCCCACCGGCAACCTCGACTCCCGCTCCGGCGCGGAGATCCTCGGGTTCCTGCGCTCCTCCGTGCGCGAGCTGGGCCAGACCATCGTCATGGTCACCCACGACCCGGTCGCCGCCTCCTACGCGGACCGCGTCATCTTCCTCGCCGACGGGCGCATCGTCGACGAGCTCCAGGCCCCCACGGCCGACGGCGTCCTGGACCGCATGCGCCGGTTCGACGCCAAGGGCCGGACCAGCTGAGCGACGACGGGGATCCAAGAGCTCATGTTCAAGACCGCACTGCGCAACGTGCTGTCCCACAAGGGGCGGCTGCTGATGACGATGCTCGCCGTCGTCCTGGGCACGGCCTTCGTGGCCGGCACCCTCGTCTTCTCCGACTCGGTCAGCACGGCGCTGAAGAACAGCCTCTCGCACAACTACGACAACGTCTCCGTCCGCGTGGAGAACAACGCGGCCGGTGAGGACCGCCGGGCCCAGGACAACACCAGCGGCGCGAAGCCGCTGACCGACGCGACGCTGCGGCAGATCCGGGCTCTGCCGGGCACCGCCTCCGCGACCGGCACGGTCGAGGGCTTCGCCGGGATCTCCGACCCGAACGGCAACCTGATCGGCGGCCGCGGCGAGACGCAGGGCGCCAACTTCAGCCCCGGCGCCGACGGCACCGACACGCGCTACCCGATGGCCCAGGGCTCCGGCCCGACCTCCGCCACCCAGGTCGCCGTCGACCAGCGCACCGCCCGGAAGAACGGCTTCAAGGTCGGCGACACCCTCCGCGTCGCCGTCAACGGTCCGGTCATGCGGCTGACCGTCTCCGGCATCTTCACCTCGGACGACCCGGCGCTCAGCTCCGGCGGCTCGCTGGTCCTGTTCGACACCGCGACGGCCCAGCGGCTCTACACCGGGCCGGGCCAGTACGGGTGGATCGACGCCCTGGCCAAGCCAGGCACCAGCCAGAGCGCGCTGGAGTCGCAGATCGAGCGGGTCGTCCCGCACAGCGACAACATCACGCTGCACACCGGCGCGTCCCTGACCGCCGACGCCAAGCAGATGGTCGAGGACGACTCGAAGAACATGAAGACGGCGCTGCTGTTCTTCGCCGGCATCGCCCTGTTCGTCGGGATCTTCCTGATCTCCAACACCTTCACCATGCTGATCGCGCAGCGCACCCGTGAGCTGGCGCTGATGCGCGCCCTCGGCGCGAGCCGCAAGCAGGTGCGGCGCTCGGTGCTGCTGGAGGCGCTGTTGGTCGGCCTCACCGCGTCCGTGGCGGGCCTCGGGGCCGGCGTCGGCATCGGCGCGGCGCTCAAGGCCTGGGCCGGTTCCAGCGGCAACATCCCCGGCGGCGGTCTGACGGTCACCCCGTCGACGGTCCTGATCACGCTCGCGGTCGGCACCGTCGTCACGGGGATCGCCGCGCTCTTCCCGGCGCTGCGCGCCTCCCGGGTGCCCCCGGTGGCGGCGATGAGCAGCAACGACCAGCCCGCGTCGCAGAAGAGCCTGGTGGTGCGCAACAGCATCGGCGTCGTGCTGGCCGCTCTCGGCGTGGGGGTGGTGCTGCTCGGGGTCTCGCAGGGCGGCAGCGCGGGCCGCATGCCGGTCGCGCTGGGCGCTCTGCTGGTGATGCTGGGCGTCTTCGTGCTCACCCCGCTGCTGTCGCGGCCGATCATCGCGGCGACGGGTCCGCTGTTCCGCCGCCTCTTCGGCATCAGCGGCACGCTCGCCAAGCAGAACGCCATCCGCAACCCGCGTCGCACCGCGGCCACCGCGTCGGCGCTGACCATCGGCGTCACGCTGATCACCGCGCTGACCGTCATCGGCACCTCGGTCAGCACCACGATCACCAAGCAGGTCACCGCCAACATGAAGGCGGACTACGCGGTCAGCTCGCAGCTGGGCTACCCGGTCTCGCCGCAGCTGGTCTCCCAGCTCAAGTCGGCGAAGGGCGTCACCGCCGCCAGCGCCGCGGACTCGCAGTACGTCACGGTCAACGGCGCGGACCTGTCGCTGAACGGCTTCGACGCCGGCAGCTTCGACCAGCTGGTCGCCCCGGACCTGACGCAGGGAACGCTCGACGCCTTCAAGCAGGGGCAGCTCCTGATCGACGCCGACCACGCCAAGAGCCTCGACCTGGCGGTGGGCAGCACGGTCAAGGTCGCCTACCCGAACGGCACCTCCGGCAGCCTGACGGTCGGCGGCGTCTACCCCAAGAGCGACCTCCTCGGCCCCGCGCTGCTGAGCGAGCAGGCCCTGACGGGCCACACCGTGGCCCCGTTCTACAACGTGGTCCTGGTCAAGACGGACGGCGGCTCCTCCAGCGCCAACGAGCAGGCGCTGCGCGACGCCACGGGCCTGAACCCGCTCGTCAAGGTGCAGTCGCAGCAGCAGATGGTCGACCAGTTCAACTCGCTGATCTCGATGATGCTGACGATCCTCTACGCCCTGCTGGGCATGGCGGTCCTGATCGCCATCCTGGGCGTGGTCAACACGCTGGCGATGTCGGTCTTCGAGCGCAAGCGCGAGCTGGGCATGCTGCGGGCGGTCGGCCTCGACCGCCGCGGGGTCAAGCGCATGGTCCGACTGGAGTCCGTGGTCATCGCGGTCTTCGGCGCGGCGATGGGCGTCGCCATCGGCACCTTCCTCGCCTGGGCGGCCAACGGCCTGCTGAAGTCGAGCCTCTCCGGCCTCACCACAGCCCTCCCTTGGGGCCGCCTGGCCCTCTTCATCGCCCTCGGCGCCATGGTCGGCCTCCTCGCCGCCCTCTGGCCCGCCCGCCGAGCCGCCAGGCTCGACATCCTGGGCGCGATCAAGACGGACTGACGGACCGTCGCACCATCGTCTCCGGGGGCGCGGGACTCGATCCCGCGCCCCCTTGCCGTGTCGCCCAAGCCTCGTACGCTGCGGCGCACGGGCCTCACGGCGATCGACGCGCTGCCCACCCAGCCCTTCCCGCACGCGGCACCCCCGGGCGGCAGCGCCGCACCCGGTCATCTCGTGCTGACGCTGCACCAGAGCCGGGAGTGCGAGGCGGAGCTCACCGCCCTGGCGACCGCCCTCACCGCGCGGTGGGGGGCCGGTCACCGTGGAGCTTTGGCCGTATCTGCAGGCCGGCCAGGCGGGCGAGCAGGTGCCGGGGCCCGTCGTTTGCCGAGCCAGTACGTCGGCCGGACGCAGGTGTGGACGCGCCCGACGGCGGCCGCCGGCTGGCTCGGGCCGTGGGCCAGTGGGACAAGGAGCTTCGCGGGGAACTCGTCGCCGCCGTGCGTACGGCGGGATTCCGAGCCTGGACGTGCCAGCGCCCCCGCCCGTGGGAACGGGCGGGGGCGCTTACGGCAGCGGTGCCGGTCATGAGCACCACGGTCTGTGGTCCGGCGACGCTGCCGGGCTGGGAGGTGGGCCGGAGCGGTACCGGCCCGTGGGCCGTCAGGCCGAGACCTTCTCCTTGGCGGGAGCCGGAATCACCGGGGCCGGGGCCGCGGCCTCGACGAACACCTCGCGCGGCGTCTCCATCTCCACCAGGGAGACGGTCTCGCGCTTGAGGAACATCGCGAGGGTCCAGTCCGCGAAGACGCGGACCTTGCGGTTCATCGTCGGCACGCGGCTGCCGTGGTACAGGCGGTGGAACCACCAGGCGGGACGGCCCTTCAGCTTGTACTTGCCGAAGAGGATCGCCACACCCTTGTGCAGGCCGAGACCGGCGACCGCACCCAGGTTCTTGTGCTTGTACTCCTTCTGCGGGAAGCCCCGCATGCCCGCGACGACGTTGTCGCCGAGGACGATCGCCTGACGCACGGCGTGCTGCGCGTTCGGCGGGCACCAGGCGCCCTCGCCGACGGCGAGGTCCGGGACCTGGGCGTTGTCGCCGGCGGACCAGACGTTGTCGAAGCCCTGGACCTGGAGGGTCGGGGCGGTGTCGACGTGGCCGCGCGGGCCGAGCGGCAGGCCGAAGTTGGCCAGCGCCGGGTTCGGCTTGACGCCGGCCGTCCACACGATGGTGGAGGCGTCGACCTCGATGCCGTTCTTCAGCACGACGTGCTTGTCGACGCAGGACTCCATCGAGGTCTCGATGTAGATCTCGATGCCGCGCTCCTCGAGCTTCTCCTTGGTCCACAGACCGAGGTCCGGGCCCATCTCGGGGAGGATGCGGTTGGCGGCCTCGACCACGATGAAGCGCATGTCCTCACGCTTCACGTTGTGGTAGATCTTCGCCGAGTCGCGGGCCATGTCCTCGATCTCGGCGATCGTCTCGATGCCGGCGAAGCCGCCACCGATGACGACGAAGGTCAGCGCCTGCTTGCGCACCGCCTCGTCGGTCGTGGACTCGGCGCGGTCGAGCTGGGCCACGACGTGGTTCCGGAGGCTGATGGCCTCCTCGACCGACTTCATGCCGATGCCGTGCTCCGCCAGACCCGGGATCGGGAAGGTGCGGGACACCGAGCCCATCGCGACGACGAGGTAGTCGAAGGGGATCTCGTAGGGGTCGCCCGCGGCAGGGTGCACGGTGGCCACCTTGCGGTCCTGGTCGACCGAGGTGACGTGACCCGTCAGGACCTCGGCCTTCTTCAGGACGCGCCGCAGCGGGGCGACGAGGTTGCGAGGCGCGACGTTGCCGCCGGCCGCCTCGGGGAGGAAGGGCAGGTACGTCATGTACGACCGCGGGTCGACGACCGTGACAGTCGCCTCTCCGTAGCGCATCTTCTTGAGGATGCGCATCGCGGCATACAGGCCGACGTAGCCACCGCCGACAATCAGGATGCGAGGACGCTCCGTGGTGCTCATATCCGAAAGTATCCACCCCCTCCCTGCCTGGCATTTGTGGGCCTGGTCACAAGGGTCTGGACAGCACCTGCTATAGTTCGCGCCCCCGTGATCCGAGCCGAGGGCACCGCTCACAGCCGTGATCGCGAGGCTGTGAATTTCCGCAGCTCGACGGCCTCATTGCGATTGTGCGTGCGACTGGGGCGCGTTGCCTCCGATCCGGCGGGCAGGCTCGCCGAGGTGCCTTCGGTCCCACAATTCGGACGAAGCACCCCAGTGGCCCTGGCAACCGACGGGAACTCCATGTGAAGAAATTCACGAACATTTCCGGGAGAGGCGCGCGGCCGACCGCCGGGGCGCCCGCCGAACGCCCCGACCCGGCGTCAGAGCAGCGTGCTCCAGGCGATTCCGTCGAGGATGTCGTGCTCGCTGACGACCAGCTCGGCGGCGCCGGTCCGCTCCATGATCGCCAGCAGGACCAGGGCGCCCGCCACGATCACGTCAACCCGTCCCGGGTGCATCACGGGGATCGCCGCGCGCTCCTCGTGGGTGGAGGCCAGCAGCCGTTCCACGACCGCGCGGACGTCCGCGACGGGGATGCGGGAGCGGTGGATCAGCTCGCTCCGGTAGGAGGGCAGGTCGAGCGCGATGGCGGCCACCGTGGTGACCGTCCCCGCCAGGCCCACGAGAGTGGCGCCGCTGTCGAGGGGAACGGTCTCCGCGGCCTCGTCCAGCGCCTTGGCGATGTCGGCGCGCATCGCGTCGAAGTCCTCGCCGTGGCGCTCGGTCATCCGCACGCAGCCGATGTCGACCGAGCGGGCCGCCTCGACCCGGTCCGTGCCCAGCACGAACTCCGTCGAGCCCCCGCCCAGGTCGAAGACCAGGTACGGGCCGCCCTCGCCGTTCAGCTCCTTGGTGGCGCCGGTGAAGGAGAGCTGCGCCTCCTCGTCGCCGCTGATCACCTCGGGGTCGACGCCGAGGATCTCGCGCACGCCCGCGACGAACTCGTCGCGGTTCTCCGCGTCGCGCGAGGCGCTGGTCGCCACGAAGCGCAGTCGCGTCGCGCCGAGGTCACGGATGATCGCGGCGTAGTCGCGGCAGGCCGCGAAGGTCCGCTCCAGGGCCTCCGGCGCGAGCCGACCGGTGCGGTCCACGCCCTGACCGAGGCGGACGATCGTCATCCGGCGGTCCAGCTCGTGCAGCTCGCCCGTCGCCGGGTCGAGGTCGGCGACCAGCAGGCGGATGGAGTTGGTGCCGCAGTCGACACCGGCCACGCGGGTCAGGCTCACGCGTTCTCCCCCTGGTCGTCGGCACCGTCGGCCGCCTGCTCCGCGTCCTGGTCCGCGCCCGTCACGCACACGCACGGGCCCTTGCGCCACCACTCCGGCAGCGCCGCCAGCGCCTCGTCGCCGAGCGGGTTCACACCCGGCCCCGCGGCCAGGGAGTGGCCGACCAGCACGTGCAGGCACTTGACCCGGTCCGGCATGCCGCCGGCGCTCGGGAAGCCCTCCAGCACCTCGATCGCGTCACGACGGGCGATGTAGTCCTCGTGGGCCTTGCGGTAGCCCTCGGCGAGCTCCGGCTCCTCGGCGAGCCGGGCCGTCTGCTCCTTCATCATCCCGTCGGCCTCCAGCGTGCCGATCAGCGAGGCGGCGCGGGGGCAGGTCAGGTAGTAGAGGGTCGGGAACGGCGTGCCGTCCTCGAGGCGCGGGGCCGTCTCGACCACGTCGGGCAGGCCGCAGGGGCAGCGGTGGGCGACGGCCCGCAGGCCTCGCGGCACGCGGCCCAGCTGGGCCTCGACGGCGGCTCGGTCGGCCTCGGAGACGGCGGTGGCGTCGGCAGGGCGGGCAACGGGGGGGTGGTCGTGCGACATGTCTCTATTCTTCAGTGTCCGGCGTGGTCTGCCGTGTCGAGGGAGCCGAGCAGGCTCTGGTACCAGGGCTGCGAGGCCTGCTGCTGCGCGGTCGGGGAGGCGGTCGGCGTGGTCGAGGGGTTCACAGCCGTGAACGGGGTGTCGCCGGGGAAGGCGTAGTGGAGGCGTTGCCGCGCCTGGGCCTCGACGAACGCCGGATCCTGCCAGCGCGCCTTCTCCCGGCGCAGCTCGTCCACCTGGCGCTGCGCCTGCTGCTGCGCGGCGCGCTGCTGGTCGATCTGTGAACGCTGGGCGATGAACTGCCGCATCGGGTAGGCCAGCGCGGCCACCAGCGCGCACACGACCAGGGCCAGCACCGCCGCCCGGCCGGTGAGCCGCGGCCGCCGTCGGACCTGCTGCTGCCCTGCCGCCACTGCCGTCCCTCCCAAAACTCGCAGCCCTCCCCGGGTTCACGGCGTTCCCGTGCTCCGTGCGCGAAGACGCCCCGCCGCCCCACCCTAGAGGGTGAGAGCGGCGAGGCGTCGGAGGAGCGGGTCAGCCGTTGAAGCGCGGGAAGGCGCCGCGGCCGGCGTACTCGGCGGCGTCGTCGAGGATCTCCTCGATGCGCAGCAGCTGGTTGTACTTGGCGACGCGCTCGGAGCGGGCCGGGGCGCCGGTCTTGATCTGGCCGCAGTTGGTGGCGACGGCCAGGTCGGCGATGGTGACGTCCTCGGTCTCGCCGGAGCGGTGCGACATCATGCAGCGGTAGCCGTTGCGCTGGGCCAGCTCGACGGCGTCCAGGGTCTCGGTGAGCGAGCCGATCTGGTTGACCTTCACCAGCAGGGCGTTGGCGGCGCCCTCCTTGATGCCGCGGGCGAGGCGCTCCGGGTTGGTGACGAACAGGTCGTCGCCGACGAGCTGGACCTTGTCGCCGAGCTCGGCGGTGATGGTCTTCCAGCCCTCCCAGTCGTCCTCGAACAGCGGGTCCTCGATGGAGACCAGCGGGTACGCGGCGACCAGCTCGGCGTAGTACGCCGTCATCTCGGCGGCGCTGAGCGCCTTGCCCTCGAACTGGTACGCGCCGTCCTTGTAGAACTCGGAGGCGGCGACGTCCAGGGCCAGCGCGATGTCGCGGCCGGGGGTGTAGCCGGCGCCCTTGATGGCCTCGACGATCAGGTCCAGGGCCTCGCGGTTGGAGTCGAGGTTCGGCGCGAAGCCGCCCTCGTCGCCCAGGCCGGTGGACAGGCCGCGGGCCTTGAGCACGCCCTTGAGCTGGTGGTAGACCTCGACACCCCAGCGCAGCGCCTCGGAGAAGGACTCCGCGCCGATCGGGGCGATCATGAACTCCTGGATGTCCACGTTGGAGTCCGCGTGCGAACCGCCGTTGAGGATGTTCATCATCGGCACCGGCAGCACGTGGGCGTTGGGGCCGCCCAGGTAGCGGAACAGCGGCAGGTCGCTGGCCTCGGAGGCGGCGTGCGCGACGGCCAGCGAGACGCCCAGGATCGCGTTCGCGCCCAGCGACGACTTGTCGGCGGTGGCGTCCAGGTCGAGCATGGCCTGGTCGATCAGGCGCTGCTCGGTCGCGTCGTAGCCGACCAGCTCCGGGCCGATCTGCTCGATGACGGCCAGGACGGCCTTCTCCACACCCTTGCCGCCGTAGCGGGACTTGTCACCGTCGCGGAGCTCCAGGGCCTCGAAGGCACCGGTGGAGGCACCCGACGGCACGGCGGCGCGGCCGGTGCTGCCGTCGTCGAGGCCGACCTCGACCTCGACGGTGGGGTTGCCACGCGAGTCGAGAATCTCCCGCGCTACGACGACGTCGATGGACGGCACAACTGTCTCCTCATGGGGATGCGGGTTGTTACGCACTGAGCCTAGCCTCTGCGCCCGCCCGGACCCCTCAGGCCCATGGGCCTGTCTTGCCTGGCGGAACGCCGGGCGGACCCTACCGGTGGGTAGCGGCCGCCCGGCGTCGCCCGAGACCCGCCGGGCCTACCTCACGACGAGCCGCTCGCCGATGTGCAGCATGTCCGGGTCGCTCCCGATGGTGGCGCGGTTCTCCGCGTACAGCCGCTGCCAGCCGCCGAGGATGTGCTGCGCGGCGGCGATCTTCGACAGCGTGTCGCCGGGCTTGACGGTGTAGTTCCCCGAGCCGCCGTGGCGCGCGGGCGGGGTGGGCTTCTTGGCCGGGCCGCCGGGCTTCGGCGCGGGCTTGCGGTGCTTGCCGGTGCCGACGACGGGCGCCGGACCGCCCTTGTGCAGACCGGCCCGGGGCCCGCAGACGGGCCAGGCGCCGGGGCCCTGGCTGTCGAGCACCCGCTCGGCGACGGATATCTGCTCGCCCTTGGACGCGTGGTTCGCGGTGCCGGCGTACGCGCCGCCGCCGTAGGCGCGCCAGGTGGAGGCGGAGAACTGCAGACCGCCGTAGTAACCGTTGCCGGTGTTGATGGACCAGTCGCCGCCGCTCTCGCACTGGGCGACCTTGTCCCAGGTCGAGACGGGGGCGGCGCTCGCACCCGAGGCGCCGATCAGCGGCAGCGCCACCGCGGCGCCGGCGACGGAGGTGGTGGCCACGATGACCCTGGCCTTGTTCACACGGACACGACGATGACGGCCGGTGCCAGAGAAGAGCATGCGGAATTCCCTCTCCGACGCCTGCGAGGTGAGCTGTCGGGTTCGGGCCGCAGAGGATGGCCCGGACGCTGGCGCGTCTTCACCCCAAGCCGTCCGCGCTCGCGCACGATCGGCGACTTACCTGGGTCCCCCGCTCCTGCCCGGTCGTCAACTCGTGGTTTCCCGCCTCACGGTGGACAGGACTCGGCGTCCCGTTCGACGGTCGTCCGCTGCTGCGAACACGAAGGAGGCTAGGCAGTCCTTCATATGAATCTCAATCACGACACGCACACCGGTGCTTCGCACACCTCCCACAGGTCACACATTTTTTCTCAATGGCCCATGCTGACCTGGCATTTCGATATCGGGGCACGATCGGCTGTGAGCTCCGTTACGGCGCGGGGAAGGCCAAGCGGCTATGTCCCCCGCGGTGAGCAGGCGTTTCTGACGGGGCGTCCTATCCGCGCGCCGGGACGCGCCGGCGTGCGCCACGCCATTCCGTGAGCGCCTCGCGCACCTGCGCGTCGGTCAGGACGGCCCGCACCCCGATCCAGGGCAGTGCCCGGCCGACGATCTCGGCGAGCCGTTCACAGGCGGCCTTCTCCCCCAGCACCTCGAACTGCTCGCAGGTCCGCACGACGTCGACATAGACGGACCTCACGCGCTGGAATCCGACGTACCAACGCAGGTCGGCTTCCAGGCCCTTGACGGCCTCGGGAACGACGTCGCGGACCGCGCGCCGCCAGATCTCCCGCACCCTGCGGCGCTCCACCTCGTTGCGATAGCCGAAACGCTCCAGATGCATCGCCAGATCGTGGAGCGGGTCGCCCACCATGGCCAGTTCCCAGTCGATCAACCTGGGCTTTCCGTCCTCGGCGGAGACGATGATGTTGCCGGCGTGGAGATCACCGTGGAGCAGCAGGAACGGACGGGACGTCAGCCGCGGGACCCGATCGGCGAACCGCTGCAACGCGTCGTCGGGGAACGAGAGCCCGCGCAGCAGCGTGCCGTAGTCGCGCAGCACGGCGGGAGCCATCTCCTCCCGGGCGTAGCGCACCTGCTCCCGGAGGAAGCCCTGGCTGTCGCCGTCCTCGGGCCAGTCCGACGGACGGGTCGGCAGCTGGTCCACCGGAACGGCCGCCAGCTCCGCGAAGAAGGCGGACAGCCAGGCGTGGATCCGCTCCTCCGGAAGACCACCGCGCAGCCGACGGTCCGCCAGGGACTCGCCCGGCGTGAACGTGAAGGAGTTCAGCGGGCCCTGCAACACCTGAGGAGCGCCGTCCACCCGGCCTTTGAGCGACTCCAGGATCGTCCGCTCCGACCAGACCACCTGGTCGAAGCGGTACGCCTGACGACGGGGCGTCCGCAGCAGCACCGGCGTGCCGCCCAGATCGACCGCGACGTTCCGGTGCCGGAAGCCCGCCAGAGCCTCCCCGCGCCGCGCCAGCCACCAGAGCGTCAGCCCGGGGCACAGCCCGGACGCCACCGAGAGCCAGCGCTCGGCCTTGGTGGCTTGGTGGTGAGGATCCCGGCCTGGGATGGCTGCCCCCGCAGGAGGAGAAGCGTCGACGTTTGACGGCACTCTACTGCGGGAACCCGGGCCTCGCTCGACGGACGGCCCGATGTCGGCGGACTAATCGCGCCCGGGGAGAAAGACCCTGGTCAGCTCGGTCATCTCGGCCACCACCACGCGCGCGCCGAGCTCGGTCAGGCGAGCGGCGTTCGCCCGGCCCTCCGGCACGAACCCGACGAAGGCGATGCCCGCCTCCCGCGCCGCCTCGGCGTCCGCCTCCGAGTCGCCGATCAGGGCCACCCTTTCGCGGTCGTCCGCGCCCAGGTGGTGCAGGGCCCGTTCGATGCAGTCCGGGTGCGGCTTCATCCGCCACGGCTCTTTCGGATCGCGGCCGTGGATGCCTCCGGAGAAACGTTCCAGCAACCCCTCTCTCCTCAGGCAGCCGTCAATCGCGTCCCATGCGTTGTTGCTGGCCACCGCCAGCGGAATCGAGAGCCCCTCGATCAGGTCCCTCACCCCGGGGGTCAGCCGTGCTGTCGACGCGGCCTCACACTCACGCTCGGTCAGCCACTTCTCCGCCTCGGCGAGCGCCGCGCCCGCCAGGCCCCGCGTCCGGCGCAGGATCGTGTGCGCGTTCCTCTCCTGGTGCAGTCCGCTCAGGTCCGCGTCGTGGCCGCGCAGGATCCCCCGGAGGTCGTCGGCCATCCGCCCGGTGTCGTGCCCCTCGAAGAGGCGGCAGACAGGTCCGTCGAAATCGAAGAGCAAGGCGCGCACATCCGCCGCCCATGCCCAGTCGAGCGCGGATCCTGATGCGGGTGGGATCATCTGCTCAGTGTGTAGGGACGTGCCCGCCCTGACCAGACGGACTCGAACCACGCCCTGGCGGTCACCACCGGTATCTCGAAGAGCGGCGCCTCCAGCCCGAACACGTCCTGGATCTTCGTGAGTTCGCCGTCCCGGAGCGGAACGTCACGGTCCAGGAATTCGTACAGACCCTGGAGGGCGAGTCGGCCGTTGACGATGTAGAGCTTCATGACCGGCGTCAGCGGCACGACTTTGATGTCGACCGTGAAGACACCCTCCGGCTCGTCGATTCCGAGAGTCTCCAAGGTCGACTGCAGTGAGCGCACCTGGTGACGGGTGATCTCCGCCTGCCGCAGCCGTGGCGCGGGATCATCCGGATCGCCCACCACGTAGGGCACCGCCAGCTTGGCGGTCGGATCGGGGAGCAGCAGGCGCAGCCGGATCTCCCGCGGCGGCGACGCGCCCGCCAGGGCCCTCAGTCGGTCGAGCTTGGGCGCCAGACTCAGCGCCAACGTCTCCGCAGTGAAGCCGAAGTAGTCGACGGTGACCCGGGATTCGGTGAGCACCCGGTCCAGGATGTCGTCCAGCACGTCGATGGCCTGCGCCGGCTGGGACTCGCCCCCCGCGCCCACGACGACGGGAGGGGCCCCCCGACCCCCCGTGATCAGGCCCTCCCCGAGGAGTTCACGCAGCGCCTTCTGGACCGTGGACGGCGCCACGTCGTACTCGCGGGCCATCGCGCCCCGCGACGGCAGGCGCTCGCCGGGCCGCATGGCCCTGATCCGGTTCCGCAGCGTCGCTACGACCCGTTCGGTCGCCGTCTCCGCGTCCGACTCCGCGTTCATTTGCGCCACCTCCCCGCCGGTTGACTACCCGTTTTGAGCCAGTCGACAACCGTCCATCCAGAGTTGACCGTGCGTCAGTTTATTGATCAGTCAACTTCGGGACAATCCTCATAGTGGAGGTCATCTCGGTCAACTTGCGCCAACCTGACCGAGTCGACCGCTACGGGGGAAGCAGTATCCCGGCGCCAGCCGACGGTGTCTGGCACCCGTGTCTCCCCCTCCCCTGAGCCGCTGCGGGTTCCGAGGAGGACATCCATGAGGTCACTGTTCCGCCCGCCGGACACGGCCGTCGCACTCGCCGTGTTCCTTGTCGTCGAGTGGTGGGTCACCCGGCACGTCCCCGGCCTTGCCTTCGCTCTTCTGGCGGCCACGGCGCTGCTCAAGAAGCAGTACGCCCAGGGCGCGCAGCTCTGCATCACGGTGCTCGCGCTGTACTTCCTGCTCAACCGTCGCTGACGGAGAACTCCACCGGCAACTGTCTGAGCCCTCGCATGATGAGGCCGCCGCGCCAGCGCAGTTCGGCTGGGTCGGCGGCCAACGTGACGTCCGGGACGCGGCGCAGCAGGGCGGAGAGGGCGTACTGGGCTTCGAGCCGTGCCAGCGGGGCGCCGATGCAGTAGTGGACGCCGAGGCCGAAGGCGATGTGGGGGTTGTCGCGGCGGGCCAGATCCAGGGTGTCCGGGTCCGGGAAGCGGCCGGGATCGCGGTCAGCGGCGGCGAGGACGACCAGGACCGGATCGCCCGCGGCGATGTGCTGACCGCCGATGGTCAGCGGCTCGGTGGCGAAGCGCCAGGTGGCGATCTCGACCGGACCGTCGAAGCGCAGCAGCTCCTCGACCGCGGACTCCAACGCGGCGGTCTCGCCCAGGGCGAGGGACGCCTGCAGCGCCGCCCGCTGCTCGGGATGGGTGAGCAGCGCGAACATGCCGTTGCCGATGAGGTTGACCGTGGTCTCGAAGCCGGCGAACAGGAGGATGAAGGCCATCGCCGCGGCCTCGTTCTCGGTCAGGTGCTCGCCGTGGTCACTGGCCCGGATCAGGCCGGAGATCAGGTCCTCGCCGAGCTCCGCGCGCTTGCGGTGGATCAGCTCGGCCAGGTAGCCGCGCATCTTCTTCACCGCGCGGCCGACGCCGCCGCGCGGCGACTGCCCGTGATGGATCATCATCCCCGCCCAGTCGCGGAAGTCGTCCTGGTCCTCGGGCGGCACGCCCAGCAGGTCGCAGATGGCGTAGATCGGCAGCGGGAAGGCGAACTCGTGGATCAGGTCCGCGTGGCCGCGCTGCGCGAATCCGTCGATCAGCCGGTCTGTGATCTCCCGCACACGCGGCTCGAACGCGGCGACCCGGCGCGGTGTGAACGCCTTCGAGACCAGACGGCGGAGCCGGGTGTGGTCCGGCGGGTCGATGTTGAGCAGGTGCGTCATCAGGTCGGCGCTGCGCTCCCCGGGGATGCCGACGCGCCCGCTGCGGTGCGCCTGCAGGCTGTGCTTGGCCGGGTTCTTGCTCAGCCGCGTGTCCGCGAGCGCCTGGCGCGCGTCCACGTACCGCGTCACGAGCCAGGCGTCGACCCCGCTCGGCAGCGTCGTCCAGCGGACCGGCGCGTGTTCGCGCAGCCAGGCGTAGGCGGGGTAAGGATTCGCTGCGAAGTCGAACGTGAAGAGCGAAGGCGGGGAGACATCGTGCACGCCCCGACGTTAACCGTTCGGCAAGGTGGGCAGAGACACACTGTCGAACCCACCGGTAGTGAGCTTACGATCGCCCGCAGCGATCGGACCGTGCGGGGTCCGGGACGTGACGCGCGACGAAGCGCGGGAAAAGGGGTTCGGGGCATGGAGCTGAAGGGCGCTGTCGTCGTCGTCACGGGTGCGGCGGGCGGCATCGGCGCCGCGCTGGCGCGGCGGTTCGCCGCGGAGGGGGCGCGTGGCCTGCTGCTGGCCGATCTCGACGGCGGCAAGGTCGAGGACCTGGCCCAGGAGCTGGACCGTGCCGGCTGCCACACCGTCGGGGTGGCCAGCGACGTGTCCCGCGAGAGCGACGTCCGCGCGCTGGTCGACACCGCCGAGAAGCACCTCGGCCCCGTCGACCTGTTCTGCAGCAACGCGGGCATCGGCAGCGGCGCGGGCATCGACGCCCCCGACGCGGTCTGGCAGGCCAACTGGGACATCAACGTGATGGCCCACGTCTACGCCGCACGCGCGGTGCTGCCCGGCATGCTCAAGCGGGGCCACGGCTACCTGCTGAACACCGCGAGCGCGGCGGGCCTGCTGCAGATGCCCGGCGACGCCGCCTACACGGCCACCAAGCACGCGGCGGTGGCCTTCGCCGAGTGGCTGTCCGTCACCTACGGCTCCCAGGGCATCCGCGTCAGCGCGCTGTGCCCGCAGGGCGTCCACAGCGGGATGACCGCCCGCGACGACGTCCGCGCGGTCCTGACGGCCTTCGGCAAGCTGATCGAGCCGGAGGACGTCGCGGAGGCGGTGGTCCGCGGCCTCGCGGACGAGCGCTTCCTGATCCTCCCGCACGAGGAGGTCGCGACGTACGAGCAGAACCGCACTGCGGACCGCGACGCGTGGCTGACGGGCATGCGCAAGGCCGTGGCCTCCCTTCCGCAGCTGGGCGCCTGAGCCGGGGCCGGCCGACGGACGGCTCCCGCCGCCGTCCCGCCTCGCCGCCGTCCGGGTGACGACGGCGATGGAGGACGGCGGCTGTCCCCATCCGGTGACGCCGACCGGGCCGGCGGCACGCGCCGCGCAGGGCGGACCGCAGGTGGATCTGGAGACCCATGTCGCCGACCTCACCGCACTGCTGACCGAGGCGGACCTGCGCGACACGGTGCTGGTCGCCCACAGCGGCGGCATCGGCGCGGTGACCGGGGCGGCGGACCGGAGGCCGGAGCGGATCCGCCGCATGGTCCCTCTGGACAGCGGCCCGCTGCCGGACGGCGCCGCGCTGGCCGATTCGAACCCGGGCGTAGCCAAGGTGCTCGACGGATGGCGGCTGCCGATGCCGCCGTTCGAGGCGCTGGCGGAGTCGGGCGCGCGCCCGGCCGCCCTGGGCCGGGACGACGCCCCTGGTCAGCTCGGGCTGACCGCCTTCACCGCCGCGGCCAGGGCACGGGCGCCCTGGTCCGGCGTGGGCAGCAGCGCGGGGACGGGCACCGTCACGCCGTTCTCGACGTAGGCGCTGATCCGCTCGCGGCAGCGCTCCGGGGAGCCGTGCACGACCAGCGCGTCCACGACCTCGTCGGGGACCGAGGCGGCGGCGGTCTTCCGGTCGCCCGCCGCCCAGTTCTTCCAGAGCGGCTCCAGCGCATCCCCGCGCCCGAGCCACCGGTGGAACTCCGCGTAGGCGGGGACGGTCAGATAGGCCGCGATCAGCCGGCGGCCGAGGGCGCGGGCGTAGTCCACGTCCTCGGTCGGGCAGACGAAGATCCGGGCCACGACCTCCTTGCCGTGGTCCGGCCCCGCCTCGGCGTCGAAGACGCCGCGCGCGGTCCGCACGTCCTGTGGCGCCAGCCAGTTGAGGATCGTCCCGTCCGCCTCGCGAGCGGCGAGCTTCAGCATCCCCGGCCGAAGCGCCGCCAGCAGCACCGGCGGCGTGTGCGCCGGCACCCGGTCCAGCCGGAACCTGCGCACGGAGAAGGTCGTGAACTCCTCCGTCACCGGCTGCCCGGTGAACGCGGCCCGCAGGAACCGCAGCACGTCGCGGCTGCGGCGGAACGGCTCCTCGAACGCGATGCCGTTCCAGTCGTGGACGATGACTGGCGAGGACGCCCCGATGCCCAGTTGGAAGCGTCCCGGCGCGGCCTCCGCCAGCGCGGCGGCCTGCATCGCCAGCAGCGCCGGGCCGCGCGTGTGCACGGGGACGATCGCGGTCCCGAGCCGCAACTGCGGCGCCCAGACGGAGGCCAGGGCCAGCGGTGTGAACGCGTCCGCGCCGGCGGTCTCCATCGACCACAGATCGGTGAAGCCGAGATCCGGCAGCGACTCCACGAGCGCGCGCTGCGCGGCCAGCGGAATGCCGTCGAGGGGGAAGGTGAGGCCCCAGCGGGCCGGGGCGGTGGGGGTGGGCGTCATGGGCCGATGCCACCATGCCGCCGACGAACGGACAAGAGGCGAGGCGTGTGACGAACCCCCGCTCGACGGAACCGCGGGCGGGGGGTCGCCGCCCCGCCCGTCACTCCGCCCGTCACCCCGCTGATCACCCCGTCGCCTGTCCCGCCGCTGCCACCGCGTCGCGGCAGAGTCGGTCGGCCAGGCGGGTCGTCTCCGGGAGACGGAAGCGGGGCGCGGCGTCCAGCACCACGCGCGTCGCGTCGTCGAGGTCGATCAGGTGGCCGACCGAGACCGTCACCGGCTTGACGCCGGTCTGCGTGCGCAGGACCCGGGCGACGAGCTCGCCCCCGTCATGGACGTCGGATGTCGCGCCCCGCTCCGTCTCCGGCTCGGTCCACTGCCCCAGCAGCGGCGTCTTGGCGACGCCGAGCGTCGGCACGCCCGTCAGCACGCCGAGGTGGCAGGCGAGACCGAAGCGGCGCGGATGGGCCAGCCCCTGGCCGTCGCAGAGCAGCACGTCGGGGACGGTGGCGAGCCCTTCCAGCGCGCGGACCAGCACGGGGAGCTCGCGGAACGCGAACAGCCCGGGAACGTAAGGGAATCCCGCCATGCCGACCGCCGTCGCCCGCTCGACCGGTTCGAGCGTCGCCGCGTCCAGCACGACGACGGCCGCCGCCACCCTGTCGTCCGGCGCGCCGTGCGCGCCGACGTAGGCCACGTCGAGCCCGGCGATCAGACGCGGCGGGCGCGGCAGCGGGACGGCGCGGACCAGCGGGCGCAGTTCCTCCTGCACGGCCAGCGCCTCGGCCTCCGTCGCGGGCCACGGGTGCTCGCGCTGGAGCCGCATCAGTCCGCCTGACCCGACTCCGCCGCGCGGATCGCGTCACGGTACCTCCGCGCTGCCGCGCGCAGCGCGGCCTCCGGGTCCACCCCGGCGTCCTGCGCCTCCGCGGCCAGACGCAGGAGGCGCGCGCCGAAATCCGCCTCGGCCGCGTCCGCGTCCGGCAGGGCGTCCGGCACCCCCGCCTTCCGCGCGCGGGAGTGGAGCTTGGCGGCGAGGGCCAGCGCCGGCTGGCCGAGCGGGACGCCGTCGGTGGCGGACTCGCGCTGCTTCTCCGCCGCCTTCAGCTCCTCCCAGTTGGCCTCGACCTGCTCGGCCGTGTCGGCGTCCCGGTCACCGAAGACATGCGGGTGACGGTAGATCAGCTTGTCCACGATGGCCCCGGCGACATCGTCGATCGAGAACGGGTCGGTGTCGTGCTCCTGTGCGATGCGGGAGTGGAAGAAGACCTGGAGCAGCACGTCGCCCAGCTCCTCGCGCAGGGTCGCCCGGTCTTCCTCCTCGATCGCCTCGACCAGCTCGAAGGACTCCTCGACCAGGTACTTCACCAGCGACTCGTGGGTCTGCTTCGCGTCCCAGGGGCAGCCACCGGGCGAGCGGAGCCGGTCCATCACGGTGACCAGGTCGAGCAGCCGGGCGCCCGGGAGGTCGTAGGAGCCTGGCAGCAGCTCGAGCTCCGGCACGACCACGCCGGGGGTCTCCGCGCCCTCGACCGCGAAGCGCGCCAGGGCGTCGGTGAGCCCCGGGTCACCGTCCGGGCCGACCAGCCAGACCACGACGGCGTCCGACGCCGCCTCGGCGAGCGTGCGCGCACGGGCGTAGGACGGGACGTCCAGCACCTCCGCCGTGATCCCGCTCTGGGCGAGCGGCGCGAGCAGCGGGTGCGCCGGGTCCCCGGCCAGGACCCGGTCGGCGGTGTGCAGCGTCCGCCAGGCGGGACCGGAGAGCAGGCCGGGGGCGACCCGGTGCGTGGTGCTCAGCAGCACCAGCCGGCCGGGACCGGCGGGGGCTTCGGCGTGCTGTGGATCGCCGGCGCCGGGCTGTGCGTCGCCGGCCTGCGCATCGCCGGGCTGGGGTTCACTGGGCTGGGGTTCACTGGGCCGTGCATCGCGTTGGGACACACAGGGAAACCTACCCCGCGTTGTCCTGCGACACCGGCTTGATCCACGGCTGGGCGCTGTCGCCCAGGGTCAGCTTGGTCGTGTCCCAGCTGCCGTAGCGCGGGTTGACGGAGATCCTCAAATCCGCCGCGACCGGCTGCAGCAGCCCGGTCAGCTTGGCGCTGTCCCCGCCGACGCTGCCCAGCAGCGCCTTGACCCCCGCCTGCCAGCGGAAGTAGGACTCGAGGTCCTCCGGCGGCAGGCCGACCTGGTTGACGAACTCGGCCGTCAGCTGGGTCTGGCTGCCGGCGCTCTTCAGGAACGGCGCCTCGACCGCGGCGACGTCCGTCGCCGAGACGCTCAGGCCCTTCTGGTCCAGTGCCGACTGGACCACCTGCTCCTGGATGAGGAAGCCGAGCACGTTGGCCGGCATGCCCGCGGAGTCCTGGCCGAACGTCCTGCTGGAGCCGCTGCCGCTGCCCTGCGCGGGCGCGGCGTCGCGGAACGAGGACACCTGGTTCTCGACGGTGGCGACGCTGATCCGCTGGCCGCCGACGACCGCCGCCGCGCCGGTGTGAACCGTCCCCGCGTTCCCGCTCCCGGAACAGGCGGAGAGCCCCGGCGTGGCGATGGTGGCGATCAACGCGAAAAGGGCGGTGCGGGTGCGGTTCACGGGGCCTCCTGCGACTGACGGTCCGTCCGATGCGTCCGGTGCGTGTGCCGCAGATCACGGTCCCACGCGGGCGTCGCCCACACCAGAGGGCACGCCAGGAGCACGGGTTCACCCCACCCGGGCGCCGGATCAGAGCCGGATCAGTGCCGCTGGCCCTCCCGCGCCTCGTCGGCAGCGGTCATCTCGTCGGCGGCGGCCGGGTCGGGCGTGACCACGGCGGCCCCGGTGGTCCCGGCGGTCCCGGTCCCGGCGGTCCCCGTCCCAGCGGTCCCTGTCCCAGCGGCCTCGCCGCCTTCCCCGCCGCCGGCTCCGTGCGCCTCCGCCGGGGCGACCTCCCCGAAGCGGGCCAGGGCGAGCGCCCCGGCCACCGCGATCGCGAAGCCGAGCAGCGCCAGCCAGAGCAGCCCCGGTCGGGTGCGGTCCCCAAGCAGGATCACGCCGAGCACCGCGGGCAGCGCCGTCTCGCCGAGCACCATCGCCGCCGTCGCGGTCGTCACCTTGCCGCCGCGCACGCCCTCGGTCATGAAGACGAACGCCACCGCGCCCCCGCCGAGCAGCGCGTAGGTGGCCGGCTCCTTCAGCAGCGGCATCAGGTCCGTGCCGTGCACGGCCGGCAGCAGACGGACGGACAGCCCGACGACGCCGAAGCCGAGGCCGCACAGCGTCCCCATCACTGCGGCGCGGGCGGGCTCCGTCAGCCGCCAGGCCAGTGCGCCGGCGGCCGCGATCAGCACGACGGCGACCAGCATGATCCAGTGCAGCGCCATGCCGGGGTGCTTGTCACCCTCCTTGCCCGCGGTCGCCCCCAGCAGCGCGAGCCCGAGACAGACACCGGCGACGCCGGCCCATTCGGCCCTCCCGAGCCGCAGCCGCAGCACGGCCGCCCCGAGCACCGCCGTCACCGCGAGCGCCCCCGCGAGCGCGGCCTGCACGACGTAGAGCGGCAGCGACCGGAGTGCGATGAGCTGGGCCACGAAGCCCAGCAGGTCCAGCGCCAGCCCGCAGATGAACGGCACGTTGACCATCGCCCGGACCGTCCCGAGCAGTCCGCCGCTCGAGCCGGCCGGCGAGTGGGCCTGGGCGCCGAGCGCCTGCAGCACCATGGCCGAACCGAAGCAGAGCGCGGCCACCAGGGCCATGACGAGTCCGAGGAACATGCTTCGAGCCTATCGGTCCCTTTTGCGCGGCGGGGACCACGAGCAGCGGAGGACCCGGGCCCGAACCGGTTGCCCGAACCGGTTGGGGCCCGATCGCGACGGGAAGGGACGGCCGGCTCGACCGCGACGAAACCGGGTTCACAGCCGGGACCGCGTCCCGCGGATCTCCTCTGTGAACGGGTGTCCCCGCCCGTGCGGCTGCTCGGCCGGCGGCAGCAGCGCGGACAGGGCCTCGCCGACTCCGGCGCGGTGGCCGAGCGCGAGGCGCATCTGGGCCTCGCGGCGGCGGATCTCCCGGCCCTGCCGCAGGTTCATCCCGCGTACGGGTTCTCCACGTGGCGAGGACCGCCGCTACTCCCTCGGGCCAGGGCGAGCAGGGCCGCAGGAACGGGCGTGTGGGGTGGAACTGCGCGGCCGGGCGCGCCCGTCGTCGCGCTCGACGGCAGCAGCGCGACCAGCTCACGGTCTGAACCGTCCAGGGGCGCGGAGCTCGGTCGACACGCGGCTCCGCGCCCCTGGGTCGCGCACCTAACTGAACATCGCCGACAGGAACTCCACGCACCAGCTCAGCAGTTCACGCCCCACTACCGGCTTGCCGCCGATCCGCGCGGTCGCCGGCCTCGGGACGAGGACCAGCTTCGTCGCCGGCTTCACCTGGCTACGCGGGTACAGGCGGTTCAGCCGCAGCTCCTGCGACTCCCGCAGCTCCATCGGTCCGAAGCGGATGAACTGCCCCTGCAGGGTGATGTCGGAGATCCCGCAGCGGCGCGCGAACAGCCGCAGTCCGGCGACCATCAGCAGGTTCTCCACCGGGTCGGGCAGCTTGCCGTAGCGATCGGTCAGCTCGGCGCGGACCTGGGCGATGTCGTCCTCGGAGTTCACGGCCGCGATCGACCGGTACGCCTGCAGGCGCAGCCGCTCGCCGGGGGCGTAGTCGTGCGGGACGTGCGCGTCGACCGGCAGCTCGATCTTGACCTCGAGAGGCTCCTCCTCAGGAGCGGCGCCGCCGCTCTCCAGCATCTCGCGGAACTCGGCGACCGCCTCGCCGACCATGCGCATGTAGAGGTCGAAGCCGACGCCCGCGATGTGGCCGGACTGCTCGCCGCCGAGCAGGTTGCCCGCGCCGCGGATCTCCAGGTCCTTCATCGCGACGTACATGCCCGCGCCCATCTCGGTGTGCTGGGCGATGGTCGCCAGCCGCTCGTGCGCGGTCTCGGTCAGCGGCTTCTCCGGCGGGTACAGCATGTACGCGTAGCCGCGTTCACGGCCACGGCCGACACGTCCGCGCAGCTGGTGCAGCTGGGAGAGGCCGAAGGTGTCGCCGCGCTCGACGATGAGCGTGTTGGCGTTGGAGATGTCGATGCCCGACTCCACGATCGTCGTGGAGACCAGGACGTCGAACTCCTTCTCCCAGAAATCGACGACGACCTTCTCCAACTGCTGCTCGCCCATCTGCCCGTGCGCGGTGGCCACACGCGCCTCGGGGACCAGCTCCTTCAGCTTGGCCGCGGCCTTGTCGATCGACTCGACCCGGTTGTGGATGTAGAAGACCTGGCCCTCGCGCAGCAGTTCGCGCCGGATCGCGGCGGCGATCTGCTTCTCCTCGTAGGGGCCGACGAAGGTCAGCACCGGGTGCCGCTCCTCCGGCGGGGTGGTGATCGTCGACATCTCGCGGATGCCGGTGACCGCCATCTCCAGGGTGCGCGGGATCGGCGTGGCGGACATGGTCAGCACGTCCACGTTGGCGCGCAGCTTCTTCAGCTGCTCCTTGTGCTCGACGCCGAACCGCTGCTCCTCGTCGACGATGACGAGCCCGAGGTCCTTGAACTTCGTCTCGTTGGAGAAGAGCCGGTGCGTGCCGATGACCACGTCGACGCTGCCCTCGCGCAGGCCCTCCAGCACGGCCTTCGCCTCGGAGTCCGTCTGGAACCGGGACAGCGGCTTCACCACCACGGGGAAGTTGGCGTAGCGCTCGGCGAAGGTCGAGAAGTGCTGCTGCACCAGCAGCGTCGTCGGCACCAGCACGGCCACCTGCTTGCCGTCCTGCACGGCCTTGAAGGCCGCCCGCACCGCGATCTCGGTCTTGCCGTAGCCGACGTCGCCGCAGATCAGCCGGTCCATCGGGACCGACTTCTCCATGTCCTCCTTGACCTCGGCGATGGTCGAGAGCTGGTCCGGCGTCTCCGCGTAGGGGAAGGCGTCCTCCAACTCGCGCTGCCACGGGGTGTCCGCGCCGAAGGCGTGGCCGGGCGAGGCCATGCGCGCCGAGTAGAGCTTGATCAGGTCGGCGGCGATCTCCTTGACCGCCTTCTTCGCGCGCGCCTTGGTCTTGGTCCAGTCGGCCCCGCCGAGCCGGTGCAGCGTCGGGGCCTCGCCGCCGACGTACTTGGTGACCTGCTCGAGCTGGTCGGTCGGCACGAAGAGCCGGTCGCCGGGCTGACCGCGCTTGGCCGGCGCGTACTCCAGCACCAGGTACTCGCGGGTGGCGCCCTGGACGGTGCGCTGCACCATCTCGATGTAGCGGCCGACGCCGTGCGCCTCGTGGACGACGTAGTCGCCCGCCTTCAGCGCCAGCGGGTCGATGGCGTTGCGGCGCCGCGAGGGCATCCGGCGCATGTCCTTGGTGGAGGACCTCTGGCCGGACAGGTCCGTCTCGGTGATCACGCAGAGCTTGAGGCCCTCGTGCACGAGCCCGTTCTCGATCGCGCCGCAGGCCACGTGGATCACGTCCGCGTCGGGCGCGGTCGTCAGGTCCGGGGTGAGCCGGGCGCCGATGCCTTCGCCGCCGAGCATCTCAGCGATGCGGGAGGCCGGGCCCTGCCCCTCCGTCACCAGCACGACACGCCATCCCTCGGCGAGGCGTCCCTTGGCGTCGGCGATCGCCCGGGCCGTGTCGCCGCGGTAGGCCTCGACGGGGTGCATCCCCAGGTGCAGCACGTCCGGCCCGGTCGCCCCCTCCTCGTCGGCGGCGAACGGGCTGACGGACCACCAGGGCAGACTGATCTCGGCGGCGTGCTCGCGGACGTCGGCGAGCGACCAGAGGGAGGCCGCGCCCACGTCCAAGGGCGCCTTGCCGCCGGAGGCAGCCGCGACCCACGACGCCTGCAGGAACTCGGCGCTGGTGGCGACCAGGTCGGCGGCGCGGGTGCGCACGCGCTCCGGATCGCAGACCACGGCGACGCTGCCCGGCGGCAGGACGTCCATCAGCAGTTCCATGTCGTCGACCAGGACCGGCGCGAGGGACTCCATGCCCTCGACCGCGATGCCCTGGGCGATCTTGTCCAGGATCTCGCTCAGCTCCGGGTGCTCCTCCGCCAGCTCGGCGGCGCGGCCCCGGACCTCGTCGGTCAGCAGCAGCTCCCGGCAGGGCGGCGCCCACAGGCCGTGCTGCGCGATCTCCAGCGAGCGCTGGTCGGCGACCTTGAAGTAGCGGATCTCCTCGACCTCGTCGCCCCAGAACTCCACCCGCAGCGGGTGCTCCTCGGTGGGCGGGAAGACGTCCAGGATCCCGCCGCGCACGGCGAACTCGCCACGCTTCTCCACCAGCTCCACGCGCTGGTACGCGGCCGCGGCGAGCCGCTCGACGATGTCGTCGAGGTCGACGTCCTGCCGCTGCCGCAGGCTCACCGGCTCCAGCTCGGCCAGGCCCTTGACCTGCGGCTGCAGCACGCTGCGCACCGGCGCGACGACCACCTGGAGCGGCCCCGCCGCCGGGTCGTCGGCGCTCGGGTGCGCGATGCGGCGCAGCACCGCGATGCGGCGGCCGACGGTGTCCGAGCGCGGGGAGAGCCGCTCGTGCGGGAGTGTCTCCCAGGCGGGGAACTCGGCGACGCTGTCGGGCGGCAGCAGGGACGCGAGGGCGGCTGCGAGATCCTCCGCCTCACGGCCGGTGGCCGTGACGGCGAGGACGGGACGCCCGCGCTCCCCCTTCGCCTTCTGTGCGAGGGCGCGCGCCAGCGCGGCGATCGCGAACGGCCGGGCGGCCGGCGGACCGACCAGATCCAGGTGCCGCCGATCCCCGGCGAGTGCGGCTTCCCCGGCCTCGGCGAGCGCCGGGTCGGAGGCGACGATGTCGAGCAGGCCGGTCAGGCTCATCTACTTCTCTCAGCCAGAGGCAACGCGAAACACCCGGACTGCGAGGCAACCCGGGGGTCTCCAGCGTACGCCGACGGCAGGACGGACGCGCCTCGCCAGGTCGTCGTCGGTCAACCAATCGTCCAATCGTCGGGACGGCGCCGGTGCCGGGACTCAGCCGTGCCCGTCCGCCGCGTTGTCCACAGCCTGGGGAAGAACGGGGAGCTCCGAGGTCGCCGCCTCGCTGTCGGGCGCGGCGTCGGCCGGGGTCGGCGTTCCCTCGGTCGGCCCTGCCTCCGCGTCGTCCTCCGCGTGGGCTTCCGCGTGGGCTTCCGCGCCGGCTTCCGCCGCCTCGGGTTCGGGGGCGCCGACGACGGCGCCGGTCAGCGCGGCGAGGGTCTCGCGGATGTGGTCCAGCTGGGACTGGATGTGCTCGCGGCGCTGGGCGAACGTGGCCTGCTCGCGCTCCGTCTGCTCGACGATCCGTGCGGCCTCCCGCCTCGCCGCCTCGACCAGGCGTTCCGCCTGGGTCGCCGCGTCGGCGTCGGTCTCGTCCGACTTGGCCTGCATCGCCTTGAGATGCCGCTCGCTCTCGGAGACCTTGCGCTCGCCGATCGCGACCACCTGCTCCTCCCAGGCCACGACCTTCGCGTCGTGCTCGGCGAACTCCTGGTCCACCGTCCGCTGCTGGCCGGCCAGCCAGGCGTGGGCGTCGCGGGAGGCCTGGTCGGCGCGGGCGTGGACCTCCTCGGCGTAGGCGGCGGCGGACTCGCGGGCCAGCCGGGCGTCGCGGTCGGCCTCGCCGCGCAGGCTCTCGGCCTGGTTGCGGGCGCGGTCGAGCTCGCGGCGGTGGGACTCCTCCGCGGCCGCGCGCTGCTGACCGGCGTACTGGGCCGCGGCGGCACGCAGTCGGCGGGCCTCGTCGCGGGCCTCTTGGTCGAGCCGCGCGCAGTCCGCGCCCGCGCCCTCGCGGACCGCCTCGGCCTCCTCCTCGGCCGTGACCAGCAGGCCGGCCGCGCGTGGGCTCAGCACCTCGAAATCCGGAACCGTCGCCTCCGCCAGGGCCTGGGTGGCCTGGAGGTCCATCAGCTGCCGCTCCAGTTCGCGCATGCCGTCGCCGAGCGCGGCCAGGCGCTGCCAGGCCTCGTCGCGGTCGGCGGTGAGGTGCGCGAGGGCCTGCTCGACCTGGTCGACGTCGTAACCCTTGCGGGCGAGGGGGAAGTCGCCGGTGCCGGGCGTGGGAGTGGTCGGATTGCTCATGTTCTGCTGCCGCTCCTCCGCGTTGCCGGACATGCTCGGTGATCGTCCTATTTTGCGCAGATTAGTGCTTCTTAGGACGGTACCGACACAGCAGACGAAACGGCAGAGAGGACCGGCCTCCGGGCCGGTCCCCTCTGCTCACATCCAGTCCCACGCGCCACGTGGCGCTACAGCAGGCCGTCCCAGAACTGCTCCAGGACCACGGCCCACCAGTTCTCCGGCGAGGACAGCGCCGCCGGGTCGATGGCGTTGACCTCGTTCTGGAAGTCGGTCGTCCAGCGGCCCGCCTGCTCCTGGGTCAGGCCGTAGCGGAAGCGCCACAGGCGCCCGAGCACCGCGAGGCAGCGGACCAACTGCGGCAGGCCGGAGTTCACGAAGCGCGGCTGCGCCCCCTCCGGACCGGCCGGCTGGCCGGGCGTGCCGAGGTCGACCGCGACGATCGCGTTCGTGCCGTACTGGACGCAGAGCTGCCGCCCGTAGTCGTTGCCGACGACGAGGTAGGTGCCCGCGTCCGGACCGGCGGCCAGCCCGCGCTCCGCGGCCAGCTCGGCCAGCGTCGGGATCGGCCGACCAGGCTGGGCCTGGGCCCAGAAGAACGGGCCGAAGTCACGCGGCAGCCCGGCCCAGGTCAGCGTCGACTGGACCTCCGGCGGCACACCCGCCCGGGAGACCGCCTGCTGCTCGAAGCGGAACAGGTTCTGGTCGCCGAACGCCGCCTGAAGCTCCTGGGCGAGCGCCTGCGGCGGCGGCACCGGGGCCGGCTGCGCGGCGGGCGCCAGCGGTGCCCGCGAGGACGCGATCGGCGCCGGGCCGGCGGCGTGGGTGTGCAGCTCGCGCAGGTGCTCCAGCAGATGGTCGACCCCGCGCCGACGCGCCGCGGCCTCCCGTCCGTAAGGGGCGGTGTGCGTGATCCGCACGTTCGGCCAGGCCTCCTTGACCATCCGCGCGCAGTACCCCGCGGGCAGGTCGCAGCACTCCAGCTCGGTGTGCAGCTCCAGCACCTGCTCCGGCGGCACGTTCAGGCGGCGCACCTCCTGCAGGATCTGCCACTCCGGGTGCGGCTGCCCGAGCGCGGAGCGCTGGATCACCTGCTGCTCCGAACCGTCCGGGCCCCGGTACCGCAGCACGGCCATGTAGCCGGGCCCGACCGTCGGCACGCCGGGAGCGGCCGCGCCGACCGGCCCCCCGGGCTGGACGGGAGCGGACTGACCGCCGAGCGACGCACCGGGCGGAGGCGGCGGCACCCCGGGGCCACCCGTCGGCGCACCCGGAGGCGGCGGAGGCGGCATGCCCGGACCACCGAGCGAGGCACCCGGCGGCGGGGGCGGCATGCCCGGACCACCGAGCGAACCGGGCGGAGGCGGAGGCACACCAGGGCCACCCAGCGGCGCACCCGGAGGCGGCGGAGGCATACCAGGGCCACCGAGCGAACCGGGCGGCGGCATTCCGGGACCACCCAGCGGTGCGCCCGGCGCACCGGGCACACCCGGACGACCGGGGCCGCTCGCCGGAGTGGCGAACATCGTCGGCGCGAAGTCCAGGCCCTCGGGCTGCGGGCCGCCCATGACACCGGGCGGGGGCGGGGGCACAGGGCCACCGAGCGGAGCGCCCGGAGGCGGAGGAGGCATCCCCGGACCACCGCCCATCGGCGCACCGGGCATCCCCGGCATCCCCGGCGGAGGCGGCGGCACGCCGGGACCACCCAGCGGCGCACCCGGAGGCGGCGGAGGCATCCCCGGACCACCACCCAGCGGCGCACCCGGCATCCCCGGCGGAGGCGGCGGCACGCCGGGACCACCCAGCGGACCACCCGGAGGCGGCGGAGGCATCCCCGGACCACCACCCAGCGGCGCACCCGGCATCCCCGGCGGGGGCGGCGGCACGCCGGGACCACCCAGCGGGCGCGCGGGCGCCTCGGGCGCGCCGGGCGCACCCGGACGGCCGGGCAGACTCCCCGGCGTCGCGAACATCGTCGG
>NZ_BBPO01000026.1:0-63843 GCF_000787815.1 Streptacidiphilus neutrinimicus
AAGACGACGTGCCCGAGGGTGTCCGACGCCGCGGCCTTCCCGGGTGCGAGAGTGGTGGTCACGTTGCGCTCCTGAAGAACAAAGTCAACGTGCCGACACTATGCCTTTAAACTGTTAAGTCAAAACGGCCAAAAACCAGGGGATGCTTGCGGGCTACGGCTTCAGTTCTTGAAGTCAGGCGATCCGGCGAGGTTCCTCGGCCGTCGGCCGCGCGTCATGGTGGATCGGGCCGTCGTGGGCGCTGAGCGGGAGGCAGCCGCCGCCGCGGCGGTACGCGACGATCTCGGCGGCGACGGCCACCGCCGTCTCCTCCGGGGTGCGGGCGCCGAGGTCCAGGCCGATGGGGGAGCGCAGCCGCGTCAGCTCCACCTCGGTCAGGCCCGCCTCGCGCAGGCGGTCGAGCCGCTCGTGGTGGGTTCGGCGCGAGCCCATCGCGCCGACGAAGCCGAGCGGCATCCGCAGCGCGCGCTCCAGCAGCGGGATGTCGAACTTGGCGTCATGGGTCAGCACGCACAGCGCGGTCCGCGCGTCCAGGCGACCGGCGGCGGCCTCCGCGTCCAGGTAGCGGTGCGGCCAGTCGACCACCACACGGTCCGCCTCGGGGAAGCGGCGCTCGGTGGCGAAGACCGGGCGGGCGTCGCACACCGTCACGTGGTAGCCGAGGAACTTGCCCACCCGGACCACCGCGCCCGCGAAGTCGATGGCCCCGAAGACGATCATGCGCGGGGCGGGCACGTAGGACTCGACGAAGAAGACCGCCGCCGCATCGGAGTTGGGGTCGCAGGGACGGCCGTCGAGGGCGAACGTCAGCTGACCGGTGCGGCCGGCGTCGAGCATGGCGCGGGCCTGGCGGACCGCGGCCCCTTCGAGCAGCGGCGCGGAGATGCTCCCGTGGTGGGTGTCACCGGTGACGGCGACGGTGGCGCCGAGCAGTTCGGCCGGGCCGCTGACGCAGCGCACCAGGGCGACGGGGGTGCCCGAGCGGAGGTAGGCGACGCCCGCGTCCATGCCGTCGGAGGCCCCGGGGGCGACCGGCTGCACGAAGACGTCGATGATCCCGCCGCAGGTGAGGCCGACGGCGAAGGCGTCCTCGTCGCTGTAGCCGAAGCGGTGCAGCACCGGCTCGCCGCTCGCGAGTGCCTCCTGGCACAGCTGGTAGACGGCGCCCTCGACGCACCCGCCGGAGACGGAGCCCACAGCCTCACCGTCCGCGTCCACAGCCAGTGCGGCGCCCGGGTCGCGCGGGGCGCTCCCGGACACGGCGACGACGGTGGCCACGGCGAAGGGGCGTCCGGCGGCGTGCCAGGCGGCGAGCTGCTCGGCGATGTCCTGCATGGGAGGCGCTCCTACGGTTGCTACGGGTGGTGCCGGGCCGCCCTCCCGGTGGAGGGCGGCCCGGCGTCGGCTCAGTGGATCCCGAGCCAGAGCTTGATCGGATGCAGCGCGAAGTAAACGAGGAAGACCGCGGTCAGACCCCACATCAGCACGCCCGGCTCGCGCCAGCGGCCACGGCCGGCCTTGATGGCGCAGTAGGCGATGACGCCCGCGCCGACACCGGCGGTGATCGAGTAGGTGAACGGCATCAGGGCGATGGTGAGGAAGGCGGGGATCGCCACCTCCCGGTCGGCCCACTCGATGTGGCGGGCCTGGGCCAGCATCATCGAGCCGATGACGACCAGCGCGGCCGCCGCGACCTGGCCGGGCACCATGCCGGCCAGCGGGGTGAAGAACAGCATCGCCGCGAAGACCAGACCGGTGACGACGCTGGAGAAACCGGTCCGCGCGCCCTCGCCGACGCCCGTGGCCGACTCGATGAAGACCGTCTGCCCGGAGGCTCCGGCCACACCGCCGATGATGCCGCCGGTGCCGTCGACGAACAGCGCCTTGGACAGGCCCGGCATCCGGCCCTGCTCGTCGGCCAGGCCCGCCTCGGTGCCGATGCCGATGATCGTCGCCATCGCGTCGAAGAATCCGGCCAGGACCAGCGCGAAGACGGCGAAACCGGCGCTGAGCGCGCCCATGCCCTTGCTGCCGAACGCGCCGAACAGGTCGATGTGCCCGAGGAGCCCGAAGTCCGGTGAGGCGACCGGGTTCCCCGGCCACTTCGGCACCGAGATGCCCCAGGTGGCGTCGGGGATGTTCAGCGCGGCGTTGAGGATCAGCGACAGCACGGTGCCGACGACGATGCCGATCAGGATCGCGCCCGGGACCTTGCGGGTCTGCAGGATGAAGATGGTCAGCAGCGTGATCGCGAAGATCAGCACCGGCCAGCCCTGCAGGTTGTCGCTGACGCCCAGCTGCAGCGGGGTGTCGCTGTGGGCGGCGTCCGGGATGCGGGACACGAAGCCGGCGTTGACCAGGCCGATCAGCGCGATGAACAGGCCGATTCCGATGGTGATGGCGTGCTTGAGCGCCATCGGGATGCCGTTCATGATCTTCTCGCGCAGGCCGGTCACGACCAGCAGCACGATCGCGGCGCCGTAGATGACACAGAGGCCCATGGCCTGCGGCCAGGTGACATGAGGCACCATCACCGCGGCAAGGGTGTTGGAGACGCTCAGACCGGCCGCCGCGGCGAGCGGCGCGTTGCCGACGATGCCGAGCAGGATGGTCGTGATCGCCGCGGCGACGGCCGTGGCGGTGGTGACCTGTGCGTGGCTGAGATGGTTCCCGTTCACGTCCGGTACGGACAGGATGATCGGGTTCAGCAACAGGATGTACGCCATCGCCATGAAGGTGGTGAGACCACCTCGGACCTCGCCCGCGATGGTGGAGCCGCGGGCGGTGATCTTGAAGAAGCTGTCGATGACGTTCTTCGGCTTCGGCGTGGGTCTGTCGGGGTCGGACGGAGAGACGCTGGGTTCCGTGGAGATCTGGGTCACGGTTCCACTCCCAAGTTTCGAAGGGGGTTGGGGTGGGGCGGCCGGCCTGGGTGACCCGCTAGGTGGGGAAACAGGGGACGGTGCGGCGCGCTTCAGGGATGGTGCTGCCGGTGTGTCACGGGCCTCGGCGAAGGCGTCGTGCCGGCTGGTGCGGGGTACATCGGTTTCTTTCTGTGCTGCTTTTTTGGTGCGTCGGGATGACCCCGGGGCGGAGGCGGGAAGACCTGACATGGCTGTCCCCGCCCCGGGGTGGTCTGGGGGATCCGCTTACTCCCCGGTGCCCGTCAGGTGCTCGGGCCGGACCGGTACCCGGTTCAGCGCGAGACCCGTGGCCTGGCGGATGGCCGCCACGACGGCGGGGGTGGACGAGAGGGTGGGCGCCTCGCCGACGCCGCGCAGCCCGTACGGGGCGTGCTCGTCGGCGAGTTCGAGCACCTCCACCGGCATCGGCGGGGTGTCCAGGATGGTCGGGATGAGGTAGTCGGTGAAGGACGGGTTCCTGACCTTGCCGTCCTTGACGACGATCTCCTCCATGACCGCCAGGCCGAGCCCCTGGGTGGAGCCGCCCTGGATCTGGCCCACCACGGAGAGCGGGTTGAGCGCCTTGCCCACGTCCTGGGCGGCGGCCAGCTCGACCACCTTGACCAGGCCCAGCTCCACGTCCACGTCCACCACGGCGCGGTGGGCGCAGAAGGTGTACTGGACGTGGCCGAAGCCCTGCCCGGTCTCCTTGTCGAACGGGACGGTGGGACGGTGGTGGTGCTCACGGGTCAGGTCGATGGCGCTGTCGCCGAGCAGGTCCGCGATCGGGACCAGCGCGCCGGCGGAGGCGGAGACCACCTTGCCGCCGACCAGCGACAGGTCGTTGTACGTCCAGCCGTAGCGCTTGCGGCCGAGTGCCACCAGCTCGTTGCGGACCGCCTCGCAGGCCAGCTTGACGGCGCCGCCGGTCATGTAGGTCTGCCGCGAGGCGGAGGTCGAACCGGCCGAGCCCACCTCGGTGTTGGCGGGGTGGATGGTGACCTGCTCGACCCCGAGCTCGGTGCGGGCGATCTGGCCGTGGACGGTGACGCCGCCCTGGCCGACCTCGGCCATGGCCGTGTGCACCATGGCGACCGGCTCGCCGCCGATGACCTCCAGGCGGACGCGGGCGGTCGAGTAGTCGTCGAAGCCCTCGGAGAAGCCGACGTTCTTGATGCCGACCGCGTAGCCGACGCCGCGCACGATGCCCTCGCCGTGCGAGGTGTTGGACAGCGCGCCGGGGATGTCGCGGACGTCCAGGTGCGTGGTGTCGAGCGCCGGCGGCAGCGGCAGTGCCTTGACGCGGCGCAGCAGGTCCGCGACCGGGGCCGGGGCGTCGATCTCCTGACCGGTCGGCATGATCGAGCCCTGCTCCACGGCATTGATCTGACGCAGCTCCACCGGGTCCATGCCGAGCTCGGCGGCCAGCTTGTCCATCTGCGCCTCGTAGGCGAAGCAGGCCTGGACCGCGCCGAAGCCGCGCATCGCGCCGCAGGACGGGTTGTTGGAGTAGAGCGCGACGGCCAGCATGTTGACGTTCGGCACCTCGTAGGGGCCCATGCCCAGCGAGGCCGCGTTGCCGACGACCGCGGGGGAGGCGGAGGCGTAGGCGCCGCCGTCCAGCACGATCCGGGCGTCGCAGTAGACGAGCTTGCCGTCACGGGTCGCGCCGTGCTCGTAGGTCAGCTTCGCCGGGTGGCGGTGCACGTGCCCGAAGAAGGACTCCTCGCGGGAGTACACGATCTTGACGGGCTTGCCGGTGCGCTGCGCCAGCAGGCAGGCGTGGATCTGCATGGACAGGTCCTCGCGACCGCCGAAGGCGCCGCCGACACCCGCGAGGGTGAGCCGGACCTTGTTCTCCGGCAGGCCCAGCACCGGCGCGATCTGTTCGCGGTCCACGTGCAGCCACTGGGTGGCGATGTAGAGGTCGACGCCGCCGTCCTCGGCGGGCACCGCGAGGCCCGACTCCGGGCCGAGGAAGGCCTGGTCCTGCATGCCGACCACGTAGTCGCCCTTGATGACGACGTCCGCCATCGCGCGCACCTCGTCGGTGACGCCCTTGCCGGAGATCACCTTCTGCGAGTGGACGACGTTGCCGGAGGCGTGGCCCTTGTACTCGGCCGGCTCGTGCACGTACCCGTAGGTCTCCGGGTCGAGGCACTGCTCCTCGGTGGTGATGGTCGGCAGGATCTCGTACTCGACCTTGATCTTGGCGAGCGCGCGGCGGGCCGTCTCCGGGTGGTCCGCGGCCACGATGGCGATGGCCTCGCCGTGGTAGCGGATCTTGCCCATGGCCAGCGCCGGCTGGTCCTTGATCTCCAGGCCGTAGAACTTCGAGCCCGGGATGTCGTCGTGGGTCATCACCGCCTGGACGCCGGGGTGCTTGACCGCCTCGGAGACGTCCACGGAGAGAATCCTGGCGTGGGCGTGCGGGGAACGCAGCGCCATGCCCCAGAGCATGTCCTCGTGCCACATGTCCGAGGAGTAGGCGAACTCGCCCTTGACCTTCAGGATGCCGTCGGGGCGCAGCGGCGAGCCGCCGATGCCGTCCGGATGGGCGGTGGTGATGCCCTGGAGGTTCTTCTCGGTGCGGATCGTGCTCACTGCGCCACCTCCGAGCTCGAACACTTGCGGGCCGAGGCGAGGCGGACGGCGTCCATGATCTTCTCGTAGCCGGTGCAGCGGCACAGGTTGCCCGAGAGGGCCTCGCGGATGTCGTTGTCGCTGGGCTGCGGGTTGCGCTCCAGCAGGTCGTGGGACTGCACCAGCAGACCCGGGGTGCAGAAGCCGCACTGGACGGCGCCCGCGTCGACGAAGGCCTGCTGCACCTCGTCCAGGCTGCCCTGCGGGTCGGCCAGGCCCTCGACGGTGCGGACCTCGCGGTCCTGCACCTGGCCGGCCGCGACCAGACAGGAGCAGACCGGGGCGCCGTCGAGGTAGACGGTGCAGCTGCCGCACTCGCCCTGCTCGCAGGCGTTCTTGGAGCCGGGCAGGCCCAGACGCTCGCGCAGCATGAACAGGAGGCTCTCGCCCTCCCAGACGTCGTCCGCCTCGACCTCGCGGCCGTTGGCGGTGAAGGTCACCCTCATGCTGCGCTCCTCAGGGACTGCGTGTACTCGTTCCAGGTCCAGGTCAGGGTCCGCCGGGCCATGACCGCCAGCGCGTGACGGCGGTAGGCGGCGGTCCCGCGGACGTCGTCGATCGGGGAAGCCGCGGCGGCGACCAGCTCACCGAAGCGCTGGATCGCGGCCGGGCCGATCAGGCCGCCGGACTGCCACAGGCCGCGCTCGGCCAGCTCGCCGCCGATGAACTCCTCGGCGTCCACCGCGCGGCGCGGCGTGGGGGCGGCCGAGCCGATGCCCGTGCCGACCGTGCCGTTCTTGGGGTGGAGCGCGATGCCGAAGGCGCACACCGCGATGACCATCGCGTTGCGGGTGCCGATCTTCGAGAACTGCTGCGGGCCGTCGGCCACGGGGATGCGGACGGCGCGGATCAGCTCGTCCGGCTCCAGGCTGTTGCGCTTGACGCCGACGTAGAACTCGTCGATCGGGATCAGCCGGGTGCCGCGTACCGACTCGGCCTCGACGAGGACGTCACGGCCGGCGGCGAGCAATGCGGGGTGGGCGTCACCGGCGGGCGAGGCGCCCCCGAGGTTGCCGCCGACGCTGCCGCGGTTGCGGATCTGCGGCGAGCCGACGGTGTTGCCGGCCAGGGAGAGCCCGGGCAGCTCCGTGCTCAGTTCGCGGGTGATCCGGGCGTACGGGACCGCGGCGCCGAGCCGGATCACCTCGCCCTCCTGGCCCTCGTAACGGCCGGACTCCCATGCGGTCAGCTCGCTGATCCGGTTCAGGTCCAACAGGGCGGACGGGCGGTGACGGTCGAAGTTGAGCTCGACCATCACGTCCGTGCCGCCGGAGATCGGCAGCGCGGACGGGTGCTCGGCCTTCGCCGCGAGTGCCTCGTCCCAAGTGGCGGGCCGCAGGAACTCCATGCGGGTGACTCCTTCGGTGGGTACGACGAGCGTTGCGTGGGGAGGTGCATGGGGAGGTGTGAGCAGTACACAATTCGCAGGTGGTGTGGCGTCAGTCACTGATGGCATGAGCCGCGCCGCCGAGCCCACCCGGATGGCTGTACGTTTCTCCAACGCGCGGCGAACGGCACGCGGCCTGCGGATGGAGCCCGGAGGCTTGTTCTCCGGTCGCGAAACGCGTGGGCGCGGTTGACACCCCGGGCCGTAGTGTCTGAGCTGTGACAAACCCGACGGCCAACCCGTTCCTGCAGCCCAGCGCACTTCCCTTCGAGCTCCCGCCGTTCGCGGAGATCGAGGAGGCCCACTACCTGCCCGCCTTCGAGGCCGGTATGGCCGGGCAACTCGCGGAGATCGCCGCCATCACGGCGAACCCCGAAGCTGCGACCTTCGAGAACACCCTCGTCGCCCTCGAGCGCACCGGACAGCTGCTGCGCCGGGTGAGTCTGGTGTTCTTCAACAAAGTCTCCTCCGATTCCACGCCGGCGCTGCGCGAACTCGACACCGAGATCACCCCCCGCCTGGCCGCGCACACCGACGCGATCCAGCTCGACCCGGCTCTCTTCGCCCGTATCGACGCCGTCCACGCGCGCCGCGCGGAGCTCGACCTCGACCAGGCTGACCTGCGCCTGCTGGACCGCTGGCACTCCCGCTTCGTCCGCGGCGGCGCCCGCCTCGACGACGCCGGCCAGGCCCGCCTGCGCGAGCTCAACGCCGAGCTGGCCTCCCTGGGCACCACCTTCGAGACCAACCTGTTCGCCGCGACCCGCGCCGCCGCCCTGGTCCTCGACACCGCCGAGGAACTGGACGGCCTCCCCGACGGTGCGATCGCCGCCGCCGCGGAGAACGCCAAGGCGCTGGGCCACGACGGCCGGTACGTGCTCAGCCTGAAGAGCTTCAGCAACCAGACCGAGCTTGCCTCGCTCACCGACGCCGGGCTCCGCGCCCGCCTGCTGGAGGCCTCGCTCGGCCGCGGCCTCACCGAGAACGGTCCGCTCGCCGTCCGCATGGCCGAGCTGCGCGCCGAGCGCGCCCGCCTGCTCGGCTTCCCCTCGCACGCCGCGTACGAGGTCGCCGACCAGACGGCGGGCACCACCGACGCCGTCGAGTCGATGCTCGGCCGCCTCGTCGCCCCCGCCGTCGCGAACGCCGACCGCGAGGGCGCGGCGCTGGCGGCCTCCGCGGGTGTGCCCAGCGTCGCGGCGGCGGACTGGCAGTACCTCTCGGAGCGGGTCCGCAAGGAGCGCTACGAGATCGACGGCGCGCAGATGCGCCCCTACCTGGAGCTCGAGTCCGTGCTCCACCGCGGCGTCTTCCACGCCGCCGGCCTGGTCTACGGCATCACCTTCCACGAGCGGCAGGACCTCGTCGCCCACCACCCCGACGCCCGCGTCTTCGAGGTTCGCGAGGCCGACGGCCGCCCGCTCGGCCTGTACATCGGCGACTACTACGCCCGCGAGTCCAAGCGCGGCGGCGCGTGGATGACGGAGTACGTGCAGCAGTCGCACCTGCTCGGCCAGCTGCCGGTGGTCACCAACGACCTCAACATCGCCAAGCCCCCGGCGGGCGAGCCGGCCCTGCTGAGCTGGGACGAGGTGCGCACGCTCTTCCACGAGTTCGGCCACGCGCTGCACGGGCTCTTCTCCGACGTGAGGTACCCCTCGCAGTACATGGAGGTGCCGCGCGACTTCATCGAGTACCCCTCCCAGGTCAACGAGATGTGGCAGGAGTGGCCCGAGGTCCTGGAGAACTACGCGCGCCACGTCGAGACCGGCGAGCCGATGTCGCCCGAGCTGGTCGCCCGGGTCCGCGAGGCGCAGAACTTCGGCGAGGGGTTCCGCACCGTCGAGCAGTTGGCCGCGACCCTGCTGGACTGGGCCTGGCACACCACCCCCGAGGGTGAGGGTGCGGGCGACGCCGCCGCGTTCGAGACGGCGGCGCTGGAGCGGTACGGCCTGGCCCACCCGTCCATCCCGCCGCGCTACCGCACCGGCTACTTCGCCCACGTCTTCGCGGGCGGCTACTACGCCGCGGGCTACTACGGCTACATCTGGTCCGAGGTCCTGGACGCGGACACGGTGGAGTGGTTCAAGCAGCCCGGCCGTCCGGTCCGCGAGAGCGGCGAGATCTTCCGCCGCACGCTGCTCAGCCCCGGCGGCAGCGTGGACCCCCTCACCGCCTTCGCCGCGTTCCGCGGCCGCGCCCCGGAGATCCAGCCACTGCTGAAGCGCCGCGGGCTCGAAGACTGAGGGTCGTGGCCACTCCACAGGGGCGCGAGGAACTGCGCCACAAGCCACTTTGAGTGGTGAGTCCCCGAACGAGCAGGGCCCTCCGCACGGGGCGCTTGCTCGCGCAGTTCCTCGCCAGTTCCTCGCGCCCCTGATGGTGCAACCACAGGTCGCTTCGATTGCTCGCGCCCCTGAGGGTTCCGGTACCGTTCCCCGGAAGCCCATCCCTTTTGCCGAGTTTCGGAGGTACCCGACGTGCGGATCGGTGCGCTGCTGGCCCCCGCCGCACCGCCGATGCGGCTGCTCGCCGGGAGCGACGAGCTCGACCGCGTGGTGACCGGCGTGATGACCACCGACCTGCGGGATCCGAGCCGGTACCTGCACGGTGGGGAGTTCGTGCTCACCGGGATGCTGTGGCGTTACGAGCCGGAGGACTCCGAGCGCTTCGTCCGCCATCTGGCCTCCGGCGGCGCCGCCGGCCTCGCCGCGGGCGAGGCCGAGGTCGGGCCCGTGCCGCAGGACCTGATCGACGCGTGCGAGCGGCACCGCATGCCGCTCTTCGCCGTCGGCGAGGACGTCGCCTTCGGCGCCGTCACCGAGTTCGTCAACCGGCAGGTCTCCGCCGACCGCGCGGCGGACCTCTCCGCGCTGGTCGAGCGCCACCGCATGCTCGTCTCCGCCGCCAGCGGCGCCGGCCTCGACGCCGTGCTGCAGCTTCTCGGCGGCGACGTGGACCTGGAGAGCTGGGTGCTCACCCCGACCGCCCGCATGGTCGCCGGCCCGGTCGAGGGGCTCGACGCCGCCGAGCGGGAGGCGCTGGTCCGCGCCCACCTGGAGGCGCAGCGCAGGCGCAGCACGCCCGCCAGCCGCACTCGCGTCGGCGAGCGTCAGTTCTCCCTGCTGCCCGTCCCGGGCGGGACGCCGCTCGCCCAGTGGCTGCTCGCCGTCGAGGGCGACATCACCGACTGGACCCCCAAGCGCCGCCAGCTCGCCGAGAACCTCGCCGGCCTGGTCTCCGCCGAGCGGGTCCGCCGCGACGAGGGCCGCACGCTGCGCACCCGGCTCGCCGACGAGATGATCACCCTGCTCCAGCGCGACGCCGCGCCGGACGAGCTGCAGCGCGCACTCGAAGCCGCGCACGCGATGAGCCGCGGCCCCGAACTGCCCCTGCCGCGCACCTGGGTGGTGGTCTCGGTGGCCGGTCAGGCCCTCGCCGAGGGGGAGGCCCGCGAGGCCGTCACCGAGGCGCTGACCGGTCTGGACGACCGTGCGCTGGTCGGCGACGACGCCGACGCGGCCGTGGTGGTGCTGCCGCAGCCGGAGGGGGAGCGGACCGCCTCCGAGGTGCTGGCCGAGCTGCTCGCGCCGCTCGAGTCGGGGCTCGGCCCGGACGGTCGGCTCACCGTGGGCGTCAGCGCCCCCGCCGACGGCGTCGGCGGCCTGCGCGGCGCGCTGGAGGAGGCCCGGCACGCCCGCCGCATCGCCTCCGCCCGCCTCGGCCGCCTGTGTGTCGCCGGACCCGAGGAGCTCGCCTCCCACGTGCTGCTCCTGGCGGCCGTTCCCGACGAGGTGCGCCGCGCCTTCCGCTCCCGGCTGCTGGACCGTGTGATCTCCTACGACCTGGAGCACCAGGCGGACCTCGTCCGCACCCTGGAGGCGTTCCTGCGCTACGACGGCTCCTGGACCCGCTGCGCCGCCGCGCTGCACGTCCACGTCAACACGCTGCGGTACCGGATCGGGCGGATCGAGGAGCTGACCGGTCGTGACCTCGCCCGCCTGGAGGACCGGGTGGACTTCTTCCTCGCGCTCGAACTGAGCTGAGCCGCTGATCCGTTCGCGCGGGCCGAATCGCGTCGCGGGGCCGCGACGCGGGAGGATGGACGGCACCTGACAGCGTGAACACGGATCGGACGCGAGTTGAGCAGCGATTACGCCGAATACGTCCGCAGGACGGCCCTGCGTCTGCCGACGGTCGGCATCGACATCGGTGGGACGAAGATCGCCGCCGGGGTCGTCGACGGCGAGGGCCGCATCCTGGAGCAGCTGCGCACCGAGACGCCCCACAAGAGCAAGAGCCCCAAGGTCGTCGAGGACGTCATCACCGAGCTGGTGCTCGCGCTCGCCGACCGGCACGACGTCCACGCGGTGGGCATCGGCGCGGCCGGGTTCGTCGACGCGCAGCGGTCGCGCGTCCTGTTCGCCCCTCACCTGAGCTGGCGCAACGAGCCGTTGCAGGAGGCACTGAGCGACCGCCTCAAGCTCCCGGTCATCGTCGAGAACGACGCCAACGCCGCCGCCTGGGCGGAGTGGCGCTTCGGCGCGGGCGCGGGGGAGGAGCACCTGGTCATGGTGAACCTCGGTACGGGCATCGGCGGTGCGATCGTCCACGGCGGCCGGCTGGAGCGCGGCCGCTTCGGCATGGCGGGCGAGTTCGGCCACATGACCGTGGTGCCGGGCGGCCACCGCTGCCCCTGCGGCAACCGCGGCTGCTGGGAGCAGTACTCCTCCGGCAACGCGCTGGTGCGCGAGGCGCGCGAGCTGGCGGCGGCGGAGTCCCCCGTCGCGCAGCCGCTGCTCGACCGGGTCGAGGGTGACGTCTCGGCCATCACCGGCCCGCTGGTCACGGAGGCGGCGCAGGCGGGCGACCCCTGCGCGGTGGAGCTGCTGCAGGAGATCGGCCAGTGGCTCGGCCTGGGGCTGGCCAATCTCGCGGCGGCGCTGGACCCGGGCCGGTTCGTGATCGGCGGCGGCGTCTCGGCGGCGGGCGAGCTGCTGCTCGCGCCGGCGCGCGAGGCGTACCGGCGCAACCTCACCGGCCGCGGATTCCGCCCGGAGGCGGAGATCTTCGAGGCCGAGCTCGGCAACACGGCCGGCCTCATCGGCGCGGCCGACCTCGCCCGCGGTCGCGCCCGCCGCTTTCGCACGGTGAAGCGCGCGCGCGTCGAACGCGCCGAACGCGTCTCCCGCACGGGCGTCGGCCGCCGCCGCACCCAGTGGTGGACCCCACTGGAACGCTGACGGTCAGCTGCACGACCGGGGGCGCGAGGCTCAGCCGATGTGCGGCTCCGCCGCGCGGGCGCGAGCAACGCACCCGGTGCGGAAGGCCCTGCTGCTGGGGGACCGTCCGCACGCCGGTGGCTTGTCGCGCCGGGTCTCGCGCCCCTGGAGGGTGCGACCAAGCGCGGGAGCAAGCCTGCGGGCTTGTCGCGCCCAGGCGGCGGAGCCGCGTATCGGCTGAGTCGCCCGCTGAGCAGCGCAACTCGTTGACCTCATTGACCGCGCTACAGTCGCGACATATCGTGTTGCTACCGCCGTCGTCGACCTCAGGAGCATGCCGTCGTGAACGAGCCCGCACCGCTTCCCGCGTCCAGCGAGGGGCAGGGCCCGGCCCTGCGGGCCGGGGATGTCGATCGTGACCGGGTCGCCGCCGTGCTGGCGGACGCGCTCGCGACGGGGCATCTCGATCCCGACGAGCACGCGCAGCGGCTGGAGGCCGCGTACGGGGCGCGGACGCTGGCCGAGCTGCATCCGCTGACGCTGGACCTGCCGGTCTCGGCCACGGAGCTGCAGCCGGTCGTGCCGCCGAGCACGCAGCCGGTGACGGCGCTGTTCAGCAAGGTGCGGCGGGGTGGGCAGTGGCCGGTGCCGCCGACGAGTGTGGTGCGGGCGCGCTGGGGCAAGCTCGTGATCGACCTGCGGCACGCGGTCTTCACGCGGCGCGAGGTGGTGATCGAGGCGGACGCCTTCTGCGGCTTGATCGAGCTGGTGCTCCCGCCGCACGTCCGCGTCTACGACGAGGGCAGCGCACTGTTCTCCAAGCGGGCTCTGTCGAGCCGGACGGACGAGACGCAGTCGGACGGCCCGACGGTGCGGATCACCGGCCGCGCGGTCTTCGGGCAGGTCCGTGTGCGGCGTGCCGGCGACGCCGGATACCCGTGGCGGGAGTGGCGCTGAGCCGGGCGGGGGAGGCGCCGGGCGCTCAGCCGAGGGCGCGCTGCATCAGGACGGTGTCGATCCACCGGCCGTGCTTGAACCCCACCTCCCGCAGCCGTCCCGCCGGCTCGAAGCCGAAGCGGCGGTGCAGCGCGGCGGAGGCGTCGCTCCCGGAGTCCGCGATCACCGCCACCAACTGCCTCAGCTCGGTGTGCTCGCAGGCCGTCAGCAGCGCGTCCAGCAGGGCGCTGCCCAGGCCCAGGCCGGTACGGCCGGGGGCGAGGTAGATCGAGTCCTCGCCGGTGTGCCGGTAGGCGGCCTTGGGCCGGTACCGGTTCACGTAGGCGTACCCGGCCACCTCGCCGTCGACCTCCGCGACGAGGAACGGCAGGCCGAGGGCGGCCAGCTCCCGCGCCTTCGCACCCCAGTCGGCCTCCGTGGGCGGCACCTCGTCGAAGGTGACCACCGTCTCCCGCACGTAGTGGGCGTAGACCGCGGCGACCGCCGCGAGATCGGCGGGTGCGGCGGGACGGATCACCGGTGCGGCTCCTCGTGGTTCCGACGGGACGACGGCTTCGAGCAGGCTAGCCTCACGACCACGAAGCTGGGTACCGCCGCCTTCGCGCTGGACGAGATCGCCCCCGGCACGGCGTACGAGCGCCTGGAGCCGGGGGCGTCGGTGGACCTCTGGGCGGGGGCTCAGTCGGCGGCTGTCAGCAGCGGGCGCAGCATCCCGCTCTGCAGCCGCACCACCAGCGGCGGCGCGTAGCGGCGCGCGGCCAGGGTGGCGGGGATCGCCACCACGGTGCCCACGACCAGGCCGACGACCACGTCGTGCGGGTAGTGCGCACCGACCCACACGCGGGAGAAGGCCATGAACAGCGCCAGCACCGCGGCGATGATCCCGATCCTGCGGTCGAGGATCCACAGCGCCGCGGCGGAGGCGGCGGCGATGGTCGAGTGGTTGCTCGGGAAGGACCAGTCGCCCACGCCGGGGCAGGGCTGCAGGGTGACCGTGTGGGCGATCGCCTGACATGGTCGGACCTCGGTGAAGACGCTCTTGAGGAGGTCGTTCACCACGTAGGCGAGGACGACGGCCACCGGCACGGAGAGCGCCGTCGCCATCGCCGCGGCGCTGCGCGCCCGGCGGGCCTGCCACCAGCCCCAGATCATCAGCAGGGCGAAGACGCCCAGGCCCAGGGTGGCGTAGAAGGAGACCAGGTCGTCCAGCCAGTGCGGCGCGCTCTGCGCCTGCCGGGTGAACCAGGTGTACAGGCCGCCGTCGATGGGGGCCCCGTTCAGTGCGAGGTCGTTCACGGTGTTCAAGGGGGTGGTCACTCCGCGGAGGCGCTGCTCTTGCGGGAGCGCATCAGTTCGAGGCCGATCGGGATGACCGAGAGGACGACGATCAGACCGATGATCGGCAGCAGGTACTTGTCGATGTCCGGGATGCTGGAGCCGAGCGCGTAGCCGGCCAGGGTCACGCCCACCGACCAGAGCAGGCCGCCGACGACCTGCCACAGGGTGAAGGTCTTCACCGGCACGTTGAGGGCGCCGGCCATCGGGTTGAGGACGGTGCGCACGACGGGGATGAAGCGCGCCAGCACGATCGCCTTCGCGTGGCCGTACTTGGCCAGGATCTCCTCGGCCCGGTCGGCGCCCGCGAGCAGGTGCTTGTTGCTGGTGCGCGCGAGCAGCGCCTTGCCGCCCTTGTGCCCGATCAGGTAGCCGACCTGGGCGCCGAGCAGCGCGCCGACGGCGGCGCAGACCAGCACCGCGCCGAGGTTCAGGTGCACCCCGTTCTTGCTGGTGGTGCAGAGCAGGCCGGCGGTGAACAGCAGCGAGTCGCCGGGCAGGAAGAAGCCGACCAGCAGGCCGGTCTCCGCGAAGAGCACGACCAGGATGCCGAGAGCGCCGAAGGCGGCTAGCAGCGAGTTCGCGTCGAGGATGTTCACCGCGAGCTGGTGCACGCCCGTGGGGTCGGGGGCCATGGGGTTCGATCCTCCTGCGATAGTGGCTGCGAATCGTTTATCGTCTACATGCGTGTAGTCGTTCCGTGTCACTGTAGTGGATGGAACCGCGGAATCACGAAGACGACGGAAGGGTGGCTCGCACGTGGCGACGGAGGGGCAGCGGCGGCATCCGGGTGAGCTGGAGTCGAGCGTGCTGACCGTGCTGTGGGCGGCGGCGGGGCCGATGACGCCGGCCGAGATCCAGCGGTCGCTGGGTGGCGGCCTGGCCCGGACCACCGTCAATACGATCCTCTCGCGACTGCACGAAAAGGGGGTCGTGGAGCGCACCCGAAGCGGTCGCGCGTTCGCCTACGCGCCCGCGCGTGAGGTCGCCGACGCGCCGGGCCTCGCGGCGCGCCGGATGCGCAGCGAGCTCGACAAGCAGCAGGACCGCGAGACCGTGCTCGCGCGCTTCGTCTCCGGGTTGAGCGACGAGGACGAGGAACACCTGCGCCGCCTGCTGGGCGATTGAACCGCCGGGGCTGAACCGCCGGGCCCCTTCCCGTGGAAGATGGGCCCATGACGATGCGCACCCGCACCTTCGAACTCACCACCGGGCACCGCGAGACGGTCGTCGACCTCACCGAGCGCTGCCGGTCCTTCCTCGAGGAGGTGTCCGCCGGCGCGGACGGCCTGCTCAACGTCTTCGTGCCGCACGCCACCGCGGGCGTCGCCGTGATCGAGACCGGCGCCGGCAGCGACGACGACCTGCTGGCCGCGCTGCGGGAGCTGCTCCCGGCCGACGACCGCTGGCGTCACCGGCACGGCTCGCCCGGCCACGGCCGCGACCACGTGCTGCCCGGGCTGGTCGCCCCGCACGCGACGCTGCCCGTGGTGGACGGGCGCATGGCGCTCGGCACCTGGCAGTCGGTGGTGCTGGTGGACACCAACGGGGACAACCCCGTGCGCACCGTCCGGCTGAGCTTCCTGGCGTGACGCCCGGGACGGCCACGGCGCGAAGCGGCTCCCCGTGTTATTGAATGAGATGTGCGGTCAGGCATCTCGGGGCCCCGTCACACGGGCAGAACAGAGCCCCGGCTCCGCGCCGGGGATCGCTGAGGGAGCCGCATGGACTCCACACCCTCTCCCTCGTCCTCCTCGCCGTTCGACCTGGTCAGCAGCGCCTTGGAGCGCGACCTCTCAGGCGGCGGTGCGAGCGCGCCCGAAGATCCGGCCAACGGCCGTCAGGACCAGATCCTCGGCGCGGTCAGCCTGGACCGGGAGCTGCGGATCACTCGCTGCAGTCTGAACGCCCCCGTGTTCGCCGGTCTGCACGCCGGGGTGGGGAGCCCTTTCGTCGATCTCCTTCCCCCCGGGGACGTGCCGACGGTCACCCGGCGGTTGCACCAGGTGCTTCAGACCGGCGAGGCGCACGTCGCCCGGATCCAGCGGCTGCGGCGCGACGACGGGTCGGAGCTGGTCGTCTCGATGAGCGTGCTGCCCGCCGCGGCGCCCCAGGAGGGCCTGACCGTCTCCCTGATCGCCATGGCCACGCGGCTGCACCTGTACGCGGCCGAGACCGCGATCGGCACCTCGCTGGACATCGGCGAGACCGCGCAGGCCCTGGCCCAGTCCCTGCTGGCGTGGGGGGACGTGGCCGCCGTCGACCTCGACTACGCCGTGTGGACGGGTGAGGGGATCACCGGCCACGGCGAGGGGCGCATCCGGCTGCGGCGCGCCGCCCTGGTGCCGGACCGGGCGTGGCCCGAGGGCTACGTGACCCCGGGCGACGATCTGCCGGGCGACGCGAGCCGTCTGCTGGCGCTGGCGGTCCTGCGGGACGACACGCCGCAGGCCGTCGTCATCCCGGACCGGGAGGCGCTGGAGCGGGTGTTCGGCGGCGCGCAGGTGATGCGGGCCCTGGTGCCCGTGGACCGGTCGGCGGGTGTGGCGTGCATTCCGCTGGTCCTCGCCGGCGAGCCGCCGGTCGTGCTGGGCGTGGCGGAGGTCTGGCGACGGGCGGACCGTCCGTTTCGCGACAGCGAGCTGTTCGACCTGCAGGAACTCGTGGCCAGGACGGCCCATCACGTCGACCTGGCCCGTCAGCACCAGCGCGAGCACACGCAGGTGCTGGCGCTGCAGCGCCGCCTGCTGCCCCGGACCGGTGGCGACACGGTCGAGATCGCCAGCGTCTACCAGCCGACCACCCCCGACAGCGCGGGCGTCGGCGGCGACTGGGTGAACAGCTTTCCGCTCCCGGACGGCCGGACCGCGCTGGTCGTCGGTGACGTCGTCGGCCACGGGCTGGGAGCCGCCGCGATCATGGGCCAGCTGAGCATGGAGGCCCGCGCGCTGCTGTCCGCCGGGCTGGCCCCCGACGAGGTGCTGGAGCACCTGGACGAGACCGTGACGCTGCTGGACGACGCGGACTCCGGGCTCGCGGCGGGCTACAGCGCCCTGGGCTCGACCTGCTGCATCGCCCTCTACGACCCGGTCAGCCACCAGGTGGCGCTGTCGAGCGCCGGCCATCTGCCCCCGGTCCTGCTCTCGCCGGACGGGCACGCGCAGCAGCTCGCGGTGCGGCCGCACCCCGGCCTCGGCGCCGAGTTCGCGCTGCGCGAGCCGTTCGACGTGCACACCTTCGACACGCCCCCGGGCTCCCTGTTGGCGCTGTACACGGACGGCCTGGTGGAGGACCCGGCCGTGTCGATCGACGAGGGCATCGGCAGGCTGTCGGCGGCCGTGTCCACCGTCCACCCGTGGGAGGACCTGCAGCAGGCCGCCCGCCGCGTGGTCGCCGCGCTCGCGCCCGCCCGTCGGCGCGACGACGTGACGCTGCTGCTCGCGCGGATGATCGGCTACCGCAAGGGGGACACGACGACCTGGCGGCTGCCCGCCCGCCCCGACGCTCCGGCCCGTGCCCGCGCGCGGATCGCTGCGCTGTTGCGGCAGTGGGGCGCCGCGGACGACACCACGGAAACGGTGCTGCTGCTGGTCAGCGAGCTGGTCGCGAACGCGGTGCGCCACGCCACCGGGCCCGTCACGGTCCGGGTGATCAGGGCCGGGCACGGCCTGCTGTGCGAGGTGGGCGACACCGGGAACGGCAGGCCGCGGCTGAGCCGGGGCGGCCTCCTCGACGAGGGCGGCCGCGGGCTGCAGATCGTGCACCGGCTCACCACCCGGTGGGGGGTGCGCTGGACGGACACCGGCAAGGTGGTGTGGGCGGAGGTCGCGAAGTGACGCCTCCGCCGGGGCGGGGGGCGGGCAGGGCCGGCCCGGCCCCGGCGGCCGTCCGGGTCCGCGCTAGAGCCACTGGCCTTCCAGGGCGGTCGCGGTGAGGCCAGGAGCCGCCGCGAACAGGACGGCGCGACTTCCCGGGCTCTGTCCGGCGTCGTGCGCCCGCCGCATGATGTCGAACACGGCGGCGCCGCCGCGGTTGCCGCTGGCGTAGCTCTGCCGGCTGTGGTCGAGCAGCCCGGACGGCCAGCTCTCCGGCATGGTCTGCTCCATGTACTCCAGCACCCGGGTCCCGCCGGGGTGCGCCAGCAGCACGTCGGGGTGCCAGGCCTCCGCGTCGTCCTGGTAGCGGACGCGCAGCCACTCCCACATCGCGGTGACCGTCTCCTGCACCGCGCGCGGGCCGCGGCGGTCCATCACGAAGTGGGTGCCGTCCTCGCGGGTGTCCAGGCGGTGCAGGTCCTGGGTGCCGGGCAGCGTGTGGTGCCACGCGGAGTCCACCCGCAGCACCGACTCGGGCCGCTCTCGGCCGGTGACCACCACCGCGACCGCGGTGTCCGCGAACAGCAGCCGGACGATCAGGGACTCCAGGGTGTCGTCCGCGGGCTGGTAGGTGGTGCTCAGCGCCTCCGAGATCACGACCAGGACCACCCGGTCGGGGTCGGCCGCCACCAGGTCCGCCGCCAGCGCCAGGGAGCGGGTCCCCGCTATGCATGCCCACTGCGTGGCGGGCAGCAGCAACGTGTCGTCGCGAAGCGAGAGACGGTTGGCCAGCGCGACGTCCAGGCCCGGCAGCGCCGGGGTGGTGGAGTGACTGGTGATCAGGCAGTCGACGTCGGCGGCGTCCAGCCCGGCGATCTGCAGGGCCCCGCGCGCCGCGCGCTCCCCGTAGGACCGCACGGCCTCCCAGGCCGGCGCGGTGCGCTCCCGGACGGTCTGCGGCGTGGGCAGCGCCTCGAGGGCGGCGATGACGCGCTCCGCCTCCGGTCGGCTGAACCCGTCGCGCTCCAGGGCCTCTTGGGCCGGGCCGACGCCGACGGCCCGCAGGCCGCCGGCGCCGCCTGGGGCGACGGCGGCCTCGAGCGGGAGCATCCACCCGCGGGTCTCGATGCCCGTGCTCGCCGCGATGCCGTCGATCCGCGGGGCCCACGCCGCGTCGGGATGCCGGTCGCGCACCTCGGCGACGATCTGGCTGGTCTCAACGGCGTGCTCGCCGTGGATCACGGCAGGAGGACAGAGGTAAGCGGCCATGCTGGGGCACCTTTTCAGGGGGGACATGGGTTCGCGGCCAAGAGGGCGCCGACGGGCGCCACTTCGGGAGGCGCGGTTCCCCTCGAGAATGCACGCAAAACGGACATTTACGCTGTGACGTAGACAACTTGGGCGGCCTCAAAATATGTGACGCGGCGCACGTTGCCCGGTCCCACGCGGATCGTGCGCCTCTCCTTGCTCGGCTGACTCCCACTCATCCGACGATCTGTCAGGAGTCGTCAGCCAAAAGGCCGCACTTGTCAAAACGCTGGCATGAACACTTCCCCGGGTGTGTTACCGACTGGTAAAAAGTTCGACGACGCGCGTCGACCTGTCCCCACCCCTGACCAGTCGTGCACCACCACCACAAGTGGAGGTTCCATGCGCAGCCCCGCGTCCAGACGACTGCTGGCGAGCGCCCTCGCCGCGGGCGCCCTGATCACCGGCGCCCTCGCCGCGGCCCCCACCGCGCAGGCGTCGACGGGCGGCTACGTCGCCCTCGGCGACTCCTACTCCTCCGGAGTGGGCAGCGGCAGCTACATCTCCTCCAGCGGCTCCTGCGAGCGCAGCACGCTCGCCTACCCCTACCTGTGGCAGCAGGCCCACGCACCCTCCAGCTTCAGCTTCCAGGCCTGCTCCGGCGCGACCACCGCGGACGTGCTGAGCGGTCAGCTCTCCACGCTGAACAGCGGCACCTCCGAGGTCAGCATCACCATCGGCGGCAACGACGCGGGTTTCTCCTCCACCATGGAGACCTGCGTCCTCGAGGGCACCAGCGCGTGCGTGTCCGCGGTGAACTCGGCCGAGAACTTCATCAACACCCAGCTCGGCGCCAAGCTCGACGCCGTCTACTCGGCCATCCGCTCCGCCGCGCCCAACGCGCACGTCGTCGTGCTCGACTACCCCCACCTCTACGCGGTCCCCGGGGACTGCCTCTTCGGAATCAGCGACACCAGCCGGTCCGCGATCAACGGCGCGGCCGACGACCTGGCCTCGGTCACCGCCAAGGAGGTCGCGAAGTACGGCAACTTCAGCTTCGCCGACGTCCGCAGCGCCTTCTCCGGCCACGAGATCTGCACCGACTCGCAGTGGCTGCACAGCACCACGCTGCCGATAGACGAGTCCTACCACCCCACCGCCGCCGGGCAGTCGGGCGGCTACCTCCCGGTGTTCAGCGCCCACGCGTGACCGCTCGTAGCACAATGAGCGGATGACCGATCATCTCCCGCTGGTTCACCACGTCGAGTTGTGGACGGACGACCTGGCCCTCGCCGAACGACAGTGGGGGCCGGTGCTGACCGCGCTGGGCTGCGAGCCGTACCAGCACTGGCAGGACGGCCGCAGCTGGCGGGCCGGCGGGAGTTACGTCGTCATCGAGCAGTCGCCCGCGCTGCGGCCCGGAGGCCACGACCGGATGCGGGCGGGGATCAACCACCTGGCGCTGCGGGCCCCCGGGCGGGCCCGCAGCGTCGCGCTGCGTGACCTGGCGCTGTCCGCCGGGTGGAGTGAGCGCGTGGACACCGGACGGGCGCTGCACCTGATCGACGGCCAGGGTTTTGAGCTGGAGCTGGTCTACGACGAGCAGCCGGAGGAGACCGCTACGCCCGCTACGTCGTGAGCTGGACCGCCGGGGCGGCGGCCGCGTCCGCGTAGAGGGCCTCGATGTCGGCCGCGCAGGCGCGGGCGATGGCCCGGCGGCGCAGCTTCAGTGACGGCGTCAGCAGGCCCGCCTGCTCGGTGAACTCGATCGCGAGGATGCGGAAGGCGCGGACCGACTCGGCGCGCGAGACCGCCGTGTTGGCCGTCACCACCGCGCGCTGGAGCTCGGCGTGGAGCTCGGGGTCGGTCGCGGCCTCGATCGGGCTCAGCGGCGAGCGGCCGCGCACCCGCAGCCAGTGCTCGACGGCCTCGGGGTCGAGGGTGATCAGCGCGGCGATGAACGGGCGGTCGTCGCCGACGAGGACGCAGTGCGCCACCAGCGGGTGGGTGCGGATCCGGTCCTCCAGCACCACCGGCGAGACGCTCTTGCCGCCGCTGGTGACCAGGATCTCCTTCTTGCGCCCGGTGATGTGCAGGTAGCCGAGCCGGTCCAGGTGGCCGAGGTCCCCGGTGGCCAGCCAGCCGCCGCGCAGCGTGCGGCCGGTGGACTCGGTGTCGTGCAGGTAGCCCTGGAAGACCTGGCCGCCGGAGATCCAGATCTCGCCGTCCTCGGCGATCAGCACGCTGGTGCCCGGGATCGGCTGGCCGACGGTGCCGAAGCGGACCCTCTCCTGCGGGTTGGCGGTCGCGGCGGCCGTGGTCTCGGTCAGGCCGTAGCCCTCCAGCACGGTGACGCCCGCGCCGCGGAAGAACAGCGCCTGTTCGCGGCTCATCGCCGAGCCGCCCGACATCGCGAAGCGCAGCCGTCCGCCCAGCACCGCGCGGACCTTGCCGTAGACGAGGGACTCGTAGAGCTGGTGCTGCATCCGCAGCGCGGCCGACGGACCCGGCCCCTCGTCGAAGGCCTGACGCTCCAGCGCCTCGGCGTAGCGCACCGCCACCTGGTACGCCTTCTCGAAGGCGGAGGCCCGTCCGGACCGCTCGGCGCGTTCTCTGGCTCTTCGGAGCATCTTCTCGAAGACGTACGGAACGGCGAGCAGGAAGGTCGGCCGGAACGCTGCGAGGGTGGGCAGCAGCTGGGTCGGCGAGGTGCTCGGCTCGTGCCCGAGCTTGATCCCGCCGCGCACGGCGGTCACCTGGATCATGCGCCCGAACACGTGGGCCAGCGGCAGGAAGAGCAGCGTCGCGGGCTGCTCGCCGCCGCGTCCGCTGAAGACCTCGTCGTAGCGGGCCAGCAGGTTGTCGCACTCGGCGAGGAAGTTGCCGTGGGTGATCACGCAGCCCTTGGGGCGGCCGGTGGTCCCCGAGGTGTAGATGACGGTCGCGACCGTCTCCGCGACGACGGCCTGCCGGTGCTGGTTCACGTACTCGTCCGGCATGCCCTGCCCGGCCATCGCCAGCTGGGCGAGGGCTCCGGAGTCCAGCTGCCAGATGTGCCGCAGCTCCTCCAGGGTGTCGCAGACCGAGCCGACGGTCATGGCGTGGTCCTCGTGCTCCACCACGCAGGCCACCGCGCAGGTGTCGGCGAGGATCCAACGCAGCTGCTCGGCGGAGGAGGTCGGGTAGACCGGCACCGGCTGGGCGCCGAGCGACCAGAGGGCGTAGTCGAGGACGGTCCACTCGTAGCGGGTGCGGGACATCATGGCGACCCGGTCGCCGAAGCGGATTCCCTGCGCGAGCAGGCCCTTGGCGACGGCCAGCACCTCGTCGCGGAACTCCTCGGCGGTCACGTCCGCCCAGACGTCTCCCTGACGCCGGGCCAGGACGGCTTTCTGCGGTGTCTCCTCAGCGGTCCGGTAGACGGACTCGGCCAGCCCCTCCGCCTTGGGGCACCGCGCCAGCGCCGGAACACTGAACTCGCGCACGTGGTCTTTTCCCTCCCTGCCCCCCGAGGCGCGGGCGGCCGAACTCGAAAGTTACCTCTCGGAAACAGAGAGTGGCCAGAGTGCGTCCACCTGCTTCACCGGACTTCCACCCCGCGCGACCACCCTCTGCAACTTGCGGAGATATGTGCCGGTTGTTCGGTTTCGGTGCGCGAGATGTGATGACATGTGGCGAAGATCAGACGAAATATGCGTTCGATGAGGCGGGCGACGCTCGAACTGGTACATGCGCAAGTAGTAGAGTCGCGGCGTTTCTGCCGGGCCCACAAGAGGAACCCATGCGACTCCGCCGCAGATCCATCCGCGCGAAGATCACCGCGTTGCTGCTGGTACCGCTCGTCGCGTTGACCGGCCTCTGGGCCTACACCTCGGTGGTGTCCGCTACCCAGGTGTGGGGCCTGCTCAAGGTCGTCGACGACTACAAGTGGTACGGCGCACCCGCGGACGCCCTCTCCCGGGCCCTCCAGGACGAGCGCCGCGCCGCGGTCTCCTTCGCCGCGACCAGGATCGACGGCAGGACCGTGCCGGCCTCGGTGCTGGCGCCGCTCCAGGCCGCGGAGGCCAGGACGGACGCCGCCGCGGCAATGTTCGAGGCGCACGCGAACGACGCCGGCCATCGCAAGGACCTCAACGCCCCGTCCCAGGACGCGGTGCGGACGATCCTCGACCAGGTGAACGCGCTCAAGGTGGAGCGCACCGCGGTCCAGCAGCACTACCTGGACTGGTTCAGCGTGTACGTCTGGTACACGAACATCCAGGACCCCTTCTTCGACCTGCGCCTGGGCCTGAGCGACATCCCCGCCGGCGACCTCGCCCGCACCGCGCAGAACCTCGTCGAGCTGGTCCGCGCCCGCGAGTACATCTCCCGTGAGGACGCCCTGGAGGAGGGCACGCACCTCCAGCCCGACCTCAGTGCCGTCCAGTTCCAGGAGATGCTCTCCACCTCCGCCACCGAGCAGCTCCTGCTGCGCGTCCACATCACCCAGCTGCCCCCGCAGCTGGCCTCCCTCTACCAGGACTTCGCCGACAGCTCCGACTACTCCGAGCTCAACGCCCTGGAGGACTACTCCGGGCAGCTCGGCGAGTCCCAGCACATCAGCCGGCTCAACTACGCGCAGTGGCGCGAGACCGCCGACCGGGTGCTGAACCGGCTCAGCGACCTCGACCAGCAGTCCGCCACCATCGCCGGCCAGCAGGGGCGCGACTACGCGGTCGGCGTCCTGTGGCGCGACGGCATCGCCGGCGCGCTCGGTCTGCTCGCGGTCGTCGCGACGGTCTTCATCTCGGTGCGCATCGGCCGCCGCCTGGTGCGCGAGCTGGTCCAGCTGCGCAACGGCGCCTTCGACCTGGCCGGAGTGCGCCTGCCCTCCGTCATGCGGCGGCTGCGCGAGGGCGAGAAGGTCGACGTCGCCGTCGAGGCCCCGCCGCTCACCGCGCCCGACGAGCCCGGCCACGGACCGACCGCGCCCGACGAACTGGCCCAGCTCGGCCGCGCCTTCAACGCCGTGCAGCGCGCCGCCATCGAGGCCGCCGTCGAGCAGGCCGAACTGCGCCGCGGCGTCTCCGCCGTCTTCGTCAACCTCGCCCGCCGCAGCCAGGCGCTGCTGCATCGCCAGCTCTCCCTCCTCGACGAGATGGAGCGGCGCGCCGAGGACCCGGAGGAGCTGGAGGACCTGTTCCGGCTCGACCACCTGACCACCCGTATGCGCCGCCACGCCGAGGGCCTGATCATCCTCTCCGGCTCGGCGCCCGGCCGCTCCTGGCGGCGGCCCGTGCGCATCCTCGACGTGGTCCGCGCCGGCGTCGGCGAGATCGAGGACTACGCCCGCGTCCGCGTCCACCGGATGCCGCCCGTCGCCGTCGTCGGCGGCGCCGTCTCCGACCTCGTCCACCTGCTGGCCGAACTGGTCGAGAACGCCACCGTGTTCTCGCCCCCGAGCACCCAGGTGCGGATCGTCGGCGAGGAGGTCGCGCACGGTTTCGTGCTCGAGATCGACGACCGCGGCCTCGGTATGGGCGACGAGGCGCTGTCCGCCGCCAACGACCGTCTCGCCACCGGAGGCGACTTCGACCTCGGCGACACCGACCGCCTCGGGCTCTTCGTCATCAGCCGCCTGGCCGCCCGTCACCAGATCCGGGTCTCGCTGCGGCGCTCCCCCTACGGCGGCACCACGGCCGTGGTGCTGCTGCCGCACGAGCTGCTGACCCCGGCCGCGCCGCGCCCGGGCGACGCCACCGGGACCGGCACCGCGTCCGTGTCCGGCGCGGAGTCCGGCGCCGCCTCGGGCGAGTACGCGCTGCCCGCCTCGCTCACCCGCGGACTGCGCGACGCCCCGCCGGAGACCGGCCGCGCCTCCGGCAGCCGCCTCGCGTCCACCCCGCGCGCCTATCCGGGCCGCCTGGGCGGACCGCGCCCGCACACCCCCGACGAGTCCACCGGCGGCGGCCTGCCGCGCCGGCGTCCCAACCCCGCTCTGCAAGCGGTGCGTCAGGAGGTCCTGGCGGACGAGGTGCTGGTCGAGGAGGTGCTCAACGTCGAGGTCCTCGACGAGGGAGGCCTCGGCGCCCTCACGACGACGGGGCCGGTCCCCGGCGTCGAGGTGATCGACGCCGAGGTGCTGAGCGAGGAGGACCTCGCCGTCGAGCTGCTGCCCGCCGTCGAGGACAGCCGGGTCGGGCACCCGGAGCGGACCGCCCACGGCGGCGCCGGAACCCTCCCGCCCGCGCTGCCGCGCCGGGTGCGGCAGGCGAACCTGGCGCCGCAACTGCGTCGCAGCGGGGACGCCCCCGCGCAGCCGGAGACGCCGCGCGCGGATCGCACGCCCGAGCAGGCGCGCGCGACCTTCGCCTCGTTCCAGCGCGGCCTGCAGCGCGGGCGCACCCAGCCCACCCACCCCACCGATGACCACTCCGGCGAGAACACAGATCCGACTGCGGAAGGAACCACCCGATGACAGCCACGACGAAGCCGTCCGGCGACCTCAACTGGCTTCTGGACGACATGGTCCGGCGGGTGCCCGCGATCCGGCACGCCGTGGTGCTGTCCAGCGACGGTCTCGCCACCGGCGCCTCCGGCGAGCTGGCCCGGGAGGACACCGAGCACCTCGCGGCCGTCGCCTCCGGCTTCCACAGCCTCGCCAAGGGCGCCAGCCGCCACTTCCAGGCCGGGGACGTCCGGCAGACCATGGTCGAGCTCGACCAGGCCTTCCTCTTCGTCACCGCGGCCGGGGACGGCAGCTGCCTCGCCGTGCTCAGCGAGTCGGACGCCGACGTCGGCCTGATCGCCTACGAGATGGCCCTGTTGGTCCGCCGCGTCGGCGAACACCTCGGCACGGACCCGCGGGGCTCGGCGGGGTGAGACCGATGTCGGGGGAGCAGGACGGCTTCGACGGCGTCGACGGTTTCGAGGAGGAGCCGGACGACGCCCTCGCCGACCACTACGCCGAGGAGGCGGAACTCGGCCAGCTGGTGCGCCCGTACACCCTCACCCGCGGGCGCACCCGCCACGCCGTCTCCGAGGCGTTCGATCTGGTCACCCAGATCAGCCCCGCGCCGCGGGAGTCCGGCGGCGCGGACGAGGAGGCCCAGGACCCCGAGCACGAGGCGATCCTGGAGCTGGTGCGCGTGCGCACGCTCTCCGTCGCCGAGCTCGCCGCCGATCTCGACCTGCCGCTCGGGGTGGTCAGGATCCTTCTCGGCGACCTGTTCGAGGCCGAGTTGATCGAGGTCACCCGACCCGTCCCGGCGGCGGAACTGCCGCACGTCGACATCCTGCGCGAGGTGATCCGGGGCCTGCGCGCGCTCTGAGACGCGCGCACGCCAGCGGATCATCTGTTCGCCTCCAAGCCGACGGGCCTCCCCCGGACGGGTCATTCGCGTGCCCTCGCGGGCTGGTCGGCCGGGCGCTGGGCAGCTTCGCGGCATGGAGCCACGGATCTGTCCGCCACCCCCCGTCCCGGTCGTCCCGCCGGTGCGGCCGGGAGGCCCGCACACGCCGCCACAGCCGCCGCCCTTCCCGCCCGCGCTGCGCTGCGCGTACGTTCATCCGCGTCCGCCCGCGCACCCGCACCCGCGCCCGCTCCTGCGTGCGCCGGCGGCGCGGCCCACCCCCGTGCACGTCCAGCCGCCACCTCCGGCCCCCGTCCACACGCACGCCGCCACCGCAGTGCCGCGCCCGCTGCCGGCCCCCGAGGCGGCCCCTCAGCCCGCCGCTCCCGAGGCCGCGTTCGTCTACGTGGCCATCACCATCCCGGCCCTGGTCGCCGCAGGAACCGGCGCCTTCCACCAACTCTTCGGAAGGGGACGCTGAGTGGACCTCGGCTTCCTGTTCGCCGCGATCGTCGGCCTGTGCCTCGCGGTGTTCGTCCTCGCCCTCTTCGGCCGCACCGCCCGCTCGCGCGAGGGCAGCTTCTCCGGCAGCGCCCTCGCCTTCCTCGGCTCGGCCTCCCTGTCCTCCTTCGTGCTCATCGCCGCCTTCCTCATCGCGGGCTCCTGGTCCAACCTCAACACCGCGCGCGGCCACACCCTCGACGAGGCCCGCGCCCTCAACGCCGCGTACACGGACGCCGACGCGCGCACCCGCCCGCTGCTGCACGCCTACGTGACCTCCGTGATCCACGACGAGTGGGCCGCCATGGCCAAGGGCCAGGCGAGCCCGGTGTCCTGGCAGCGGCTCGACGCCGTCCGCGCCCAGGTCCTCGCGGAACCGGCCTCCGCCGACCGCGAGCAGGAGCTCACCGACCTGGGCGGCGTCTACACCACCCGGCAGGTCCGCCTGGCCGACTCCTCGGCGGCGATGCCGTGGCCGCTGTATCCCGCACTGGTCTGCACGGGACTGCTGGTGCTCCTGTACGCCCCGATCGCGGGCCTGACCTTCCACCGGCGCGAGGCGGTGGCCCTGGGCCTGGTCGGGGCGGTGGTCGGCTTCGGGGTCTGGATGGTGCTGCACATGACCCACCCGTACACCGGCCCGGTCCACGTGACACCGGTGGCCTACACACAATCCCTGCAACGCTTCACGCAGTTGGCGGGCACGGCGCCGAAGTAGCGGGGCGGTGCGCGCGAGATCGGGGGTGCGGTTCCGCTCCCCGCCGGATATTGCCTATGATGCGCCCGTGATGCGTGGCACGAAGGGGGACGGCTCGTTCGTCGCCGTCAAGATCCTGGTCGCGGGCGGCTTCGGCGCGGGCAAGACGACGCTGGTCGGGGCCGTCAGTGAGATCCGCCCGTTGCGGACGGAGGAACGACTGAGCGCGGCGGGGCGACCCGTCGACGACACGCACGGGGTGGAGGGCAAGACCACCACGACCGTCGCCATGGACTTCGGCCGGATCGACATCCGGGAGGGCCTGGCGGTCTACCTCTTCGGCACCCCCGGCCAGGACCGGTTCTGGTTCGTCTGGGACGAGCTGGCCCAGGGGGCGCTCGGCGCCGTGGTGCTCGCCGACACCCGGCGGCTGGAGGACTGCTTCCCGTCCGTCGACTACTTCGAACGGCGCGGCATCCCGTTCGTCGTGGCCGTCAACTGCTTCGAGGGAGCCGAGCTCTACCCGGCGGACCAGGTGCGCGACGCGCTCGACCTGGGCGGGCACGTGCCGGTCGTGCTCTGTGACGCGCGGGAGCGGGACTCGGTCAAGGAGGTCCTCGTGCATGTGGTCGAACTGGCGCTGACCGAGCGGGAGTCCGTCTACAGCTGAGCAAGGCGCTCGGGGCGTCAGCGGTGCGGCGAGAGCCGGAGCCGCGCGTTGGTGACGGTCATCGGCGGGTCCGTCAGGACCGTCAGCAGCGTCGGCCCGGCCGGGTTGGGCGCCAGCGGGGCGCCGACGCGGCGCAGCACGTAGACGGCGCTGCCGTGCGCCGGGACGGCGGCGGGGCCGGAGACGACCCGCCAGCCGGTGTCGGGCCAGGCGCTGACGCTGACGGCGAAGGCGGGCCTGAGCGGCGCCGCGCCGGTGTTGCGCACGGTCGCGGTGATCCGGTCGAGGCCGGTGAGGCGGGGGGAGTGCTTGGCCTGCGGGCCGGAGGCGGTCGCGGCGAGCCGCAGCGGCGACGGCGTGAGGACGGCCGTCAGCAGCAGGGCGAGGGCGGGCGCCGCCAGCAGCGGCGGCAGGGCGAGGCGCACCGCCCGGGAACGCAGCGGGGCGGGCCGCCAGGTCCAGGCGGCGGCGAACAGGGCGCGTTCGTTGCAGGCCAGGGCGACCAGCCAGAGCGGGACCAGCAGCACGAAGTACGTCTCGGTGGAGCGCGTGGAGAGGAAGAAGGCGGGCCAGGGCAGCAGCGCCAGCGCGGGACCCAGCCGCGCCGGCCAGAGCACCAGCGCCACGAGCGTGGCCAGCAGCGCCGCGGCCGCCGCGGTCGAGTAGAGACCGACGGCGCCGCTGCCGGAGGTGATCCAGAGACTGATGTCGATCGGGCCGAGCCCCTGCGGCGACGCGTGCTGCGTCAGCACGGTCAGCACGCCCGGCAGCCAGGCGCGGCGGTCGACGACTACGAACGGCAGGTTGACCAGCAGGAAGACCCCTGCGGTCAGGGCGGCGTACCGGCCCGTCACCAGGAGGGCGGGGCGCCGGCGGCCGAACTCGCCGCGCCGCAGCAGCAGCACGCCGAGCAGGAGGAACACCGTCAGGAACCAAGCGAGTTGGTGCGCGGCGTCGGCCACGCCGAGACAGCAGGCCGAGACGACGCCCTGCCGGCCCAGCCGTCCCCCGGCGCCGATCCGGCTCCAGCCCGCCAGCACGACCACGAGGAAGGGCAGTGTCAGGAACACCGGGTAGCCGTCGCGGGCGTACAGGAACGTCCAGCTCATCGCGAACACCAGCACCGTCGCGCCGGGCCGCAGCGCGGGCGGCAGCAGCCGGAACATCAGCGCGGCCGCGACGACCAGCGCGGCCAGGCACCACAAGCCGGTCACCGGCAGCCACGCCGGCGCCGGGAGCAGCCCGTGCGCGGTGAACGGCGCGGTCAGCAGCACGCTCAGCGGCGGGTAGCCGAAGGTGTCCGCGGTGCCGCCGTTCATCAGCGGCGTCATGCCGACGTGGAACACCCGCACCGTGTCGGTGAAGTGGACGCCGTAGACGTGTCCGCCGGCCACGAGCGACCGTGCCGCCATGGTCACCAGCGCGGCCTCGTCGTCGTGGTACGTCGGTACGCGGGTCCCGGTCGCGTAGGCCGTATGCAGCCCGAGCCGGACGACGGCCGCGAGGAGCACCGCCACGTCCAGCCGGCGCAGCCCGCGGTCGTCGCGGGCCACGGCGACCAGCAGGGCGAGCACCAGCAGTGCCCCGTACAGCAGACCGAAGCCGACGCTGAGGTAGACACGCGAGACCGCCTCGTCGCGCAGCAGGGTCGGCAGTCCTTGGAACAGCGCGACCACAGCGAGGAGGGACAGGACGCGATGGGCGAGCGTCGGCGAGACCGCCGCCGACCGCACCGGCGTGGAACGGTCCGCGTGGCGGTCCGTCAGGGCACGAGTCGTCATGGCGAGGCCGACCGTAGCCGACCGCGCGCGGCCCCACCTGCCGAGACGGCGACGCTACGCGAACGAGTGACAGCGCGGGCGGAGGCGTTCGCCCGTCCGGCCGAACGGCGCGTACGCGCTCGGCGGTTCGGCGAGAAGGAGGCGGAATGCCACCCCCCGGCGCCAAACCCCCTGCGCTACCCGCACAATGGTTCTTCACGGGAGCGACACAGCACGGAGTGCGGCAGACCACGGAAGGCGGTGACGGTACGGACATGGGCGACGCGGTGATCGGCGGATCGGATGTGGTTCCGCTGCGGCCCACGCGGCTGACGGTGCCGACGTGGCGACGCCTGCTCGGCCTCGCCATCACTCTGGCGGCGTTCGCGGCGGTCGCCTTCGTCGGCCAGGCCGTCGGCTGGCTGACGGCGGCCCAGTCCTCGGCGCGCGCGGCTCAGGCCGCCGACGGCCGGGCCCACCTGCTGGTGCTGGCGCTGCGCCAGCTCGCCCCGAACGGTGAGCCGGCCGAGGCGCGGTTCGCCCAGGTGGGCGGCGGGCTGGGCGCGGTGCTGATGCGGGACGACCCCCGCGGCGCGGCGGGGATGCTGCTGACCGTCCAGATCACCGCGCAGGCGACCACCGGCGCGTTCGGCGGCCGCCACGAGGTCAACGTGGCCCGCTGCTACGCGGTCGACTGGCGACCGCCGGAGGTGTCGAACCCGACATCGGTGCGCTGCCCGGGCGTGCCCGAGATCCCGGACGGCATGGAGGGCGCCGGACAGCTGGCCCAGGACCTCAACACGATCGGCGGCCTGGGCACCGGCAGGTACGTCGCCGCAGGCGTGAACGGCGCCTGCGCCTTCGGGGTCCAGAGCAGAAACGGTTTTCTCGCCTGGCCCGCCCCGTCGCTCACCCCCTGCGACGCCTCCCACGCCGCGGCCGCCGCAGCCGTCCGGGACTGACCCGGCTGGGACACAATGATCGGGTGAGCGGCCGGGGTCTCGAAGAGGAACTGCGGGGCGCCCTGCGTGGTGAGGTGGACTTCGGGGCCGCCCAGCGCGGGGTCTACGCGTACGACGCGTCGAACTACCGGCAGGTGCCGCTCGGGGTCGTGAAGCCCGCGTCGCGCGACGACGTGCGGGCCGCCGTCGCGCTCGCGGGGGCGCACGGCGTGCCGGTGGTGGCGCGTGGGGCGGGCACCAGCATCGGCGGACAGGCGATCAGCCCGGGCGCGCTGGTGCTGGACCTCCGGGCCGGGCTCGGCGGGCTCGCCGAGGACGCGGTCGACCCTCGCGCACGCACCGCGCGGGTGCGGCCGGGGACGGTGCTGGACGAGTTGCAGCGCGCCGCCGCGCCGTACGGGCTGCGGTTCGGGCCGGACCCGTCCACGCACAGCCGCTGCACCCTCGGCGGCATGATCGGCAACGACTCCTGCGGCGCGCACTCCGTCGCGTACGGGCGGACCTCCGACAACGTCCGGTCACTGGACCTGCTGCTCGCCGACGGAACCGAGCTCACCGTGCACGGGCCGCGCACGGCCGCCGAGCGGCAGGCGATGGCGCGCGAGCCCGGCCGGGCCGGGGAGCTCTACCGGGAACTCCACGAGCTCACCGAGGCCAATCTCATGACGCTGCGTCAGGCGTTTCCCGCGCTGCCGCGCCGCGGCTCCGGCATCGCGCTCGACGCGCTGCTGCCCGAGCGCGGCTTCGACCTCGTCCGGGCGCTGGTCGGCACGGAGGGGACCTGCGCCCTCGTGCTCGGGGCGACCGTCGACCTCGTCCCGCGCCCGAGCCGGACCGAGCTGGTGGTCGCCGGGTACGCCGACGAGACGGCCGCCGCCCAGGCCGTCGTCGAGCTGCTGCCGCTCGGGCCGTTGACGGCGGAGGGGATGGGCGCCGACCTGATCCGGTCCGACGCGGCCCGCGCGCGGCTGCCCAAGGGCGGCGGGTGGCTGTTCCTGGAGGCCGAGGCGGGCGACCACGCCCGCGCGCTCGAGCGGGCCGTGCGCGGGCAGGGCGCGGAGCTGACCGTCGTCGCCGACGCGGCCGGGCAGCGGGCGCTGTGGCGGGTGCGCGAGGCCGCCGCGGGGACCGCGACGCGGGGGCCGGACGGGCAGGAGGCGTGGCCCGGCTGGGAGGACTCCGCCGTGCCGCCGCAGCGCCTCGCGCCCTACCTGCGCGACCTGCGCGCACTCACCGCCGAGCACGGCCTGCACGGCACGCCGTTCGGGCACTTCGGCGAGGGCTGCCTGCACCTGCGGCTGGACTTCCCGCTGGACACCCCGGCCGACGGACGCTTCCGGGGCTTCCTGACCGAGGCGGCCGCGCTGGCGGTGCGCCACGGCGGCTCGCTCTCCGGCGAGCACGGCGACGGCCAGGCCCGCGCCGAGTTGCTGGGCCTGATGTACCCGCCCGAGGTGCTCGCGCTCTTCGCCCGCTTCAAGGCCCTCTTCGACCCGGCGCACCTGCTCAACCCGGGCGACCTGACCCGGCCGCGCCCGATCGACGCGGATCTGCGCCAGCCGGGCCTGCCGCGCGCGCTGCCGCTGGCCGACGGCGCCCGCCGCTGCGTGGGCGTCGGCGCGTGCGTCGCGGACGACCCGGCCGCGGTGATGTGCCCGAGCTACGCCGCCACCCGCGACGAGCGGCACTCCACCCGCGGCCGCGCACGCCTGCTCGGGGAGCTGCTGCGCGGCACGGTGACGGGGGAGGGGCCGATCACGGACGGCTGGCGCTCGCGCGAGGTGCTGAGCGCGCTGGACCTCTGCCTGTCCTGCAAGGGCTGCGCGAGCGACTGCCCGGTCCATGTCGACATGGCGACCTACAAGTCCGAGTTCCTGCACCGGCACTACCGCCGTCGCCTGCGGCCGCGGGTGCACTACGCGCTCGGCGGCCTGCCGCGTCTGCTCCGGCTGCTGCACGCCGTCCCGGGCGCGGGCTGGGCGGCGCGGCTCGCCCTGCGCGTGCGACCGCTCGCGACCGTGGCCCGCGTCCTGGCGGGAACGGCCCCGGAGCGGCCGCTCCCGGCGGTCCCGGCCCGGTCGTTCGCCGGCTCCTACCGGCCGCCCGCCTCCGGTCGGCCGGTGCTGCTCTGGCCGGACACCTTCGGCAACCACCTCGACCCCGACGTGCTGCACGCCGGCGCGGCCGTGCTGACGCGGCTGGGCTTCCGGCCGCTGCTGCCGCCGCGCCCGGTCTGCTGCGGCCTGACCTACGTGAGCACCGGCCGTCTCGACGCGGCCCGCCGGACCATGGCCCGCACCCTCGGCGTGCTCGCCCAGGTGCCCGCCGAGCTGCCGGTCGTGGTGCTGGAGCCGAGCTGCGCCGCGGCGCTGCGCGAGGAGCTGCCCCGGCTGCTGCCCGACGACCCGCGGGCCGCCGGCCTCGCGGCCCGCGTGCGCACCTTCGCCGAGTTCCTGGACGAGCAGGCGCCGCTCGACCGGATGCCTCGAGCGGCCGCCGGGCTGCGCGAGGCGCTGGCGCAGACGCACTGTCACCAGCACGCCGTGCTGGGCACCGCCGCCGACGAGCGGGTGGCGGCGCGGGCGGGGCTGGACGTACGGCGGCTGCCGCCGTCCTGCTGCGGCCTGGCCGGGAACTTCGGGTTCGAGCGGGGGCACCATCAGGTCTCCCTTGCGTCGGCGGAGCGGGTGCTGCTGCCGGCGCTGCGCGCGGAACCGGGAGCGCGCGTCCTGGCGGACGGATTCAGCTGCCGTACCCAGATCGCCCAGCTCGGCGACGGCCGCAAGGCCTTGCATCTCGCGCAGTTGCTGCGGGAGGTGCTGGAGGGGGCAGTGCGACCTGAGGGGGATCCGGCTCCGTAGCCGCTTGCAGCAACCACCACAAGGCTCTGACCGGCCGCGCGGCATTCTGGTGCCGCGCGGCCGCCGTCGTCTCGCGGCAACACCGTGGACACGCGCAGGTAACGATCCCGCCGTCTTGCAGAAAATTGCTGCAAGGACTTTCCAGTGCGCTCACACCGCTGTTACGTTCCTCCCCAAGCCCAGCGGCAGTGCGGCTCTGGGCATCCCACCCCTGAAGGAGTGCACAATGCGTCGTGGCATTGCGGCGGCCGTTCTGGCGACGGCGATAGCGGTTTCTGCAAGCGCTTGCGGTTCCTCCGGCGGGACCGCCTCCGGCAGCTCTGCCAGCGGCCCGGTCACCATCACCTGGTGGGACACCTCGGACGCCACCAACGAGGCCCCGACCTACAAGGCCCTGGTCGCCCAGTTCGAGCAGGCCAACCCGAGCATCAAGGTCGACTACGTCAGCGTGCCGTTCGCCAACGCGCAGACGAAGTTCACCGCCGCCGCTGCCGCCGGCAAGGGCGCCCCGGACGTGCTCCGCTCCGACGTGGGCTGGCTCGCCGGCTTCGCCCAGCAGGGCTTCCTGGTCCCGCTCGACGGCACCGCCGCCTCCGCCGAGAAGTCCTCCTTCGAGCCGCAGCTGATCCAGCAGGCCACCTACCAGGGCAAGCTCTACGGCATGCCCGAGGTCACCGACACCCTGGGCCTGATGTACAACAAGGCGCTCTTCACCAAGGCCGGCATCACCGCCGCCCCGAAGACCTGGGACGAGCTGAAGGCCGACGCCGCGCTGGTCAAGCAGAAGGACGGCGTCGACGGCTTCGCCTTCAACCCGGCCTCGTACTACGCCATGCCGTTCCTGTACGGCGAGGGCACCGACATGCTGGACGCGTCGAGCAAGAAGCTGGAGTTCAACTCCGCCGCCGCGATCAAGGGCATGAACACCCTCAAGGACCTGGTCTCGGCCCCCGGCGTCTCCAAGCTGGACACCACGCCGAACGGCTACACCAACATCATGGACGCCTTCGAGAGCGGCAAGGTCGCCTCGATCATCCAGGGCCCGTGGGAGACCAGCAACGTCTTCAAGGGCGCCGCCTTCGCCGACAAGACCAACCTGGGTGTCGCGGCCGTCCCGGCCGGCTCCGCCGGCAAGGCCGGCGCCCCGATCGGCGGTCACAACCTGGTCGCCTACGCGGGCTCGGACGCCGCCCACCAGGCCGCCGCGGAGAAGTTCATCGCCTTCATGACCTCCGCCGCGTCGCAGGTCACGACCGCGACCAAGAACGACACGCTCCCGACCCGTCAGGACGCCTACACCTCGGCCGTCACGTCCAACCCGGGCATCGCCGACTTCCAGGCCATCCTGAGCGCTGGTGTGCCGCGTCAGCCCGTCGCCCACTACAGCGACCTGTACGGCCCGTTCGGCACCGAGCTGACCAAGATGCTGAGCGGTCAGGAGACCGTCCAGCAGGCGATGAGCAACACCACGATCCAGGCCCAGAAGCTGCTGCCGGACTACGCCGCGCAGTGATCCCCGTGCCGGCCGACTGCCTCCTTGAGGGTGGGGGCGGTCGGCCGGCCGTCCCGCGTCGTCCCCGGCAGTCGCTCCCCAGCGCTGCCCCCAGCTGTGCTTTCCCAGTTCTGACGTGCGAAGAGGTGTCAGCATGACCGTGGCCGCGCCGGCGGAAGCCGCCACGCCACGCCGGTCCGAGGAGCCGCGGCGCCGCACAGGCCCGCTGCGCCGGATCCGGCGTTCCTACGACCAGTTCTGGTACGCCTGGGCGATGTGCGCCCCGGTCGTGGTGATCCTCGGTGTCCTGGTCGGCTATCCGCTGGTCCTCGGCATCATGTACACCTTCACCGACGCGACCAGCCTCAACGTCGGCCACACGATCGGGGTCAACAAGATCCCCGACACGTTCAGCTGGGTCGGGCTGAAGCAGTACGTCGACATCCTGTCCGGGCCGGACAACCAGTTCTGGCCCCACTTCTGGTGGACCATCATCTGGACCGTCAGCTGTGTGGCGATCACCGTCTCGCTGGGCCTCGGCCTCGCCGTGCTGCTCAACCGGCAGGTGCGCGGCCGCACCTTCTACCGGGTGCTGCTGGTGCTGCCGTGGGCGGTGCCGACCTTCGTCACCATCTTCTCCTGGCGGCTGCTGCTCTCCGACGGCGGCGCGGTCAACCACCTCCTCGGCGCCCTCGGCCTCGGTCAACCCGAATGGCTGAGCAACCCGTTGTGGCAGAAGATCGCCGCGATCGGGGTCAACGTCTGGGTCGGCGTCCCGTTCATGATGATCTCCATGCTGGGCGGCCTGCAGTCCATCCCGGCCGAGCTCTACGAGGCCGCCGAGATGGACGGCGCGACGCCCTGGCAGCGGTTCCGGCACGTCACCCTGCCCGGCCTGCGCCCGGTCAGCAGCACGCTGATCCTGCTCGGCGTGATCTGGACCTTCAACCAGTTCAACGTCATCTTCCTGCTGTTCGGCTCGACCAACGGCGACAGCGTCCAGATCCTGGTCACCTACTCCTACCGGCTCTTCTTCGGCCAGAACCCGATGGACTACGCCGGCGCCGCGACGGTCGGCGTGCTGTGCCTGTCCATTCTCATCGTCTTCACCGAGTTCTACCGGCGCTGGATCCGGCGCATGCAAGGAGCGCAGGCATGAGCCAGACACCCCAGGTCGACAAGGGCAGCCAGGCCGCCAAGAAGAGCCGCGGCCGGGGCAAGCGGGGCCCGCTCGCCTCCGTGGGACTGCACTCCGTGCTCGCGATCGCGGCCTTCATCGCCGCGTTCCCGGTGGCCTGGGTCGCCTACGTCTCCCTCGGCCCCGGCGAGTACGACTACCAGCACCCGCAGCGGATCGCCGCGCACCCGTCGCTCTCCAACTACGACCACGTGCTGAACCACACGGACTTCTTCACCTGGCTCGGCAACTCCACCATCGTCGCGCTCGGCACCACCGTCGTCGGCGTGCTGGTCGCCGCCAGCGCGGGCTACGCCGTCTCCCGGATCCGGTTCCTGGGCCGCGGCAGCCTGATGTACACCTTCCTGCTGACCCAGATGTTCCCGGTGTCGGTGCTGATCGTGCCGCTGTACAAGATCCTGGCCAACACCAAGCTGCTCGACACCTACCCCGGCCTGATCCTGGTCTACTGCACCACGGCCGTCCCGTACTGCGCCTGGCTGCTCAAGGGCTACTTCGACACCATCCCGGTGGAGATCGACGAGGCCGGCCGGATCGACGGGCTCAGCCCCTTCGGCACCTTCTGGCGGCTGATCCTGCCGCTGGCCCGGCCGGGGCTGGCGGTGGCGGCGTTCTACACCTTCCTCACCGCCTGGGGCGAGGTCGCCTTCGCGTCCTACTTCCTGCTCTCCCCGGACAAGTTCACCCTCGCCGTGGGCCTGCAGCAGTTCGTCAGCCAGTACAACTCGCAGTGGAACTACCTGGCCGCGACGGGCGTGCTGATCGCCATCCCGGCCGCCGCCTTCTTCTACCTGGTCCAGAAGCACCTGGTGACCGGCCTCACCGCCGGCGGGACCAAGGGCTGATCGAGCCGACTCCCCGGCCCCGCCCATAATCTGACCACCAGTCACTTCTCCCGCAGCTCTCGCACCCAAGGGATCCCATGACCCAGCATCTCGTCGTTCCGGCCCAGCCCGCCCGCAGTGGTGGAGACGAGCCCGCGCCGCAGAGAACCGGTTGGTGGCGTGACGCGGTGATCTACCAGGTCTATCCGCGCAGCTTCGCCGACGCGAACGGCGACGGCATGGGCGACCTCGCGGGCATCCGCGCGCGCCTGCCCTACCTGCGCGACCTGGGAGTGGACGCGGTCTGGCTCTCCCCGTTCTACGCCTCACCGCAGGCCGACGCGGGCTACGACGTCTCCGACTACCGCCGGGTCGACCCGATGTTCGGCGACCTGGCCGACGCCGCCGGGCTGATCGAGGACGCGCACGGGCTGGGCCTGCGGGTCATCTTCGACCTGGTGCCCAACCACTGCTCGGACCAGCACGAGTGGTTCCAGCAGGCGCTGCGCGAGGGCCCCGGCTCCGCGCTGCGCAAGCGGTTCCACTTCCGTGCGGGCAAGGGCGAGAACGGCGAACTGCCGCCCAACGACTGGGAGTCCATCTTCGGCGGGCCGGCCTGGACCCGGGTCACCGAGCCGGACGGCACGGCCGGGGAGTGGTACCTGCACCTGTTCGCGCCCGAGCAGCCGGACTTCGACTGGGAGCACCCGGCCGTCGCCGACGAGTTCCGCTCCATCCTGCGCTTCTGGCTGGACCTCGGCGTCGACGGCTTCCGCATCGACGTCGCCCACGGCCTGGTCAAGGCCAAGGGCCTGCCCGACCTCGGCGTCCACGACCAGCTGAAGCTGCTCGGCAACGACAGCATGCCCTTCTTCGACCAGGACGGGGTCCACGAGATCTACCGCTCGTGGCGGCCGATCCTGGACGAGTACCCGGGGGAGCGCATCTTCGTCGCCGAGGCGTGGACCCCGACGGTGGCCCGCACCGCCAACTACGTCCGCTCCGACGAGCTGCACCAGGCCTTCAACTTCCAGTACCTGGCCACCCCGTGGGTCGCCGAGAAGCTGCGCGAGGTGGTCGACCTGACCCTGGAGGCGATGCGCCCCGTGGGCGCGCCCGCCACCTGGGTGCTCTCCAACCACGACGTGACGCGGCACGCGACCCGGTTCGCCAACCCGCCGACCGAGGCCACCCAGATCCGCACCCCCGGCGACCGCGCGCTCGGCCTGCGCCGCGCCCGCGCCGCCACTCTGCTGATGCTGGCCCTGCCCGGCTCCGCCTACGTCTACCAGGGCGAGGAGCTGGGCCTGCCGGACGTCACCGACCTGCCCGACGAGGTGCGCCAGGACCCGTCCTTCCTCCGCGCCAGCGGCCAGGACGGCTTCCGCGACGGCTGCCGCGTCCCGATCCCGTGGTCCGGCGCCCAGGCGCCGTACGGCTTCGGCCCCGCCGCGGGCGGCCCGAGCTGGCTGCCGCAGCCGGCCGACTGGGTTGAGCTCAGCGTCGAGGTGCAGTCCGGCGACCCGACCTCGACGCTGGAGCTGTACCGCTCCGCGCTGGCGATCCGGGCCGCGCACCCGGCGCTCGGCGCGGGTGACGGCGTCGAGTGGCTGGACGCTCCCGCCGGGGCGCTGGCCTTCCGCCGGAGCCACGCGGACGGTGCCTTCGTCTGCGTGGCCAACACCGGCTCCTCGCCCGTCCGGCTGCCGCTGCCCGTGCCTGGTCGGCTGCTGCTCACCTCGGGCGAGGAGCCGGTCCGGACGGGCGAGGAGACGGTGGTCCCGGCCGACACGACCGTCTGGTGGTCCGTCTGAGATGACCCCTCCCGCACAGGGTGGCCGGCCGACACAGGTCGCCGCCCAGCCGGTCCTCCCGCAGGCGCCGGCCCGGCTGGCGGACATCGCCGTCCAGGCCGGGGTGAGCGAGGCGACCGTCTCGCGCGTGCTCAACGGCAAGGCGGGCGTCTCCGGCACCACCCGGCAGACCGTGCTGGCCGCCCTCGACGTGCTCGGCTACGACCGCCCGGTCAAGCTGCGCCAGCGCAGCGCCGGACTGATCGGGCTGATCATCCCGGAGCTCAGCAACCCCATCTTCCCGGCGCTGGCCCAGGTGATCGAGCAGGTGCTGACCCGGCACGGGTACACGCCCGTGCTGTGCACGCAGACGCCGGGCGGCTCGACCGAGGACGAGCTCGTCGAGCTGCTCGTCGAACGCGGCGTCACCGGCATCGTCTTCGTCTCCGGTCTGCACGCCGACACCAGCGCCGACCACGAGCGCTACGCCCGGCTCGCCGGGCGCGGCGTGCCGTTCGTGCTGATCGACGGCTTCAGCGAGCGCATCGACGCCTCCTTCGTCTCGCCCGACGACCGGGCCGCGATGTGGATGGCGATCCGGCACCTCGCCGAACTCGGGCACGAGAAGGTCGGGTTGGCCGTCGGGCCGACGCGCTTCGTGCCCGTGGCACGGAAGCTCAGCGGCTTCACCGAGGCCGCGCAGGAGCTGCTCGGCCTCTCGGCGGAGGCCGCGCAGGGCCTGGTGCAGCACTCGCTGTTCACGGTCGAGGGCGGACACGCCGCCGGGACGCGCCTGCTGGACAAGGGCTGCACCGCGATCGTCTGCGGCAGCGACCTGATGGCCTTCGGCGTCATCCGCGCCGCCCGGCAGCGCGGCCTCGAAGTCCCCGGCGACGTCTCGGTGGTGGGCTTCGACGACTCCCCGCTCATCGCCTTCGCCGACCCGCCGCTCACCACCATCCGCAAGCCCGTCGAGGCCATGGGCCAGGCGGCGGTGGACGCGTTGCTGGAGGAGATCAGCGGAACGCCCGCGCACCGCGCGGAGTTCGTCTTCCAGCCCGAGCTCGTCGTGCGCGGCTCGACGGGGGCCGGACCCTCGTCCGGCGGGCGTTGATGTCCTACCGCGCCCTGTTCGCGCCACGCGGCGCGGTCGGCTTCACGCTGGCCGTGCTCGTGGCGCGGTTCCCCTCGGGGATGGCCTCGCTGGCCGCGACCCTGCTGGTCACCTCGCTGCACGGCTCCTACAGCCTGGCCGGGCTCGGCGGCGCGGCGGCCCTGGTCACCGTCGCCCTCGCGGGGCCCTGGCAGGCCCGGCTGGTGGACCGCCACGGCCAGTCCCGCGTGGCCGTCCCGGCGGTCGTGGTGGCCACGCTGGGCGGTCTCGGCGTGCTCACGGCGCTGGAACTGCACGCGCCGACCTGGGTCTACCTGCTGGCCTGCGCGGTCAGCGGCCTCGGGCCCAACACCGGCTCGCTGGCCCGCGCCCGCTGGGCGTTCCTGCACCGCGGCGACGAGGCGGTGCTGCACACCGCCTACGCCTACGAGGGCGTCGTCGACGAGCTCTGCTTCGTCCTCGGCCCGCTGGCCGCGACCGCGCTCGCGACGGGCTGGTCCGCGCCGGCCGGCTACCTGACGGCCGGTCTGCTCTCCCTGGTCGGCGTCCTCGCCCTGGCCACCCGGCGCGGCACCGAACCGCCCCCGGCGGGGCACGCGGCGTCGGCGTCGGGGCGCGGAGTGCTGCGCGCGCCGGGCGTCGCGGCGCTCGTGCTGATGCTGACGGCCACCGGCGCGGTCTTCGGCACCATGGAGATCACCACGATCGGCTTCGCCCAGGCCCACGGTCACACGGCCGCGGCCGGCGCGGTGCTGGCCTGCTACGCGCTCGGTTCGGCGCTCTCCGGCGTCCTGCTGGGCCTGTGGAAGCCGCGCGGCCGGGCGGTCGTCCGGCTGCGCTGGGCGCTGGCCGCGATGGCGGTGACGCTCGCTCCGCTGCCGCTGTGCGGCGGGCTGGCGCAGGTCGCGGCGATGCTGCTGGTCGCGGGCTTCGCGACGGCGCCGACCATGTCCACGAGCATGGGCCTGGTCGCCGAACTCGTCCCCGCCGAGCGCCTCACGGAGGGCTTCACCTGGACCACGACCGGTCTGCTGGTCGGCATCTCGGGCGGCACCGCGGCGGGCGGCTGGCTGGTCGACCACACCCCAGCCGGCACCGGCTACCACGTCCCGGCCGTCGCCGCCCTCGTCGCGCTGGCCCTCTCGGCCCGGCTCCCGCGCCGATCCGTCCTCTCCTGCCTGGACGAAACAGCAGGCGAACGGTTGTCCGTGCAATAGGCTTCGGTGCCGTGAACACAGCGCGGTTGGCGGACATCGCGGCACAGGCGGGGGTCAGTGAGGCCACCGTCTCCCGTGTGCTGAACGGAAAGCCCGGAGTGGCGGCGGCGACCCGGCAGTCGGTCCTCGCCGCCCTCGACGTGCTCGGCTACGAGCGCCCCACGCGCCTGCGCCAGCGCAGCGCCGGGCTGATCGGGTTGATCACGCCCGAGCTGAGCAATCCCATCTTCCCCGCGTTGGCCCAGGTCATCGAGCAGGTGCTGACCCGCTACGGCTACACGCCCGTGCTCTGCACGCAGACGCCGGGCGGCTCGACCGAGGACGAGCTCGTCGAGATGCTCGTGGAACGGGGCGTCACCGGCATCGTCTTCGTCTCCGGCCTGCACGCCGACACGACGGCCGACACGGCCCGCTACGACCGGCTGCAGGGCCAGGGCGTGCCCTTCGTGATGATCAACGGCTACAGCGAGAAGGTCGCCGCGCCGTTCATCAGCCCCGACGACCGCGCCGCGATGTGGATGGCGGTCCGGCACCTGGCCGGGCTCGGCCACGAGCGCGTCGGCCTCGCCGTCGGCCCCTCCCGCTTCGTCCCGGTCCTGCGGAAGGAGGAGGGCTTCGTCGCCGCGACCGGCGAGGTCCTCGGCCTCTCGGAGGAGCGCAGCCGCGATCTCATCCAGCACTCCCTCTTCACCGTCGAGGGCGGCCAGGCGGCGGCCAACGTGCTGCTGGACAAGGGCTGCACGGCGATCGTCTGCGGCAGCGACCTGATGGCCTTCGGCGCGATCCGCGGCGCGCGTGCGCGCGGCCTCTCCGTCCCGAAGGACATCTCCGTGGTGGGCTTCGACGACTCCCCGCTGATCGCCTTCGCCGACCCGCCGCTCACCACCATCCGCCAGCCCGTCGAGGCGATGGGCGCCGCCGCGGTCAACGTCCTCCTGGAGGAGATCGGCGGCAACCCGGCCCAGCGCGGCGAGTTCGTCTTCCAACCCGAACTCGTCGTCCGCGGCTCCACGGGCGCGCTCAACCCCACTGCGTGAGCTTCTCCGCCGACGCCCGCCGCGTCCGCGACCCCGGCCTGCCCCTGGCATGGCGTCACACGGCCCTGCGCTGCGCGGTGACCTGTTACCGCCCGATGGGCTACCGGGCGACCTGGGCCTTTCTGGAGACCGCGGGAGATCTGCGCAGGGACCAGGACGCGCTGCTGCGGGCGCTGGAGCGGCTGGAGCTCAGCAGCGCGGCGTGGCTCGCCGAGGAAGCGGCGTTCGCCGTCCTACGGCGCGAGGAGAAGCGCGGGCGGCATCGGCGCTCGCCCACGGCGGCGCAGTGGCTCAGGCATCGCGGGTACCGCTGGCCCGGGCCGGAGGGCCACGCGGCGATGCTCGGCGAGGTGGGGAGGCTGTGGGCGCCCCACGCGGGCCCCTTCCCTTCCGTGCCGGCGGCGGAGAAGGCGGATCTGGTCGAGTTGGACGCGACGGTTGCGGGCTGCGTTTCCAGCTACCTGGGCGCGGGCGGTGCCCTCGACGCCGGGCGGGCGGCTCTGCTGTGGCGCGTCCTGCCGCGGCTTCGCGGGACGACGGCGCGCTGGGGCCTGGAGCCGCAGCGCGCCGCGGCCTACGCGTGCTTTCGCCGTCTCGGATGGATGGCGGAACTCATGCTGAACGACAGGTGGTTGCAGACGGCCGGAGGGGCCGGGGCTGCAACCACCTGTGTCGGTGCGGGGCGTGTCAGTGGTGCTGGGCCTTACAGGCCTTCGGCGTCGATGCCGAGGGAGCGGAGGTAGAGGCCGAGGGCGAGACGGGCCACGGCCGGGTAGGCGCCGATCGGCTCGGCCGCCGCGCAGTCGATGGCCTCGGCGACGGCCTTGACGGCCTCGGCGGAGACCTCGGGGCCGAGGAGGTAGGGGGCCAGGGCCGGCTGGGTGCAGCCCGTGTCGCGCAGGTGGGTGACCGCCGCCGCGACGGACTCCGCGGAGTCGAGGGAGGCCGCGACGACCGGGACGGCCAGGCGCGCGGCCAGCAGCACCGCGGTGACCTCGGCCAGCTCCAGCGCCTCGGGGCCGCCCGTGCCCGCCAGGACGATGCCGTCGGCGGAGGTGTTGATGGCGAACAGGCGCGCGCGGTCCGCGCGCGCGAGGCCGGCCTCGCTGAGCCGCACATGGACGGCCTCGGCGAGCAGCGGGTGCGGGCCGAGGGTGTCCGTCGGCGTGACGGTCCCGAACGCCGCCAGGACGGCGTCCAGCTCCGTGGAGGGGCCGGGGGACAGGGGGACGACGATCGGGGTCGTCCCGGCCTCCACCGCGGCCGTCAGCGCGTCGGTGAGGCCGACGCAGGTGTAGGGGCCGTCCTCCTCGCCCGCCGTCAGGTACGCGGGGGAGACCTCGATGCCCGGCTGCTCGAGCCGGATCAGCGTGGCGATCTCCTCGGCCAGCTGCCGGGCCTCGGTCGAGGGGTGTGCGGGGACCGCGAGCAGCAGCCCGGGCGCGCCTTCGGGCAGCTCGGGGCGCTCGGGGCGGCGGTGGCGCCCCTTGGCGGGGGCGCTGGGGGTACGGACGGGCAGCGGCGTGCTGGGAGTCGCGGCAGTGCTCATGGGGGACGATCGTAGGTCATCCGTTCGCCCGAAGGGAGGCGGGTGGCCTTATACCGGCCGTTTGAACCGTGTGGGCGTGAGCAGCGTCACATAGATGGAAGCGACACACGATTACTGACTGTGTGTCACGGGGGAGTTCCATGCTGTCGATCATGAGCGCCCAATTTGGCGCCCCGGAGTGCACCGGTAGCCGAGAGCGACAACAGTCCGCCCGGATTTGCCCGTTTCGGGCGGTCAACTCCCTGTGCTGTAAAGGAATGTGTCACCTCATGTAAACGCATGTGCACACGCATAAGCACCTGCACGTGCACGTGCACAGGCGATATCATCACCGGCAGTGAGACCGCTGCATGGTGCACCGCTCGCACGATCCGGGGAGATACCTATGCGTCGCATCCACAACGGCATCGCCGCCACGGAACTTGAGGGAGTGGTCTGGCAGAAGGCTCGGATGAGCAACTCGCAGGGCAACTGCGTCGAGCTGGCGCGGCTGGCCGACGGGGACGTCGCGGTGCGCAACTCCCGCTTCCCCGACGGTCCGGCGCTGATCTACACCAAAGCGGAGATCGTGGCCCTGCTCCACGGGGTCAAGGCCGGGGAGTTCGACCACCTGGCCGAGTGAGCCGTTGTGGTGCACCTATGAGGAAGGCCCGGGAGCGCGCTCCTGGGCCTTCTCTTCGTCCGCTATCTCTTCAAGCGCTGCATGGCTGCCGCCCTCGTCGCTGTCGTCCCGCCCGCGCCGTCAGGCGCGGGCGCGGAGTTCGAAGACCGCCCAGACGACCTTGCCCACCGCGATCGGGTGCCAGCCCCAGGACTGGCTGAAGGACTCGACCAGATGCAACCCGCGGCCGGACTCCGCTATCCAGTCGGCCTCGCGCGGAACCGGGCCGCGCTCGCTCGGGTCGCTCACCGCGCAGACCACCTGCGGATCGTTGCGCACCAGGCTCAACCGGATCAGCGGGGAAGGGAGTTCGGCGCCGGCGTCGACCGCGGCGTCCATCCGGTCGCCGATCGGGCTCGTCATCCCGCGCCGCGGCCAGGAACCGCGTTGCTCGGGCACCACCGAGGGCAGGCCGTAACGCAGAGCGTTCGTCACCAGTTCGCTGGCCACCAGGGCGACGTCGTCGAAGAGCTCGCCGAGCTCCCATCGGTTGAGCGTCAGCCGGGTGAACTCGCGTGCCGTGCGGACCGACTCGTGACGCGGTGCCAGCGCACAGCTCACGATCGACTCACGGTCCGCTGCCACCGCCGGGCTCAGGCCCATGAAGAGCTCCTCCCATGCGGGCGCGGCCCCGTCCGCGGTGGGCGTGCGGGGCGGAATCTCGGCGTTCTCGGCGGATTGCCTCGGGGCGTGCAGGTGCACGTGCACCATGGTCCTCTTCGCATACGTCAGATGCAAGAGTGGATTCACGTGCATTCGCATTGCTTGCAGATGCACGTGCAGATTCCCGTGCAGAGTGTCATCATGTGATTGCACAGCGCGATGGCCAGGGCATGTCCTCGCGCCAATCTTGACCTACGTGTGAACAACCGGGCACGATGCGCGCCCGGACAGTGCCGGACAGTGGCAGACTGGCCCCTGTAGCCAGCGGGTGGAGGTTCGACGGAATGACCACGGTTCAGCCGGGGGGCGGGTCGATGGTCCGCCGCATCCTCCTCGGCTCCCAGCTTCGTCGTCTGCGAGAGGCGAAGGGCATCTCCCGAGAGGACGCCGGCTACACGATCAGGGCTTCCGAGTCGAAGATCAGCCGCATGGAGTTGGGGCGCGTCAGCTTCAAGGAGCGGGACGTCGTGGATCTGCTCAGTCTGTACGGTGTCGACGAGTCCGAGCGGGGCCAACTTCTCACGCTGGTACGCGAGGCCAACCAGAACGGCTGGTGGCACAGCTTCAGCGACGCCATGCCGAACTGGTTCCAGACCTACGTCGGCCTCGAGGAGTCCGCCGCGCTGATCCGCACCTACGAGGTGCAGTTCATCCCCGGCCTGCTGCAGACCGCCGACTACGCGCGCTCCATCATGGGCCTCAACCGGCCCCATATGGCGAGCGAGGAGATCGAGCACCGCGTCGACCTCCGGATGCGCCGTCAGCGCATGATCACCGAGGGCACCGGCCCGCGCCTGTGGGCCGTCATCGACGAGGCGGCGCTGCGCCGCCCCATCGGCGGCCGGGACGTGATGCGGGCTCAGGTCCAGCACCTGATCGAGGTCTCCGAACTGCCCAACATCGTCCTGCAGGTGATGCCGTTCCGGTTCGGCGGCCACGCCGCCGAGACGGGCGCGTTCTCGATCCTGCGCTTCCCCGAGCAGGACCTGCCCGACGTGGTCTACCTGGAGCAGCTCACGAGTGCGCTGTACCTCGACAAGCGCGACGACGTCGACGCGTACATCCAGGTGATGGAGCGGCTCAGCGTCGACAGCCTCACCCCCGAGCAGACGGTCGAGCTGCTGTCGGGTCTGCTCAAGGAGGCCTGAGCAGACCCGAGAGCCGACCTGGTCCGCCTGAGGCTCAGCCCCGGGCGGGCGCGTGGGGCGCGCGGGGGCCCAGCGCGGTGTCAAGGCCGTACCGGGCGAAGAGGTCGGCGCGGATCAGCTCCGGCGGCGCCTCCGCGCCCGGCAGCAGCATGCCGATGCACGCGCCCATCAGCGCGCTGCGCAGCACCGCGTGCTCGGCGCCGGGGTCGGTGGAGCCGCGTCGCCGCAGCACCTCCTGAAGCAGCCGGCCCAGCTCCCGCTGCTCCTCGTCCTGCACGAAGACGCCGTCCAGCGGCGCCAGGATCAGCGACAGGTGCGCGCGCATCAGCGTCGGCCGGTCCACGGCCAGGCCGGTTACCGCGTCGATCGCGGTGGCCAGCCACAGGTCCGGGTCCTGCGAGAAGTGCGGGGTCGCCGGGTCGTCGAGCGGGCGCAGCGCGGCGGCCAGGGTCAGGTGCATGTGCCGGTGCATCGCCGTCTGCAGCAGGAAGCGCTTGCCGGGGAAGTAGTAGGACACCAGGCCGCGCGCGACGCCGGCCCGCTCGGCGATGTCACCGAGGGTCACCTTGTTGAAGCCACGCCGGTCCACGAGCTCCACGGCCGCCTGCATGATGCGCTCGCGGGACCGGGCCCGCATGACTTCGTTGACTGCCGCCCGCCGTGGTGACATGGTGCTCCCGCGCTCATTGGCCTGGCGTCAATATACGCGCGGGTCACAGGCGGTTCGCGGGCGCGGGGGCCCGCGCGGCCGGCCCTCCCACGCCCCGCACGGAGCAGCGCGTACGAGCAGGAGCCGGCCTTCCCGCTGACCCCGGTCGGCCACGTCGTCGGTGGTCGCGTCGTCGGTGGTCACGTCGTCGGTGGCCGCGACGGGGTCCGCGAGGACGGGCCGCTGGTCGGCATCTTCGCGCGACGCGGCAGGAACCCGCACCGGCAGGCACAGCAGGCGGGTCGCCCGGGCTCGCCGGCCTGAGCCGGCCGGCGGATCGACGCCGCTGATCGGCGGCGGTCGCCGTGGGCCGGTCGGGCCGTGCCCGTCAGCGCGTGCCCGTCATCTCCCGCTCCTCGGCGGCCTGGCGGCGCATCGCCTCCAGGCAGGCGTCCGGGAGGGCCGGGTGGCGGCCGATGACGACGACGCCGAGGACGATGCAGGCCAGGCCGAAGGCCTCGCCCGCGAGGGCCACGGGGGTGAGCACGAGACGGTCGCCGAGGAAGCCGACGCCGCAGGCGATGCCCGCCAGCGGCTGGGCCGCGGTCAGCGCGGGCAGGGACATCTTCAACGGCGCGGACTCGAACGCGCTCTGGACGAGGATCAGCCCGACGATCCCGATCAGGACGACCGCGTACGGCTGCCAGCCGCGCAGCAGCAGCGCCAGGCCCCCGTGGTCCAGCCGCAGGCCCGCCGTGCGCGTCAGGGCGTCCTGGAGGCCGTACAGCAGGCCCGCCGCGAGGGCGAGCAGGGTCGCCTCCCGGACCCGGGGCAGGCGCTTGGCCAGGGACACCAGGAGCAGGGCCAGGCCCGCGACGATCCCGAAGACCAGCCAGTGTCTCAGCGCGCCCTTCTCCGTCCCGCCGCCGGTCGGCGCGCCGCTGAGGATGAACACCGTCACCCCCGCCGCGAGCAGCAGGACGCCGCCCCAACCGGAGGCGCCCAGGGTCTGCCGCGTGATCCGCCGGGCGAGGGCCATCGCGAACAGCAGGTTCGTCGCCAGCAGCGGCTCGACAAGGGAGATCCGCCCGGCGTTCAGCGCCAGCGCGCTGAGCACCTGGCCGCAGACCATCAGGACGATCCCGAGCAGCCATTCGCGTGACCGCATCAGCCCGAGCAGCAGGCGGTAGGAGAGCAACTGCTCGCGCGGGGCGCGCTGGGCCGCGTGCTGCTGCAGGACGAACCCCAGCCCGAGCAGACAGGCCGCGCCTACGCCGAGAAGAAACACCGTCACGGGGAAGCCCCCACAGAGAGTCACGAGCCGTCAGCAGTGGCCCCTCGCCCGAAGCGTAGCGCGCGTTGCTGGGAATGGCCTCGGAGACGCCGAAGGCGAACGGGGAGGGTGCGGCGCGCGGCCGGGCCGCACCCTCCCCGCGCGTCCCGGCTGTCCCTAGGCCTCGAAGGCCGTCGCCCGCGCCGTCTTCTCCCAGGCGGCGATCTCCGCCCGGACGGAGTCCAGGTGGGTGACGACGGCGTCCACCGCGTCGCCGCCCAGGGGCAGGTGCAGCGGCGTGCTGGGGGCGTCCAGGGCGGCGAGGACGGCTGCCGCGGCCTTCGCCGGATCGCCCGGCTGGGTGCCCGAGCCGCCGTTGACCGCGGCGCGAGTGGCGCCCACCGTGGCGCGGTAGTCGTCGATCTCGGCGCTCATGGAGGCGTTGCCGAACAGACCTGTGCGGAACGCGCCCGGCTCGACGACGAGGACCTTGACGCCCAGTGGCGCCACCTCGGCCGCCAGCGCCTCGGAGAAGCCCTCCAGGGCGAACTTGGTCGCGCTGTACGCGGAGAAGCCCGCGAGGGACATCTGGCCGCCCATGCTGCTCAGCTGGACGATCGCCCCGGAGCGGCGCGCGCGCATGTGCGGGAGCACGGCGCGGACCAGCTCCGCGGGGCCGAAGAAGTGGAGCTCGAAGAGATCGCGCAGCTCCTCGTCCGTGGTCTCCTCGGCCGCGCCCACATGGGTGCGGCCGGCGTTGTTGACCAGCACGTCGATCCGCCCGTGACGGGCCGCCACCTCGTCCACCACGGACGCCGCGGCGCCACGGTCGGTGACGTCCAGCCGCAGCGCCTCGACGCGACCGGGATGCGCGGCGAGAAGATCCGCCAGCGCCTCCGGACGCCGCGCCGTGGCCACCACGGTGTCACCCGCGCCGAGCGCCGCCTCGGCGAAGGCGCGCCCGAAACCGCTGTTGGCCCCGGTGATCAGCCAGACCCTGTCCATCCCCACTCCTCACGCAGCCGACGCTCCTCGTCGATCGTGCCCGAACGAGAGCGCGGGTGTCCCGGGAACGGGGAGATCGAAGCCGACGCGCGGCTACAGGGCCGTCAGGCCCGGGGTGAGGGACAGCAGGACGGGGGCCAGCGGCAGCGCCAGCGCCGTCAGGGTGAGGGCGAGGCGTCGCCAGGCCGGGAGCCGGGGCGCGCTCGCCAGCAGGCGGTCGACGCGGGTGGGTATCTGCGCCAGCGGGTGCGTGCAGGTGCTCTCGGGATTGAGCTCGACCAGCGCGATCGCCGTGGCCAGCCGGCCGTGGCGGCGGGCCGCGGAGTCGTCCGCGGCGAGCTCGACCAGCCGGCCCACCTCGTCGCGGAACTGGGCGAACAGCCGCACCGCGGGGAAGCCCGCGGCCAGCGCCTCGGCCGCGCTCAGCAGCCAGTGGTGGCGGGCCCGGACATGCCCGCGCTCGTGGGCGAGCAGCGCGGCGAGCTCGCGGTCGCTGAGGCGCTGCAGCGCGCCCGTCGTGACGACCATGCGCGGCACCGGGCCCGGCAGCGCCCAGGCGCGGGGCTCCTGGCTCTCCAGCACGACCAGCTGCTCGGACGGTTCGGCGCTCGCGCTCGGTCGCAGCTCGGGGTGGAGGTCCGGCGCCTGCCGGGCCAGCTGACGGCGCTGCCGGCGGCGGACGGCGCGGGCACCCGCGAGCTCGTAGGCGAGCGCGAGCGCTGTGCGGACGGCGCCGAGTGCGAAGACGAAGGCCGCGGCGATCGCCCAGGGCCGGGCCGAGGGGAAGCCGTACGCCGCCTCCACGCCGGCCGGCGCACCCGCGAAGACCAGCGACCTGACGTCGGGCCAGGCGGCCGCGACCGCGAGGACCAGCGCGCAGGCGCAGCACAGCAGGACGGCGACGACGGTGCACTGCCACGCCCACAGGGCGACCACGGGCTCCCGGACCGTCCAGCGGGCGCGCGCCAGTGCGCGCGGGCCGAGCAGGGCCAGCACCGCGCCGAGCGCGACGAGTCCGGGCAAGGCTGCTCCCACCGCTGCGGCTCCTCAAGGCAGGACAGGACGCACGCATAGGTGCGTCCGGCCTCAACCTATGCCCTGGCCCGGCACAGCGGAATCGCTTTGCGCAAGAGTGACGCAGGACACGATTCGAGCGGCGAAAGGCCCGCCGACCAGGTCACATCAGAGCCAGCATGGTGGCCATGGACAGCCCCATGACGACCCGGCAGGCATCGGGCAGCGCGGGTGCGCGCCAGAGCGACCGCGCGGGCCCGCCCGCCGGTCCGCCCGCCGGAGCGATCAGCCGCAGGCCGGCCGTCACGGACACGGCGACGCAGGCCACCAGGAGCGCACCCGTCAGCAGCGGCACCCCGCGTGCGGGCGCCCCGGCCATTCCCGCCATCCCGGCCATGCCTGACATCCCCGCCGTCCCGCTCGCGCTCGCCGTGCCGTGCGGCGCGGCGGCCGTCACGACCGTCATGTAGACCATCGCGCCGTGCCCGACGAGGTGGTAGGCGTGATGGGCGCGGTGCCCCGCGGCGAGCGCGCCGAGCACGAGCGAGGCGAGGGCCGCCGACCCGTAGACGGCCACCCCCACACCCGTAGGGGTGGCCAGACCGGCCGCCATCGCGGCCATGCCCAGGCCCATCACCGCCTCGGTGGCGTCCGCGGCCCGGTGCGCGGGCGGCGCGGTGCGCCGCACGCAGAGCCGGACGGCGCAGTAGGCCCCGGCGCCTCCGCAGAGCAGCACCAGCAGCCACGCGATCACCTCGGCACCGCCCATGCGCGCCCCCGTTCTCCCCGTCACGCTCCAGCGCGCGGCAGTAACGACGCCGTCACTGTGACGCGGTGTCACGGGAACGCGACAGGGCGCTCCGGGGGCGCAAGGGCGCAGAAAGCGGACGTTCCGCGCCACTCGCCTCCTTCTCAGGGCCGACCCCGAGACGCCACATACTCCATATGGAGTATGTGAGGCCTGCGCGTACCCGACGCGACTACGGATGAGGGGTCGGTAGTTCATCCTGGGGGCGCTCTTGCGGCGCGGTTGCGGTCAATAGCGTGGAACCGTCCGCTTGTGTCGCCGCAGCGCCGCCGCCACCATCGGGGCCGACGCCGCGTCGACGCGCCACCGAAACGACCGGGGACCGCCGACACCATGGGCCGACTGATCCGACTTCCGCTGCAGCGCCGTACCGCACCCGGGCGTGGCACCCCGCGTGCCGTGATCGTCTCGGCGAGCGTGGGAGCGGGACACGACGCGGTGGCAAAGGAGCTGGAGGTCCGCCTCCTCGAGGCCGGCCTCAACGTCGACCGCCACGACTTCCTCGACCTGCTGCCCGGCGGCAGCGGCAAGCTCTTCGTGGGCACCTACCACACCATGCTCGAACGGGCTCCCTGGACCTGGAAGCTGCTCTACGGCGGCCTGGACAACCCCCGGATGATGAGCGGCCAGGCGGCCCTGTTCACCTGGCTGGCCGGCCGGGCCATGCGCCGGGCCGTGAAGGACGACACCGCGATCGTCGTCTCCACCTACCCGCTCGCCAGCCAGGTCCTCGGCCGGCTGCGCAAGAACGGCAAGGTGAGCCAGCGGGTGCACACCTACCTGACCGACTTCTCGGTGCACCGCCTGTGGGCCTCACCGCACGTTGACTCGCACGTGGCCGTGCACAACGTCCCCGCTGAGCAGGCCGAGCAGATCGACTGCCAGGACGTGAAGGTCGTCACGCCCCTGGTCGACCGCCGGTTCCGCCCGGTCAGCAAGGCGTCCCGGGCCGCCGCGCGCCGGCGCTGGGGCCTGTCGCACGACGCGAAGATCGCCCTGCTCGTCGGCGGCTCCTGGGGCGCGGGTGAGCTGGAACACACCGTCGCCGACGTCGAGGCGGCCGACTCGCGCTTCACCTGCGTCGTGGTCTGCGGCCGCAACGAGGCCCTGCGCAAGCGCCTGGAGGCCGCCGGGGTCACCGCGCTGGGCTGGGTCGACGACATGCCGAGCCTGATGCACGCCGCCGACGTGCTGGTCCAGAACGCGGGTGGCATCACCGTGTTGGAGGCCGTCGCCTCCGGCATCCCCGTGGTCACCTACCGCTCCATCCCCGGCCACGGCCTGACCAACGCGGCCGCGCTCGACAAGGCCGGTGTCGCCCCCTGGGCGCGCACCCACGCCGAACTGGCCCCGCTGCTGGACCGGGCCGTGCGCTCCGCGTCCGCGGTCCCCGCCCCCTGGGGCGTCGACCCGGTGGCCCTGCTGCTGGAGACCGCCGGTCTCGGTCACCTGGTCGCGTCGGCGCCCGGCGTGGTGGTCCCGCTGGGCCCGGCGATGGAGGCGATGGACTCGATGGAGATGGAGAACGCGCGATGAACCGCGTCGTCAAGACGGCCGCTGGGATCGCCGGCGGTCTGGCCCTGGCCCACGCCGCGCCGGCGCTCACCTCGATCCAGCCGCTGGAGCCGCTGCGCACCAAGCTCTTCCCGCACTACGCCGGCCAGGGCCTGGAGAGCCACATCGCGCTGAGCTTCGACGACGGCCCCGACCCGATCTCCACCCCGCGGTTCCTGCGGCTGCTGGAGAAGCGCGACGTCAAGGCCACGTTCTTCCTGCTCGGTTTCATGCTGGAACGCGACCCCGGCCTCGGCAAGGAGATCGTCGCGGCCGGTCACGAGATCGCCGTCCACGGCTACCTGCACCGTCCGATGGTGGTCCGCACGCCGCGCGCCACCCGGGACGACCTCACCCGCGCCCGCGATCTCGTCGCGGAGGCGACGGGTGTCGCCCCCCGCTGGTACCGCCCGCCGTACGGCATCGCCACCACGGCCGCGCTGACCAGCGCCCGTAGCCTCGGCATGACGCCGATCCTGTGGACCTCCTGGGGCGCGGACTGGCGCGCCGGCGCGACGGGCACGTCCGTGTACCAGACGGTCACCCGCAACCTTCGCGGTGGCGGCACGATCCTCCTGCACGACTCGGACTGCACCTCAGCCCCCGCCTCCTGGACCGCCACCCTCGCCGCGCTCCCGCGCCTGCTGGACCACTGCGAGGAGCAGGGCTGGTCCGTCGGCCCGGTCGGCGAGCACGGGATCTGACCTTCGGTCCTTCGGACGTTGCCCCCGGACGTTGCCCCGTCCAGGGGCGCGAGGAACTGCGCGACAGGCCACTCACCAGGTCGAGCACCGAACGCGCAGGGCCATCCGCGCAGGGTGGTTACTCGCGCAGTTCCTCGCGCCCCTGGGGGAGCGCAACTGAGCGGACTTTCTGAAGCGTTCCGTCCGTCAGGATCAGTGCGGCGATGTTCCAGGCGTCGTCCGCGCCGGAGTGGTGGCGGCCTTCCAGGGGGAGGCCGGCGAGGGCCAGGGCCTGCGCCATGCCCGGGCGCTTGCGCAGGCCGTTGGCCTCGGTGAAGACCGCCTTGGCGTTCGTGTGCCGTGAGCCGAACGGATACGCGGCGCCCGTCGCCTCGCACTGGCGGGTGAACTGGTGACGGTCGTAGTCGCCCCAGCTCGCCCACGGCCGCGCCCCGGCCGCCTGCTCCTTGGCCAGCCACCGGCAGGCCTCCGCGAAGGAGAGCCCGTCGTCGACCTCGTCCTGTGTCAGCCCGGTCAGTTCGGTGCAGAACGCGCTCACCCGCGACCGCTCCGGTCGCACCAGCAGGCGGTGCTTGGCCAGCCGTTCGCCGCGGGCGAGGTCGACGACGGTGAGGCCGATCTCGATGATCTCGTTGACCTGGCCCGGCGGCGGCTCGCCGTCCCAGCAGGTCGCCTCGACGTCGACGACGTTCAGCAGCTCCGAGCCCTCGTTCATACGGGGGACGGTAGCCGCTCAGCGGGCGATGCGCCGGTCGTTTTTCGCGCGCGGGAACAGGCGCCAGATGAGGACGCTCGCGCCCCCACACGTTCCCCACCGTGGTCAGTGTCCCCCACCACCCTGCGGATCAGAGCCGTCCGGCGTCGCTGAGCCGGCTCAGGAACCGCCGCGTGCGCTCGTGCTGCGGATCGCCGAAGACCTGCGCCGAGGTGCCCCGCTCCAGGATGACCCCGTCGGCCAGGAAGCAGACCTGGTCGGCGACATCGCGTGCGAAGGCCATCTCGTGGGTGGCCAGCACCATGGTGCGGCCCTGCTCCTTGAGGTCGCGGACGACGGAGAGGACCTCGGTGACCAGCTCCGGGTCCAGCGCCGCGGTGATCTCGTCGAGCAGCAGCACGCGCGGCTCCGAGACGATCGCGCGGACCAGCGCCACGCGCTGCTGCTGGCCGCCGGAGAGCCGATCGGGGTACTCCCTCGCCTTGGCGGCGAGCCCGAGCCGGTCCAGCAGCTCTGTCGCCCGCCGCTCGGCCTCGGCCCGCCGGACGCCGTGGACCCGGCGCGGGCCGAGCGTGATGTTGTCCAGCACGTTCAGGTGCGGGAAGAGGTTGTAGGCCTGGAAGACCACGCCGATCCGGCGCCGGACCGCGTCCGCGTCGACGCGCGGGTCGGTGACGTCCTCGCCGTCGAGCCAGATCGCGCCGTCGTCGATCTCCTCCAGCAGGTTGGCGCAGCGCAGCAGCGTGGACTTGCCCGAACCGGAGGCGCCGATCAGCACGGTGACGCTGTGTTCGGGCACCTCCAGACTGACGTCGTCCAGGACGACCTGCTCGCCGAAGGCCTTTCGGACCGACTCGAAGCGCAGGACCGGATCGGTCGCGGTCATACGATGCCTCCCTGGGCGCGCCGCCGGTCCATTCGCCTCGTCAGCCAGTCGGCGTAGCGGGTCATCGGGATGGTGAGGATCACGAAGCCGAGACCGGCGACGACCAGCGGCGTGTAGTTGAAGCTGCCCGCGACCATGATGTGCGCGGCGGCGACGGCGTCGATCGCGCCGCCGATGTAGACGAGTCCGGTGTCCTTCTGCAGCGAGGCCATGTCGTTGACCAGTGCCGGGACGACGCGGCGGATGGCCTGCGGCAGGACCACGAAGCGCATGGTCTGGGTGTAGGTCAGGCCCAGCGAGCGGGCGGCGGCCCGCTGGCTCGGGTGGACCGACTCGATGCCGGCGCGGTAGACCTCCGCGACGTACGCCGAATAGTTGATCACCAGCGCGGTCCCGCCCAGGATGATCGGGTCGTTGGTGACCCCCTGGAGCTGCAGTGCCGGAACGCCGAAGACGATCAGCAGCAGCAGGATGATCAGCGGAAAGCCGCGGAAGAAGTCCACGTACGCCGTGGCGAGCAGCCGCACCGGCAGGAAGACGGGCCCGCGCAGGGTCCGGGCAGCCGCGATCACCAGGCCGAGGACCAGGATGGTCGGCCCGCAGACCGCGAGCAGCTCCAGGTTGAGCACGAAGCCGTGCAGCACGGGGGAGAGTGCCGCCCGGGCGTAGTGGGGGCTGAGGAAGGTCTTCTGCGTCACCGGCCAGCCGGGGGAGCCGGTGACGACGATGAAGAGCACGGTCGCCACCGCCAGGGTGCTGGCGGCGGCGATCAGCGCGGAGCGCCGGGTCCGCGAGCGGCGGTAGGCCTCGCGGGCCAGCCGCCGCTCGGACGGCTGGTACGGCGCGCGCCCCATGACGGGGTCGGCGCTCACCTCGGCTCCGCTCACCTCGGCTCCGCTCACCTCAGACGCGCTCACTTCAGGACGGGCGCGGAGTCGGCGGCCGGCAGCCACTGCTTGGCCAGCTGGTCGAGGGTGCCGTCGGCCTGGAGCGCGTCGACGGCCCGGGAGACGCAGGAGGTCAGCGTGCTGCCCTTGCCCAGCACCAGGCCGAACTGCTCCGGCCTGCCGTCGGACGTGGCCGCGCCGGAGGGGAACTGGCCGACGATCCTGGCGTCGGTGACCTGGGCGGAGGTGATGTAGAAGGCGGTCGGCAGGTCCACCACGATCGCGTCGACCTGGTGGTTCTTCAGCGCGGCGCTGGCCTCGTCGGTGGTGTCGAAGACGGCGGGCTGGGTGCTCGGCCGGACCACCTTCTGCACGACGGTGAGGCCGGTGGTGCCGACCTGGGCGCCGATCTTCGCGCCCTTGAGCCCGGCGACGGTGGTGGCGCCCGCGTACGTGGAGTCCTTGAGCGTGATCACGGCCTGGCGCACGTCGTAGTAGCCGGAGGAGAAGTCCACGGCGTTGCGGCGCTCGTCGGTGATCGAGACCTCGTTGACGTCGAAGTCGAACTTCTTCTGCCCGGGGGCGACGACGCTGTTGAACGGCGCCACGACCCAGGTCACCTTCGAGGTGTCGTAGCCGAGCCGCTTGGCGACGGCGTAGGCGACCGCGGACTCGAAGCCCTTGCCGTCGGAGGGCTTGTTGTTGTCGAACCAGGGGTCGTAGGCCGGGTCGTCGGTGCCGACGGTGAGCCTGCCCGAGGTCAGCGTGGGCAGCGCCCCCTTGGTGCAGGTGGCGGCGGAGCCGGAGGCGCCCGAGGGAGAGCCGCTCGCGTTGCTGCTCGACTGGGGCGCACAGCCGGAGGCGAGCACCAGGACGGCCGCGCCGGCGGCGGCGCTGAGCAGGCGAGAGGTCTTGAGCAGGGCGTTCACGGTGACTCCCGGGTGGACGACAAGTGGCGGCAGCCTACCGACCGGTTGTCACAGGAGAGTGAAGCGGCTGCTCCGGATCCGAGGCCGTCTCATATCCCGGACGAATGTCGCTGACGGTGACCGGCGGTGACTATCGCCACTCCAGCGGTTGCAGTCCCCTCTTGAACAACAGAACCTTCTGTATATACGGTGGCAGCACCACAGTTTCTTTCGTTCAGGCAGGGTCCTCATGGAAAATCTCTCGTCGACGCTCCCCACGGCAGACAAATCCACTGCGGATCTCGCCGGGCACCCGGCCTGGCTCCGCCTCAAGGCCGCGGTCGAGGCGCTCCGTCCGCTGCAGTCCAAGGACGGCTCGATCGACCTCAACTCCCGTGGCGCGTCCACCAAGGAGGAGGCCGACGCGCAGCTGTCGGTGATCACCGAGGCGATCGGTGAGCTGGCCCCGCTGTTCCCGCACGACAAGGCGTACCTCGACGCCGTCGTGCTGGACCTGATGCGCTGGGCCGCCTCCGGCTACGCCACCCCTGACTTCCTCGACTCGCTGCTGGCCTTCCAGCCCGCAGAGCAGCGTGTGGACGGCCTCGCCCACCTGGTCGTCTTCCCGATGTACACCCAGAACGGCAACCCGGACCGCAACCTCGAGGCGGTGCTGCTGCATGTCGTGTGGCCCGAGTGGCTGAGCGAGCTCGAGCGCACCCGCTACGACAACCCGATGTTCGTGCCGATCACCTTCGTGGACTTCACGGCCGGTTACGACACCAACTCCGCCGTGCTCTTCCCGGAGACCGTGTCGGTGCGCGAGGTGCCGGAACGTTTCACCTGGGGCGGCATCTTCTGCGACCGCGAGGCCGCCCGCTTCCGCGCCGTCTCCACCGCCGCCGTGAAGACCCTCGGCCTGGCGATCCCGGACGACGCCGCCGCGCTCCTCTCCGACCAGCAGCTCGCCCAGGAGACCTTCGTCCTGTGGGACCTGGTCCACGACCGCACCCACAGCCACGGCGACCTGCCGTTCGACCCCTTCATGATCAAGCAGCGCAGCCCCTTCTGGATGTACGGGCTGGAGGAGCTCCGCTGTGACCTGACGGCCTTCAAGGCCGCCGTCGAGCTGGAGGCCGAGGGCCACGAGCAGGGCCGCAACGTCCAGTACGCGGTCCTCTTCGACCGGATGTTCCGCTTCCCCGTCTCCGGCGGCCGCGTCCGCAACTACGACGGCCTCGGCGGCCAGCTGCTCTTCGCGTACCTGCACAAGCACGACGCGCTGCGCTGGACCGACAACAAGCTGCACATCGACTGGCAGCGCGCCCCGCAGGTCACCAACGCCCTGTGCGCCGAGATCGAGCAGCTCTACCGCGACGGCATCGACCGTCCCAAGACGGCCCACTGGCTGGCCGCCTACGAGCTGGTCTCCCGGTACCTGACCCCGCACCCCGCGTCCACCTGGGCCAAGGGCGCCGACGCGCTGCCCTTCGCCGAGCACAGCGACGCCAAGGCGCTGAACAAGGCGCTGTGCGACGCCGTGCTTCCGGACGAGTTCCCCCTCAGCATGTTCTTCGAGGCGCTGTCCAAGAAGCTGTCCGGCGTCATCGCCTCCACCACCGGCATCACCGGCACGACCGCCCTGGAGAACGCAGCGTGAGTACCGAGAACCTTTCGAAGGCCGACCTGAAGGGCCGCGTCGTCGCGGTCGCCGGTGCGACCGGCATGGCCGGGCGGGCGGCCGTGCTGCGCCTGGCCCAGGCCGGCGCGACCGTCGCCTGCGGCGACATCGATGCCCGCCGCCTCGACGAGCTGATGGACTCGGTGCGCCGCGCCGTCCCCGGCGCGATCGTCGTCGGCCAGGTCGTCGACCTGCTGGACCCGCAGGCCGCCCGCGACTGGGCCGACCACATCGAGGCCGAGCTCGGCCGCGTCGACGGCCTGGTGCACCTGGTCGGCGGCTGGCGCGGCAGCAAGACCTTCGCCGACACCGACCTGGCCGACTGGGACTTCCTGCACGACATGCTCGTGCGGACCCTCCAGCACACCAGCCTCGGCTTCCTCGAGGCGCTGCAGCGCAGCGACGACGCCCGCTTCGCGATCATCTCCGCGGCCGGCGCGCACAAGCCGACCGGCGGCAACGCCGCCTACGCCACGGCCAAGGCCGCCGCTGAGGCCTGGACGCTGGCGATGGCCGACTCGCTGAAGGAGACCTCGGCCGCGGCTGCCATCCTGGTGGTCAAGGCGCTCGTCTCCCCGGAGATGCGCGCGGAGAAGCCGAACGCCAAGTTCGCCGGGTTCACCGAGACGGCCGACCTCGCCGAGCAGATCGTCTCCCTGTGGGCCCGCCCCGCCGACGAAGTGAATGGAACGCACCTGTGGCTGACGCCCCAGTGAACGACGCCGTGACCGACACCCAGACCGCGGCCAAGCGCCGCCACGACCCCTCCGTGCGCGGGTTCGCCAGCGACAACTACGCCGGCATCCACCCGGAGGTCCTGGCGGCCCTGGCCGTGGCCAACGACGGCCACCAGATCTCCTACGGCGAGGACGACTACACCGCCCACCTGCAGGACCTCTTCAAGGCCCACTTCGGCGAGCGGGCCCAGGCCTACCCCGTCTTCAACGGCACCGGCGCCAACGTCACCGCCCTCCAGGCGCTGCTGCCGCGCTGGGGCGCGGTCGTCACCGCCGCGACCGCCCACATCAACGTGGACGAGGGCGGCGCGCCCGAGAAGATGGGCGGCATCAAGCTGCTCACCGTGGTCACCCCGGACGGCAAGCTCACCCCCGAGCTGATCGACCAGCAGGCCTGGGGCTTCGGCGACGAGCACCGGGCGCAGCCGCTCGCGGTCTCGATCACCCAGTCCACCGAGCTCGGCACCTGCTACACCCCCGACGAGATCCGCGCGATCTGCGACCACGCCCACCAGCTGGGCATGCTCGTCCACGTCGACGGCTCCCGCCTGGCGAACGCCGCGGCGACGCTGGGCCTGCCGTTCCGCGCGTTCACCACCGACGCGGGCGTGGACGTGCTGAGCTTCGGCGGCACGAAGAACGGCCTGATGCTGGGCGAGTGCGTGGTCGTGCTCAACCCGGACGCGGTCAGGAACATCACGTTCCTGCGCAAGACCTCGATGCAGCTGGCCTCCAAGATGCGCTTCATCTCGGTTCAGTTCGAGGCGCTGCTGGCCGGCGACCTGTGGCTGCGGAACGCGTCGCACGCCAACGCGATGGCCAAGCGTCTGGAGAAGGCCGTCGCGTCGATCGACGGCGTCACCGTGGTCCGTCCGGTCCAGGCCAACGCGGTCTTCGCGCTCCTCCCGCGTGAGGTGAGCGAGCGGCTGCAGAAGCGGTTCCGCTTCTACTTCTGGAACGAGCACACCGGCGAGGTCCGCTGGATGTGCAGCTTCGACACCACGGAGGCGGACATCGACGCCTTCGCCTCCGCGATCCGCGAGGAAATGGTCCGCTAGCCGCTCCCGCAGGTAGCTGCCCTACCTCAGGGGCGCGAGGAACTGCGCGACAAGCCACCCAGTGTGGTGAGTCGCCGCACGAGGAGGGCCGTCCGCACAGGGCGGTCGCTCGCGCGCAGGCGGCGGAGCCTCGCGCCCCTGGGCGTTTCCGGGTTGCACAAGTGCGGCTTGGGGCCACGGCAAGGGGATTGGCCGTGGTGCGGAGGGGGCGGGGCGGGGACGATGGCGGGATGGACCTTGACCTCGTCGCTCGGGAGTTCGCGCCCGAGACCGTGTATCTCAATACCGCCGGCATGGGCCTGCCGCCCGCGAGGACCGTCGCGGCGCTCGCCGAGGCGGTCGCCGCGCAGGCGGCCGGGCAGGCGGATGTCGTGGGGTACGACCGGCCCGTGAACGAGGCGCGGCGCGCCTTCGCGCGGATCGCCGGGGTGGACGAGCGGCAGGTGGCCATCGGGGCCACGACCGCGGAGCACGTCGGCGTCGTCGCCGCGGCCCTGCCGGACGGCGCGGAAGTGCTGGTCGCCGCAGGCGAGTTCACGTCCGTCACCGCCCCGTTCCAGCACCGGCCGGGGCTGCGGGTGCGCGTCGCGCCGCTGGAGCGGCTGGCGGAGGCCGTCACCGAGGGGACCGCGCTCGTCGCGGTGAGCGTCGTGCAGTCCGCGGACGGGCGGCTCGTCGACCTCGGCGCGGTGCGGGAGGCGACCCGCAGAGTCGGCGCGCGGCTGCTGCTCGACGCCACGCAGGCGGCGGGCTGGCTGCCGCTCGCGCCGCACGCGGCCGACGCGGACTACCTCGTGTGCGGCGGGTACAAGTGGCTGCTCACGCCGCGCGGTGTCGCCTTCCTGGCCGTCGCCGAGGAGGCGATGCCGGGCCTGCGGCCGATCGCGCCGGGCTGGTACGCGGGCGAGGACCCGTGGGCGGCCTGCTACGACCGGGTCGAGCTCGCCCGGTCCGCGCGGCGGTTCGACCACGGACCGGCCTGGCTGCCGTTCATCGGGGCCGCGCGGTCGCTCGCGCTGATCGAGGAGCTGACCCCGGCGCTGATCGGCGCCCACGACCGGACGCTGGCCGCCCGCTGCCGCGAGGGCCTGCGGGCGCTCGGGCACCGGCCGGTGGAGGCGGACTCCGCGATCGTCTCCGTCTCCGGGCTGGGCGACGTCGCCCCGAAGCTGTCCGAGGAGGGCGTCAAGGTCAGCGCGCGGGCGGGCGGTCTGCGGATCGCGTTCCACCTCTACAACACCGAGGCGGAGGTGGATCGGCTGCTCGGCTACATGCCGCCGGCCACCCGCAGCACCGCGCCGGTGGCGTAACTCGCGTCGGGGGAGAAGAACCAGGCGACGGCGCCGGCGATCTCCTCCGGCTGCGCGCAGCGGCCGAGCGGGATGTTCGGGGCCCGCTTGGCCGGGCGCTCCGGGTCGGGGTGGAAGTCCGTCCACACCGTGCCCGGGGCCACGCAGTTGACGCGGACGCCCAGCGGGCCGAGCTCCTTGGCCAGCCCGACCGTCATCGCGTCCACGGCGGCCTTCGCGGCGGCGTAGTGGACGTACTCGCCGGGGCTGCCGAGCGTGGCCGCGCCGGAGGAGATGTTGACGATGGCCCCCTGGGCGCCGGACGCGGTCATGGCCCGCACGGCCTCGCGGGCGCACAGCAGGTACCCGGTCACGTTCACGTCCACGGAGCGGCGGAGGCCCTCCGGGTCGGCCTCGGCCAGCGGCCCGTAGGGCCCGGGCACGCCCGCGTTGTTGACCAGACCGGTCACCGGGCCGAGACCGGCCTCCCCGGCGGCGGCGAACAGCCGCTCCACGTCGCCCTGGTGGGTCGTGTCCGCCTGCACCGTGACGCAGCGGCGGCCCTCGGCGCGCACCCGCGCGGCGACGTCCTCGGCCGCGTCCCTGTCCGCCCGGTAACCGAGGACCAGGTCGTGGCCCTCCCGGGCCAGGCGCAGTGCGACCGCGGCCCCGATGCCCCGGCCGGCCCCGGTGATGACGGTGACCCTCGCGTCGGTCAAGACTTCCCCCAGAGTTCCCGATGACTCTGCTGCCGTACAGCACGGCTGCTGTACGGTACCCATCATGTCGAAGCACATCACCATCCGGGTGGACGAGGAGTTCCACGCCCGGCTGGCGGCGCGGGCGGCGGCCGAGGGGACGACGATCACGGCCCTGGTCACCGCGGCCGCGCGACGCGAGCTCGACCCGGACCGGCAGCGGTTCCTTGAGGCGGCGGCCGAGTTCAACAACCCGGAGAACTGGGCGTACTTCCAGGAGCGGTTCGGCGGGAAGAAGTCCGCGTGAAGGTGGACGGGGTGAAGGCCGACGAGGCGTGGGCCTGGAACGTGCTGGCGCATCACCTGCCGTCCGACCCGACGGTGTGGGATCCGTCCGCGATCAGCGCGGCGATCGCCCGGCACGCCAGCGACGTCATCCTCATCGCCGACGAGCCTCCGCGCGACGTCCACTGGCGCGCCGCCGCGTTGCTGCACACGCTCTCGGTGTGCCCGCCGCTCGACTCGCCGATGAACGAGTTCTACGCGGCCACCCTGACCCGCTCCTACCTGGCGATGGCGGGCGTCAAGCCGCTGCCGAACAGCTTCGCGCTCGCGGATCTCGTCGAGCACGCCAAGGAGGGGCGCAACGACGTCTTCGCGACGGCCGAGGCGCTGCGCAAGCTGACCGACTGAGGACCGACCGAGGACCGGCGGACGGCTCGCCCCGCTGACCCCGGGGCGACACTTCACCGAATCGACCGGGGGCGCAGCGTGGTCATGCGCGCGGTGCGGCCCGCTCGCGGACGCCGGGGACGCGCACGCGCCGCTGGACGCCGGCCGGGTCCAGGGCAAGCTCGTCCTGACGGTCTGACCGTCCGGCGGATCCGCGGGGCGCCTAGCGGAAGTGCACGAGGATCCGACCCGGGTTCCTCGGATCCTCCTCGTGGCGGGCGTACAGCTTGCGGATGTGCTTCTGGTCGAGGAAGGCG
>NZ_BBPO01000026.1:64113-66162 GCF_000787815.1 Streptacidiphilus neutrinimicus
GGCGGGCGTACAGCTTGCGGATGTGCTTCTGGTCGAGGAAGGCGAGCACCCGCCGCTTCAGCTGCCCCGAGCCCTTGCCCGGGATGATCTCGGCGGTGGCCTCGCCCGACTGGGCGCAGGCGAAGAGGAACTGGCGCATCGCCAGCTCGATGTCGCGGTTGTTGCGGAAGATCGGGTGCAGATCGAGACTGCGCATCGGTTCAGAGCCTCACTCGCGGGGGTCGGGGCGGTCGAGGTTCCAGTGCCGGACGGTCTGGCACAGCCAGCCCTCGTCCGAGCGCTTCGGTATCAGCGACAGACGGGTGACCGTCCGCTGCCCTCCCTCGTGGTCGCCGTAGAGGAGGTCGACGTTGATCCGCTCACGGTTCTTCACCTGGTCCGCCAGGGCGGCGAAGGCCGGGTCCTGCGGGTCGCGCAGCGCCGCGTGCCAGGTACCGTGGTCGGACGGCGCGATGTACATGTCCAGGCCCTGGCGGCGGAAGCCGGACGCGTCCACGGGGGCGTCGCCCTCCCGGAGCGACCAGCCGTGGACGATACCGAGGCCCGGGCCGAGGTTGCGCAGGGCCGCGCCGAGGTAGATCGCGTCCTCGCCCAGGTGGGCGTAGCCCGCCGCGCCGGCGAGGTGGGCGCTGTGGCCGTCGGTCCAGATGAGCTTCTGCTGCGGGTCGCTGGGGCGGGCCCCGACGAGCACGGGGCGCAGCGAGACCTGGAGCGCGCGTTCCGCCGAGCGCGCCGCGCGTTCGGCGGAGCGGATGGAGGCGAAGCTGGCCACGGCCAGCACCAGCGTCCCACCTGCCGTCAGAATCGCCGATACCGTGCCCCAATCGACGCCCACCTGCGCGTTCCCCCCGATCCGCTTCGGATTCCAGCCGTCCGACGGATGGAAACCGCCGGGCGGCGGGTGATCTCATCGGACCTGCCGCAGCGTAGCCGCCCCGCGTCAGACGCACACGTTCGTGTGAGTTTCCCCGGGAGTTCCTGTGGGACACCTCCTCAGGAAACGTACTGGCGACTGAATCTCCGGTGGATCTCCGGAACGCGGCCGCGTCCGGGTGAGGGATGCTGTGTGGAATGTTTATATCCGGAGCGATCGGGGTGAACCGATCGATGCCGGACAGGCGTCCCAAGGAGCGCACAGCTGAACGATCAGCTGAAGATCCAAATCGAACAGCGCGAAAGGCAGGAACGAAGCATGGGAGCGTTGTCTCGCAGGAACGTGCTCGCCGGGGGAGCGATCGCCACGGCGGCGGCGCTGGGCGTGTCCGCCTGCGGACGCTCCGGCGGGGGCACGAGGACCGCGGGCGGGGACGGGCAGCCCGTGGGCGGGGTGTCCGGTTCGCCGAGCGCGTCACCGGTCAACCTGATCGGTGACGGGTCGATGGCCGACACAGGACCGCAGCCGAACCAGCCGGCGCCCCAGCGTCTGGAGCCGGGCCAGCGTCCGCCGCAGTTCGTGGTCTTCTCCTGGGACGGGGCCGGCGAGGACAGCAAGCAGCTGTTCTCGCACTTCCGCAGCGTCGCCCAGGAGGTCAAGGCGACGATGTCGTTCTTCCTGTCCGGCATCTACGTGCTGCCCGAGGGCAAGAAACACCTCTACCTGCCTCCGGGCCACAAGCCCGGCGCCTCCGACATCGGCTACCTCGCCGACGACCACGTGAAGATGACCTTGGAGCAGGTCCGCCAGGCGTGGCTGGAGGGCCACGAGATCGGCACCCACTTCAACGGCCACTTCTGCAGCCCCGGCACCGGTGTCGGCACCTGGACGTCGGCGCAGTGGCGCAGCGAGCTGGAGCAGGCCATCGGCTTCGTCGAGAAGTGGAAGACGAACACCGGCTTCCATGACATGGACCCGCTGCCGTTCGACTACCGCAAGGAGCTGATCGGCGGCCGCACCCCGTGCCTGCTCGGCCAGAAGCAACTGCTGCCCACGGCAGCGGCGATGGGCTGGAAGTACGACGCGAGCTCGCCGGGCGGCAACCAGATGTGGCCGAGCAAGAAGCTGGGCCTGTGGGACTTCCCGCTGCAGTCGATCCCCTTCCCCGGCCACCA
>NZ_BBPO01000026.1:66541-98655 GCF_000787815.1 Streptacidiphilus neutrinimicus
AACCGCGCCTACACCACCAACCGGGCGCCGTTCTTCATCGGCAACCACTTCGAGTCCTGGAACGGCGGCATCTACATGAAGTCCGTCGAGCGGGCGCTGCGCGACATCGCCGCCCATCCGGACGTCCGCCTGGTCTCCTTCCGCCAGCTGGTGGAGTGGCTCGAGGTCCAGGACCCGGCCGTGCTCGCCAAGCTGCGCACGCTGAACGTGGGGCAGAAGCCGAACGACTGGAAGGAGTACACGACCCCGCAGGTCGTGTGACCTGTCGTTGGTCGCAGAGGACCCCGCCGATCGGCGGGGTTCGAACAGGGACCTCGGGCTGACGAATCGCCCGGCCGGCTGCGGCAAGCTGATACCAGTGCTGATACCTGCTCAGCCGACACGTGCGATCCCGGGATCCCAAGGGTCCCGGCCACGCCGGATCTCCCCCAGTCTTCTCCACCCGGAGCCGTCCTTGACCTCCACCGCCACCGCGCCGCGCCAGACCAGCGAGAAGGTGGCGCACATCAGTGCGCGCACCGCCGTGTGGTACCTCCGGATCGTGGCCTGCCTGAACCTGTTCGCCGCGGTCTCACTGACCTTCCGCGAGCAGGTCCAGCACCACAACCACGGTGACTTCTACACGCCCTACCTGCTGACCGCCGGCTTCAGCTCGGCCGCGTTCGCGGTCTTCATGTCCGTCATGATGAACCGTCACAAGCGGGCGGCGTGGATCGCCAACACGGTCTTCGCCGGGCTGCTGCTGCTCGCCCTGGCGGTCTCCCTGATCGGGCAGCCGGGGGTCCGCTCCCACTGGTTCAACTGGGCGACCCTCGCCGTCCTGGTCCTCTTCCAGACGGCCCTGCTGCTCGGGCGCTCCGAGTTCCGCGCCAAGGGCGACCCGGCCAACCCCGCGCTCGCCGGCGGCGTCCTGGTCGGCGGCGGTCTGCTGACGCTGCTGGCCGGCGCCGGTCTGCTCAGCCTCACCGCGGCCGGCCGCGCGTTCACCGTGGGCGACCGGGTGGAGTACGTGCTGCTGCGCGCGATCACGCTGGGCTCCGACGGCTCGCAGTACTTCGAGGTCTCGGCTCCCCGCTGGGTCGACATCACCGTCAACGTGCTGAGCGTCGCGGTGCTGACCCTCTTCAGCTACGCGCTGTTCCGCGCGCCCAAGGGCAAGGAGTACCTGAGCCCCGAGGACGAGGCGGCGCTGCGCGGTCTGCTGGACCGCCACGGCGCCCGCGACTCGCTCGGCTACTTCGCGCTGCGGCGCGACAAGTCCGTGATCTTCTCGCCCAGCGGCAAGGCGGCGGTCACCTACCGCGTCGTCGGCGGCGTCTCGCTCGCCTCCGGCGACCCGATCGGCGATGTCGAGGCGTGGCCCGGGGCGATCGAGAAGTGGCTGGAGCAGGCCCGCGAGTACGCCTGGGTCCCGGCCGTCACCGGGGCCAGCGAGGAGGCCGGGGTCGTCTACGCACGCCACGGCCTGGACGCCCTGGAGCTGGGCGACGAGGCGATCGTCGAGGTCGCCGACTTCTCCCTGGAGGGCCGCTCCATGCGCGGCGTCCGACAGGCCCACAATCGCGTCCGTCGCGCCGGCTACACGGTCACCGTCCGCCGCCACGTGGACATCCCCGAGGCGGAGATGGAGGCGATGATCCGTCACGCCGACCAGTGGCGCGACGGCTCCACCGAGCGCGGCTGGTCCATGGCGCTGGGTCGCCTGGGCGACCCGGACGACGGCCAGTGCGTCATGCTGGAGTGCCGCGACGCGGACGGCGAGATGCGCGCCCTGCTGAGCTTCGTCCCCTGGGGCGAGCACGGCCTCTCCCTGGACCTGATGCGCCGCGACCGCGACAGCGACAACGGCCTGATGGAGTTCATGGTCATCGAGCTGCTGCAGCAGGCCCGCTCGATCGGGGTGGAGCGCGTCTCGCTCAACTTCGCGGTCTTCCGCGCGGTGTTCGAGCGCGGCAGCCGGCTGGGCGCCGGGCCGTTCCTGCGGGCGTGGCGCTCGGTGCTGGTCTTCTTCTCCCGCTGGTGGCAGATCGAGTCCCTCTACCGGGCGAACGCGAAGTACCGCCCGCAGTGGGAACCGCGCTACGTCCTGTTCGAACGCAGCCGCGACCTCCCGCGGATCGCGTTGGCCAACGCGTGCGTCGAGGGCTTCATCTCCCAGCCCCGCCTCCCCGCTCTCCCCCGCACCAAGCGCCGCACCGCCGCCACCCACCCCGAGCAGGAGCGGGAGCTCCAGCACGTGGCGTAGCGCGCACCTCCCGCCCGCGGGGCGACGCGACGCGGCCGAGGGACATCCTGGACCCGGTGGCGGTCGCGCTGCGCGACGCGGTGGTTCGACGGAACGGCGAGTCCCCCGCCGTCCGCTCGGTGGGGGTGGTGCAGGTCCGATGGCCGGGCGGCGGCGAGGAACACCTGATGGTGCACGGCGCTGTGGACGAGGACCCGCCCTCCGCCTCCGCCGACCGGCTGCTGCGGGTCTCGCTCCGCGAGGAGGTGCCGCTCGCCCAGAGGTACCCGAAGGCCGGGATGCTCCCCTGAACACCACCGTTCACGCCGACACCATCGCCCAACTGGACCGCCAGGCCGCGCGGTGCTGGTTCGGAGGATCCTGACGGGACGTCGCCCGGGGCCCCGTCCCTCAGGCGGTGGGTTCGAAGGCCGGGGCGGCGAGAGGGAAGGAGGCGACGACGGTGAAGCCGCCGTCGGGGTGGGGGGCGGCTTCGAGCGTGCCGCCGAGTTGCTGGGCGCGTTCGCGCAGGCCGATGAGGCCGTGGCCGCCGCTGGGCAGCAGGAGCGGGACGGCGTCGGGAGAGCCCGCGGTATTGGTGACGTCGACCTGGAGCGCGCCCGAGCTGCGCGCCAGGCGGACGCGGACCGAGGAGCCGGGGGCGTGCTTGCGCACGTTGGTGAGGGCCTCCTGGACCGTGCGGTAGGCGGCACGCTCCACCGGCTCCGGGACGGGAGCCATGACGTGGCCGTCGAGGTCGCACCGCAGGCCGGACTCCGCGACCAGGCGCGGCAGATCCGCGAGCGTCGGCTGCGGGGTCAGCTGCTTCGCGTCGCCGCCTGCGGCCCGCAGGACGCCGACCATCTGGCGCAGCTCCTCCAGCGTCTTGACCGACAGCTTCCGGATCGTCCGCGCGGTCTCCCGCGAGGCCTCAGGGTCCTCCGCGCGGACCTGGAGCGCGCCTGCCTGGATCGAGATCAGGCTGACCTGGTGCGAGACCACGTCGTGCATCTCGCGGGCCAGCCGCGCCCGCTCCGTCGACAGGACCGACTCCGCCAGCAGCCGCCGCTCGCGCTCCTGGCCGCGCGTCAGCTCGTCCAGACGGACGGCCAACTCGCGGCGGGTGTTGACGAGCATGCCGAGCGCGATCGGCGCCGCCGCGGCCAGCAGGGCGTACAGAGCCGCCAGCGCCGTGGTCCGGTCCCAGCCGAGGCTGAAGTCGCTGACCGGCCAGGGGACGAACTGGGTGAGCGCCACCAGCAGGCCACCGAACCCGACGGTCCACCGGCTGCGGTGGCGCACCGCGACCGAGTAGACCGCGAACATCGGCGCCAGCCAGATCTGGCTCAGCTCCATGCCCGGCAGCGTCGCCAGCAGCACCAGCACCGGCCACCGCTTGCGCAGCAGCAGCGCCGCCGCGGCCAGCAGCGACGTGGACATCTGGGTCACCGAGCCGAGGTCGTTGGCCAGCAGCGCGTCCAGCCCGGCCAGCAGTGCCGGGACCGGAACGGTGATCCAGGGCCGGAAGTACCAGGGGCGCGGGGGCAGGCCGGACGCGCCCGGCGCCGGGGACGTACCGGTACCGCTCACCGGCCGTCCCTGCGCGCTCCCGGACCCGCGCCCGGCCCCGTGGCGGTGCCGCTGTCGCCGCCGAGCAGGCCCGCCTGGTGGGCGAAGACGGCGGCCTGCACCCGGTTGGCCGTGCCGAGCTTGGCGAGGATCGCGCTGATGTGGTCCTTGACGGTGCCCGTGCTGAGGTAGAGCCGCGCCGCGATGTCCGCGTTGGACAGGCCCTCGCCCAGCAGCGTCAGCACGTCCAGCTCGCGGGTGGTCATCGCGGCCAGCCGCGCCGCCGTCTGGCGGTCCGGGCCCGAGTCGAGATAGCCGGCGATGACGGTGTCGGTGACCGCGGGGGAGAGGATCCGCCCGCCGGAGGCCAGCACCCGGACCGCGTGCATCAGCTGGTCCGGATCGGTGTCCTTGAGCAGGAAGCCGCTGGCGCCCGAGCGCAGCGCGGTGCCGATGTACTCGTCGCTGTCGAAGGTGGTCAGCATGGCGACCGCGGGCGGCTCGGGCAGCTGCATCAGGCCGCGCAGGACGGTGAGACCGTCGACGTCCGGCATCCGGACGTCGAGCAGCACGACCTGCGGGCGCAGCTCCGCCACCGTCGCCAGGGCCTCGCCGCCGCCGCAGGTGCCCACGACCTCGATGTCCGGGGCGGAGCCCACGATCAGGCTCAGGCCGGAGCGGACGAGTGTCTCGTCGTCGACGATGACCACATGGATCACAGGCTGACCTTTCACTGTGCTTTGCCTAGACATAGAGCCTACGAGGCGTGGCGTTCGCGTGGGCAGATGCGGGGTGTGACGTACCCGGACGGGGACTTGCCGAGGGGGCGTCGAAGGGGAGAGGCTGCCCACGGCGTATGCGGTTCCAGAGCGGGCACCGGACGAGGAGTGATCCATGGCACAGCGGCTGCGCCTGGACGGGCTGGCCTACGGCGGCGACTACAACCCCGAGCAGTGGCCGGAGCAGGTCTGGGCCGAGGACGTGGCGCTGATGCGGGAGGCCGGGGTCAACCTGGTGAGCCTCGGCATCTTCTCCTGGGCACGGCTGGAGCCGCGGCCGGGCGAGTTCGACTTCGGCTGGCTGGACCGCGTCATCGAGTTGCTGCACGCGGGTGGCGTCGCCGTCGACCTGGCCACCCCCACCGCCTCGCCGCCCGCCTGGTTCCAGAAGGCCAACCCGCACGTCCGGCCGGTCACCGTCGACGGCCGCGTCCTCGGCTACGGCGCGCGGCAGACGTACTGCCCGAGCTCGCCCGAGTACGCCGCGGCCGCGGCCCGGATCACCCGCGAGCTCGCCGCCCGCTACGCCGGCCACCCGGCGGTGGTGCTCTGGCACGTCCACAACGAGTACGCCTGCCACGTCTCGCGCTGCTACTGCGAGCGCTCGGCGGCGGCCTTCCGGGACTGGCTGCGCGACCGCTACAAGACCGTGGACGTGCTGAACGAGGCCTGGGGCACCTCCTTCTGGGGCCAGCGCTACGACTCCTTCGACGAGGTCGACGCCCCGCGCCAGGCCCCGACGGCGGTCAACCCGGCCCAGCAGCTCGACTTCCGGCGCTTCTCCTCGGACGCGCTGCTCACGCTCTACAAGGCGGAGCGCGACATCATCCGCGCCGCCGACCCGGACGTGCCGATCACCACCAACTTCATGGCCGGGCTGACCGACAACCTCGACTACTGGGCCTGGGCCCGCGAGGTGGACCTGGTCGCCACCGACCACTACCTCTCCGCCGAGCGCGCCGACAACCAGGTCGGCCTCGCGCTCAGCGCCGACCTGACCCGCTCGCTCGCGGGCGGCGCGCCGTGGCTGCTGATGGAGCACTCCACCTCGGCCGTGAACTGGCAACAGCGCAACATCGCCAAGCAGCCCGGCGAGATGGCCCGCAACAGCCTCGCGCACGTCGCGCGCGGCGCGGACGGCGTCATGTTCTTCCAGTGGCGCGCCTCGCGGGCCGGTGCCGAGAAGTACCACTCCGCGATGGTTCCGCACGCCGGTACCGACACCCGGCTGTGGCGCGAGGTCGTCGACCTGGGCGCCCGGCTGCGCGAGCTCGCGCCGCTGCGCGGCAGCCGCGTCCGGGCGGACGTGGCCCTCGTGTGGGACTGGGAGTCGCTCTGGGCGCTGGAGCTGGAGTACCGGCCCAGCGTCGAGCTGGACTTCCGGGAGCGGATCGACGCCTACTACGAGCGGCTGTGGCGGGCGGGCGTCACCGTCGACTTCGTCCACCCCGGCGCGGACCTCAGCGCCTACCGACTGGTGGTCGCGCCCTCGATGTACGTGACCCGCACCGCGTGGGCGGAGAACCTGCGCGCCTGGGTGCGCTCCGGCGGCACGCTGCTGACCAGCTACTTCACCGGCATTGTCGACGAGAACGACGCTGTTTACCCGGGCGGCTACCCCGGCGCGCTGCGCGACGTGCTCGGCGTGCGCACCGAGGAGTTCCTGCCGCTGCGCCGGGGCGAGACCACGACGCTGTCCGCCACGACCCGGATGGACGTCGCCGCGGCCGCACCCGGCACCGCCTCCCGCTGGGCCGAGGACCTCTCGCTGGACGGCGCCTCCGCCGTCCTCCAGCACGCCGACGGGCCCGCGGCCGGGCGTCCTGCCGTGACCCGGCACTCCTTCGGTGAGGGCACCGCCTGGTACGTCGCCACCGCCCCCGACGCGGGCACCCTCGACGCGGTGCTGCGCGCCGCGCTCGCCGACGCGGGCGTGCGCACCCCCGCGGGCGTCCCGGACGGCGTCGAACGCGTGCGCCGCGAGGACGCGGACGGGCGCGCCTGGGAGATCGTGATCAATCACACCCCGTCCGATGCGACCCTTCCCGGCCCGGAAGGTCCCGTTTCGGTACCCGCCGGAACGGTCCGGGTGCTGGCCTCCGAGCCGCTGGAGTCGGTAGGTTCGCCGACGGACCAGTGACCGATCGGTGACCGGCACGTGACCTGAGGGATCAAAAGGGACGGGGAGAACCGCGTGGCGCAGGCGCATGAACGAGCCCTGGTGTTCGGGACCACGGCGGAGGCGTACGACGCGGCACGCCCGAGCTACCCGGACGCCCTGGTCGACACGGTCCTCGCGTACGCGGGCGGCGCGGGTCCGGGCGCCCTGCGGGCCGTCGAGATCGGCGCCGGGACGGGCAAGGCCACCGCCGTCTTCGGCGGGCGCGGCCTGCCGGTGCTGGCGGTCGAGCCGGACCCGCGGATGGCCGAGGTGCTGCGCCGCAAGCTGGACTCGCTGCCGCACGTCGAGATCGAGGTCTCGCGCTTCGAGCAGTGGCAGCCCGGCGCACGCCGCTTCGACCTCGCCTACGCCGCCCAGGCCTGGCACTGGCTGGACCGGGAGACCCGCCGGGACAGGATCTTCGACGCGCTCGCCCCCGGCGGAGCCGTCGCGCTGTTCTGGAACCTGCTCGGCATCGTCGACCCGGTCGTGCACCGTGACCTGACCGCCTTCGACACCGCCTACGGCAGCGGCCTGCTGCGGGTGACCGGTCTCGCGTCGGACTTCGCGGGGGAGATCGAGTCGACCGAGGAGAACGGCTGGGCGGGGTGGGAGTTCGGCGCTGACGTGCGCTTCACCGACCAGCGCTCGGTGCGGCTGCGCAACGGCGTCACCCGGCGCAGCGCCGACTCCTGGCTCGCCGCCGTCGCCACCTACTCCGGTGTGCAGATCATGGAGCCGGAGCGGCGCGCGGAGTTCCTCGCCGAGCTGCGCTCCTGCCTGGACGCCCACGGCGGCTTCCTCGACATCGCATGGTTCACCGACCTCTTCGTCGCCCGACGCGTCCCGGTGGAGGCGGGGGCGTAGACGGGCAGCGGCGGAGGACGGACGGGAACCGACGGGACGGCAGGCTGACGGGGTGGGACGCGGAGAGTGAGTACAACCGGGACGACGGTCGTCGCGCAGCGGCGCGTACGGCTGGTGACGGGGGAGCTCGGAAGCTCGGAGAGCCGGATACCGGCATGGGCCTACAGCTGGGGCACGGCGGCGGTCTTCGCCGTGCTCTATACCGTGCTGTCGGTGCGCCGCCACCAGCTCCAGCAGACCGCCGGCTACGACCTCGGCATCTTCGAACAGGCGGTGCGCGCCTACGCCCACCTCCGGGCGCCGGTCACCCCGCTCAAGGGCGCCGGCTTCGACGTGCTGGGCGACCACTTCAGCCCGGCCATCGCCGTGATCGCGCCGTTCTACCGGATCTTCCCGAGCCCGGTGACGCTCCTGGTCGCGCAGAGCGTGCTGCTGTCGCTGGCGATCGTGCCGCTCGCGGACTGGGCGCTGACCGCGCGCGGCCCGCGCACCGCGCTGGTGGTGGGCTTCGGGCTGGGCGCGTCCTGGGGCGTCGTGCAAGCCGCCGCGTTCGACTTCCACGAGGTGGCGCTCGCGGTGCCGCTCATCGCCTTCGCGGTGCGCGCCCTCGGCGAGGAGCGGTGGCGCGCGGCCGCGCTGTGGTCGCTGCCGCTGCTGCTGGTCAAGGAGGACCAGGGTCTGACGGTCGCCGCCGTCGGCGTCTTCATCGCGCTGCGCGGCCCCCGTCGGCTCGGTCTGTGGCTCACCGCGGCCGGGGCGCTCGGCACCTGCGCGGAGGTGCTGTTGATCCTGCCCGCCGTCAACGTCCACGGCGGGTTCGACTACTGGCAGCAGATCACCGGCGGCGGCAGTGCCACCACCGGCGGCGTCACCCAGGCGGGCGGCGGGGGCTCCGTCATCGGCCTGCTGGCGCACCTGCCCTGGCCGCCCGTCAAATGGCTGACGGTGCTGATGCTGCTGGCCCCAAGCTCCTTCCTGGGCCTGCGCTCGCCCCTGACGCTGCTGTGCGCCCCCACGCTGTTGTGGCGCTTCGCCTCCGGCAACACGCACTACTGGGGCGTCGCCTACCACTACAGCGCGGTGCTGATGCCGATCGTCTTCGGCGGCTTCGTCGACGCGCTCAGCCGCGGCCGGATCCCGTGGCGTAGAGGCCGGACGCTGCTGGCGGCGAGCGCCGCCTTCACGGCGGCGACCCTGCCGTTCTTCCCGCTGCGGGAACTGGTGCTGCCACCGCAGTGGATCACTCCGGCCCATGTCGAGACGGCCGACGCGATACTCGGCGAGATCCCGAGCGGGGTGAAGGTCGCCGCCAGCAACCGCCTCGCCGCCCAACTCGTCCACCGCGACACGGTCACCCTGGTCTGCATGCGCGCGGCCTCCGCCGACGCCGCGTGGGTGATCGTCGACGCGACCGACTCCAAGGCCATCGCCCCCTGCTCGGCGGACACCGCCGTCGCCGAGCTCGGCCGTTTCGAGTCCCGCGGCTACAGCCTCGTCGCCCAGAGCGACGGCATCACGCTGCTGCGCCGCTGACCGCGCCGCCGACCGCGCCGCCGACCGCGTGGTGCGCACGGCCGCGTGCAGGGTCGTCCGCACGGCATAGGCTGATCGGCATGTCGGATCATGTGCGCCTGCGTCCTGTCGCCGCGAAGGACCTCGACCTGCTGGAGCGGCTCTTCGAGGACCCCGTGGAGGCCGGGGAGTTCGGCTTCTTCGGCCACCGCAACCCCGGGGCGCTGCGCCGCCAGTGGGCGGAGCAGGGCTTCCTCTCGCCCCAGGGCGGCCGGCTCGCCGTCGTCGGCGAGGACGACCGGTTCGTGGGCGAGGTGCAGTGGCACGAGGTGATGCAGGGCCCCGCCTCGCCGTGCTGGAACATCGGCATCTCGCTGCTGACCGCCGAGCGCGGCAAGGGCTACGGCACGCGCGCCCAGCGGCTGCTCGTCGAGTACCTGTTCGCCCACACCCGGGTGAACCGGATCGAGGCCGGCACGGAGGTCGTCAACACCGCCGAGCAGCGCGCCCTGGAACGCGCGGGCTTCACTCGCGAGGGCGTCGTCAGAGGCGCGTGCTTCCGCGCGGGCGCGTGGCGCGACATGGTCCTGTACTCCGTCCTGCGCGCCGAGGTGGCAGTCACTCTCTGAGGCGGTTGCCACTCACCCCAGGCGGTCGACGCCGGTGACGCGGAGCACCGCGCGGCCCTCCTCGTCGGAGGAGTGCAGGTCGACCTCCGCGCTGATGCCCCAGTCGTGGTCACCCGACGGGTCGTCGAAGATCTGGCGCACGAGCCACGCGCCCTGGACCGTCTCCTCGTCGATGATCAGCATCTTCGGTCCGCGCGCGTCCGGGCCGGTGAAGAGGTCGTCGTGCTCGTCCCAGTAGGCGTCCATGGCGTCCGCCCAGCGGTCCGCGTCCCAGCCGCCGTCCTCGGCGTCCAACTCGGCCAGTGCGGCGTAGTTCTCCAGTGCGCACAGCTCCACGCGGCGGAAGAGGGCGTTGCGGACCAGGACGCGGAAGGCGCGCTTGTTGGCGGTGACCGGAGCGGTCCTCTCCTCCAGCGACTCCTCGAGCTCCTCCTCGTCCTCCGGGTTCGCCAGCTGCTCCCACTCGTCCAGCAGCGAGGAGTCGACCTGGCGGACCAGCTCGCCGAGCCAGGAGACCAGGTCCCGCAGGTCCTCGGACTTGAGGTGGTCCGGCACGGTGTGCTCGACCGCCTTGTAGGCGGAGGCGAGGTAGCGCAGCACCAGGCCCTCGGTGCGCGGGAGTTCGTAGAAGCCGACATAGTCGGTGAAGGTCATCGCGCGCTCGTAGAGGTCGCGGGCGACGGTCTTCGGGCGCAGCGGGTGGTCGCTGATCCACGGGTGCGAGCGGCGGTAGACCTCGTACGCGTGCTCCAGCAGCTCCACCAGCGGCTTGGGGTAGGAGATCTCCTGGAGCCGCTCCATCCGCTCCTCGTACTCCACCCCGTCGCGCTTCATCTCCGCGACCGCCTCGCCGCGCGCCTTGTTCTCCTGGGCGTGCAGGATCTGGCGCGGGTCGTCGAGCGTCGACTCGACGACGGACAGGACGTCCAGCGCGTACGTCGGCGAGGCCGGGTCCAGCAACTCGAACGCGGCGAGCGCGAAGGTGGACAGCGGCTGGGTGAGCGAGAAGTCGTCCTGCAGGTCGACGGTCAGGCGCACGATGCGGCCCGTCTCGTCGGGGTGCGGCAGCCGCTCGACGACGCCGCCCGCCTCCAGGGAGCGGTAGATGGCGATGGCCTCGCGGATGTGGCGGCGGCGCGTCCTCGGGTCGTCGTCGTTGTCCGTCAGCAGGTGCCGCATCGCCTCGAAGGCGTTGCCGGGCCGGTTGATGACGGAGAGCAGCATCAGGTGGCTCACCTTGAAGCGGGAGACCAGCGGCTCCGGCGCCGCGTCGATGAGCTTGGTGAAGGTCTCCTCGCTCCAGGAGACGAAGCCCTCGGGCGCCTTCTTCCGGACGACCTTGCGCTTCTTCTTCGGGTCGTCGCCGGCCTTGGCGACGGCTCGCTCGTTCTCGATGACGTGCTCGGGCGCCTGCGCGACGACCGTCCCGACAGTGTCGAAGCCGGCCCGGCCCGCGCGCCCGGCGATCTGGTGGAACTCACGGGCGCGCAGCATGCGCACGCGCTGGCCGTCGTACTTGCTGAGCGCGGTGAACAGGACCGTGCGGATCGGCACGTTGACGCCGACGCCGAGGGTGTCGGTGCCGCAGATGACCTTCAGCAGACCGGCCTGCGCCAGCCGCTCCACCAGGCGGCGGTACTTGGGCAGCATGCCCGCGTGGTGGATGCCGATGCCGTGCCGCACGAAGCGCGACAGGTTCCGGCCGAACTTGGTGGTGAACCGGAAGTTGCCGATCAGCGCGGCGATCGCGTCCTTCTCGGCCTTGGTGCACATGTTGATGCTCATCAGCGCCTGTGCCCGCTCCACGGCCTGCGCCTGGGTGAAGTGCACGACGTAGACCGGTGCCTGGCCCGACTTCAGCAGGTCCTCGAGCGTGTCGTGGATGGGAGTGCGCTGGTACTCGTAGAACAGCGGGACGGGCCGCGTCGCGGAGGAGACGGTCGTGGTGGCGCGGCCGGTGCGGCGCTTGAGGTCCGCCTCGAACTTGCGCACGTCGCCCAGCGTCGCCGACATCAGCAGGAACTGCGCCTGCGGCAGCTCGATCAGCGGCACCTGCCACGCCCAGCCGCGGTCCGGCTCGGCATAGAAGTGGAATTCGTCCATCACGACCTGCTGGACGTCCGCCTGCGCGCCGTCGCGCAGCGCGATCGAGGCCAGCACCTCGGCGGTGCAGCAGATGATCGGCGCGGTCGGGTTGACGGACGCGTCGCCCGTCATCATGCCGACCTTCTCGGTGCCGAACATCTTCACCAGGTCGAAGAACTTCTCCGAGACCAGCGCCTTGATCGGCGCGGTGTAGAAGGTCCGCTGCCCGTTCGCCAGGGCGGTGAAGTGCGCGCCCGCCGCGACCAGGCTCTTCCCGGAGCCGGTCGGGGTGTTCAGGATGACGTTGTTGCCCGAGACGATCTCGATCAGCGCCTCTTCCTGGGCGGGATAGAGGGTGATCCCGCGCTCCTCGGCCCACCCGGCGAAGGCCGTGAAGAGCTCGTCGGGCTGGGGGCTGGCGGGGATGAGATCAGTCAGGGTCACCGGACCATTCTGCCTGGTCCGCCCAACCCCGCTGGAGCCTCCCCGCCCACCGGCCCCCGGGCCTGTCCAGTGGATCAGGCCCTGAATCTTGTTCCGCGCGGCCCGACGCCGCAGGGCTGCCGGCTTTCTGGGCCGCCCGAGCCGACGCGGGAGAGCGGCCGGGGAGCCAATATTGAACGTGTTCAAAATCTGGGCCATGATGGTGACCGTACGAGGGGGACCCGGGCGGGGGCGTTCGCTGCCGACGAACGGGCGAACCGCCATGCCTGTTGACGCGGCGTCCGGTCCGCGTTCGAGGAGGTCCTGGTGCTGCGATCCCGGCGGGCCGAGCTGCCTGCGGCAGCTACGACGCGGTGACGCGCTCCAACGCCCTCGACGGCCCCGGCCCACGCTTCGCGGCGCCCCGCCGCGGACCGATCGATGCTCTGCGGCGGGTCCGGGCCGTGCGTTCGGCGACGCCACCCCACCTGCTCCCAAGGAAAGGACCTCTGGTGAGACACCTGCTGCAACGTCACCCCTTCCCGATGCGGACCCGGTTCGCGCACTCGCTGGTGCTCACCTACGCCCTGCCGCCCGCCGTGCTCGCGCCACTGGTGCCGCCCGGCCTCACCCTGGACACCTACACCGACCCCGAGGGGACCGAGCACGGCTTCGTCGCCGCCGCCGTGGTGGACGCCCGCGCGCTGCGTCCGTCCTTCCTGCCCGCCTCGCTCGGCGGCGACCACGTGCTGACCGGCTACCGGATCTTCACCCGGTTTCCCACGCCCACCGGGCGCACCATGCGCGGCCTGCGGATCCTGCGCAGCGACACCGACCACAGGCTGATGGCGGCGGGCGGCAACATCTTCAGCCGGTACAACTACCACCAGGCCCGGATCAGCACCGACGTCACCGGGGGAACCCTGCATTTCCGGGTCCGCAGCGCCGACGGGCACGCCGACCTCGACGTCCGCGCCCGCATCGGCGACGGCTCCCCGGCACGGCTGCCCGAGGGCAGCCCCTTCGCGACGGCCCGCGATGCCCGCCGTTTCGCGGGGCCCCTGCCCTACACCTTCGAGTACGAGCCTCAGACGGACTCCGTGATCGTCGTCAAGGCCACCAGGACCGCGTGGGATCCCGTGCCTGTCGACGTCGAGGTCACCACGCTGACCTTCTTCGACCACGGCCCCCTCGCCGGTACCCGGCCCCGGCTCGCCAACGCCTTCCACGTCGCGGACCTGGACTACGGCTGGGAGGCCGGCCGCCGCCGCACCCGGGAAGGAGCCGTGGCGTGAGGCTGCTCCAGCTCCCGCGCGCCGCCTCCCCGGCGCGCGCCCGGCCCTCCGGGGTGCGCGAGGTCGCCCGGTTCAACTGGCCGATGTACGCGGCGGGGGCCACGGCTGCGGCCCTGGGCTGGGCGCTCGCGCGCCGCCTGCCGGCCGGTCCGGCCCGGCTCGCCCGCGCGGGCGCGGCGACCGCGACGGCGCTGCTGGTCGGCAGCACCGCGGCGACCTGGTGGGTCTACGACCACGCGCGGCCGTTCTCCTTCGACTGGCTGGACGACCTGCTGCCCGAGGGGCCGGGCGACCACCTCGTCCTGTCGGCCGGTCTCGATGAGACCGCGCGCCCGCTCGCCGCCCGCCACCCCGGCGCGGCACAGCGCGTGGTCGACCTCTACGACCCGGCGCTCATGACCACGGGCTCGATCCGACGTGCCCACCGGCTGACCGGCGGGCCCGCCCCGGGAGCGCTGAGGGGGCGGCCTGCCGCCCTCCCGGCCGGATCGGCGGCCCACAACACCGTCTTCGCCGTGTTCGCGGCCCACGAGCTGCGCCGCCGACGGGATCGCGAGGCCCTGTTCGCCGAGTGCGCACGTGTCCTGCGGCCCGGCGGCGCCCTGGTGCTCGTCGAGCACCGCAGGGATGCCGCCAACGCGGCCGCGTACGGACCAGGAGCCTGGCACTTCCTGCCGCGGTCCGAGTGGCTCCGCCTGGCCGACGGGGCCGGCCTGCAGCGCGGTGCGGAACGGCGGATCGCCGGACTGGTCACCGCGTTCGCCTTCCGCAAGGAGGCGGAGGCGTGACGGGCGTGCTCACGCTGGAGGCCCAACTGCGTCTGGTGGGCGCGGCCCTGGTCGGGATCGGGCTCTTCCACACCGTGCTGCCCCGCCTGATCGGCTGGCCGTCCGACCTCGCCGGGACCACCCTGCTCACCCGTCAGGTGGTGTCCGCGCACCTCTTCTTCATCGCCCTGACCTGCGTCCTGCTGGGCCTGCTGCCGCTCGTCCTGGCCCCGTCCCTGCTGGCGGGCGGTCCGCTGGGCACGGCCCTGCTCGGCGGTCAGTCGGTGTTCTGGGGGACCCGCTGGGTCTTCGAGTTCGCCGTCTTCTCCCCTCGGCTCTGGCGCGGCGACCGCTTCCGCACCGCGGGACACGTCGCCCTGTCCCCGCTGTGGACCTGGGTGACCGGGGTCTTCGTCGCCGCGCTGGTGCACGTGCTCGTCCGGTGACGCGAGGCGGCGGACCGGCTCCCGGACGGACGATCAGTCCCGGCCGCCGGGCCCTTCGGCCTCGTCCGCCGATCCGTGCCCGACCATACCTGCCCGGACCCGTCGGCCGCCGTCCACCAGCAGGTCCGTGCCGGTCACCCAGGCCGCCTGGCCGGAGAGCAGCCAGACCACGGCGCGGGCGACGTCCTCCGGCTCGCCGAGACGGGCCAGCGGCGTCGCGGCGGCGAGCGCGGCCTCGTCCTGTTCCCACCAGAAGCGCGCCAGCTCGGTGCGGACCAGGCCCGGCGAGACCGCGTTGACGCGGACGCGCGGGGCCAGTTCGGCGGCGAGGTGCCTGGTCAGCTGGAGCAGTGCGGCCTTGCTCGTCTCGTACGCGGCCAGCCCCGGGCCGACTCCGTGCACGCCCTCCGTGATCACGGTGACGACCGAGCCGCCGTGCTCGCGCATCCATCCCTCCCATGCCGCGCGCACCAGCGCCAGCGGTCCGTGCACGTTGACCGCGAAGGTGTCCCGCCACGCCTGCGGGTCTCCCGTGACGGCCGGGCCGAGCGGCGCGTTGCCGCCCGCGTTGACCACGACGTGGTCGAGGCGCCCGAAGGTCTCCAGCGCGAGCCCGGCCCAGCGCCGCACGTCCCCCTCGTCGCCCGCGTTCCCGGCGGCGGCGACCAGCCGCCCCGGGGCGGGACCGAGCGTCCCGAGCGCCTGTTCCAGACCGTCCTTGCCGCGCGCGCCGATCAGCACCGACGCCCCGGCGGCCAGCAGCTCACGCGCCACCGCCAACCCGATCCCCCGCGAGCCGCCGGTGACCACGGCCGCCGTCCCCTCCATCCGCATGGGCGGAATCGTCCGCCCCCGCGGCGGCCGGGTCCAGAGCCGTGCACGCCCTAAATCACACGAGAGTTGACTGCCCGTCGACAGCCCGGAGCGGGCAGACTGGTGGCAGCTGATCACGGCAGGCACGACAGGCACGGCCGGCCCAGGGGAGGGCCGGGGATGAAGGGAACCGGATGACCACCGCCGAGCACGAGAAGCCGCTCGTCAACGACCCGACGTTCAAGGCCGAGGCGCACGCGCGCTACGCGGGCCTGCGCGGCCGCGGGCCGATCCAGCGCGTCACCCAGCCCAGCGGATACGACCTCTACCTGGTCCTCGACCACGACCTCGCCCGCGTCGCACTCACCCACCCCGACCTGCTCAAGGACCCGGAGATCGGCCGGGAGGCGCTCGAGGCCGCCGGCGTCCTCTCCTACCGGGGTCGCGGGCAGGGCCTCGCGGCCAACATGCTGATGGCCGACCCGCCGGACCACGCCCGCCTGCGCGGCCCCGTCGCCCGCTCCTTCACCCCGCGCCGGGTGGAGGAGCTGCGGCCGCGGGTCCAGGAGATCGCGGACGCGCTGGTGGACGCGATCGAGGCCAAAGCGGCGGCCGGTGAACCGATCGACCTGGTCGAGGACTTCACCGCCCCGCTGCCCGTCATGGTGATCTGCGAGCTGCTGGGCGTCCCGACCGATGCCCGCGACGACTTCCGAGACTGGACCCTGGCCGCCGTCTCCGCCGGCTCCGCGACGCCGTCCGCGGCCCAGCAGCAGGGCATGCTCGCGCTGAACACCTACTTCTCCGAGCTGATCGCCGCCAAGCAGGCCACGCCGGACGACGGGGACGACCTCCTCACCGCGCTGGTCCGGCTCAACCGCGACGACGAGGACGCCCTGAACGCGGAGGAGCTTCTCGGCACCGCCGTCATCCTGCTCATCGCGGGCCACGAGACCACGGTCAACCTGCTCGGCAACGCGATGGCCGCGCTGCTCGACCACCCCGAGCAGGCCGCACTGCTGCGCGGGCGACCCGAGCTGCTCCCCGGCGCGGTCGAGGAGTTCCTCCGCTTCGACGCCCCCGTCGACCAGACCCCGCTGCGCTTCGCCGTGCGGGACGTCGAGCTGGGCGGCGTCCTGATCCCCAAGGGCAGCGCGCTCACGGTCTCCCTCGCCGCGGTCGGCCGCGACCCTTCCGTGCTGGGCGACCCGGCGGAGCTCGACGTCACCCGCACGGACGGCCGCCACCTCTCCTTCGGCCACGGGATCCATTACTGCGTCGGCGCGCCGCTGGCCCGCCTGGAGGGCGCGGTCGCCCTGGGGACCCTGCTGCGCAGGCTCCCCACCCTGCGGTTGGCGGGCGCGTACGCGGACCTGCGCTGGACGGTGGGCGGCATCATGCACGGACCGCTGGAGCTGCCGGTGACGCTGTAGGCCCGCCGGGGCCGCCGACCCCGGACAACGGGCGGCCCATTCCTTAAAGAAATGTGACGGCCCCCTTTTCTCCCTGGTCAGCGCATGCGCCGAGTGGTGGGATGGAGTCATGGAGCAGCGGGGTCGGGAGAGCGCGGGCAAGCCCGTCGGGCGGCGGGTGGTGCTCGGGGTGCTCGGGCTCGGCGCCGTGGGGGTGGCCTTCGGGGCGCGGATCCAGAACGGGCTGGACAACGTCCTCGCCGGCGTCAGCGCCAAGGACCCGACCGGGCTGACCCAGCTGCTGCCCGGCGGCGGGGGGTTCCAGTTCTACAACGTCGCCGACTCCATCCCGCACCGCAACGCAACGGACTACCGGCTCACTGTCGACGGCCTGGTGGACCGCCCGGCAAGCTACACGCTCGCGGACCTCAAGGCGATGCAGCAGACCCGGCTGGTCCGCGACGTCCAGTGCGTCACGGGCTGGCGGGTGCCGAACACGGAGTTCTCCGGGGTTCTGCTGCGCGACCTGCTCGACATGGCCGGGGTGCGGAAGCAGGGCACCGCGATCAGGTTCACCTGCTTCGACGGCGTCTACACCGAGAGCCTCACCCTCGACGAGGCGCGCCGCAGCGACGTGCTGGTCGCGCACGAGATGAACGGCGCGCCGGTGACCAGCGCGCACGGCGGGCCGGTGCGGCTGTACGTCGCGCCGATGTACTTCTACAAGTCGGCCAAGTGGCTCTCCGGCATCACGGTGACGTCCCAGGTCGAACCCGGCTACTGGGAGCGCTACGGCTATGACGTCGAGGCCTGGGTCGGCCGTTCCAACGGGCGCGACGATGCTCCGACCTCGAACTGAGCCGGCGCGGCACCCCGACGAGCTGCGACGGTTCACCGTCGCCGAACGCTGGGTGCACCGGACGACGGCCACGTTGATGATCGTCGCGATCCTCTCCGCGGCCTTCCTCTACCTGCCGCAGCTCGCCGAGCTCGTCGGACGCCGGCGGCTGCTGGTGACGGTGCACGAGTGGAGCGGGGTGCTGCTGCCGTTGCCGCTCGCGGTCGGGTTGGGGTTCCGTTCGGTGCGCGCGGACATCCGGCGGCTCAACCGGTTCCGGCCCGAGGACCGGGGCTGGGCCTGGCGGGCGGTCCGGCACGGGACGCGGCACGCGGGGCCCGCGGGCAAGTTCAACGCCGGACAGAAGCTCTACGCGGCCTTCGTCGCGGGCGCCACGCTCGTGATGGTCGGGACCGGTCTGGTGCTCTGGTTCCCGCACCTGGCCGCACTGGACGTGCGGACGGGGGCGACCTTCGTCCACGACTGGCTGGCCCTGGTGATCGGCATCCTCGTGCTCGGGCACCTGCGGATGGCCTTCAAGGACCCCGAGGCACGGCACGGCATGCGCACCGGCTGGGTCGGCCGCTCCTGGGCCAAGCGCGAACACCCGCTGTGGGCGCGGGAGCAGAGCGCGGAGCCCGAGCCGGCGGATCCGGGCGGAGCCGCGTCCCCGGAGACCGCCCCGCCCGACGAACGGAACTGATCGAGCGTCAGCGAGGCCCCGCCCCGGGGTCAGGCGCCGGGCGCCTGCCACCCGGGATCGCGGCCGAGCAGCCGCAGCACGTCGTCCAGGCAGCCGTCCGGCGTGCCCGGCAGCACCGGGCCGAACGCCCGGCCCGGCCCGCGGGACACCTCGTCGGCGGGGACGAGCGCGGCGATCCGCCGCACCGGGTCCAGCAGTTCCGGCGGGCAGTCGAAGGGACGGCCGAGCGCCGCGGCCAGGTCCCAGCCGTGGACGACCGTGTCGAGCAGGTGGAAGCCGATCGCCTGTGTGGCCGGGAAGGCGTGGCCGGGCAGGATCTCGGGCAGCGCGAAGGCGCGGCCCTCCGCCTCGGCCTCGGTGAACGCCTCGGTCAGCGCCTCGGCGGAGTGGACGTACGTGGCCGACAGGTCCGTGCCGGGCGGGAGCGGGCGGTCGTCGAACGCGCCCGGCACGTCGCCGCGACCGTACGCGGCCTCGGCGAAGCCGTCCTGCTGGCCGATGGTGTGCTCCAGCAGCCGCCGCACGGTCCACGCGGCGCAGGGGGTGGGGCGGTCGAGGTCCTCGGGCCGCACGGCGGCCACCGAGGGGGAGAGCAGGGCCAGCGCCCTGGAATGCAGGGTTGCGAGCGTCATGACGGAAAAGTAGCACGACCGTTCGTGTAGTTTTCCCGTTCGGCCGGAAGGGATCGGATCGGGTGGCTCACTCGGCGGGCAGTTCCGTCGCGTCCGTCGCCTCGGCCCGCAGCAGTCGCAGCGCCGCGCGGCGGGAGCGGGCGTAGGGCGCCTCGTCGTCGTGGAGCAGCGACATCGCGTTGGCGTACTCCAGCAGGGCGAGCAGCTCGAAGCCGAGCTGCTCCACGTCCACCTCCGCCGTCAACCGGCCTTTGTCGCGCGCCGCTTCAAGCTGAGCCACGATCAGCTCGTGCCAGGCGCGGCTGCCTTCGACGAGCCGGTCGCGCACCCGGCCCGGCTGGGCGTCGAACTCGGCGCCGACGGCGTAGAAGAAGCAGCCGCCGGGGAAGACCCGCGTGCGCGAGTACTCCCACCAGCCCTCCAGCAGCGCCCACAGGCGCTCCAGCCCGGCGGGCCGCCGCTGCGCCGGCGTGATCACGTGGTCGAGGTAGACCCGCTCGGCGGCGCGCACCGTCGCCAGCTGCAGTTCCTCCTTGGAGCCGAAGAGGGCGAAGACGCCGCTCTTGCTGAGCTCCAACTCCGTTGCCAGGCGCCCGATCGAGAGCGCCGCGAGGCCCTCGGCCGAGGCGATGCGCATGGCGCGGGCCAGCACCTGCCGACGGGTCTCGTTGCCCTTGAGGATCCGCCCGTCCGTCGTGGCCGAGGTCGGGGCCGTCACTGCCCGTTCACGCCTTCCGTGCCCGCTCGATGCGGACCGCGACGCCGTCCAGGAAGGTGTCCAGCACCAGCGCGAAGACGGTGTCGTCGTCGCGGAACAGCTCGGTCAGGCGCGGCGCGCTGCGGTGCAGCAGCGGGAACTCGTCCTCGGGGAGCATGCCGTACTTGACGGCCCAGGCGGCCTCGTCCTGCTCCTGCGCCTGCCGGTCCAGGATGGAGAAGGCGGCGGTGTACTGGGTCATGGCCAAGGTCATGTCGAGCAGGGCGCGGTAGCACTCGGCGGCCTCGACGACCGGCAGGCCGGCCCGGTGCAGCACCGAGATCAGCTGCTCGACGCTGTGCGTCTCGGCGGGGCTCGCGGTGGTCCGCGCGGCGGCCAGGACCGCGAGGGCGGGCCGGGCGAGGTGGGAGGTGCGCACGCTGCGGGCGGTGACGGCAAGGAAGGCGCGCCAGTCGTCCGACGGGCCGTCGGGGAGGGTCTGCCGGGCCAGCTCGATGCCCTCCTGGATCACCAGGTCGGTCAGGGCCAGCACGAGCTCGTCCTTGTCGCGGAAGTGCCGGTAGACGGCGGTCGGGTCCGCGCCCAGCTCCTTGCCGAGCCGGCTGAAGGTGAGCTGGCCGCCGCCCTCGGGCGAGCAGAGCCGCAGGGCCGCCTCCAGGATCGACTCGCGCGTGAGGGTCACCCGGCGCCTGTTCGCCTGCTCTGCCGTCGCCTGCCGCGACGTCGACTGCCCTGCCACTCGGGCCTCCACGCGGGCCCCTCCTCATCGATCAGCGTCGGACGCGCCCCGCCGACGGGGGCGTGATTCATCCGATCGTAACGGCGAGGCGCTGTCAATGGCATTGACAGGCACGTTGTCAGGGGGTTTTCTTCTCTGCACATCGGCGGCGACGTCCCCGGTCCCGTGCCTTTCCCATGCCTGCCTCATGCCTCCCCCATGTCCCGGACACGTCCTGGAGCGCCCGTGCACCCTGAACGCCTCACCGCCGACCTGGTCTTTCTCGGCGGACCCGTCTACACCGTCGACCCGGCCCGCTCCTGGGCGGGAGCCGTCGCCGTCCGCGACGGCCGGATCCTCGCCGTCGGCCAGGACCACGACGTCCGGCCGCTGATCGGCCCGGGCACCGAGGTCGTCGACCTCGCCGGACGGCTGCTGCTGCCCGGCTTCCAGGACGCCCACGTGCACCCGGTCCTCGCCGGCACCACCCTGGCCCGCTGCAACCTGCACGACCTGAGCACCGCCGACGAGTACCTCCGGGCCGTCGCCGACTACGCGGCCGCCCACCCGGAGGCCGAGTGGATCACCGGCGGCGGGTGGTCCTTCCAGGCCTTTCCCGGAGGGATGCCGCACCGCTCGCTGCTCGACGCGGTCGCCGCCGTCGGCGACCGCCCCGTCGCGCTGCCCGTCGCCGACGGGCACGCCCTGTGGGCCAACAGCCGCGCGCTCGAACTGGCCGGGATCACCAAGGACACCCCTGACCCGGCCGACGGCAGGATCGAGCGCGACCCGGACGGCACGCCCAACGGCATGCTCCAGGAGGGCGCCGCCGACCTGGTCACCCGGCACATGCCCGCCGCCACCGACGAGGACTTCTACCAGGGCCTGCTGGCCGGCCAGGCCTACCTGCACTCCTACGGCATCACCGGCTGGCAGGACGCGGGCGTCGGCCCCCACTTCGGCCCCGGCGACGTCTACGGGGCCTACCTGCGCGCCGACGCCGCGGGCACGCTGACCGCGCGGGTCCGCGGCGCCCAGTGGTGGGACCGCGAGGGCGGGCTGGAGCAGCTGCCCTTCTTCGAGGAGCGCCGCGCCGAGGCCGAACGCGGCGGCTCGCGGTTCCGCGCCGGGACCGTCAAGATCATGCTCGACGGCGTCGCCGAGAACCACACCGCCGCGATGCTCGAGCCCTACCTCGACGGCTGCGGCTGCTCCACCGGCAAGGCGGGCCTCGACTTCGTGGACCCGGAGAAGCTCGGCGGCTACGTCTCCGAACTCGACGCCGCCGGCTTCCAGGTGCACTTCCACGCGCTGGGCGACCGCGCCGTCCGCAACGCCCTCGACGCCGTCGAGGAGGCGCTGAGCCGCAACGGCGACCGCGGCAACCGGCACCACCTCGCCCACCTCCAGGTCGTCCACCCCGACGACATCCCGCGCTTCCGGGCGCTGGGCGCGACGGCGAACATGCAGCCGCTGTGGGCCTGCCACGAGCCGCAGATGGACCAGCTGACGATCCCGTTCCTCGGCGAGCGCCGCGCCGGCTGGCAGTACCCCTTCGGCTCGCTGCTGCGCGCCGGGGCGATGCTCGCCGCCGGCAGCGACTGGTCCGTCTCGACGCCCGACGTCATGGCCGGCGTCCACGTCGCCGTCAACCGCACCGGCGAGGAGGACCCGAACCGGGTCCTGGGCCCCGAGGAGCGCCTCGACCTCGGCTCCGCGCTCGCCGCCTACACGGCCGGGACCGCGCGGATCAACCACCTGGACGACGTCACCGGCTCGATCCAGACCGGCAAGTACGCCGACCTCGTCGTCCTGGACCGCAACCCCTTCGACGGGCCCTCGCAGGCCATCGCCGAGACCCGCGTGCTGCGCACCTACGTCCAGGGCGAGCCGGTGCACGCCGCCGCCGAGCAGTGAAGAGCCGAGCAGTGAAGAGCCGAGCAGTGAAAGGGAGTTCCGAAGTGAGAAACAGAACGTTCCGCGCGGCCCTCGCCGGTACGTCCGTGGCGCTGCTGGCCGCCGCCTGCGGCTCCGGCGGCGCGGCGAACACCCCGGACGCCAAGAGCAACTTCTCCACCGCCCAGGTCACCACCGCTCCCGGCGCCAAGCCGCTGACGAACCTGACCTGGTCCGGCGACTACCGTGCGCCCTACTCCGAGGACCCGGTGAAGACCGCTGACTACCCCGAGGAGACCATCCTCGGCAACGTCTGCGAGCCGCTGATCCGCGTCGCCCCGGACTACAGCCTCCAGCCGGGCATCGCCAGGTCCTGGAAGCAGCCGGACGCCGAGCACGTCGTGGTCGCGCTCGACCCGCGCGCCAAGTTCGCCGACGGCAAGCCCGTCACCACGGACGACGTGGTCTACAGCGTGATGCGCAACCTGGACCCGAACGTCGCCAGCAACTACGCCGACTCCTACAACGACCTCGGCAGCGTCAAGGCCACCGGGCCGTCCGAGGTGACCTTCACCCTCACCAAGCCCGACTACATCTTCGACCGCCAACTCGGGATCCTCGGCGCGGCGATCGTGGAGAAGGCCTTCGCGGTCAAGGCCGGGCAGAACTTCGGCAACGCGGGCGTGGGCGTCATGTGCACCGGGCCCTACACCATCGCCTCGTTCGACGGCACCAACCAGATGGTGCTGAAGAAGAACCCGACCTACTGGGACCCGAGCCACGCGGGCAAGGCGGACACGGTCACCTTCAAGTTCCTCGCCGACCCCTCCGCGCTCGCCAACGCCCTCTCCTCCGGCGCGCTCCAGGGCGCGTTCAACCTCCAGGCCTCCGTCATCCCGCAGTTGAGCAGGAGCGCCGCGGGCAAGCTCTACATCGGCGGCGCGGGCTCGACCACGCAGAACATCGACCTCATCGTCTCCAGCTTCTCCGGCGGCCTCGGCGACGCCCGCACCCGGCAGGCGCTGAGCATGGCGCTGGACCGGATCGGCATCGCCAAGACCCTGGCCGGCGGCGCCGCCGACCCGCTCTACGCCGTGGCCGGCCCCGGCTTCTGGCAGAGCAGCCCGGCCGCCACCACCTACAAGGCCGCCTACGACCAGCTCGCCGCCCAGGGCGTGGACATCGCCGGGGCCACCAAGCTCGTCCAGGCGGCCGGAGCGACCGGCAAGCAGGTCAGCATCGCCTACCCGGCCGGCAACCCGGCGCAGTCCCAACTGGCCGCCGTCATCCAGCAGACCGGCCAGCAGATCGGTCTCAAGGTGAAGATCGTCGGCTTGCCGGACCAGCAGTACGGCGACCTCTTCACCGACCCCAAGGCCCGTGGCGCCTACGACGGCTTCCTGACGATCAACTACATGGAGTTCCCCGAAGCCGCCACCATGTACCAGAGCTACGCGACCAAGGGCGGCGTGCAGAACTTCAACGGCTACGCCAACCCGCAGGTCCAGGCCGACCTGGACGCCGCGCAGGCCACGGACGACCCGCAGGCGCGCGCCCAGGCGGTGATCAAGGCCCAGGCGATCCTGGACAAGGACCTGCCCTGGATCCCGATCATCGAGCCGCGGGCCCTGCTCTTCCAGAGCAGCGCGGTCACCGGTGCGCCGCTGACCTTCTCCTACATGGACAACGCCTGGGTCACCGCCGTGGGGGCGCCCTGATGGCCCGTCTGCTCCTGCACCGACTGGGCGGCCTGCTGACCACGCTGTTCCTCTCCAGCGTCGTGATCTACGGCAGCCTCTACCTGGCCCCGGGCAGCCCCGAGAACGTCCTCTTCGGCTCCCGCTCGCCCTCGGCCGCCGCCCGCGCGGCCGTCCGGCGCCGGCTCCACCTCGACCAGCCGCTGCCGGTCCGCTACTGGGACTGGCTCACCGGCGTCCTGCACGGCGACCTCGGCACCTCGATGGTGACCGGTCAGCCCGTCGCCGACAGGGTCGGCTCCGGCCTCGGGAACACCCTGCTGCTGGTGGTCATGACGATGATCCTGGTGGTCCTGTTCGGGCTGGCCATGGGCCTGACCGCGGCGCTGCTGCCCGGCCGTGTCGACGGCGTGGTCAACGCGCTGACCTCCGTGTCGGTCACCGTCCCCTCGTTCGTCGCATCCGCGCTGCTGATCTCCGTTTTCGCCGTCAGGCTGGGCTGGTTCCCGGCCTCCGGCCTCGGCCAGGGCTTCGGCGGCAGGGTCGACGGGCTGGTGCTGCCGGCCGTGGCGCTGGCGATCCTGTCCTGCGGCTTCCTGGCCAGGGTCACCCGCAACGCGGTCCGCGACCAGCTGGAACGCGAGCACGTGCAGACCGCGCTGGTCCGGGGTCTGCCGAGGGCCGTGGTGCTGCGCAGCCACGTGCTGCGCAACGCCCTGCCGCCGATCATCACCGCGATCGGCCTGCTGACCGCGGGGACCTTCGCGTCGACCCTCGTCGTCGAGTCCGCCTTCGCGGTGCCCGGGATCGGGCAGCTGACCATCCAGTCGGTCGCGCAGAAGGACTTCCCCGTCGTCCAGGCCGTGGCCCTGCTGCTGGTGGCCGCGTTCGTCGTCTGCAACGCCGCCGGCGACCTGATCCAGGCCGTGGTCGATCCGCGGCTGCGCGAGGCCGGGAGCACCTCATGAACCGCATGAAGTTCACGTGGACGCGCCTGAACAAGGCGCTGGGCCGCTCCGGGACGCTGTCGCTGGCGTTCCTGACCGTCGTCGTGCTGGCCGCGGTCCTCGCCCCGCTGGTCGCGCCCGCCGACCCCAACCAGTCCAGCCTGCTGGACGCCTACGCCGGACCGTCCGGCGCGCACCTGCTCGGCGCGGACGGGATCGGCCGCGACCTGCTCTCCCGGCTGATCTTCGGCGCGCGCACCTCGCTGCTCGGCCCGGCGCTCGTCGTCGGCGTCTCGCTGCTGCTCGGCATCCCGCTGGCGCTGCTGGCCAGTTGGTACGGCGGCTGGGTGGACGGCGTGATCGCCCGGGTCTTCGACCTGGTCTACGCGCTGCCCGGGCTGCTGCTCGCGGTGCTGACCGTCGCGCTGTTCGGCCCCGGACTCACCCCGGCCGTCGTCGCCCTCTCGATCGCCTACATCCCGTTCCTGGCCCGGATCGTACGGGCGGCGGCACGCCAGCAGCGGGTGAGCCCGTACGTGGACGCGCTCGCCGTGCAGGGCTTCGGAGTGCTGCGGATCACGGTCCGTCACATCCTGCGCAACATCGTGCCGGTGGTCGTCGGACAGGCGGCGATCGCCTTCGGCTACGCGCTGCTGGACCTCGCCTCGCTCTCCTACCTGGGCCTGGCCGTCCAGGCCCCGACGTCCGACTGGGGCGTCATGGTCAGCGACAGCGACGCGCTGCTCAAGGGCTACTGGTTCCAGGTGACGGCGCCCGGCGTGCTGATCGTGCTCACGGTCCTCGCGCTGACCGTGCTCGGCGCGCGCATCAGCGGCGAGAAGCCGCCCGGCTACCTGCGCCGCGGCCGCCCCGCGCGGGCCGCCTCCGCCCCCGTCGACGCCGCCGGGAACGACCGCACCACCGTGGGAGCCGCCGCATGACCGCACCCCTGCTCGAACTGTCCGGTCTGACCGTGGACGTCGCCACCGATGACGGCGGCGCCCGGACCCTGCTGGAGGGCGTCGACCTCACCCTGGCCCCCGGCGAGGCGCTCGGCCTGGTCGGCGAGTCCGGCTCGGGCAAGTCGATGACCATGCGCGCGGTCACCCGCCTGCTGCCGCGCGCCGCCTCCGCGACCGGCGCGATCCGCTTCGAGGGCGCGGACGTGCTCGGCATGAACGCCGGTGAGCTGCGCCGCTACCGCGACCGCGGGGTGGGCCTGGTCTTCCAGGACCCGCGCGCCCACATCAACCCGACCCGACGCATCGGCGCGTTCCTCGTCGAGGCGCTGGTGCGCAGCCGGGGTGTCGGCAGGCGCGAGGCGCTGGCGCGGGCCGCGGCGGTGCTGGCCGAGGTCGGCATCGACGACCCGCAGCGCCGGCTCGGCCAGTACCCGCACGAGGTCTCCGGCGGCATGCTGCAGCGCGTGATGATCGCGTCGGTGCTGCTCGCGGAACCGCGCCTGATCCTGGCGGACGAGCCCACCACCGCGCTGGACGTGACGATCCAGCGCGAGGTCGTCGCGATCCTGGACCGGATGCGGCGGGAGCGCGGGATGGGGATGGTCTTCATCACCCACGACCTCGACCTCGCCCTGGCCGTCTGCGGACGCGTCGCGGTGATGTACGCGGGCCGGATCGTCGAACTCCGCTCGGCGGACACCCTGCACGAGCGGGCCGCGCACCCGTACACGCTCGGGCTGCTCGGCTCCCGTCCGTCCGTCGACGCGCGCGCCGAGCGGCTGACGGCGATCCCCGGCCGTCCCGTCTCCGCGTTCGAGTCGGGGCCCGGCTGCGCGTTCGCGCCGCGCTGCTCGTTCGCGACGGCCGGATGCGAGAGCGCGCCGCCGCCGTTGGCGGACTTCGACGGCGGGGTGGTGCGCTGCGCGCGCGTCCAGGAGATCCACGCCGCACGGATGGAGACGAAGGCATGAACGCGGTCGTGGGCTGCGGCGTCCTCGAGGGCGGCAACGCCGTCGAGGCCAGGGGCCTGAACAAGCACTTCAAGGCCCACCACGCGGTCGTGGACCTCGACTTCGACGTCCCGGCGGGCGGGTCGCTGGGGATCGTGGGGGAGTCGGGGTCGGGCAAGACCACCATCGCGCGGATGCTGGTCGGCCTGGAGCGGCCGAGTGGCGGCACGATCGCCGTGACGGGACGCGACCGCAGCCGCCCGGCCCGGGGCGCGAAGGAACGGGGGCGCCGGGCTCGGGAGTTGCAGATCGTCTTCCAGGACCCCTACACCTCGCTGGACCCCAGCCAGTCCGCCCGTGCGGCCGTCGAGGAGGTCCTGCGCCACCACCGACGCCCCCTCGCCCTCGCCCAGGAGCTGGTCGACCAGGTCGGCCTGACCGAGCGCCAGTCCCGGGCCCGGCCGCGCGACCTCTCCGGCGGCCAGCGCCAGCGCGTCGCCATCGCACGCGCCCTGGCGGCCGCGCCGAAGGTGCTGATCCTCGACGAGGCCGTCTCCGCCCTGGACGTCTCCATCCAGGCCCAGGTGCTCAACCTGCTGGCCGACATCCGGGCCGAGACGGGGATCGCGTACCTGCTCATCTCCCACGACCTCGCCGTGGTCCGCCAGCTCTGCGACACGGTGCTGGTGCTGCGGCGCGGCCGGGTCGTCGAGCAGGGGGAGTGCGACCGGGTGCTGGACGATCCGGCCGAGGACTACACCCGCGCGCTGCGCGAGGCCGTCCCCGTCCCCGGCTGGACCGTGGGCGGATAGCCTGTCCCTTGTTCAGGCCGCCGGTGTCACGGTGACCGTCACCGTCGCCCCGGCGGGCACGCCGACCTGCGCCGTCCCGTACCAGCCGGCGTGCGGCTGCCGCAGGTCGATCCTGGCGTGCGGGGCGCCCGTCACGGCCACGGACGCGCCGGCGGTGTAGACGCTCGGCGGCAGCACGACGCGGGTCGGCAGGCGGCCGGAGGCGCGGTAGCGCAGCGTGTAGGTCCGCGTCGCCGGGTCGTAGGACTCGGCGAGCGCGGAGCCCGCCAACTCCCGCGCGTAGGGGGTGAACACGGGCGCGTCGCCCGGGTGGGGCGTCCCGTCCGGGCCGAGGGGCGTGTAGCCGCCCGTCCCCTTCCCCCAGTACCACATGGTCCAGCCCGCGGCGAACTTCCGCATGGCCGCGACCTGCTGGGCGACCAGCTCGGTGTTGCCCGGCCGGTCGGCGTCCGGCGGGCCCCACTCGCCGACCAGGACGGGCATCCTGTGCGCCTGCGGGTAGGCCGTGACAGCCGCGACGTAGTTCTGGACGAAGCCGTCCGACGGGTCCCAGTCCTGGCCGTCCTCCACGCTGGTGTCGTAGAAGTGCGGCGCGTAGCCGATCCGGGGCGCGCCGTGGCGCGGGTCGGCGAAGCCGGGGAGCTGCGTCGGCACCCCCTCGCCGACCAGGACCGTCGGCTCGACGAAGATCCACGAGGACGCGTCCACGCCGCGCACCGCGCCGATCAGACGGCGGTACATCGCGGCCAGCCGTCCCCGTTCCAGCGCGGCGGACGCGGCGACCTGCTCGGCCGGGTCCGTCGGGTCCCCCGCGATCGGGCCGGAGGGCTCGTTGAACAGGTCGTAGCCCAGCAGCGAGCGGTGACCGCGCAGTTCGCGGGCGACATGGGCGTAGAAGTCGGCCTGGGCCCGGCGCAGGTCCGGGTCGTCGTACAGGTGCTGGAAGGCGCGCTGCACGGCGGGCTGGAAGTATCCGGCGAACCAGTCGTTCGGGTCGGCGACGAAGGGGAGACCGTCGTCGCGGGTGGCCCACTGGGGCGCCCCGTCCTGGCCGCCGCCGTACTCGGGGCCGAAGACGTCCTGGTGGAAGTCGACGACGACGCGCAGCCCGGAGCGGTCGGCGGCGTCCATCAGCTGTCGCAGCTTGCAGAACTCGGCCTCGTCGTACCGGCCGCGCTGTGGCTCCAGGCGGGCCCAGGTGATGTCGAGGCGGATCAGGTCGAAGCCCCAGGCGGCGATGGCGCGGATGTCGGCGGGGGTCGTCTCGTCGTACTTGTCGACGTTGAAGCCGCGCAGGCCGAGCACGCGGCCGTGGCCGTCGGTGAGGGCCGTGGACGTGGAGGCGGCGGCCCGGCCGGACGGCGCGGCCGAAGCCGTCGCGGGGGCGGCGCAGAGCGCTGCGGACAGGGCGGCGGAGAGGGCGATGGTCGCCGCCGTGAAACGGGAGCGGGGGCGCAAGAGCACCTCCAAAGGAAGAGGTCGGATGGCCGCCGATCATGCTCCGCGGAGCCCGCGTCCGCAAGACGAATGCGAGCATTACTCATGTTCATTTTTGGCCGGCCCTCATGCCCACCGCTCCCTCGCCTGGGCGGCGCCCGCCTCGCTCGCGCACTTCCTGGCTTCAGCCCGGACTCTCCGACGAGCCGTGCGCCGAAGCCCGCCGCGCTGCGCGCGGGGGGCCGATCCTGGCGTGGCAGGAGGGCTGACAGCGGGCAGCGGCGCACCTATGCTGACGCCACGTCTTACAAGGCCGTGTGGACGGACACGCGACGGGGGAACCGATGGAGCAGGTGACCGGCCGACCGCTCAGTCCGGTGGTGCGCTACGCCATGGTCGTGCCGATGGCGCTCGGCGCGGTCTACGCCGCCCTGCTGCTCACGCTCGCCTCCTCGCACACCGCAGCGCTCTTCGCCTGGACCATGTCGCCGGTCAGCGCCACCCTCATCGGCGCCGGGTACGCCGGCAGCTGCGCGATGCTGTGGCTCTGCGGGGCCCGGGCCAAGGAGTGGACCCACGCCCGGGTCTCCGTGCTCAGCTCCTCGTTGTTCATGCTGCTCATGCTGGCCGCCATCCTGCTCGACCACGGCACGTTGCACCTGCGCGGCGGCGAGCTGTTCGCAGTGTCGGCCGCGTTCGGCTGGCTGGGCGTGCACCTCGTCGCGCCGCTGGTCGGCGCGGTCGCGCTGGGGGCGCAGTTCTTCGGGAGGGGGCGCGGCCCGGGCGCCCGGGGTGGGGAGCCGGAGCGCCCCGGGGCGATGCCCTGGTGGATCGCGCTGCCGACCTTCTGCTCCGGCCTGTTCCTCACCGTCGTGGGCGTCCTGCTCTTCGTCTCGCCCGGCTGGGCCGCCCGGCACTGGCCTTGGGCGGTCAGCCCGCTCGACGTGCGGGTGCTCGCGGCGTTCGGGCTGACGTTCGGGGCCGCGATGCTCGGCACGGTCCGTGAAGGCGAGCTGCGCCGGGTCAACCACGGCATGGTCGCGATGGTCGTCACCGGCCTGCTCGGCCTGATCGGGCTGGTCCGCTGCGCGGACCAGGTCCGCTGGTCCTCGGTCGGCGCGTGGTGCATGGTGGCTGTGCTGATGCTGTTCCTGGGCATGGGCCTGGCCGGTCTCGGCCTCGCCGCGGTGCTCCCGGAGGCACTGCCGCCGACCCCGCGCGCCCCCTCCGCGACCCCGTCCACCGGTGCGGGCAACCCCGCCTGAGTAGGTGTCAGTGGTCCGGGGTAGGCTTCGCAACCGGAGATACTTGCACACCGACCTCACGGGGCGGATAGGCTTCGCACCACGGCCCTGGTGCCTTGCAAGGGGTGGGACATGGAACAGATGCAACACGTGCGCAGTCGGCCGCGCATTCCGGCCGTCCAGTGCGGCACGGGTGCGGCGAGCCGCAGGCTCGACCGGCACCTCTCGGTGCTGGGCGCGCCTGCGCTGACCCAGGTCGAGGTCGCCGAGGCGGTCGGGCTGATAAGGGAGCTGACGCCGCGTGGCGTCGGTGCCCCCTCGATGTCCTCGTCCGCCCGTCCGAACCGCTTCTCGCGCACGGTGCTCCTCGCGCCGCTGCGCCGGCTCAAGCGCTCGCTGTTCGGCAGCAAGGGCCGGTAGACCCGGCTCGCCTCTCCGGGCAGGCCACGGCTGTGCTACTCGGCCGTGGCCTGCTTCAGCACGACCTGGTACGCCTTCTCCTCGCCCCGCTCCGCCAGTCGCCAGCCCGCCTCGGTGCGCACCAGCCGGTCCACGTACCAGAGTCCGCACTGCAGCAGCCCGCCGTCGTCCGGCAGCGGCATCGGGTTGTGGCACATGGTCCGCGCTGTCGCGCGGTCGCCGTCCAGCTCGATGATCGTGTTGGCCACCAGGTGCTGCGTGGCAGGGAACAGCGGCAGCACCTCCTCCAGGAACGCGCAGACCTCCGGGACCGTCCCGCGCGGGCCGCCCATCGCGGAGTAGTCGACGACGGCGTCCTCGGTGAAGACGTCCTTGAGCGCCGCCCAGTCGCGGCTGTCCACGGCGTGCGCGTACCGCGCGAAGAGTTCCTGGATCTCCAGACGGTCCGACATCTCCTGCAGCGTCAGCATGCGTGCCAGTGTGGGCGCGCGGGCGGGAGAAGAGAAGGCGTGTGCCCGCCTCGAACGGGCTAGGTCGGCGGGCGGCGCACGAAGCTCGCTCCTACGGTCGAAGGGACCGCCCGTGTCCATCGCGGGCCCCCGAAGGAGAGGCACAGCGGCATGCTGACTTCCCGACGCCCGACCACGATCGTGCTGTGCGTGCTGACGGCCGCCACGCTGGCCTCGGCCTCGGCCTGCTCCAGCAGCACCAAGAACGCCGTCTCGGGTGTCGCCAGTCAGGGCGCGTCCGCGGTCAGGAGCGCGGCGGCGAGTGCGGCGGCGAGCGTCGCGTCGAACGCGGCGTCGATGGCGTCCAGTGCGGCCGCGAGCGCCTTGGCGAGCGTGTCGGCGAAGGCCTCGGCCGGGGCGGTCCAGAAGAACGTGACCCAGGGCGCGTACTGCGCACCGGACGGCGCCTCCGGTGCGACCAGCGCCGGTACGGCGATGACCTGCAAGAAGGACGCGGCGGGCAAGGACCGCTGGACCCCTGCGGCCAACCCCTCCGCGAGTGCGGCCGCGGGGCAGTTCTGCTCCCCGTCCGGTGCGACGGCGACCGGGAGCGGCGGCGCGAAGCTGACCTGCAAGGCGGGCTCCGACGGCCGCGACCGCTGGACGGCCCAGTGACCTGAGGCCCGCTGGGCCCGGTGACCTGAGGTCG
>NZ_BBPO01000025.1:0-33850 GCF_000787815.1 Streptacidiphilus neutrinimicus
CGCCCACCGGCGCGGCGAGCAGGGCTGCCGCTCCGAGCCCGCCCGCGGCCGCATCCGCCGCCGCGGCCCACCCGACGACGAGCGCCGCCGCGCGCCCCGCCGCCCCCCTGGCCGCCGCCCAACTGCCCGACGAGGCCAAGGCATTGTGGAAGCCGATCGGCGCGCCGACATCGCGTCCGGCCGCCCACCGCATCGGCCTCGACGAGTGTGCGGACACCACCGGCGCCACCGCGTGGCTCCAGCAGGGCTGGGCCAGCGCCGCGAACACCCCCGCCATCCAGGACACCTTCACCTACGCCAATCCCGCCGACGCCGCTCGGGCCCTCCAGCAGGCCGACAACGGCCTTCAGAACTGCCAGACCCCGCTGCGCGCCCTACAGACCCAGCACGGCCTGCGCCCCGACGCGACCGTCGCCCGCACCGCCGCCGGCACCGACGCCACCGCCTGGCAGTACCAGTGGAACGCCGTCCCCGGCATGTCGGCCCCGGGAGAGCAGATCCATCACGTCTACCTCGTCCAGTACGGCGACGAACTGACGGTCCTGCAGTACACGGACCTCGCCTCCGCCGGCCAGACCGAGTCCGCCACGCCGACCGGCGACCAGACGGTGCTGGCCACCCTGGCCGCCCACCTGCGCACCGCCCGATAGACCGCAGTTCCCGCGCGACCCCGCAGCTCAGCTCCCGCACCACCGCGTACGTTCCCGACCCACCACCGTTGAAGGAGCCGCAATGGCCCGCACCAAGCGCAGCGCCCTCGCTTCCCTCGCCGCTGTGACCGCACTGACCGCCGCCACGACCGTCACCGGTCTGGTCGCCTCGACCAGCGCCTCCGCCACCAGCTCCGTGGGAGGCGCGATCAGCCCGGGCGAGATGATGTCCCGGGCCCAGTTCTGGGTCGCCAACTCGGTCCCCTACAACCAGGGCGCCTACGCCGCCGACCCCGAGGGCACGACCTACCGCGAGGACTGCTCCGGGTTCGTGTCCATGGCCTGGCACCTGGGCACCAGTCTCGTCGTCACCGACGGCGGCCCGTCCTTCACCAACTCCGACGGCAGCCCCAACACCACCTACGACACCGGGATCGGCGCGTTCACCAACCTGCAGCAGGGTGACGCGATGGCCTACCCCCACGACCACATATGGCTGTTCGACAACTGGACCAACAAGGCCACCGGCGACTTCACCTACTACGCGGAGAGCAACCCGAGCGACCCCACGCACGGCCCGACCGCCGCCAACATCAACAACTCCAGCCTGGAGGGCTGGCCGACCAGCGGCTACGTCGGCCTGCGCTACAAGAACGTCGACACCACCCCCGTCACCATCAACAGCGGCAACACCACGGACAGCACCTACTCGGTGTACAACCCCGACTCCAAGACGATGACCCTGTTCGGCGTCGGGTCCGGCGGCCACCTCGGCTTCACCAAGAGCACGAACGGCGGGGCCAGCTGGAGCAACTGGGCCGAGGCCAACGCGTACTGGACGCTGCAGGGCACGCCGGACGCCCTGTACGACCCGGACGCCAAGACGACCCTGCTCTTCGCCCGCGGCTCGGCCAACGGCGCCATGGGCATCAGCACCAGCAACAACAGCGGCGCCAGCTGGTCGAACTGGACCCAGATGAACGCCTACTGGAGCAACTTCAAGGGCGACGCCTCGGCCGTCTACAACCCCGACACCAAGAAGATCACGGTGTTCGCGCGTGGCGGCGACGGACGGATCGGCTACACCCAGAGCAGCAACGCCGGCGCGAGCTGGTCGAACTGGTCAGAGGTCAACGCCTACTGGAACAACTTCGCCAGTGACCCGCACGCGATCTACAACCCCTACACGAAGCAGATCACCGTCTTCGCGCGTGGCGGCGACGGACGGATCGGCTACACGCAGAGCGCGAACGACGGCGCGAGCTGGTCGAACTGGTCGGAGGTCAACGCCTACTGGAACAACTTCCAGGGCGACCCGCACGTGCTCCTCAACCCCGACACCAAGAAGATCACGCTGTTCGCGCGCGGTGGCGACGGACGGATCGGTTACACGCAGAGCGGCAACGACGGCGCGAGCTGGTCGAACTGGTCGGAGGTCAACGCCTACTGGAACGGCTTCAAGGGCGACCCGCGTCCGGTCTACAACGCGAGCACGAAGACGGTCTCGCTGCTCGCCCGCGGCGGCGACGGACGGATCGGTTACACGCAGAGCGGCAACGACGGCGCGAGCTGGTCGAACTGGTCAGAGGCCAACGCCTACTGGAACAACTTCCAGGCCGACCCGACCGCGGTCTACGACCCGGACACCGCCCAGGACACCACCTTCGCTCTCGGTAGCGGCGGTCACCTGGGATACAGCCAGAGCGTCGGCAGCGGCTGGACGAACTGGTCCGAGGTCAACGCCTACTGGACACTGGTCAACCCCTGATCATCCAGCGCGTTCACGCGAGCCGTCCGCGTGAATGAAGCCGAGGCCGCCCCTGTCCTGCGGCTCCCGAACCGGGAGCCGCAGGACACGCGTGTGTGCGGCGTCCAGCACGGTGCTCGGAGCCGCGGACGCAACCGAAGGGCACGTCGCAGTCGGAACCACTTGGCCCCCGCAAAGGAGCTGGGAAAGCAGCCTGGGAATCGCGGTGTCGAGCCCTGCTGGGGCGTGGGCGTCCCCGATCAGATGGTGGGATGGCCCACGAGGACCCGGTCGCCCGTGTGCTCGCAGTGGTAGCCGGCCTCGGCCAGGAGGGCGGCGATGCGCAGGGTGAGTCGGAAGCTTCGGGAGCGGACCGAGGCGCCGCCGTGGGCGAGCGCCGGGGCGGCACTCGCATCGATCGCCGCGTCACCGGCGTTGCCACTCCAGGACACGGTCACGCCGTGTGCCCGGTTCGACACCACGGCCCCGAGTTGGCTGCTGTGATGATCGGCCACGGGCAGGCCAGCATCGCGGAGGGTTTCGGCAACGGAGGTGAGGAGGCTCGGGAAGGGGGGCACGCAAGCAAGTCTACGCAATGAAACTTTGGTGAACCTCGAATGACGTGTGTGGGCGTTTCGCGGTTCGGGCAGCGGTGACGACGACGAATCGCCCGCCCCGCCCCGCCCGGACGGCGTCGGCGGCCGCGACAGCGTCGCGACCGGCGGCCGTGGAGGCTGACGCGGCTGGCGGCGGATGGCGCAGTCACGTGACGGGGGTGGTGCGAAGGACGAGCTTGCCGCGGGTGCGGCCGTTCTCGCCGTGCGCGTGGGCCTGGGCCGCCTGCTCCAGCGGGAAGACCTCCTCCACCTCGATCGCGACCTCGCCCGCGTCGATCAGCTCCGCGATCCGGGTGAGCGCGGGGCCGTCGGGCTCGACCAGGAACGGGGTGACGCGGACGCCCATGGCTGATGCGGTGTCGGCTAGTTCGGGGGAGACGCCAGCGGGGACGGCCACCAGCAGGCCGTCCGGTCGCAGGACGGCCAGGGAGCGCAGGGCGGTCTTGTCGTGGGTGTCGCCGACCAGGTCGACGACGACGTCGACGGCGCGTGCGACGTCCTCGAAGCGGACGGCGGTGTAGTCGATCACCTCGTCGGCGCCGAGCTCCTTGAGCCATGCGTGGCGACCCGCACTGGCCGTGGCGACGACGTGCGCGCCCAGGTGCTTGGCGAACTGGACCGCCAGGTGCCCCACGCCGCCCGCGGCGGCGTGGACCAGCACCCGCTGTCCGGCCCGGACGTCGGCGGTGTCCACCAGCGCCTGCCACGCGGTGAGCGCCGCGAGCGGAACCGCTGCGGCGTGATCGTGATCGATCGTCGCCGGCTTGCGGGCGAACTGGCGGGCGGGCGCGGTGACGTACTCGGCATAGCCGCCCGCCGCACGCGGGAACCAGGGCATGCCGTAGACCTCGTCGCCCACCGAGAGGGTGGTGACGCCGAAGCCGACCGCCTCGACCACGCCGGAGACGTCCCAGCCCAGGACGAACGGGGGCTGTCCGAGCACCCCGGCCATGCCGCTGCCCGCCCTGGTCTTCCAGTCCACCGGGTTCACCCCGGCGGCGTGGACGCGCACCAGCACCTCGGTCGGCAGCGGCTCGGGCCGCGGCACCTCCCGGACCCGGAGCACCTCCGGACCTCCGAACGCGTCCTGGACCACCGCGCGCATCGTCTTCTGCTTCTGTGCGGACATGGCTCATCCCTCGCCGTCGCATGGTGCGGAGGGCCCTTCTCCGGCCTCCGCGCTGACGGGAATGAAGCTACGGGCGAGGGCGTAGTTACCCGCAAGGGGAACTACTTCCCTATGGGAAGCATCCAGGTGAGGAGCACATCCATGGCGACCAGCTGCCCCAGCGGCCAACACGCGCACCACGACGTCTACGCCGCGCAGTGCCCCTGCCGGGCCCTGCTCGACCTGCTGGCCAACAAGTGGTCCGCCTTGGCCATCGGCGCCCTGGAGGACGGCCCGCAGCGCTTCGGCGAACTCCAGCGCAGGCTTCAGGGCGTCAGCCCCAAGGTGCTCACCCAGACCCTGCGCCGACTGGAGGACTTCGGCCTCCTCGACCGCACGGTCTACCCGGCGGTGCCGCTCCACGTCGAGTACGCGCTCACCGCGCTGGGCAAGAGCGCCGCCGTCCCGCTCAACCTGCTGCGCACCTGGGTGGAGGAGAACATCGACAGTACGACGGGCCCGGCCGGGGCCTGACGCCCGGCGCTCAGGGCGACGTGCCGTCGAGGGAGGAGCGGGTGGCGCAGTGATCGGCGCCGTCGGTGAGGCCGTCGCGAACGAGCATCAGCACCTGCGTCAGCTGCGCGCGCCGGCCGGCCTCCCCGGCTGGTCGCCGCGGGGCCCGAGTCGCCGCCGTCGCCGCGGGCACCGGAGTTGCCTGCTCCAGAGGCCCGCCGAGGCAACCGGGGGCCCCTGGCCCGGCAGCGCGCCCCGCCCGGCCCGGCCGCTGAAGGCCGGGCCGGGCGGGGTGGCGGGGTCAGAAGCCGCTGTCGCCGGGGCCGCGGTTGACGGTGTAGCCGCCGGGGTTGTTGAGGCCGCCGGATGCGGCGCCGGTGACGGTGACGTAGTTCGCGGTCATGCTGCCGGTGACATTGGAGATGTCGATGCCGTAGGTGCCGGCGCCGGTGATCGTCAGGTGGTCGAGGGTGAGGTTGCTGATCTGCTTGCCGTAGCTGAGCAGAACCCCTTGATAGGTGGCGCGGGTGACGGTGTTGTTCGTGATGGTCACGGGCTGGGTGATGTCGGTGGTGCTGGCGTAGATCCACAGGGCGCCGAGCGAAGAGCCCCAGTTGGAGTTGTACGACCCTGCCCGGACCAGAGCGTTGCCGCTGACCGTTGTCGGTCCGGTGAAGCCGCCGCCGAAGGCGGTGCTGACGGTGATGCCCGAGCCGAAGGCGACGGTGTCGGAAACGAGGTTGTCGGAGACGGCGTTGTTGCCGCCGCCGTAGACGCCGATGCCGTTGGCCTGGATCGGGCTGCTGACGGTGTCGTTGCTCAGTGAGCAGCCGGTGACGTTTCCGCCCTCGGTGTCGAGGGCCAGTTCGTCGTCGCCGGTGTTGCGGACCTCGGTCTGGTCCACCCGTGTGCCGGTGCTGCCGCCGTGGACGTGGATGCCGTCCGCGAAGACGTCGCGCACCCGGGTGTCCACCACGTGCAGGCCGTTGCCGGGGGCGGCCCAGATGCCGACCTTGGTGTGCTCGATCCACACGTCGTCGATGAGCGATCCGGAGGCGAAGGTCCCCTCGATGCCGGCGGCGCCGGAGTCGTTGTTGCGGAAGGTCTGGTCGCCGGTGATGCTCAGGTCCGCGACCTGGTTGGTGCCGCCGGTGGCGAAGAGGCCGCCGGCGCCGTTGGGGGCCGTGGACTGGATCGTGGTGTACCACTCGCCGGCGCCGCGCAGGGCGACGTTGGCGAAGTTGATCCGGCCCGAGATCAGGTAGGTGCCGGGCGGGAACCACAAGCCGGTTCCGCTGCCGGTCAGCGCGCTGAGTGCGTTGTTGAGGGCACTGGTGTCGTCGGCGCCGCTGTTGGGGGTGACGCCGTAGTTGGTGACGGAGGTGTAGCCGGTGGCCGGCATGGTGAATGCGGGGTCGACCTGCTCCGCGTCCAGGACGTCGACGGTGTAGGAGGCGGCAGAGTCGGCGGCGTCCTTCTGGAGCTTGAGGACGGTGCCCGCGGGCCAGTTGCCGATCAGTGCGCGCGTCTCGTCGTAGAAGTGGTGCGCGACGCCGCTGCTCGGGGAGTGGGTGTCGTAGTAGCCGCCGCCGTAGAGCCAGGAGTACTGGCTGGTCAGGCTGAGGTCCTGCAGCTTGGCGCCGTTGGCGTAGAGCGCGAGGGGGGCGGTCGCGGTCGAGCCGTCGGAGTTGTCGGGGATGGAGTAGCGCAGCACGACGGCGTTGGCGGGCTCGGTCAGCGTGAACTGGACGTACTGTCCGGTGCTGGTGAGCTGCACGGCCTGACGGCCCGTCGCCTCGGCCTGCAGGCTCGGGTAGCTGGTGCTGTAGGGCAGCACGGTGCCGTTGGTCTGGGCGGAGGAGGCGGCGTACTCGGTGTAGGGCACGGTCGCGCCCTGGGTGGCGAGCGCGACGCCGCCGGTGAGGGCGACGCTGTTGATCGCGATGTTGCCGCTGTCGCCCGGGTCGGTGTGGTAGCCGATCAGGTTCAGGCCCGAACGGAGCGTCACGTTCTGGGTGGAGCTGAGCCATCCGCTGCCTGCGGGCAGGCTGATCCGGCCGCTGCGCACGCCGTTGAGGTAGAGCGAGACGGTCTGCGCCGTGCCGGTGGAGTTGGCGTAGGCGAGGGCGAGCGGGTAGCTGCCCGCGCTGGGCACGTCCGTGGTGAAGTCGGCGACGGCGCCGGTCGCGGCGAACCCGGTCAGGTAGCCGCTGCCGGTGTATCCGGCCAGGGAGGTCGCGAGCGCCGGCCCGCCGGTCGCGAACGCGGCGTCAGCCTGGTAGGTCTGCGCGTTCCCGCCACCGCCGCTGCTGTTCGTCGGAGTGGGGCTGGGCGAGGGGCTCCCGGACGCCGTGCCGACCGTGATGTCGTCGAGGTTGACGTTCCCGGTGTCGGTCGAGTCGAACTTGTACCCGATGGTGTCGCTGCCGGAGGTGAGGGTCAGCGTGTCGGTCTGGGTGGTCCAGGTGTTCCAGTCGGCGGTCGCGGCGAGCGAGTCCTGCTGGACCTTGGTGCCGTTGACGTAGACGGAGAGCGTCTTGGCGGAGCCGTTGCCGTTGGCGTAGCGCAGGGTCACCGGCGTCGGGCCGGTCGCTGCGGCGGTGACGGTGAAGACGGTGTCTGCGGTGCCCTTGTCCGTGTCGGTGTAGCCGGCGACGAAGCCCGTGCCGGTGTAGCCGGTGTGGTCGGAGGCGACCACGGCCCCGCCCGACAGGGCGGCGTTCTCCGCCTCGTACTGGCCCGGCGGGGGCGGCGGGACGGCGTCGACGCTGATGTTGTCGAGGTTGACGTTGCCGCTGTCGGTGGAGTCGAACTTGTAGGCGATGGTGTCGCTGCCGGAGGTGAGGCTCACCGGCGTGGCGACCGTGCCCCAGGTGTTCCAGTCGGCGGTACCGGGCAGGGAGATCTGCCCGGTCCTGCCGCCGTTGACGTACACGGACAACGTCATCGTCGACCCGGTGCCGTTGGCGTAGCGCAGGGTGGACGTGTACGCCCCGGAGGTGGCGGCGGTGACGGTGAAGACGGTGTCTGCGGCGCCCTTGTCCGTGTCGGTGTAGCCGGCGACGAAGCCGGTGCCGGTGTAGCCGGTGTGGTCGGAGGCGACCACGGCCCCACCCGACAGGGCGGCGTTCTCCGCCTCGTAGACGGTGGCGGCCGCATGCGCCGCCGGGGCGGCGCTCCAGGCGACGGCGAGGGTCAGCAGCAGGGCGATCACGCTGAGCACGGCGAGGGGCAGCGCGCGGGCGCGCGAAACCCCCGGGGGAGGGACGGACATGTCGCTCCTGACGGGTGGGGGGGAGGAGGTGACCGCACGGCACCGTAGCCCTGGGGCGGGGTGCGCACAATGAATCGCGCGCACGCCGCAATTCAGGGACCGCCACTGCGTCCACCTGGCCGTCGCTGTTTGCGAGCCGGGCCCAGCAGGGCGTTTGGCCGCGTCGGGCGGTCAGGTGTCCGTGTACGACCTGAAAATAGTCAGCAGGGAAAGACGCCGCCTTGCTGAGGGATTTCCGCCCGTTCTAGACCGATGCGGCAAGGTGCGGCCCGGTCGATCCGCGCACCACCAGCTCCGGTTCGTGCAGCAGCCGCCGGGGGGTCGGTGCGTTGCCGTCGATCTGATTGACCAGCAGCTGCACCGCGGCGCGGGCCATGGCGTCGATCGGCTGACGCAGCGTCGTCAGCGGCGGGTCGGTGTAGTTCATGAAAGCGGAGTCGTCGAAGCCGACGGCGGAGAAGTCACGGGGCACGTGCAGGCCGGCCCGGCGGGCCGCGCGGATCGCGCCGAGGGCGAGGATGTCGCTGCCGCACACCACCGCGGTCGCACCCGCGCGGATCAGGTCCGCAGCCGCGGCTTGGCCGCCCTCGAAGGAGAAGAGCGCATGGGCGACCAACTGGGCGGAGCCCAGGCCCCGGGCGGCGGCGAGGGTGCGGAACGTCTGCGCCTTGTGCGCGGACGGCGCGTGCTCGGGTGGGCCGACCAGCAGGCCGATACGGCGGTGGCCCAGCGCGTGCAGGTGCGTGAAGGCCTGTTCGACCGCGGCCGCGTCGTCCGTGGCGACCTGTGGGAAGCCGGGGTGGTCGACGGCGGCGTTCAGCAGCACGACCGGTACGCCGCGCTCCAGCAGTTGGCGGTGCTCCTCCGAACTGAGGCCCCCGCAGAACACGACGCCGGACACCTGCTGGTCCAGCAGCATGGTCACGTACTCCGCCTCGGTCAGACCGCCTGCGGAGCGTGTGCACAGGACCGGGGTGAAGCCGAGCTGCACCAGCGCGCCACCGACCGTTTCCGCCAGGGCGGGGAAGATGGGGTTCTGCAGCTCCGGCAGCACCAGGCCGACCAGTCGGGCGCGCACGCCCCGCAGTTGAGTGGGCCGCTCGTAGCCGAGGACGTCCAGTGCGGTCAGCACGGTCTGCCGGGTGGCGTCCGAGACCCCGGACCTGCCGTTGAGCACCCGGCTGACGGTGGCCTCGCTGACCCCCACCTTGCGTGCCACCTCGGCGAGTCTGCGCGTCATGCGGGCAGCGTGCCACAGCCGATGCCTGATTCTCTACAGCCGATGACGTCCGAACGACACTCACTTACGGCAGTACGTCCAGGTTTTGCGCATATCGGTTTCCCTGTTGCGGGCGCTCTCACGCCGCCCGTAGCTTGTCCTGCACGCCGGGCCGAGACCGCCACCCAGCCCCCTGGGTGCGGCCCTGACCAGCCTCAACGCCCACCATCCATCGGGTGATCCCCGCACCCGTTCTCACCTCCAGGGACCGAAGATGACCGGAACCAGAGCCGCAGGACCGCAGACCGCCACCAGCCTCCGCGCCGCCGCGGCCGTCGCCCTCGCGACCGGCCTCGCGCTCACCGCCACCGCCTGCGCGAGCTCCGGCGGCGCCGGCAGCGCCGACGCGAACGGCAAGGTGACCATCACCGTCGGTTGCATGCCGCCCACCACCCAGGCCGGGCCCCGCGCCAACTGGATCGCCGACGTCGCCGCGTTCGAGAAGCTCAACCCGAACATCACCGTCAAGGGCGACGACACCAACCCCTGCGACGACCCGGCCACCTTCAACGCCAAGCTGGCGAGCGGCAAGATGGACGACGTCTTCTACACCTACTTCACCGACGGAGCCAACGTCGTCGCCTCCGGCCAGGCCGCCGACATCCAGCGGTACGCGAGCCAGATCCACGGCCTGTCGGACATCCAGCCCGCCCTGACGAACATCTACCGTCAGGGCGGCAGCACCTCCGGCGACCTCTACGGCATCCCGAAGGGCAACTACAGCCTCGGTCTGGTCTACAGCAAGACCCTCTTCCAGAAGGCCGGCCTGGACCCGAACAAGCCGCCGACCACCTGGGACGAGGTCGAGGCCGACGCCATCGCCATCACCAAGCTGGGCGGCGGCGACGTCGGCTACGCCGACTACAGTGCCGCGAACACCGGTGGCTGGCACTTCACCGCCGAGCTCTACTCCCGCGGCGGCACCATGGTCACCCCCGACGGCAAGTCCGCGAACTTCGACGACGCCAACGGCCTGGCGGTGCTGCAGTTCCTGCACAAGCTGCGGTTCACTGACAACGTCATGGGCACCAAGCAGGGCCTGCAGTACAACGACCTGCTCCAGATGATGGCTTCGGGCAAGCTCGGCATGTACGTGGGCGACCCGGTCACCCTGACCACCATCCACGACCAGTACAACGTCCCCTACGACACCATGGCCGTCGGCCCGATGCCCGGCGAGCAGGCCACCCTGGTCGGCGGCGACGGCTACATGTTCAACAAGAAGGACACCCCGGCCCAGATCCAGGCCGGCATCAAGTGGGTCAACTACGAGTTCCTCACCTCCGGCCAGGGCCTGAACTTCAACTACCCGCGCCGTGCCCAGCAGAAGGAGCCCGTCGGCCTGCCCGAGCCGGACCTGTGGACCGGCGCGACCGCCTCCGCCGACGCCGCCGCGATGGCCAAGTACGCCAACCTGCCGGTGCAGAACTTCTCCGCCTACGTCGCCGCCCTGCCGACCATGAAGCTGCTGGTCGAGCCCCCGCAGGCACAGGCGCTCTACGCGCAGGGCGACAAGGCCATGAACTCCGTGCTGACCGACCCGAACGCGGACCCGCAGAAGCTCCTGGACACCTTCAAGGCCGCCGCGAACACCATCCTGGCCAACGCCCAGCAGTAACCGTCCGGACGAGACGAGAGCCCCACCCGAGATGGCGACGATCAACCTGACCCGAGCGGTAGCCCGCGACCTGCGGGCCGCCGAACCCGCCCGGCGCGGCGGCCTGCGCCGCCGACTGCGGCGCAACGCCACCGCCTACCTGTTCCTGGCCGGCGCGATCCTCTGTTTCGCGGTGTTCTCCTGGTACCCCATGATCCGCGAGGTGGTCATGAGCTTCCAGTACACCAACTTCGCGGGGGAGACCAAGTGGGTGGGGCTGCGCAACTACCAACGCGTCCTGCACGACCCGGACTTCTGGAGCGCCTGGCGCACCACCGGCCTGTTCACCCTGTTCGCCGTCGTCGTCGGCTACGCCGTGCCGTTCGCCCTCGCGGTCGTGCTGAACGAGATCCGGCACGCCCGGTCCTACTTCCGGCTGCTGGTCTACCTGCCCGTCATGATGCCTCCGGTGGCCGCCGCGTTCCTGTGGAAGTGGTTCTACACCCCGGACGACACCGGCCTGTTCAACGCCGCCCTGCACGCCGTCGGCCTCCCGAGCGTGCAGTGGCTGCAGTCCTCGCACACCCTCGCCGTGCTCTGCCTGGTCCTCTTCTCCACCTGGATCAACATGGGCGGCACCGTGCTGGTCTACCTCGCCTCCCTCCAGGGCATCCCCGGCGAGCTCTACGAGGCCGCCGAACTCGACGGGGCCGGACTGCTGCGCCGGGTCTGGCACGTGACGGTGCCGCAGACCCGGCTGATCCTCTCGATGATGCTGCTGCTCCAGATCGTCGGCACCATGCAGGTCTTCCTGGAGCCCTACGTCATCACCGGCTCCGCCAACGACACCACCAGCGTCGTCTACCTGATCTACCAGTACGCGTTCAACTACAACAACTACGGCAGCGGCGCCGCGCTCGGCGTGCTGCTGCTCCTCGTCCTGATCGCCTTCGCCGGCGGCTACCTGTGGCTGAGCCGCCGCGCCGAGCAGGAGTAGGCCCGATGTCCGCTTCCGTCACCCCGACGCGTACCCTCATCTCCCAGGCCCAGCTGGCCCGCCCGTTCGGCCGGGCCGCCTACTGGACGGTGTTCTGGGTCCTGGTCGCGCTGTTCGCCCTCGCCTTCCTCTTCCCGCTGTACTGGATGGTCAGCGGTGGGCTGAAGACTCCTCAGCAGATCATCCAGACACCGCCCTCGCTGCTGCCGACCTCCCCGTCGGTCACGAACTACGCGACCGCCTGGCGCGACCTGGACCTGGGCCGGCTGATCTTGAACACCACCCTCTACGCCTTCGGCGCGCTGGCCTTCCAGCTGGTCTTCGACGTGGCCGCCGCCTACGCGCTGTCCAAGCTGCGACCGGTCTTCGGCAACGGTGTGCTCTTCGCGATGCTGGCGACGCTGATGATCCCGACGACCGTCATCGTCCTCCCCGCCTACCTGACCGCCAACGACCTGCCGTTCACCCACTGGAGCCTGCTCAACACCCCCTGGGCGATCTGGCTGCCCTCCGTCGCCAACGCTTTCAACATCTTCCTGCTGAAGCGCTTCTTCGACTCCATCCCCACCGAGCTGTTGGCCGCCGCGGCGATCGACGGCGCAGGGCCGCTGCGCACCCTGTGGTCGGTCGTGCTGCCGATGTCCCGGCCGATCCTCGGCGTCGTCTCCATCTTCGCCGTGGTCGGAGTCTGGAAGGACTTCCTGTGGCCACTGCTGGTGCTCACCGACACCTCCGCGCAGACGGTCAACGTCGGGATCAACCAGCTCCACGTCGGCGTCCCCGAGAACGTCTTCGTCGCCGCGCTCGCCATCGCCAGCGTGCCGACCATCGTGTTCTTCCTTTTCTTCCAGCGCAACATCATGGCCGGACTCACCGCCGGCGCGATGAAGGGCTGACACCCCGCCTCCCACTCCCCGGAGCCGCATCCATGACCCCCCGCAGCGCCGCGCGTCCGCGGCGCAGAACCGACCTGCCCGCGCTGGCCGCGCTCCTGCTGGCCGCCCCGCTGATCGCGCTGCCCACCGGCCCCGCCCACGCCGACACGCCGATTCCTCGCCAACCGGCGGGTGCTGACGTCTCGTTCACCGAGGACAACGCCGCCACCAGTCCGCACGCCCGTACCAACGGCGCCGTGCTCGGTCCTGACTACCGCTACGGCAGCCTCGCCAGCGAGGCGACGGGCCGCACCGCCGTCCAACTCGTCGGCCGGGGACGGTATGTGAGCTTCACCCTCACCCGCCCGGCCAACGCTGTCGACTTCCACTACGCCCTGCCGGACTCGCTCCACGGCGGCGGCATCAACGCCCCGCTGGAGCTCTACGTCGACGGCAGGGCCGAGGCCGCCCTCACGTTGACCTCCCAGTTCAGCTGGCTCTACGGCACCTACCCGTTCAGCAACAACCCGTCGGTGGGCAAGCCCGACGGCCAGGTGCCGCACGACTTCTACAACGACGTCCGCTACCGCTTCGGTCGCACGCTGCCCGCCGGGACGGTCGTCAAGCTCCAGGTCGACGCGGGCGACAACGCGCCCTGGTACGTCGTCAACACCGCCGACTTCGAACAGGCGCCAGCCCCGGCCGCCAAGCCCGACGGCTACCTCGACGCCACCGCCTACGGCGTCGACGCCACCGGCGCGACCGACACCACCGCCGCACTCCAGCACGCCGTCGACGCCGCCTCCGCCGCCGGCCGCGGCCTCTACCTGCCGGCCGGCACCTACACCCTCAGCGCCCCGCTGAACGTCGACCAGGTGACCATCGCCGGAGCGGGGGAGTGGTACACCGTCCTGACCGGCCACAACGTCTCCTTCGCGGGAAAACAGAACCCGCCCAGCAGCCACGTGGACATCTCCGACCTGGCGATCTTCGGCAACGTCGACGTCCGCGACGACAGCAACAGCGCCGACACCGGCTTCAACGGCGGCTTCAGCGACTCGAGGATCTCCCACGTGTGGATCCAGAACGAGAAGGTAGGCGCCTGGATCATCGGACCCAGCACGAACCTGACGCTCGACCACCTGCGCATCCAGGACACCACCGCCGACGGGGTCAACCTCAACGCCGCCGACGGCCCCGTCACCCACGCCCTGATCACCCAGAACTTCCTGCGCAACACCCAGGACGACGGCCTCGCCCTGTGGTCGGAGAACTACGGCGACACCGCGGACGCCCTCGTCCGCAACACCGTCGACTCACCCGGCCTGGCCAACAACATCGGCGTCTACGGCGCGGGCGCAGACGACGTCATCGCCGGCAACCTGCTCCAGGACACCGTCACCCGAGGCGGCGGCATCGGCATCGGGCAGCGTTTCGGCTCCGTCCCGATGAGCGGACCGCTGGCCGTCACCGGCAACACCCTGGTGCGCACCGGCCAGTGGGACCCGGGCTGGGACTACGGCGTCGGCGCGATCTGGTTCGACCCGCAGCAGGGTTCCATGACCGCACCCGTCGAGATCCGCGGCAACGACATCGTCGACAGCCCGTACTCCGCGTTCATGTTCCAGAACTCGGCCGCCTACACCGGCGCCGCCGTGACCACCCCGCCGAGCGGCGGCAACGCCGTCACCAACGTGACGATCGACGACAACCGCGTCAGCGGTGTCGGCTCCTACGTCTTCCAGGACCAGGCACCAGGCGCGGTGACCGTCTCCGGCCTGCACGCGGACGGTGTCGGGATCGCGGGCGTCTTCAGTTGCGGCGCGGGCTTCGCGCTGAAGGACGCGGGCGGCGACTCCGGCTGGAAGCACGCCCCGGTCTGCGGAATGCCCGCCCGCTCGGCGCTGTGGGCCTACCCCGGCAGCACCACCTTCGAGGCCGCCACCACCGGGCAGGCCACCCCGGCGCAGAAGGTCGTCGTGGCGAACACCGGCGCGACCTCCGCCACGCTCGGCCAGGTCACAGCGAGCCCCGGGTTCTCCGTCGCGCCGGACCCGGCTCACCCCTGCGGCGCCACGCTCGACGCGGCCGACCCGACCGACCCGGCCACCTGGTGCGTCCTCGACGTCACCTTCACCCCGCAGCACGACGGCCTCACCCGGGGCGCACTCACGCTCCAGGCCACCGGCGGCGGAAAGCCCACCGCCGTCCAGTTGGTCGGCAGTACCGACCCGCTCGGGGGCGACGGCGGCGTCGCCCCGCCCAGCAACCTCGCCCTCGGCGCCACCCTCACCGCCAGCAGCGCTCTGCCGGGCTTCCCCGCCACCAACGCGAACGACGACAACAGCGGCTCCTACTGGGAGAGCCAGGACGGCTCCGCCTTCCCGCAGTCCCTCACCGCCGACCTCGGCACCGCCCAGCAGGAGCGCAGCGTCGTGCTGACCCTGCCGCCCAACTGGGGAGCCCGCACCCAGACGCTCGCCGTCCTCGGCTCCACGGACGGCAGCACCTGGACCACACTCGTACCCGCCGCCGACCACGTCTTCGACCCGGCGAGCGCCGACACCGTCACGCTGACGCTGCCCGTCGGCACGAACGAGCGCTATCTCCAGGTCGTCGTCGCCGGCAACACCGGCTGGCCCGCCGCCCAGCTGTCCGAGTTTGAGATCTTCGACTGACCCTCCCGTGATCCGGTGTCCGGGAGCGCGGACCTGACCCCGCGCTCCCGGGCGCCCACCCATCGACAACTGCGCAAGGAGCACCCATCCATGACGGTCCGTACACGCACATCTGACGAGGCTGCTCACGGGGCCGCGCCCTGGTGGCAGGACGCGGTGATCTACCAGGTCTACGTCCGCTCCTTCGCCGACGCCGACGGCGACGGCATCGGCGACCTCGCCGGCGTGCGAGCCAAGCTGCCCTACCTGGCAGACCTGGGCGTCGACGCACTCTGGTTCAACCCCTGGTACGCCTCCCCGCTCGCGGACGGCGGCTACGACGTGGCCGACTACCGCCGCATCGACCCCGCCTTCGGCACCCTCGAGGACGCCGAACAGCTCATTGCCGAAGCTCACGCGCTCGGCCTGCGGATCATCGTCGACGTCGTGCCCAACCACGTCTCCGACCGTCACGCCTGGTTCGAGGAAGCGCGGGCGTCGCAGCCCGGCTCGGCCGCCCGCGAGCGGTTCTGGTTCCGTCCCGGGCGGGGCGCGGACGGCGAACTGCCCCCGAATGACTGGACGTCGGAGTTCGGCGGCCCCGCCTGGACCCGCCTGCCCGACGGCGAGTGGTACCTCCACTTGTTCGCCGCCGAACAGCCCGACCTCAACTGGAACAACCCCGAGGTCGCCGAAGAACACGAGGCGGTGCTCCGCTTCTGGTTCGACCGCGGCGTCGACGGCGTCCGCATCGACTCGGCCACCATGCCCGCCAAGGACCCCGCACTGCCCGCCTTCGGCCCCCACCACACCAAGGCGACCCCGCCGCAGCCGCACCCCTTCGTCGACCGCGACGAGGTGCACGAGATCTACCGGCACTGGCGCAAGGTCGCCGACTCCTACCCGGAGCCCAAGGCGCTCATCGGTGAGGTCTGGCTGGCCGACCCCGAACGGCTCGCCGCCTACCTGCGCGCCGACGAGATGCACTGTGCCTTCAACTTCGACTACCTCAACTGCCCCTGGGACGCGGAGCGCCTGCGCGGCGTCATCGACGGCACCCTGGCGGCCCACGCGCCCGTCGGCGCGCCGGCGACCTGGGTGCTGTCCAACCACGATGTCACGCGTCACGTGACCCGCTACGGCCGCGCCGACAGCGCCATGGGGCGCAGCCCAGCCCAGCACGGTGCGCCCACCGACCTCGCCCTCGGCACCCGCCGCGCCCGCGCCGCCCTGCTGCTCAACCTCGCCCTGCCCGGCTCCTGCTACCTCTACCAGGGAGAGGAGCTCGGCCTGTGGGAGGTCACCGACCTCCCGGACGCCGCCCGCCAGGACCCGTTCTTCTTCCGCAGTGCCGGTGCCGACCTGGGCAGGGACGGCTGCCGCGTCCCGCTGCCCTGGTCCGGAGTGGCCCCGCCGTTCGGCTTCAGCCCCACCGAGTCCACGGCGGCCCCCTGGCTGCCGCAGCCGCAGGCGTGGGCGTCACTGGCAGCCGAGGTCCAACAGGACGCCGCGGGCTCGATGCTGACTCTCTACCGCACCGCCCTGCGCACCCGCCGGGCCGAACCGGCGTTGCACACGCCGGACTTCGCCTGGACGCAAGCCACCGGGCCCGAGGTTCTCGACTTCCGGCGCGGGGACTCGTTCCGCTGCCTGGTCAACCTCTCGGACGCCGACGTCCCGGTGCCGCAGGCGCACGCGCTCGTGCTGGCCAGCGGCCCTCTGGGCGCGGACGGCGCCCTCGTGCCGCCGGACACGACGGTGTGGCTCCACGGCTGAGCCCGGGCGTGGCCCGGGACGGTGTCAGACCCGGGCCACGAGGGCACGGTCGAGCGGTCGACCGCTTGCCGGCGGCGCCGGGGCGGTGGAGCCGCGGACGACCAGTTCGGGCTCGTGAAGCAGCTCCTTCGGCGTCGGTGCACCACCGTCGATCTGATTGACCAGCAGCTGCACCGCGGCGCGGGCCATGGCGTCGATCGGCTGCCGCAGTGTCGTCAGCGGCGGGTCGGTGTAGTTCATGAAGGCCGAGTCGTCGTAGCCGATGATGGAGACGTCCTGCGGCACGTCCAGCCCCCGACGCCGGGCCGCCCGCACCGCGCCCAGGGCCAGGATGTCGCTCCCGCAGATCAGCGCGGTCGCGCCGGCGGCCAGCAGCTCGCCCGCAGCGGCCTGACCGCCCTCGAAGGAGAAGAGGGCGTGCCCCACCCGCCCCCGGTCGTCCGTTCCGGTCCGTGCGCACAGCCGCGCGAACGCCTGCGCCTTACGCCGTGACGGCATGTGCTCGGCGGGCCCGACCAGTAGGCCGATCCTGCGGTGCCCGAGCGCCCACACATGCCCGAAAGCCTGCTCGACCGCGGCCTGGTCATCGGTCGACACCTGCGGGAAACCGAGCTTGGCACCGTGCAGGGGGTCCGTCACCAGGGCGGGCGGCAGGGCCGCGAAGTCCACCGCGGCGTTGAGCAGCACGACGGGGACTCCACGGCCGAGCAGCTGCCCGTACTCGTCCACCGTCAGGCCACCACAGAACACCACCCCGGAGACCTGCTGGTCCAGCAGCATCGTGACGTACTCCGCCTCGGTCAGTCCGCCCGCGGTCCGGGTGCAGAGCACCGGCGTGAAGCCGAGCTGCACCAGCGCCCCACCCACGCCTTCGGCCAGCGCCGGGAAAATGGGGTTCTGCAGCTCCGGAACGACGAGCCCGACCAGCCGAGCCCGCACACCCCGAAGCTGAGTGGGGCGCTCGTAGCCGAGAACGTCGACCGCGGTCAGCACGGCCTGCCGGGTGACGTCCGAAACCCCCGGCCGGCCGTTGAGCACCCGGCTCACTGTGGCCTCGCTGACCCCCACCTTCTTGGCTACCTCTGCAAGTCTGCGCGTCATACGGCGCATGATTTCGGAGGATCCATGAATTGCATACAGGCAAAGATGACTTTCGGGAGGAAGTCCATATCTTGCACGCCTGTTGCGTCGACCCAATGCAAGCAGGTGACGTGTCGCGGTGAAACCGAACGTCACGGCATCACACGGGCGCCGAAGAGGCTCTGGCGGACGCTCCGCTGGACCGCCGGGCGGGCACCGGATCCTCGCGTCGTCGACACCCGACGCTGAGGGGCCAGCCGGCCCGCACGACGGCTCGTGCGCCCGCTTGCCGAGATCAGCTTGTGCCAAACGCCGAGAGCAGTTGCCTCGTCAGAGGGGTGTGACCGTCGCAGAACCGATGCCGCGCCTGCCTGTGCGGTGGCCGGTGCTCAACGCTTCAGGGTTTGCGGGCGACGCCGACGGCGGCGAGGCGGAGGACGGGGTGGGCGGCGGGGGAGGGGTCGTCGGTGTCGGGGCGCCACTCGGGGACGATGACGACGCCGGGGTCGACGAGCTCGAGGCCGTCGAGGAAGGCGGCGACCTCGTCGAGGGTGCGGAACTGGCCGCGGCCGACGCCCTGGCGCAGGGCGGCTTCGGCTTCGGCGGTGTCGCCGTCGACCTCGGGGCCGGCGGTGATCAGGTGGTGGACGAAGACGTAGCTGCCGGAGGGCAGTTGGTCGATCAGGGTGCGGACGAGGCGGTAGGGGTCCTCGTCGTCGAGGATGTAGTGCAGGATGCCGCACAGGAGCAGGCCCACGGGCTGGTCGAAGTCGATGTGGGCGCGCAGGACCGGGTCGGCGAGGAGCTCGGCGGGGTGGCGCAGGTCGCCGTCGGTGACGACGGTCTGCTTGTTGTCGGCGAGCAGGGCTCTGGCGTGGGCGAGGACGGCGCGGTCGTTGTCGACGTAGACGACGTGGGTGTCCGGTGCGATGCGCTGGGCGACCTGGTGGACGTTCTCTGCGGTGGGCAGGCCGGAGCCGATGTCGATCAGCTGCCGCAGGCCGACCTCGCGGACCAGGTGGTCGACGACGCGGCGCAGCACGGCGCGCTGCGCCTGCACGCCGAGGTGAACCTGCGGAAGCGCGACGGCGATCCGCTCGCCCAGGGCCCGGTCGGAGGCGTAGTTGTCCTTGCCGCCGAGGAGATAGTCGTACACGCGGGCTATGTTCGGCGGCGGGGTGTCCACGGATGCTCCACTGGGTGCCGGGCTTCGGGCGATCGAAGGTGATCGGTGGCGATCATAGAGGTGCCGGAAGCCGATCGGACGACCGGCCCGCGCCCTCACGACGCCACAGGATCTGACGATCAGCCAGGGAGCGGACGGCGGTCGCCACCGTGCCCGGCCGGCGGTGAGGCCCGGCGGCCCTCACCCCCGGCCGGGACGACTCGGAAGCGTCCCGGCAGCGAGCCGGGTTCAGATCTGCTTGAGGTCCGCCGTCAGGGTGGCCATGTCGATGCCGTTGACCGTGCCGGCCTCGTGGTACTCCTGCGCCAGCACCGCCCAGGCCTCGTCGCCGTAGGTCTGCCACCAGTCCCAGGCGACCTGCTGCACCGCGCCCCAGGTGACGACGTACAGCCAGTCCGGGTCGTAGCCGAGCAGCGGGACGGCGTGGCCGCCCACGATCGGTTCCGACTGCCAGTTGCCCTCCAGCGTCCAGGGCCGGCCGCCCTGGAACTGGGTCTGCGCGTTCGCCGGGACCTGGATGCCCGCGTAGACGCCGCCGAAGAGGGAGATGGTCTGCTTGATCGCCGTCTGCGCGTGGACGTTGACGGGTGCGTAGGCGACGATCCGGTTGCCCCACAGGCCCTTCTTCTGCCAGGCGGCCAGCACCTGCGACTCGACGAGACCGGTGTCCTTGCCGCCGGAGAGGTGGAAGTACTCGTCCACCACCTGCTGCTCGGTGGGCACCGGATCGGCCTGGGCGGTCTGCGCGTTCCACGACTGGATCAGGTGCGCCGCCGCGGCCATCGTGCAGTCGCCGTACTGGTCGTTGCCGTCCATCGGCCAGTCGTCGACCTTCGTCGCCCAGTCGACGGCGGCGGGCGGCGCGGGCAGCGGGGCCGTCGCGTAGGCGGTGAACTGCTTGAGGCCGACCGGGAACTGAGGTCCGAGCTTGCCGAACTTTCCTGCGACGCGCGCCATCTGCGCCCTTTCTCGATGGTGATGACCGTACTGCGAACTTTGGGCGGTTTCCACCATTCCAGATCAACTGGGCATGTACGAGACATTTGGTACCACTCGTCCGGGTGAAGTCAGCGGCGGCGTCAGCGCACCGTGGTCATCCCAGCTCGGCCAACCGGCCCTCCAGGAAGGTTCGTTCCGTCTCGTTCGCGGTCAGCTCCAGCGCCGCGCGGTACTCCGACGCGGCCTCCGCGTCGCGCGCCAGGCGGCGCAGCAGATCCGCGCGGGCGGCGTGCAGGGGCTGGTACGCGGACAGCGGCTCACGCAGGGCGTCGATCGCGGCCAGTCCCGCCTCCGGGCCGGAGACCTCGGCGAGCGCGACCGCGCGGTTGAGCGCGACGACCGGCGTCGGCGCCAGGCGGAGCTGGAGGTCGTACAGGGCGAGGACCTGCTCCCATCGCTGTCGCTCGTCCAGCGAGTCGTCGCTGTGCGCCGCGTTGACGGCCGCCTGGATCTGGTACGGGCCGGGCGAGCCCCGCCGCAGGCAGGCACGGACGAGGGCCTGGCCCTCGGTGATCTCCGCCCGGTCCCACAGCGCGCGGTCCTGGTCGGTGAGGAGCACCAGCGTGCCGTCGGCGCGCAGCCGCGCCGCACGGCGTGCGTGCGTCAGCAACAGCAGGGCGAGCAGCCCGACCGCCTCCGGCTCGTCCGGCATCAACTCCACCAGCACGCGGGCCAGGCGCAGCGCCTCGGCGCACAGGTCCTCACGGACCAGCGTTTCGCCCGCCGACGCGGTCCAACCCTCGTTGAAGACCAGGTAGACGGTGTCGAGCACGCCCTTCAGCCGGTCCGGCAGCTCGGCCTCGCGCGGGACCCGGTAGGGGATCCCGGCCTCCTTGATCTTGCGCTTGGCGCGCACCAGGCGCTGGGCCATGGTCGCCTCCGGCACCAGAAAGGCCCGGGCGATCTCGGCGGTCTCCAGGCCGCCGAGCAGACGCAGCGTCAGCGCCACCTGTGCGGCGGGCGCGAGCGCGGGGTGGCAGCAGGTGAACAGCAGCCGCAGCCGGTCGTCGGACACGGGCCCCTCCTCCGCCGCTCGTTCCTCCGGGGTGGCCGTCGTCGCGTCGAGCAGTCGCTGCGCCTGGCGGTGCCGGTCGTGCCGGGACGCCTCGCGGCGCAGCCGGTCGACGGCGCGGTTGCGCGCCGTTGTGGTGATCCACGCGCCGGGCTTGGGCGGCAGGCCGCGCAGCGGCCACTGCTCGAGGGCGACGGTGAAGGCCTCCTGCACCGCTTCCTCGGCGAGGTCGATGTCGCCGAGGAAGCGGATCAGGGCGGCCACGCAGCGGCCGTACTCCTCCCGGAAGACCTGCTCGGTCTCCCGGCGGGCGGCGCGCCGCTCGTCATCTCGGGACGGATCGTCCACACCGTCCACGCGGTCCATGGAGTCCATGCGGTCCATGGTGTCGGAGACGTCGGCCCTACTGCTCCGGCATGTCCTGGAAGGGCCGTACCTCGACCGGGCCCTGGCAGGCCTTGCTGCCCGCCGCGGCGAGCGCGAGCGCGGCGTCGAGGTCGGCTGCCCTGACCACCCAGAAGCCGCCCAGGTGCTCCTTGGTCTCGGCGAAGGGCCCGTCCGTGGTGATCACCTTGCCGTCCGGCTGGGTGCGCACGACGGTGGCGACGTCGGCCGGGAGCAGGCCGCCTGCGAAGACCCAGGCGCCGTCGGCCTGGAGCTTCTGGTTGAAGCGGTCCACATCCGCGTACATGGTCTGCATGGTCTCCTCGGACGGCGGCTCCTGACCCTCGACCATGTGGACGGAGAGCAGGTACATCTTCGTGGCGCTCATGGCGAACTCCTCGTTGGGTTCGGTGGTGCGTGCGTTCGGCGGTTTTCCGGTCCGGCGTCCTGCCGGGCCGATACCACCACTACGAACGGGGACCGCCCGGATCGACACTCCGGCCGAGAGAAGTTCCAAGATTTTCCGGTCAGGAGGGCAGGCCGGTCAGGAGCAGGCCGGTCAGCAGCAGGACGGTCAGGACGGGCGCGGGCGGACCCGGGCGGCCAGGACGGCGATGTCGTCCTCGGCCTCACTGGGCGTGGAGCTGTGGAGCGCGGCGTCGAGCAGGTCGTCCAGATCGCCCGCGGCGGGCAGCGGGAGCGCGGCCAGCCGCTCCAGGGAGACGTCGATGTCCTCGTGGCGGCGCTCGACCAGGCCGTCGGTGTAGAGCAGCAGCACGGCGCCGGGCGTGAGCCCAAGGACCAGTTGCTGGTAGCCGCCGACCCCCGTACCGAGCGGGGGGCCACTGGGGACCGGCACGAGCTCGGTGACGCCGTCCGGGCTGACGAGCGCGGGCGGCAGATGGCCCGCGCTGGCGAAGGTGACCCGGTCGCGGGACGGGTCGACCAGCGCGAGCAGGCAGGTGGCGGGACGGGCGGCGTCGTTCTCGGAGATCATCGCGTCGAGCTGCCGCAGGATGCGGTGCGGCGGGAGGTCCATGGCCGCGACGTAGCGCAGCATCGAGCGGTAGGTGCTCATGTCGACCGCCGCCTCGACGCCGTGGCCCATGACGTCGCCGATCACCAGCAGCGTCCGGCCGAAGGGCAGACGCACGCTCTCGTACCAGTCGCCGCCCACGACCGAGCTGCTGCCCGAGGGCAGGTAGCGGCAGGCGATCTCCATGTTCGGGTGCGGGTTGGCGGGCTCGGCCAGCAGCGCGCGCTGGAGCTCCAGGGCGATGCCCTGGGAGCGCATGTAGCGGCGGGCGTTGTCGATGCTGAGGGCGGCCCGGCCGGCCAGGTCCTCGATCAGCGCGATGTCCTCGTCCGAGTACCCCTCGCCCGAGGTCTGCGGGGCTCTGGCCAGGGTCAGTGCCCCCACGAGGTGTCCCCGGGCGGCGAGCGGGACGGCCAGCACGGACGCGATCCCCGCCGCCCGGTAGACCTCCATCGTGGCCGGGTCGGAGATGGCTGCCGCGCCCTCGGCTCCCTCGTCGATCGCGGCGAGGTCCAGCAGCAGCGGTTTGCCGGCGACGAGACTGCGGGCCACCAGGGAGCCCTCGCGGTGCCGCACCGACTCGCCGGGGTGGGCCAGCGTGGCGAGCTGCTGGTGCAGCTCGGGCCTGGCGGCCACCGCCGCACGGAGCAGCCGCAGGGTTCCCAGCGGCATGCCGAGCCGATGCTCGGGCACGCCGGGCGGCAGGATGTCGACCGTGGTCAGGTCCGCGAGGCCCGGCACGGTGAAACGCGCCAGCTCGGCGCAGGTGGTGTCGGTGTCGAGGGTGGTGCCGATGAGCTCGCCCGCGGCGGTCAGCGTCGCGAGCCGCCGCTGCGCCAGCGCCTCGCCGTCGCTCGGCTGCCCCGCCGTCTGGGGCGCGTCCTGCGCCCCTGCCACGACCTCGACGGCCGCGACGTCCTCGACCGCCTCGACGGCCCCCGGCACCCCGTCCTGGCCGGGCTGCTGCGCCGCCGCGGCGTCCAGCAGCGCCACCACGAGCACCATCGCCCCACCTGGCCCGGCTCCCGCCTCGGGCGGGGGCTCGGCGCGGGCCGAAGATCCGGTGCCCGGGGCGGAAGCGGGCGGGCCCGCCTCCGGCGTGATGCGCTGGAGGCGCATGCGGATCGCATCGTGGGCGGGGCCGGTCACCAGCTCGCGGGTCTCGCCGTCGGCCAGGACCAGAGCGGCGGCGTGGGCCGTCGCGGCCGTGTCGTCCGGTGCGAGGCCGGCGGAGACGGGCGCTGCGGGGCTCGCCGAGGTGGGCGCCGAGGCGCCGAGGGGTCTGCCGGAGGTCGCCTCGGCCGGGAGGTCGGTGAGGCGCAGGAAGGCGTCGTTGGCATACTGCCAGCGCAGTTCGGCGTCGAGCAGCGCGACGCCGACCGGCAGCGCGTCCAGCACGCGGGACGACAGCGTTCCCTCCCCGGTCATGGCTACGGCCGCCGCGTCGATGGCTGCCGCGGCGGCGTCCCGCTTCGGGGCCTCCGCGCCCACGTTCTCCCCTCGTCCCCCGATCGGCAAGAACTCAATCCATGATCACCCCGGGCCGATCGCGGCGCATCCGCTTTCCCTGGTCCGAGCGTCCATCTTGCCCGAGCACACGTACGAAGCGCGCCCCGAGCCGGAGAACCTATGAACCCGGGAGCGGAATCGCAGCGGAACCGCACGGGAATCGCAGCGGGGACACAGGGGCGAACGGTGTGTGGACGACGGGACAGAATCAGGTAAGTGAGCTTTACGAGATTGACGCCCGGTTGTCATGATGACGTCCCGTGAGCATCAGCCATAAGCGCCGCAAGCGGCGCGCCCTCCTTCTCGCTTCGGTCGCCCCGCTCGTCGTCGGGGCCGGCGTCTACGCGACCGCGACCGCCGGCGCCTCGGTCACCGGCGCCGCCGGGACGAACTCCTCCGCCACGGCGGCTACCCCGAATACCCCGAGCAAGACGAACTGGATCTCCTGGACCGGCGGCAAGCTGGTCTACGGACACGACGCGCAGGGCAACCGCGTGCCCGACTACTCGTCCGCGGGCTACGAGGGCGGCGGCGTCCCGCTGCCCGTGGCCGCGGTCAGGCAGCGCGTCGGCGCGCCCAGCGGCGGGGACGACACCACGCGCATCCAGGCGGCGATCGACGCCGTCTCCAAGCTCCCGGTCGGCGTGGACGGCCTGCGCGGCGCGGTGCTGCTCGCGCCGGGCAGCTACCGGATCGACAGCGCCCTGCACATCGACGCCTCGGGCGTGGTCCTGCGCGGCTCCGGCGAGGGCGCGGGCGGCACCCGCCTGGTCGCGCACGGCGCGACCGCCCGCATCCTGATCACCGTTGGCGGGTCCTCCCGTTACGCGGTCGTCGGCGCCCCGGCCAAGGTCACCGACTCCTACGTGCCCGTCGGTGCGACCTCGCTCGACGTCGCGAGCACCGCGGGCCTACAGGCGGGCGCCGAGGTCGTCGTCCAGCGGCCGACCACCCAGGCGTGGATCGACGCGCTCGGCATGCGGCAGATCTGGTCGCCGAACTGGAGCCTCTACTCCGAGCGCCGGATCACGGGGATCAGCGGTCACCGGCTCACCCTGGACGCGCCGCTGACGACCGCGCTGGAGGCGAAGTACACGCAGGCCACCGTCTACCGCTACACCTTTCCGCGGATCGACCACGTCGGCATCGAGGACCTGAGCGCCGACGGCCGCGCCATGGCCGCCGACCCGAACTACGCCAAGGACTTCTACGGCGCGAGCCTGTCCTCTTTCGGCGCGGTCCAGGACTCCTGGGTGCAGGACGTGACCGGTGAGCACTTCGGCCAGGACGGAGTCACCGGCCTGGGCTCGCAGAGCCGCCGAATCAGCGTGCTGCACACGGCCACGCTCGACATGCTGGTCAACAACGCCACCTCGGCCCGTTCCGACGGGTACACCCTCGAAGGCCAGCAGAACCTGATCCAGGACTGCCTGGTGACGGCGTCCAAGATCCACGCCTTCACCACCGAGGCGCACCAGTCCGGGCCCGACGTCTACTCGCGCTGCACCGCCAGGCTGACGCAGACGTCGTACGACGCGGGCGGCCACCAGCGCTGGGGCAGCGGCACGCTCTACGACCAGGTCACCGTCGCCGGGACGCTGCTGCTGGTGAACAACGGCAGCCGCGGCACCGGCCACGGCTGGTCGGACGCCAACAGCACCGCGTGGAACTGCATCACCACCGGCGGCTACGAGGTCCAGGCGCCGCCGACCGCGAACAACTGGGCCTTCGGCTGCACAGGCCCGCTGCTCTCCGGCTCGAACGGCCAGGTGGTCAGCGGCGGCAAGGCCGTGCTGCCGGACAGCCTCTACGACGAGCAGCTGCGCGAGCGGGGTCTGCGCCCGATCGGCTGAGGCCCGTCAGGCCTTGAGCTTGGCCCAGACGGTTTCGAGGGCGTCGATGTCCGCGTCGTCGAGGCGCTGGTCGAAGACGTCGGCGAGAGCCGCCCGACGGGTCGCGTTCGCCTCGGCGAAGGCGGCGCGGCCCTCGGGGGTCAGCGTGATCTCCACCGAGCGCGCGTCGTGCGGCGCGGGCGTGCGGGCGACCAGCCCGCGCGCCTGCAGCGCGTCCACGACGCGCGACACCTGCGGCCGGCTGAGCAGCGTCTTCGCGCCCAGCGCGGAGGCGGGCACCGGCGCCGTCTGCCCGTTGAGCCAGAGCATCACCTCGAACCAGGAGAGCGGCAGCTCGTGCGCGCGCATCAGCGCCCGGTCGACGTGGGCGGCCAGCGTGGTGCCGGCCCAGATGAGACCGTAGAAGGCGTGGTCGCGGGCGGAGAGTTCACCCATGGTCGGCTCGGCGCGGGTCATAACGACAGCTTATCGGGTTGCGTGCGTGTGCACGGAAGTCGTAGAGTGTGTGCGCACGCACAGAAACGGAGTTTGGCATGGTTGCCGACGGATCCACTCGCATCGTCCTCATCACCGGCACGTCCACCGGGATCGGCCGCGCCGCGGCCGTCGCGGCGGCGCAGGCCGGCTGGCACGTCGTCGCCACCATGCGCGACACCGCCAAGGCCGGCCCGCTCACCGCCGCCGCGGAGGCGGCCGGGGTCGCCGACCGGGTGGAGGTGCGCCGCCTCGACGTCACCGACAAGGAGTCCGTCGCCTCCTGCCTGGAGGAGGTGCTCGCCGCCCACGGCCGCCTCGACGCGCTGGTCAACAACGCGGGCGCGGGCGTCGTCGGCACGGTCGAGCAGGGCGGCACGGAGCTGTTCCGCTCCGCGATGGAGGTCAACTTCTTCGGCGTCGTCGAGGTGACGGGCGCGGCGATGCCGCACCTGCGCGCGACGGGCGGCCGCGTCGTGACGGTCACCAGCGTCGGCGGCATCGTCGGCCAGCCGTTCAACGAGGCCTACTGCGCGGCGAAGTTCGCGGCGGAGGGCTTCCTGGAGTCGCTGGCGCCGGTCGCCGCCTCGGTGGGCGTGAAGGTCACGGTCGTCGAGCCGGGCGCGGTGGCGAGCGAGTTCGTCTCCAGCCAGGAGCTGGACATCCCGGCGATGGTGGCCGCGGCAGGCCCCTACGGCCCCGCTCTCGAGGCCTACGTCGCCCGCACGCGCGGCGCGTTCGCCGCCGCGCAGACCTCGGCGGACGCGGCCGCCACGATCGTCGACGCCCTGAACGCGGCGGAGCCCCCGTTCCGCCTCCAGACCAGCGATACCGCGCGCGCCTTCGTCTCCACCAAGCTCTCCGACCTGGACGGCGCGGCCGTCCAGAAGATGACCTCGGGCTGGGTCGGCCGCTGACGCGGACCCCGCGCCGCCCGGAACGCTCTTCGAGGCGGCCGAACCGTCCCGTCTCGGCCTTCGCCCCGGCTGCGCGGCTCGGCGATGCCCGCCGGGCGGCTTCGGGCGGGGCCGGCCCTCCAGGACGGGGGCCGGAGCGGAGCGGTGGGGTGCGCCTTCAAGGCTGCCGGGCCGCTGCTCAAGGCTGCCGGGCCGCTGCGGCTCGGCTCGGCATCGGCCTCGGCTGCGCGGTGGGCATCTCCCAAGCCCGTCGGCGCGGGTCTGCCGGGACCCGACGCTAACTCTCCCGGGTGGCGGGTTTGGTGAGGAAGCGCTTCAGCTTCTGCCAGGGCCAGGTGTTGATGACGTCCTCGGTGCCCAACCACGCCCGCTGGGCCGTGCCCACGCCGAAGCGGGGGTTGTCCAGTTGCGGCGTGGAGTGCGCGTCGCTGTCGATCGAGAAGCGGACGCCCGCCGCGCGGGCCGCGCGGACGTGTTCGTCGTTGAGGTCCATCCGCCCCGGCGCGGCGTTGATCTCCAGGGCCGTGCCGGTCCGCGCCGCCGCCGCGAAGACCGCGGGCCAGTCGACGTCGATGGGCGCCCGGCGGCCGACCCGGCGGGCGCTCGGGTGTCCGATGATGTGGACGTGCGGGTTCTCGCAGGCGCGGATCAGGCGGCGCGTCTGCGTGGCGCGGTCCGCGCCGAAGTGGGAGTGGACGGAGGCCACGCAGACGTCGAACCCGGCGAGGAACTCCGCGGGCCAGTCCACCGAGCCGTCGGGCGCGATGTTCAGCTCGGTGCCGTGGAGCAGCCGCATCCGGCCGTACGCGCGCGTGTCGGCGAGTTCGCGCAGACGGGCCCGCTGGGCCAGCGTCTTCTCGTCCGTCATGCGCTGCATGACCAGGTCGGGAGCGTGGTCGGTGACGGCGTAGTACGCGTAGCCGCGGGCCTTCGCGGTGGCGAGCATGTCCTCCAGCGAGGCGACGCCGTCGGTGAGATCGGTGTGCGTGTGCAGGTCGCCGCGCAGGTCGCGCTCGGTGACGAGGGTCGGTAGCTCGCCCGCCGCCGCGGCCTCCACCTCGCCGCGGTCCTCCCGCAGCGTCGGTGGGATCCAGGGCAGCCCGAGCGCGGCGTAGACCTCCTCCTCGGTCGCGGAGGCGACGTTCGCGCCGGTCTCGTGGTCGAAGAGGCCGTACTCGGAGAGCTTCAGCCCGGCCCGCACCGCCATCGTGCGCAGCTTGATGTTGTGCGCCTTGGAGCCGGTGAAGTAGACCAGCGCCGCGCCCCACGCCTCCGGGGCGACCACGCGCAGGTCCACCTGCAGGCCGGCGGCCGTGCGCACGGAGGCCTTGGTCGAGCCCTGGACGATCACGTCCGCCACGGCGGGCAGGGCGACGAAGGCGTCCATCAGCGGCGCCGAGTCGTGGGCCGCGACGAGTACGTCCAGGTCGCCGACGGTCTCGCGCAGTCGGCGCAGCGATCCGGCCCAGGTGCAGCGCAGACAGCCGGGGACCGCGCTGAGCGCGGCCGTCACCTCCTCGGCGACGGAGGCGGCGGTGCCGAGGTCGGCGCGCCCGGCCGCAGCGTGCAGCACGTCCAGGCCGTGCAGGATGTTCTCCTCCGTGCGGCCGCCGAAGCCGGCCAGGTCGTGCAGCCGCCCGGCTTGCGCGGCGGCGCGCAGCTCGTCCACGTCCGAGACGCCCAGGTCCTGGTGCAGGGCCAGCGCCCGTTTGGGCCCCACGCCAGGCACCTTCATCATCGCGCGGACCCCGGGCGGGATCTTCTGGCGCAACTTCTCGACGGCCTCGAGGGTGCCGGTGCGGCGCACCTCGTCGATCTTGCCGACCGTCGACTTGCCGACGCCGGGGATCTCCAGGATGTCCTTCGGGTCCATGGCGGCGAGGTCGGCGGGCCAGCCGCCGATGGCGCGCGCGGACTTCTCGTAGGCGCGGGCCCGGAACGCGTCGCCGCCGGTGATGGTCAGCAGGTCGGCGTACTCCTCGAGCAGCGCCTGGACCTGGTCGTTGAGCCGGGCCATGGGCTCAGCGTAGGTCGGGGGCGTCCGCCTCGCCGCCCAAGGGCGCGCCGCACCGCCGGCAGCGCGCCGGGCGCGCCTCGTCCTGCACCGCGTCGCACTGCGGGCAGAGCCGATGCAGCCAGCACGCGGGCTCTCCGCCCTCCTCCGGCTCCTCGGGGCCGTCGTCGTAGTCGCTCACATCGGCCACGTTAGGCCGGTCCGCCGACATCGCAGTAGGCCCGGGGCTCCCACCTTTCGGCCGTGCGGCCGATCGCGGTGGGTGAGGGTGCCGGGGTGGGCGAGCCGATCTACGGTGAATAGCGTGTCTGAATCGGGTGAAATGGGTCAAAACGTGCGCCCGGGCGGGCGGATGAGTTCCGCCGGGAGCGTGTTCTGGGCGTTGCTGCCGCTGTTCACGGTGGGCATGGGGACCGCCGCCGTGGTCGGCTGGGCCGCCTGGCGACTGCGCTCGCGGGCGGTGGCCGCGCTCGCCGCCGTCGACGCCGTGGCGACCGTCGTCTCGTTGTGGCTGGCGCAGGCGCCGGCCGACAGCGCGCAGAACTCCGCGGCCGGGGCGCTGATCGTCACCGTGCTGGTCGGCGGGGGACTGGCGACCACCTTCGCGCTGCGCCCCAGGCTGATCGGACCCTCTGCCCAGGACCCGGCCGTAAGCGCCGCACTCGACCGGCGCAGCCGTCGCGCCCAGGCCCGTGAGCTCGTCGAACGCGATCCCGGGCTCGCCCGCGAGCTGGGCATCGGCCGGCCGGACCTGTCCCACCAGTACGACGACGGCGGGCTCGCCGACGTCAACCACGTGCCCGCCCCGGTCCTGGCCGGGCTGCCGGGGATGACGCCGGAGTACGCCGACCGGATCGTCGCCGCGCGCGGCGAGCGCGGCGGGTTCGGCAGCGTGGCCGAGCTGGAGGTCTGGGCGGACCTGCCGCGCGACGTCGCCGAGGAGCTCGCGGACCGCGTCGTGTTCCTCCCGTAGGCCCCGGGGCAGGCGGGCTTGCAGGCGGGCTGGCAGGCCGTGCGTCGCCTCCGTCCCTCGATTCCCTCAGGACCTTCACACCGTCCACCACCGCCGCTGGTGCTCTCCCACGGCGCGAGGGCGGATAGCCTTGCCTCGACAGGAGCGTGGCAAGGAGGCATCACTGACGCAGCTGGCCGGGAAGAGCGACCTGCAGGTGCTGCGCGCGCTCGAGACCGGCCTCGGCGGACTCGACGAACGGCAGGCCGAGCTGCGCCTGGTCGAGCACGGCGAGAACATCCTGCCCGCGCCGGTGCCCCCCTCCTTCGCCCGGCGTGTCGCCGCCCAGGCGCGCGATCCCTACGCTGCGACGCTCTGCCTGCTCATCGTGGTCACCTGCCTCTCCGGCGCGTTCCGCAGCGCGGCCGTGCTGTCCGTGCTCGTGGTCGCGGGCGTGGCGTTGCGGCTGGTCGGCGAGCGGCGCGCGGAGCAGGACGCCGCCGCGCTGCGCGGGCTCGCCGAGGGGACCGCGACGGTCCTGCGCCGCCGCGCCACCGCGGACGGCGGGCAGGACCGGGCCCACGCCCGGGAGCTTCCGTTCGATCAGTTCGTCCCGGGCGATCTCGTCCGTCTCGCCCCGGGCGACCGTGTGCCCGCGGACCTCGTGCTGGTGCGCTCCAGCGGGCTCACGCTCGACCAGTCGGCGCTGACCGGCGTCAGCCTGCCCGTGGTCAAGCACGCCGCCGGGGCGTCGACGGCCGCCGCGCCCGCGCCGCACACACCGGACAACGAGCGGCTCTGCCTGCGCGGGTGCACCGTCGTGCACGGCACCGGGACCGGCGTCGTCATCGCCACCGGTGCGGACACCCATCTGGCCGGACGGCCCGCGCCGACGGCTCTTCCCCGGACGCCGGGCGAGCCCGCGCGGGGCGACGGGCCGTCGCCGCGCCGGACCGCGTTCGACCGCACCGCGCGCGCCGTCTCCGGACTGCTGCTGCGCCTGACCCTTCTCTCCGGCGCGGCCGGCCTGCTGGTCGGGGCGGCGGCCGAGGGGCACACCTGGGAGGTCCTCCCGTACGCGGCCGCCGTGGCCGTCGGCCTGACGCCCGAGATGCTGCTCCTGGTGGTGACCGCCGCACTCGCCCGCCAGTCGGACCTGCTGCGGCGCGGCGGCGTCTACGCCCGGCGGCTCACCGCGGTGCACGACCTCGGCACTCTCGGCGTGCTGTGCACGGACAAGACCGGAACCCTCACCCGCGACCGGCTCACCCTCGACGGCAGCCTCGACCCCGAGGGCGCCCCGGACCCCGCGCCCGCGCACTGGGCCGCCGTCACCAGCCTGGTCTGCACCGATCTCGGCGACCCGCCGCTGGTCGACTCCGTCGACGAGGCCCTGCTCGACGCCGCCTGGGAGGCGTATCCGGACTTCGCCGACCGGCTGACGGGCGTGCTCGCGGTCCCGTTCGAGCCGAGCCGGCGCATCGCCGTCGCCGTGGTGCGCGGGCCGGTCGGGCTCGTCGCGCGGACGGTCGCCGTCACCGGGGCCGTCGAGGACGTCCTCGCCCGCTGCTCCGACGAGCGCGTCGAGGGCCGCGAACGCCCGCTGACCCCGGAACGACGGGACGCGGTCGTCGCCCTCGCGGACGCCCGCGCCGCGCAGGGGCTGCGGGTGCTGGCCGTCGCGACCGCCGAGACCGACGTCCCCGCGCCCGGCCCCCCTCCGCGCGCCGCCCGACGCCGCGCGGAGGACCCCCACGGGTTGACTCTGCTGGGCCTGGTCTGCCTTGCCGACGCGACCGAGCCGGACGCCGTCGGCGCCCTCTTCGAGCTGGCCGCGGCCGGCCTGACGGTGAAGATCGTCACCGGCGACCGGGCCGGAGCCGCCGCGCACGTCTGCCGTGCGGCGGGGCTCGACCCCGGCACTCCGCTGCTCGGCCCGCAGGTCGACGCCATGGACGACGCGGAGCTGCGCCGCACGGCCGAACGGACGACCATCTTCGCCCTGTTCGCGCCCGCGCAGAAGGCACGTCTGGTGCGTGCGCTGCAGGCCTCCGGCCACACCGTCGGGTTCCTCGGCGACGGCCTCAACGACGTGCCCGCGCTGCACGCCGCCGACATCGGCGTCAGCTCGCCCGCGGCGCTGGACCCCGGCCCGCGCCGCACCGCCGACCTGGTCCTCGGCGCGGACGCGCTGCGCCACCTCGCGGGCGTGCTCCGCGCGGCGCGCACGGCCGTCGCCAACGTCGGCAACTACCTGCGGATCACGCTCGCCTCCAACCTGGGGAACGTCCTCGCGATGCTGGCCGCGGGCGCGGCCGTGCCGTTCCTGCCGATGCTGCCCGCCCAGGTGCTGGCCCAGAACCTCTGCTTCGACGTCGCGCAGCTCGCGCTCGCCTACGACAGCCCCCTGCCGGACGGCGGCGCGACGACCGCGCCGCGCCGGCTCACCCGCGCCCACCTGGCGCGCTACGCGCTCTTCTTCGGCGTCGTCAACGCCTGCGCGGACATGGCCACCTTCGCGGTCCTGCGCTCCCTGTCGGCGGGCCTGGGCGCCGCGCACGCGGAGGTGCTGTTCCACTCCGGGTGGTTCACCGAGAACCTCATCACCCAGGCCGTCACCGTCCATCTTCTGCGCACGTCCGCGCGGCGCTCGCGGGCATGGTCCCGCGCGGCGTGGCCCGTCCGGGCCGCGAACCTCGGCCTGGTCCTCGTCGGCGTCCTGCTCCCGGCGACCCCGCTGGGCGCGTCGCTGGGGCTGCGCCTGCTGCCGGGGCCGTTCTACGCCCTCCTCACGGTGATCCTCGTCGGCTACGCGGCGGCCCTGCTGGCCGCCCGCCGCTTCGTCGCCGCCTTCCGCGGCGACACCACCCCCCGCTGACCCCCGGCTCCGCCGGAAGGACACCCCGGGTGCCGGGCATCCGCCGCCGACAGTTGCAGGCGGCAGACCGAGGACACGCCTCCTCCCCTCCTCGCCCGCGTCGTGCGAGCCCGGCGGAGCCGCACCTCGGCGCGGGCGCCCCGGCTCGCGGGGACCGGGCCGGCTTGGGCCCGGGCCCGGCGGAGCTCCCCGAGACCGGGCCGCCTGGCACGCACCCCCGGCCTTGGGGCGGGAGGCGCCCGTGCTGTTTTGGCGGAACACCCGACTACGGCCCAGGACGCGGACGTTCCACCGCCGGGCGATCGCATGCACTGCGGGCCCCTCCTCGAAGGCCGAGGGCGGCCCCGGCCGACCCGAAGGGCTCCGCCGGGCGACAGCCCGGCCGGGCTAGGCCCGGTGCCAGTGGGGGGTGCGCTCGCGGGGGCGCCAGGTGTGGTGGGGGAGGGGTGCCGGGTCGGTGGGGGGC
>NZ_BBPO01000025.1:34137-42941 GCF_000787815.1 Streptacidiphilus neutrinimicus
GGGCAGGCCGGCGGGTGTGCGGGGCGCACGGGGGGCGGCCGGGACCAGCGCGGGTGCGGGGGCGAGCGGAACGTCCTGCGGGCTGGGGCCGCGATACCGCAGGGGCGTGGGGGACTGGGCGAGGAGGGCCGCCAGCACCGCGGCCGTGGCGCGGCTGTCGCCGAGCGCGGTGTGGGCCGCGTCGACGGGGGCGACCGTCAGGCTGCGGTGCAGGGCGGCGAGACCGAAACCGGGGCCGTCGAGCTGGGCCCGGGCGGTGACCAGCGTACAGAGCCCCGGCCAGCGCGGCGTCCGGTGTCCGGCGCGGCGGAACTCCGCCGCCAGGAAAGCGTCCTCGAAGGCGAGGTTGTGGGCGACCACGACCGCCCCGGCCAGCAGCCGGGTGAGCTCCGGCGCGACCTCGGCGAACGTCGGCGCGCCGTGCACCTGCTCGGCGGCTATGCCGTGGATCGCCGTCGCGGCCATGGGCCGCTGAGGGTCGAGCAGCGTCACGAACTGGTCCAGCACCTCGCCGTCGGCCCGGAAGCGCACCACCGCGATCTCGCAGACCCGGTCGACGGCGGGATCCAGCCCCGTCGTCTCGAGGTCGACCGCCGCGAAGACCAGCGAGCGCGGATCGACGCCGCGCCTGCGGGCACGTGTCAGGGAGCCGGCGTCGAAGCAGCTCAAACGGGCGCGTCGGCCGCGCCGTGGAAGGCCCAGACGGCCCAGCACGTGGCGGGCCCGGGCCCGCAGCAGCGAATCGCGCATCGTCTTCTCTCCCGGCTGATCTCTCTCGCAATCTAGCCGCCGGGTCTGACAGCCGCCCGGCGACCCACCAGGCGGGCGTTCCAGGCGTTCCCTGAGAAACCGGCCCGGATCTGTCCGTTCCGGCGTCGACGCGCCTACCCTTGAGTGGTCCGGCACGGACCGTTGCCGGCGCGCGCGTCTGTGCTTTCGCGGAGGCGATCACCGTGCGATCTCGAACTTCTTCTCCCCACTCCCGGTCCAGGTTCGCTCCGGACCGCCAGCTCACCGTGCGCATGGCCACCGTGGTCTTTCTGCTCGGCCTGCTCTACGTCGTCTTCGCCGCCGTGCTGGTCGCGCTGCTGAAGTCGGCGGTGCTGGTCGTCGTGGTCGCGGGCGGTCTGCTCGCCGCGCAGTACTGGTTCTCCGACCGGATGGCGCTGTTCGCCCTCAAGGCGCGCGAGGTCACGCCGGAGGAGGAGCCGCGGCTGCACGGCGCGGTCGACCGGCTCTGCGCGCTGGCGGACATGCCGAAGCCGCGTCTGGCCGTCGCCCAGACCGACCTGCCCAACGCCTTCGCCACCGGCCGCGACGCCGACCACGCGGTGCTCTGCGTGACCACCGGCATGCTGCGCCGCCTCGAGGGCGACGAACTCGACGGGGTGCTCGCGCACGAGCTGTCCCACATCGCCCACCGGGACGTCGTGGTGATCACCGTCGCCTCGTTCCTCGGTGTGCTGGCCGGTCTGGCCGTCCGGGTGGGCTTCTACTCCGGGCTGGTCGGCGGCCGTGCCCGCCGCGACCAGAACACGGCGTTGATCGTCGCCGCCGTGGTGGTGGTGTCGGCGGCGGTGTACGCGCTGAGCTTCATGATGATCCGGGCGCTCTCGCGCTACCGCGAGTTCGCCGCGGACCGCTCCGCCGCGCAGCTGACCGGGCGTCCGTCGGCGCTCGCCTCCGCGCTGGTCAAGGTGAGCGGCGCGGCCGCGCGGATTCCGACCAAGGACCTGCGCACGGCGCAGGCGTTCAGCGCCTTCCTCTTCGCCCCGGTGCCCACCGGCCGAGAGGGCGAGCGTGAGGGCGAGGGCGAGGGGCGGCTGGCGCAGCTCATGTCGACCCACCCGACGCTGCAGTCCCGCCTCGACGCGCTGGAGCGGATCTCCCACGACCTCGGCGAGTCCTGAGACCCTGCCTCAGGACGGGTCCAGAAACCCTCACAGCGTCCGGGTCATGAAGGTGCTCAGCGGATCGGGGCGGTAGTCGGCGAACGGCTCGCACTCGGCGAAGCCGAACTTGGCGTAGAGGCGTCGGGCGGGCAGGAAGAACGCCGCGGAGCCGGTCTCCAGGCTGATCCGCGAGAAGCCCGCGCGCCGGGCCTCGGCCAGGATGTGCTCCAGCAGCAGCGAGGCGACGCCGCCGCGCTTGCGCGCGGCGGCGGTCCGCATGGACTTGAGCTCGACGTGGCCGGGGTCGAGGCGCTTGAGCGCGCCGCAGCCGACGAGCTCGTCGCCGTCGTGGACCGACCAGAGAGTGACCTCGGGGCGGCGCAGGCCGTCCAGATCGAGCGCGTGCTTGCTCTCCGGCGGCGAGATCTCCCGCATCTGCCGCACGTGCTCTTCGAGGAAAGCCGCGATCCGCGGGCCTGACAGGTCGTCGACGACGATTCTCACGCTGCTGCCGCACCGTCCCTTCCCGACTCCGCCTGTGTCTTCACTGACATACAGACAAGTCGACAGAGATTTCCGGTGCGTTACGGCGTGGTTGCCGCGACTCGCGCCGGGTCAGCCGGACGTCTCGTCGAGGCGGAAGCCGACCTTGAGGCCGACCTGGAACTGCTTGACCTCGCCGTTCTCGATCGAGCCGCGGATCTGGGTGATCTCGAACCAGTCCAGGCCGTGCAGGGTCCGCGCCGCGCGCCCGAGCGCACTGCGGATGGCGGCGTCGACGCCGTCCGTCGACGTGCCGACGATCTCGGTGACGCGGTAGGTGTGGTCGCTCATCTCAGCCTCCAACGGCCTTCGACGAAGGGCAGCTCACTCCACCTTCGCGCAGAGCCACACCGCTCGCCACGCGGGCGGTCCTCACCCGGACGGCGCGGCCGGGCTGCGACGCGAGGAGGGCGGCCCTAGCGTCGGAGCAGGGCCGAGAGGCCGCTGCCGCCGAGCCTCGGGAGGAACGCAGATGTCCCGCAGCCGATCCGTCGCCGTCCTACTGGGCGGGGCCGTGCTCGTCGTGGCGCTGGCCGGGTGTTCGGACCCGCCGCAGGGGACGGTGACGGCGACCAGCGTCGACGGGGCCGTCGTGCAGATCCTCTCCAACCCGGCGGCCACCGCCTGTCACCGCTTCGCGCCCATCGGCGTGACGACCGTGATGAACGGGACGATCGCCGACATGCGCCTGTACTCGTCGACGAACTGCACCGGCACCAACGTCTACCTCTCCACCAACACCTCCGTCGGCGCCTCGCGGCCGAGCGGCCTCGGCCAGATCTTCCGCAGCTTCTCCTTCGTCGGCCAGTAACGGTCGGCAGCGTCGGCAGCGGCTCAGCGTGCGGCCACGGCGTCCAGGCGCGGAACCGCGTCCAACAGGGCGCGGGTGTACTCGTGCTGAGGTCGCGTCAGGTCTGCGGCGGCCAGCGTCTCCACGATCTCGCCCTTGCGCATCACCGCGACGCGGTCGCTGACCGAGCGCACCACGGCCAGGTCGTGGGCGATGAAGACGAGGGTCAGCTCGAACTCCTCGCGCAGCTCCCGGAGCAGGGAGACGACCTGGGCCTGCGTGGTCACGTCCAGGGCCGAGACAGGCTCGTCGCAGACGACCAGTTTGGGCCGCAGGATCAACGCGCGGGCGATGGCGGCCCGCTGACGCTGGCCGCCGGAGAGCTGATGCGGGTAGCGGTCGGCGTGGGCGGCGGTCAGGCCCACCCGTTCGAGCAGGCCGACGGCCTCGGCACGCAGCTCGGCCTCGTCGCGTCCGCCCTGCACGCGCAACGGCTCGGCGACCGAGGCGCCGATCAGGCGGCGGGGGTTGAGCGAGGACGTCGGATCCTGGAAGACCATCTGCAGCTCGTGTCGGCGCCGCCGCAGCTCCCGGCCGCGCCAGGAGGCGAGATCCAGGCCCTCGAAGCGGACCGTCCCGCTCGTCGGGTCCTGCAGCCGGACCAGGGCGCGGCCGAGCGTGGACTTGCCCGATCCCGACTCGCCGACGACGCCCAGCGTCTCGCCCCGACGCACCGTCAGGTCGACGCCGCCCAGGGCCCGAACGGAGCCGAAGTCGACCCGGAGCCCGGCCGTCTCGACCAGCACGTCGTCCGCCGGCGGCGCGGCGCGCTCCGGCAGGGGCGCGTCCAGGCGCGGCACGGCGTGCAGCAGGGCCTTCGTGTAGGGGTGTTCGGGCCGGCCCAGCAGGCGCGCCGTCGCGCCCCGCTCGACGGCGCGGCCCCCGCGCAGCACCACGACCTCGTCCGCCAAGCCGCCCACCACGCCGACGTCGTGGCTGACGAGCACCAGCGCCATGCCGGTCTCCTCGCGCAACTCGTCCAGCAGGCGCAGGATCTGCGCCTGAACGGTCACGTCCAGCGCCGTGGTGGGCTCGTCCGCGACAAGGACGCGCGGGCGCAGGGCGAGGGCCATGGCGATCAGCACGCGCTGGCGCATGCCGCCGGAGAACTGGTGCCGGTAGTCGCGGGCCCGGCCGGGGTCGATGCCGACGCGGTCCAGCACCTCGGCCGTGCGCCGCTTGGCGTCGGCGCGCGAGGCGCCGGTGTGCAGGCGGTAGGCGGTGGCGATCTGGGCGCCGACGCGTCGATAGGGATCGAGGCTGGTCAGCGGCTCCTGGAAGACCATGGCCAGCTCCGGGCCGCGCACAGTGCGCAGCTCGGCGTCGCTCGCCCGGTTCAGGTCGAGGACGGGACGGTCGTCACGGTGCAGCAGGACGCCGCCCTCCACCCGCGTCCGCGTCCCACGGTGCAGGCCGAGCAGCGCGAGCGCGGCGGCGGACTTGCCGGAGCCGGACTCGCCGACCAGGCCCAGCACCTGTCCGGCCGCCAGCTCGAAGGAGAGCCCGTCGAGCGCGGTGACCGGCCCGGGATGGGTCACGCGCAGGTCTTCGACCTGCAGAACGGGGTGGGTCATCGTCAGATCCTGACTCGGGGGTCGAGCGCCGCGTGCAGCAGGTCGGCGACGGTGTTGGCGACCACGATCAGCGCGCCGGCCAGCAGGGTGATCCCGCAGACCACGGGCAGGTCCACGGTGCTCGCCGACTCGACCGCCAGCTTGCCGAGGCCCGGCAGGCCGAACATGGTCTCGGTGAAGACGGCTCCGGCCAGCACCAGGCCGATGTCCATGGCGGCCACCGTCACCACGGTCGGCAGCGCGCCGCGCACGGCGTGCCGCAGCACGATCCGCCGCTCGGGGTAGCCGTAGGCGCGCAGCGTGCGGATGTGGTCCTGGTTCAGCGTCTCCAGCACCCCGGCCCGGGTGAGCCTGGTGTATCCGGCGGCCGAGACCAGCGCGATGGCCAGCCAGGGCAGCAGTAGGTTCTGCGCCCACTGGGCCGGATCCTCGGTGATCGGCACGTAGTTGGGGAACGGCAGGATCTGCAGCCAGACGCAGGCGCCCATCAGCAGCAGCAGTGCCATGACGAACACCGGCGTCGAACCGAGCGTCAAAATCACGGTGTTGGTGATCCGGTCACGCCAGCGGCCGGGCTTCAGCGCGGCGTAGAGGCCGGTGCCGACGCCGAGCAGCAGCCACAGCGCGGCCGCCCCGAGCGCGAGGGAGACGTCCACCGGCAGCCGGTCGAGCAGCATTTGGGTGACGGCCTCGTCGCTCTGGTACGAGTATCCGAGGCAGGGCGCGGAGCACCACACCGTGGACGGGCCGGTGCTGAAGCTGTGGCCCGCCACAAGCGTGGTGAGGAACGTCCAGAACTGCCGCACCACCGGCTGGTCGGTCCCGAGCGCGTGCCGCACCTGCGCGAGCTGCGGGGCGGTGCACCCCTTTCCGCACGCGAGCTGCGCCGGGTCGCCGGGCATGGCGTAGAACAGCAGGTAGGTGAGCGCCGCGAGCGCCAGCAGCACGGCGGCCGCGCCGAGCAGACGGCGCAGCAGGAAGCGGATCACTGGGCTTCGCCCTTCTCGTGCGGGAGGGTGGTGACGGCCGCGGCAGCGGCACGCGCGGCGGGCTCGCCCGTCGTCGGGCCGGGCTGAGCCGGGGCGGGCGGGGGGACGGCGATGGTCCGCCCCCTGCGCCTGGTCGCCGGCGCTGCCGCCTTCGGGTCGAAGGCGACGCGGAGGGCCTCGCCGAGGCCGGCGAAGGCGAGGACGCAGACGAGCAGGGTGAGGGCCGGGATCAGCACGTAGGTCGGGTCGACCTGGAACCACGTCGTCGCCGTGGAGAGCATCTGCCCCCAAGAGGACGTGGGCGGACGAACGCCGAGGCCGAGGAAGGACAGGCCGGCCTCGGCGACCATGTTCTGCGGCAGCACGATCGCGGTGTAGGTGGCGAGCGGGGCGACCAGGCCCGGCAGGATCTCGCGCCGGGCGATGCGCCAGGTGCCCGCGCCGGTCAGGACCGCCGCCGCGACGTACTCCCGTTCGCGCAGCACCCGCGTCTCCGCACGGACGATGCGTGCGATCGACGCCCAGCCGAGGCCGGAGAGGATCAGGCCGAGCAGCAGCGGTCGCGGGAAGGACTGCGGGACGACCGCCAGCAGCGCGATCGAGAAGAAGAAGGTCGGCAGCGCCAGTGCCAGGTCGGTGACCCGGCTGAGCAGAGCGTCGGCCCAGCGGCCGCCGAGGCCGGCGGCCAGGCCGACCAGCAGGCCCAGCAGCAGCTGCCCCAGCGTCGCGCCGACCGCGACGCCCAGGGAGACCCGGGAGCCGTAGACGAGACGCGCGAACAGGTCCCGGCCGGTGGTGGGTTCGACGCCGAGCCAGTGCTGGGCGCTGATCCCGCCGAAGGCGCCGTTCGGGCTGCCGCCGGTCGCGGAGTTGAGCAGGGTGTCGTGGAAGGAGTTCGGGTTCTGGCCCTCGAGTGCGGCCAGCCACGGCGCGGTCAGTGCGACGAGCACGAGCAGGCCGACGGTGATCACGGCGGCGCGCCCGCCCCGTCGGGCCCAGAGCCGGGACCAGACGCCGGCCGCGCCGCCGCCGGCACCGATCCCGGTGCCGGCGGAGGTCGTCTGACTGTCCATCACTTGACCGACACCGAGGCGATGTCGTACCAGCCGCGCCACTGGTCGAGGTAGGCGTTCTTGACGTGCGAGCCGTACAGGACGCTGGTCGCCTCCTCGTACAGCGGGACGGTCAGCGCCAGCTTGCCCAGCTGCGCGTCCAGCGCGGCCCACTGCTTCTGCGCGACGGCGTAGTCGGTGACCTGGTTGATCTTGTCGATCTGCGCGTTCACGGCCGGGTCGTCGTACTGCGCCAGGTTGAAGTTGCCGCCGCCGGAGACGATCTGACGGCCGTCGAAGATCGGCGTCAGGAACGGGCCGCCGCTCGGCCAGTCGGCGCCCCAGCTGGTCAGGGTCAGCGCCGGCTGGGTGGCGGGGGTGTTGACGGTGCTGCCGAAGTTCGCGTCGCTCAGCGGCTGGAGCTGCAAGGTGATCCCGGCCTTGGCGAAGGCCTGCTGCAGCGCGGTGGCGGCGGGTGCGCCGGTGTTCACGTCGTCAGTGTCGTAGGCGAGCGGCACGGTGATGCCGTTCGGGTGACCGGCCTGGGCCAGCAGCTGCTTGGCCTTCGCCGGGTTCCCGGTCGCGCCCGCGGGGAAGTAGTCGTAGTCCTGGTGCGCCGCCGTCAGGCTCTCGGGGGTGAAGGTCGTGCTGGGCACGGCCAGCTGGGTGCCGCCCTCGGCGTTGACCAGGGCGGTGCGGTCCACGGCGTAGGAGAGCGCCTCGCGCACCAGTTGGTTGTCGAAGGGTGCCTTCTTCAGGTCGAAGGCCAGGTAGAAGATCTGCGGGAACTTGCCGGTCACCACGCGCTGCTTGAGCGCCGGATCGGCGGAGACCTTGGCCAGCGTCGGCGCGTCCAGCGAGGTGTCGGTGGTGATCGCGTCGGCGTCCTGGCCGACGGAGGCGCTCAGGCGCTGGTTGATGACGGCGGAGGAGAGGCCGAGCGAGATGTCGATCCGGTCCGGGCACGCCAGGCGCTGCTGGTCGGTGCTGCGCGACCAGTGGGTGTTGCGGACGAGGTCGAGCTCGCGGCCCTTGGTGAAGCCGGCGATGGTGTAGGGGCCGGAGGAGACGGGGTCGGCGTTGTAGTCCTTGCCGGTGTCCTTGGCCTTGGGCACCGGGGCGAACTGCGTCTCGGCGGCCAGGTAGGGGAAGTCGCCCTCGCTCTTGCGCAGGTGGAAGACGATGGTGCTCGGGTCGGGCGTCTCGATGGAGGCGAGGTCCTTGGCGCCAGTGCCGTAGGGGCCCTGGTAGTCGGCGCCGCCGACCAGCCAGTCGCGCAGGTAGGGCGGACCGCCCGCGAGCTGCGGCGAGAAGGAGCGCTCCACGCCGTACTTGACGTCGGCGGAGGTGATCGGCGTGCCGTCGGAGAACTTCAGGCCGGACTTGAGGTGGTAGGTCCACATGGTGGCGTTCTGGCTGGGCGTGCCGGTGTCGGTGGCCAGGTCCGGGACGACCTTGGTGCCGTTGGCGCCCGGCACGCTCTGACGCGTCGTCAGGGTGCGGAAGAGCAGGCGCGGGATGGCGCCGCCGCCGGAGGTGTAGAGCACGGCCGGGTCGAAGCCCTTGTCGTTCTTGGCGCTGTCGAGGACGCGCAGGGTGCCGCCCTGGCAGTTCGCGGCCGAGAACGCGCCCGAGGAGCTCACGGAGGAGCCGGCGCCGGCTCCGCAGGCGGCGAGCGAGCCGGTCAGGGCGACGGCGGTGGCGGTGAATAGCGCTATTCGGGCAGGGCGAAGCATCGTGGCGTCCTCGGTCGGGCGGCGGCCCGGGGCAGGAGGGAGGCCGCGCGGCGGGGCGCGCACGCGGCGAGGCACGGCGACAGGGGCCGGGCCTTGGGTGGGGTGAATCTCAGCTGATGGGACTCTGGGGACCAGAGCCCGGATGCTGGAAGCGGATGCGGGCAGCGG
>NZ_BBPO01000025.1:43237-54848 GCF_000787815.1 Streptacidiphilus neutrinimicus
CCCGCCGATGCGTCAGCGACAACAGAGGTTGTCGGACACGCTGTGCGCACACATGGCCAGCAGCGCGACCTGGTAGGTCGGCTGGTACGGGGCGATGTGGTGGTGCGCGTGCATGGTCATGGACTGTATGTGGGCTGAATAAGGCCAGTCAACATGACGACCTTTCCGGTCTCGGATGCCGGACCATTTTTTGGACAGAGCCCGGCAGTGGCCGAGATGTTGTCGGCGGCGACGCCTAGGGTCTGCGACACGACCCGGCAGTCGCCCGTCCCGTTCCGGCGCGCGTGGAGCCGGTTCTCCTCGTGGCTCGCCGAGAACGCGCCCGCCGATCACGCCGCACTGCGTCCGCCCGCGTCGAGGGCGAGGCGGCCGACCTTCAGCGGCTCACCTGGGACGTCGTCACCCGCTGGGACACCGTCACCAGCGGGTGAGGCGGCCGGGAGTCGGGCCGAGGCCGCGCCCCCTTCGGGCCTTCAGGCGTCCGCACGGGCGCGGCCGCGGTGCAGGCGGCGCCAGAGGGTGCGGGCGGTGGCGGCCGGGTCCCAGGATCCCGGGCGGGAGCGGGTCAGGGGGTAGCAGGCGAGGCCGAGCAGGACGGCGCTGAGGTGGCCGATGCTGGTGAAGTCGCGACTGCGCACCACGCCGAAGGCGTAGAAGAGGAGCAGCCCGGCCGCGTAGACGTAGCGCCAGGGCTTCGTGATCAGGTAGACCAGCACCGCCTCGATCCCGGCGAGGGCGTAGCTGACCCCGTAGTCGAGCGTGTAGCGCGCCTTCTCCGGGGCCATGTCGTGGTCGATGGCCCACAACAGGACGCCCTCGCTGATGTAGGTCGCGCCCACGTGCGCGATCAGCACCACCGCCAGCCAGCGCACGGTGCCCAGCCAGCGCTCGGCCGGGACGTGGAAGATGTTGTAGAGGACGAAGTAGAAGAACCAGCCGCCGCCCGCGATGTAGAAGCCGCTGGTGATCAGCACCCGGATCGGCGAGACCGACAGGTAGTGCAGGTTGGTGGAGTGCCGCCGCAGGATCCGGTCGGCAGTGTGCGGGTTCACGTGGCGCAGCACGACGGTGGTCGCGAAGAGGATCGTCAGCCAGACGAAGGTGCCCGGGGCCCTGCGGACGTACCTCCGCACGGCCCGCCAGGCCCGGCCGATCCGGGACTTCGCCGTCGCGCGGTCCATGATCCCTTCTAACCCGGACGGCGGACGGAGGCAACCCCAGGCGGGACCGCGACGGTCCGGCCGAGGTCCCGCGACGGCCCCGCCACGGCCTCGACTCGGCCCGGCGTAGGCTGGCGGTGATCGTTTCGGGCGCGGGGGAGGACGGGCATGGAGCTGGCCGGGTGGACGATGGTGATCACCGGCGCAGGCCGGGGCTTCGGCCGCACCCTGGCGCTGCGCGCGGGCCGGCTCGGAGCCCGCCTGTACCTGTCGGCCCGCAGCGCCGACGCGGCCCGGAGCGTGGCCGCGGAGGTCGTCGCGGACAGCGGCGCGAGCGCGGAGGGCTTCGCCTGCGACCTGGCCGACGCGGCCGCCGTCCGCGCCTTCGCGGGGGCCGTCGCCGCTCGGACCGGCCAGGTGGACGTGCTGGTCAACAACGGCGCCCGCTACCTCGACGGTGCGGACCTCTGGGACGCCGAGGACGAGGCGATCGCCGACGCCCTCGCCGGCGGCGCGACCGGCACGGTGCTGACGGTCAAGCACTTCTTGCCGCTGCTGCGCGCCTCGGCGGGGGCGGACGTGGTCAACCTCATCTCGTCCGTCGCGGAACCGCGCAACCACCGCTCGCTCTCCCACCCCGCCTTCTACGCGGCCAAGGGCGCGCAGGCGGGGCTCGCCGACATCCTGTCCGCGCGGCTGCGGCCCGAGGGCATCCGGGTGGTCTCGCTCTACCCGCCGGACTTCACCGACAGTGATCCCCTCGCCGCCGAGGAGTCGGCGAAGCGGACCGCCGACCAGCCGCTCAGCGGCGCCTCCGTGGCCGACTGCGTGCTCTTCGCGATCGCGCAGCCGCGGGACTGCTTCATCCGCTCGTTCCACTTCGAGCAGCTCTGAGGCGGCGGCGAGGCGGCTCCGGCGGGGTGGTCCCGCAGCCTCCGGCGAGCCCGGGACACGGCTCGCAGGGTCCCCGGGACGGGGGTTTCCGGAGCGTAGGATGGTTCGGGAGCGACCCACAGGTGGGCGTGCCGAGGCCGGGCGCCGCCGATCGATCCGGGAGGCGAACCGATGCCTGGCGACATTCCGGTTTCCCCGGACCCCGACGAGTCGCGCCCCCGGGTACGCGGCGCGCGCGTGCGGGGGGTGCAGGGCGCGCCGTCCTGGGTCAGCCTCATCGTGCGCGACCTCGCCGCCGCCGAGCGCTTCTACAACGGGCTGCTCGGCTGGGAGTTCGAGGAAGGTCCGGAGCGCCTCGGCGCCTTCGTCTACGTCGTGGTGGACGGCCACCGGGTCGCGGGGATCAGCGAGGTCGGCGACCTCGGCTTCGGCATCGGCTGGACGACGTTCTTCGGCGTCCGCGACGCCCACGAGAGCGCCCGCCGCATCGCGGACCGGGGCGGCACGATCGGCGTCGGCCCGGTCGCCATCGACGCCGGCCGCATCGTGCTGGCCCGCGACCCGGACGGGGCGAGCTTCGGCCTGTGGCAGGGCCCGGAGGAGCTCCCCGAGGCGTCGACCTCCCTGGTCGCCAAGGTCCCGGCCTGGATCGAGCTGCGCACCGCCGATCCGTTCAAGTCCGCCCTGTTCTACGGCGAGGTCCTGGACTGGGATCCGGAGATCTCCCACCGCACCGAGGTCGTCTGGGAGCACGAGCGCGTGGTGCTGCGCATCGACGGCCGCAGCATCGCCGCGATCGGCGGCCCCGAGCCCTCGCCGGACACCGGCGTCGCCGCACCGCCGGCCTGGCGGGTCTTCTTCGCCACCCCGGACCTCCCCAGCGCCCTCACCCGTGCGGTGGAGCTCGGCGGCCGGGTCGTCATCCCGGCGACGCCGACCCCGTACGGCCCGTTCGCCCAGCTCCAGGATCCTTCGGGCACGCGGCTGTGCCTGATCCAGCCGCCGGACCGCCAGGCCACGTGAGCCACCCGCCCTACGTCGCGGTCGTCGGGCCGGGCGAGGCCACCCCGCAGGAGTCCGCGGCGGCCGAGGAGGTCGGCCGCCGTCTGGCCGCACGCGGTGCGGTCGTCGTCTGCGGCGGCCTCGGAGGGGTCATGGAGGCGGTCGCCCGGGGCGCGGGCGGCGCGGGCGGCACCGTGGTCGGACTGCTGCCGACCCGGGCCCGCTCGGACGGAAACCCGTACCTGACGGTCGCCCTCCCGACGGGCCTCGGCGAGCTCCGCAACGGCCTCGTGGTCGGCGTGGCCGACGGCGTGATCGCCGTCGGCGGCAGCTGGGGCACGATGAGCGAGGTGGCGCTGGCCCTGCGGACGGGTAAGCCCGTGGTGTCCCTGGGCGGCTGGGCGTTGACGCCGCCGAGCGGCGGCGTTCCGGGGCCACGCGGGACGGCGACGCCGCAGGAGGCGGTGGAGACGGTCCTCGCCCTCGTCCTCGGCGTCGGCTGACCGACGGGCGCCCGCCCGGCCGAGCGAGCCGCCGAACCGTCGCCGAGCGCTCAGTCGAGCGCGGCGCCGGTGGGCGGGGCGGACTCCATCGGGCCGAAGACCGCGCCGCTCAGCCGGATGGTGCGCGCGGTCATGTCGGCGCGTGACTCGCCGGGGTGGTCGATCCACCAGTTCACCAGCGCATCGAAGACGTTGACCCAGGCGGCGGTCATGGCCGAGGCGTCGAGCGGGTCGTCGTTGCCGGCCAGGTGCAGCAGTTCGCGCACGCCCTCGACGCCCACGGCGTGCATGCGCCGCGCGTACTGGTCGTGCTGGGCGGTGATCTCGGGCGTGGCGGGCATGGTCGGGTCGCGGAAGACCCGCCACATCCACGGCCGGGGTTCGAGGGCGGCGTAGAACTGGTCCAGGGTGACGATCACGCGCTGCTGGCCCACCAGGCCGAGCCGGGCGGTGCGCTCGATGACCTCGACGAGGACCTCGCCCGCGCAGGTCAGGCAGGCCGAGAACAGCCCCTCCTTCGACCCGAAGTAGTTGTAGATCAGGGGCTTGGAGATGCCGGCCTGCTCGGCGACGGCGGTCAGGGAGGTGCCGGCGTAGCCGTGCTCAGCGAAGACGCGGCCGGCGATGTCGACGATCTGCCGCTCACGTTCCGGTCGAGCGACGCCCTTGGTGCCTGCCCTGCTGGTTGTTGCCTTGCCCATGTCCGAAGCATAGCGGACCCAATTGACCCCATGGTAACTTACCCAGAAGTCACTTACTGTCCGTCACTTCATGGGAGGAGTTCCATGTCGGACCTGCTGGATCCGATGCAGAACCCCGTCACCTACGCGCTGCCTTTCTTCGTGCTGAGCGTGCTCGTCGAACTGGCGGCGCTGCGCTGGCTCGACCACGACGACAACGTGACCGGCTACTCGTTCGAGGACGCGCGCGCCAGCCTCACCATGGGGGTCGGTTCGCTGTTCTTCCTGACCGCCTTCAAGGTCGGGACGTTCTTCGTCTACAGCGCGCTCTACACCTACCTGGCGCCCTGGCATCTGCCCACCGGCGCCTGGTGGTTCTGGGTGCTGCTGCTGATCGCGCTGGACTTCTCCTACTACTGGAACCACCGGTTCGTGCACCGGACCAGCATCGGCTGGGCCGCGCACCAGGCCCACCACTCCAGCGAGTACATGAATTTCGCCACCGCGCTGCGACAGAAGTGGAACCCCTGGTTCGAGTTCTTCTTCTGGCTGCCGCTGCCGCTGCTCGGGTTCGCGCCCTGGGCGCTCTATGTGGCGTTCTCGACGAACCTGATCTACCAGTTCTTCGTGCACACCGAGCTGGTCGACAAGCTGTGCAGGCCCGTCGAGTTCCTGTTCAACACGCCCTCGCACCACCGCGTGCACCACGGCTCGGACCCGGAGTACCTGGACCGGAACTATGGTGGCATCCTCATCGTCTTCGACCGGATCTTCGGCACGTTCCAGCCGGAGCTGCACCGGCCGACCTACGGCCTGACCAAGCCGGTGGGGACCTACGACGTCCTCAAGCTCGAGTACCGGGCCTACGGCGAGTTGCTGCGCAAGGTCGGTGGCGCGCCCCGCCTGCGCGACAAGCTCGGCTACGTCTTCGGGCCGCCCGGCTGGGAGCCCGCCGCCGACCGGTAGCCCCGCGGCGGCGGGCTTTGGCCGTAAGGGCCGTCAGTTGGAGAAGTCCTGCGTCATCCAGACGTTGCCTGAGCTGTCGCGCATCACAGCGATGCCGATGTGGTGGAAGTCCGGGCTCAGGATGTTCTTCCGGTGGCCGTCGTTGGGCGGCTGCTCCGCCAGCATCGAGCGGGTCAGGCCGACGGCCATGCCCGCGATGCCGGAGGTGTCGTCGGAGACGGGCCCGCCCGTGCCGATGTTCTCGCCCGCGTTGGACCACTGCACGCCCGCCGCGGTCTCCCGGTCGCCCAGCGCCGGCTCGCCGGGGCAGTCGTGGGAGAGCCCGCAGCCCGCGGCCATCACCCGGTTGTGCGCGCCCGAGCTGGAGTTCAGGCCCGAGGTCAGCGTCAGCGGCGCCAGGCCCTGGCCGGCGCGCGCCTGGTTGATGACGGCCAGCACCTGCTGCACCGCCGCCTCGTCGGCGGACTGCGGGGTGGGCGCGGCCGCGGGCGGGGCGTGCGTGGGCTTCGGGGACGGCTTCGGGCTCGACGAGGAGCGGCTCGGGGACGGGCTGGCGCTCGGCGTCGGGCTGGCCGACGGCGACGGGTCGGCGCTCGGCGAGACGACGGGCGCGGTGGTGCCCTCCGCGGCGACCGCCGAGGTGAGACCGGGCCGCGCCGCGCTCGGGCCCTGGCCGAACAGCACGACGCCCGCGCCGACCGCCGCCGTGACCGTCACCGTCGCGGCCGCAGCCGCGAGCAGCGGCTTGCCGGAGAACGGGCCGAGCCGACGCCGGGGGAGCCGGTGGGAGATGCGCCCGGAGGAGGTGCGCTGTGCCGGAATGTGCACGGTCGGCGCCTCGGCGGGATGCGGGAGGGGATGGGGTTGCGGGTGCCAGGTGAACGCGTCCGCCGCGGCCGCGGCGTGGAAACCGCCCTCGGCGAGACGGCTCAGCAGCCACGCCGCGGTGGCGGCCGGCAGCGGCACCAGGGCGAGGTTCACCAGCAGGCGCTCCGGCGGCACGAGGTCCGCACCGAGCGCGCCGCAGTGCTCGCACTCCCGCAGGTGCCGCGCGAGGCGCTTGCGCCAGAGCGCGCTCGGCCTGCCGTCCCACAGATGCACCGTGCGGGCCAGCTCCGGGCAGCGCGGCTGCGCCGAGAGCGCGCGGACGACCCCGCGCGAGACGTCCAGTTGCGCCTTCATCCGGCTGACCCGCACCGTCACGTGGTGCGCCTCCAGGCCGAGCGCGCCCGCCAGCTCGGTGCGGGTGAGATGGCCCGTGGTGACCAGCCACCACAGTGAGAGCAGCTCACGGTCGTCCTGGTCCAGCCAGCGCGTCGCCTCGACGGTCTCCCGCCGCTGCCCGGACAGGCCCAGCTCGGTCAGGGTGAGGTCCTCGAAGTCCGCGCCGGGGTCGGCGACGGCGGCGAGCTCGTCGAGCGCCCGGTCGTGGCCGCCCTGCGCGGCGCTGGCGCGCGACTGCATGTGCCGACGTATCTGGTTCATCGTGACCGCCGCCAGCCAGGACCGGTACGCGGAGTCGTCCCGCAGGTCCGGCAGGCCGCGCAGCACCCGCAGCATCGTCTCCTGGACGACGTCGTCGACGTCCACGCGCCCGGACAGGGCGCGGCCGACGATGTTGTAGACGAGCGGCAGGCTCTGTCCGACCAGCTCGTCCACGGCCTCCTGCCGCCCGCTCCGTGCCGCCGCGACCAGCCCCGCCTCCACCGACCAGCCCGCCATCCCGTGCTCCTCGCCCACGTCGGTTCCATCCGTACGTGAGTGGAGACCCTACGGAAGGCACGGGGGTCACAGAAATCGGTCGGTCGGCTGGAATTCGTCGAGGGGCGGCCTGACGGCGGCCGTCCGCCGCCGCCGGACGGCCTCACCAGCCGCCGAGGACGGCCTCCGGGTCGTCGGTGGTGTGCATGGCGGCCTCCTCGGCCGTCGCCGCGCCGCCCGCGATGCCCGCGTCGGCGGCGATCAGGTGGCTGCGGGCGTCGGCGCTCTCCACCAGCCGCCCGGAGCGGGTCTCGCCGGCCTCCGGGTCCACGGGTTCGCCGTCGGTGCCCACGCAGTCGCCGATGCCGTCGCCGTCGGGCGCGCACACGTCAGGGTTTTCGGCGGCGAGCCGCTGCGTCAGCGTCTCCCGGTCGCGCTGCTCGGCGGCGGTGTTCCCGTAGCGGCCGACGGCCAGGGGCCGTTCGGGAGGGGCGTAGCCCTCGTCGAGCACGTCCTCGAGACCCCGGTCGTCGAGGGTGTCCTCGGGCTCCAACGGGGAGATGTCGTCCTGGACGTCGCCGTCACCGCTGGGCTGGTAGACGTCGTCCCCCATCAACTCGTCGTTCGACACGGTACGCATCCCTTCCGGTCCGGCCCTGCGGCACGGACCTCTTGGCGGAGCCGCGAGGTGCCTGCGGCGCTGACGGAGGCTGTTTCGATAGTCCCACCAGCCGCCCTTTCATGCTCTGCGGGGCGCAATGCATCAGTTCCTCATGCCCCGGGGCGGTGGGCCTGCCCGGAACGGGAAGACTGTTCCCGGGACGAGGAGGCGGGCGCGATGAGGGGTTCGGCCACGTTCGGGCGCCTGTTCGGGATACCGGTGCGGGTGCACTGGAGCGCGCCCCTGCTCGTCGCCCTGCTGGCCTTCGGGCTGGGCGACCGGACGCTGCCCGCCTGGCTGCCGGGGCGCGGAGGGGGCTACTACCTCGGCGCGGGCGTGCTCGGCGCGCTGCTGCTGGTCGCCAGCCTGATGGCGCACGAGCTCGCGCACGCGCTCGTCGCCCGGCGGGCGGGCACGGACGTGGACTCGATGACGCTGTGGGCGCTCGGCGGCGTGACCAGGATCGGCCGCCTGACCGCCCCCGCCCGCGAGTTGTGGGTCGCCCTGGCCGGTCCGCTGACCAGCCTCGTGCTGGCGGGGGCGGGCATCGGGCTCGGGTTCGTCGCGCTGCGGGCGCTGCGCTGGGACCTGCCGGCCGCGCTGCTGCTCTGGACCGGGGCGGTGAACCTGCTCGTCGCGGTCTTCAACCTGCTGCCCGCCGCGCCGCTGGACGGCGGGCGCGTACTTCAGGCGGCGCTGTGGTGGCGCGCCGGGGACCGCGAGCGGGCGGAGCGCCAGGCCGGGCGGTGCGGCCAGGCGCTCTCCGTGCTGATGCTGGCCGGCGGCTGGGCGGCGCTGGTCCGCGGCCAGGGCGCGGGGCTGTGGCTGCTGGTGGTCGGCGGCTTCCTGGCGGTCGCCGCCGCAGCGGAGATCCAGCACGCCAAGATCGGCCTGGCCGTGCGCGGCCACACGGCTGGGGAGCTGATGACCTCGCCGCCGCCGGTCGTCCCCGACTGGACCACGGTGGCGCGCGCTCTGACGGACAGCGGGCCGTGGCGCGCCGCCGGGGCGGCCGCCGTCGTCGACCTCGACGGGCGTCCGAGCGGTCTGGTGCGACTGCGCACACTCCTGGCCGTCCCGGAGCGATACCGGGACGGGACCCGGGTGCGCGACGTCGCCGTCCCCCTCGCGCGCTGCGCGACAGCCGGGCCAGAGGCCGGACTCCCCGGCCCCGCACTGGACGCGGCGCTGGGCAACCCGCCGCTGCTGGTGCTGGAGGACGGCCGGCTGGTCGGCGTCCTCGCGCTCACCGACATCGCCGTCCTGATGCAGGACCGCCGCTTCGTCCGCGGCTAGCGCGCAGCTTCGTCGAAACCGAGCTGGACTCGTTCGGGAACTGGACGTCGACGGGTCTCGCGGTGGCCGGCGACAACGGGCTGCGGATCGTGACGCTCGACCCGGCGGCGCCCGACCACGCCGGCGCGATCAGCCTGCTGACGGGCGAGTACCAGGCGGTCACGAAGACCTGACGGCGCGGCCGACGCCGCCCGTGCCGCCGGCGGGGGTGAGCACGGAGAGGGCGAGCTCCGGGTCGTTGGTGATGAGCACGTCCGCGCCGAGCCGGGCCAGGCGGGTCATCCGGGCCGGGCGGTCCACCGTCCAGGCGCTGACCGCCAGGCCCCGGCGCCGGGCCCAGGCGACCAGCGGGTGCGTCAGCCGGTGGTGCTCCATGTTCAGGTACTGGGGCTGGACGCGGGCCAACAGGTCCGCGCCCGGCGGCAGGAAGGACTCCCAGCTGAGCGCGATCCGCGCCGCGGCCGAGGCAGCGCGGATCCGCGTCAGCGCGGTCAGGTCGCCCGCGAACACGCACGCGTCCAGCAGCCCGAGCTCGCGGACCAGGGCGAGCGACGCCTCGCCGCCGTCCGGGGCGGGGACGTCGACCATGACGGTAGCCTCGGCCGCCGCGCACACCGGCAGAGCCTCGCGCAGGGTCGGGATCCGCTCGCCGGCCGGGCCGGTCACCGCGGCCACCTCGGCCGCGTCCAGGTCGGCGAGGGCGCGGGGCAGACCCCACAGCCGGTCCAGGGTCGCGTCGTGGAGCAGGACGGGGGTGCCGCAGCGGGTGAGGCGGACGTCGATCTCGACCCAGTCCGCGCCCAGCGCCAGCGCCGCGCGCAGCGAGGGGAGGGTGTTCTCGCGGGCGACCAGCGGAGCGCCTCGGTGCGCGACGATGGCGACGCGCCGTCCCTCGGAGGGCCGGGCGTCCGACGGCCGCGCCTTGGCCGGTCGGCCATCGGACGGCAGGGCGGCGGCGGGCTGGTCGGCGGCCGGTCGGGCGTGGAGTAGTTCCGTCTCGTCCTCGGCCTGCATGGGCGCGCACCCCGTCCTCTCGTCCCCGGTCGGGTGTCGGCCCAGGTTACCCACCCGCCGACGCCGAACGGTGGATGATCTGTCATGCTGCCTCGACCGGGGGCATTGGTGCGATCAGCTGACGAATGAAGGAGACGTTGGATGGAGCCGGATCGTCCCGAGGAACTCTCGGGGTCCGCGTCGCCCGCCGAGGCGGAGCCCGCCGCTCCGCTGTCGATGCTGGACGCGGTCGGCCGCCTCAGCCCGGAGCAGGCCGGGCTCCTCGGGGTGCTCATCGGCCTGCGCCGTCTCGACGACGGCACGCAGCCGCGCAAGCCGGACGCGTAGGGCCCGAGCGGCCGCGGCGGTCACTTCCCGGGCGGCAGCGGGCGGACCAGCCGGGCCAGGTTGACGCCGTAGCCGACGCCGAAGGCGTGCGGGGTGAACAGCGCGTCGTTGTCCGGGGCCCAGTACTCCGCGCGGATCCGGGCCAGGGTCGGCGGCCGGAAGTCGTAGGGCAGGCCGACGATCCGCCCCCGCCAGGTCCGCTCCTCGGCCGGCCGGCGCAGCTCCTTCGCCACGGCCGCGGCCGTGACGCCGATCGCGGCGGCGAGGACGACCCGGTTGATCGTCCTGCCGCTCCGGCGACTGTCGTGACGGGTGGTCATACCTCGACGCTAGGTCGCCGCGGGGATGCGGACAAGTGGGTGTTCACGCTCCCGGGACTTCCGCTGCGGCGTGGGAGCGTGGCGCACTGGAACCAGGCTGGTATCCCGTGTCGGGGGAGGGCGACCGGCGGAAGGAGACCATCATGGACGGCAGCGACGGCCCCGCCTCCAGCGGCGTGCACACCAAGAGGTGGACGGTCCGCGTGGACCTGTTCGAGGACGGCGACGTCACCACCGCGCACGCGGTGCTGGACTGCGGGGAGACCAGCCTGCAGGCGCACTCCGCGTCCCTGCGCGACCCCGTGGACCGGCCGATGCCGCAGATCGGCGACGAGTTCGCCGCGGGCCGGGCGCTGATCGACCTCGGCTACCAGCTGCTGCGCGCCGGGCAGGCCGACACCCGGGCGAACACCGTGCTCCCGGAGCTCTGAGCCGCCGCGGCCCTCAGCGCGCCGCCTCGGCCCGCCTCTTGATGGCGAGCAGCATCCTGCGCTCCATCACCAGACCGGCCGGTTCGAGCACGTAGAGCGAGAGCAGCCGGGAGACGACCGTGTCGCCCGGCTGCTCGATCCGGTTGCGGCTGACCAGGCGGGTGCTCTGGCCGCGGGGGTGGAGGCCGAAGGACCAGACCCACTGGCCGTCCTGCGACCGCAGCACCAGGGTGTGGTCCACGTCCACGTCGACGACCTCCAGAACCGGGCCGCGGCGGCTCAGCGGCAGCAGGTCGCCGGGCTTCAGCTCCAGGTGGGCGGCCGAGCCGGCGCCGGGCGAGCGGTGTTCGAGACCGAAGACGGTCGCGACCCAGTCGTAGGTGTACGCGCCGCCGCGTCCGGGGCCGAGCTCCACCAGCCACGGCCACACCGCCGGGGGCCGGGCGTCGACGGTGACCGCGCGGGTGGACACCTGCGGGGCGGCGGGGAGCAACTCGTCGCCGGGCATCGCCCGGCACACCTCCACGGCGCTCGCCCCCCACGTCAGGCACGCGTAGCGCCACAGCCACGGATACCCGGCCGCGGCGGCCGCCGCCGTGACCGCCCCGGCGCCCAGCAGCCTCCGGGCGGCCCTGGCCGCCCGCGCGGTGCGCGCG
>NZ_BBPO01000025.1:55094-58869 GCF_000787815.1 Streptacidiphilus neutrinimicus
CCGCCGTGACCGCCCCGGCGCCCAGCAGCCTCCGGGCGGCCCTGGCCGCCCGCGCGGTGCGCGCGGTCGTGTCGGCGCGGCCGTCCCTGCCGGCGGGCGTCGTGCCCTCCCTCATGGTCCCTCCTGGCGTCCGGGCGCCCGGACGTGGTCCGGGGTCAGCCGAAGCGGCCGTCCTCCTCCGCGGCGGCGTCGACCGCGCCCGCGCGCAGGAGTTGGCGGCCGAGCTCGACCAGGGCGCGGCCCGCGGCGTACTCGTCGCCGATGTCCGCGATCTCCGTGTCGTGCGGGTTGCGGTGGGAGGAGCCGTTGCCTTCGAGGGTGCGTTCCGGGGTCTCCAGAACGGCGTGGGCCCGGGTGTCGTCGCCTTCCTCGAAGAGGTCGACGGTCAGGGTCCAGCGCTTGGTGCGAAGCGGTGCGGGGATGGTCGGCGATGTCATGGCGGTGTCCCGATCTCGTGGTCGCCGTCCGCGCGTCACGCCCCCCGTGCCGCACAACGACGCGTCGCTGCTTCGCGCGGACACTCCCACGGTACTCAGCTTCGGGCCGCTCGCACAGCACCGTCGCGGATACCCCCTGGGGTACGATGGCGGAACAAGACGAGCGAGGAGGTCGATGACGCCATGAAGGTGGACGAGGACGCCCAGGGCGCCGTGCTGAACCGGCTCCGCCGGGCCCAGGGGCAGTTGGCCGGCGTGATCGCCATGATCGAGGCGGGGCGTGACTGCAAGGACGTCGTCACTCAGCTCGCTGCGGTCTCGCGAGCCCTGGACCGGGCCGGCTTCAAGATCGTCGCGAGTGGCATGCGCCAGTGCCTGGCCGCCGACGGCGACGGCTCGGCCGACGCCGCGCCGATGACCGAGGCCGAGCTGGAGAAGCTCTTCCTGACTCTCGCGTAGGAGGCGAACGGGGACCGGCGGCCCGGGCGTGCGCGCGCACTGTACCGTGCGCGCCTACGTCAATTGCATACTTCGGCAATTCACCATGTGCGACCGAATGCTCACGCCTAGCGTCCATGGTCATGGCGAACACGGACATCGCACTCAAGGAATCCATGACCATCGAGGGCGCGCTGGGCGCGGCCCTGGTCGACCTGGCCAGCGGGATGAGCCTCGGGGTCATCGGCGGCACGGCCGAGCTCGACCCGGCGATCGCCGCCGCCGGGCACACCGATCTGGTGCGCGCCAAGAAGCGCACCATGGAGATGCTGGGCGTCGGCGGTGCGATCGAGGACATCCTGATCACCCTGACCCGTCAGTACCACCTGATCCGACCGCTCACCGCCGCGAACGGCGCGGGCCTGTTCCTGGTTCTGATCCTCGACCGGAAGCGCGCCAACCTCGCCATGGCCCGGCGCAGGCTGCAGCTGATCGAGGGCGAGCTCGACCTGTGAGCCCGCAGACGGCCGCGCCCCCGCTCTACCAGCGCAAGGCCGAGTTCTTCCGGCTGCTCGGGCACCCGGTGCGGATCCGCGCGCTGGAACTGCTCAGCATCGGGCCGACCAGCGTGCGAGCCCTGCTCGACGACATCGGCGTCGAGCCGGCCTACCTCTCGCAGCAGTTGGGCGTGCTGCGGCGGGCGGGCGTGGTCATCTCCCATCGCGAGGGCCCGGCCGTCGTCTATGCGCTGACCGGGCCCGATGTCGCGGACCTGCTCCGTGTCGCGCGGCGGATCCTCGCCGAGCTGCTGGAGAAGCAGCAGCGGCTCCTCGACGAACTGCGCGCGGATGACACGGACGACGCGGACGAGGCGGACGAGGGGGAGGCCGACCGCGAGCCCGCGGGCGCGGGCTGCGGCTCACCCGGCTGAGTCCGGCCGACTGCGTCGGACCGCCGGCCGCGGCCTGCGAGGATGAGCGGGTGACCATGAAGATCGACGACGCGGCCGACCTCTCCTCCTCGCCGCTCGGGGCGGAGGCCGCGGCCGAGGCCGCAGAGGCGGCCGGATACGACGGCTTCGCCGTCTCGGAGACCAGGCACGACGCCTTCACCTCGCTGACGCTGGCGGCGCGCGCGACCGAGCGGATCACGCTGCGCTCCGCCATCGCGGTCGCCTTCGCGCGCAACCCGATGACGGTGGCCACCCTCGCCAACGACGTGCAGCTGATCTCCGGGGGCCGGTTCCAGCTCGGCCTCGGCTCCCAGGTGCAGGCGCACATCGAACGGCGGTTCGCGATGCCGTGGAGCAGGCCGGCCGCGCGGATGGAGGAGTTCGTCCGTGCGGTGCGGGCCATCTGGGCCGCCTGGGCGGGGGAGGGCCGGCTCTTCTTCAAGGGCGAGTTCTATCGGCACACGCTGATGACCGAGTTCTTCGACCCCGGTCCCAATCCGCACGGCGCCCCGCCGATCCTGCTCGCCGCCGTCGGCGAGAGGATGACCGAGGTGGCCGGGCGGGTCGCCGACGGCCTGCTCTGCCACGCCTTCACCACTCCCGCCTACCTGCACGAGCGCACCCTCCCCGCGCTGCGGGCCGCGCGCGACGGCGCGCTGGACGGCTTCACCGTCTGCCTGCAGCCCATGGCCGTCCTCGGCGCGGACGACGCGGCGCGGGCGCGGGCGGAGCGCGCCGTCCGCGGGCAGATCGCCTTCTACGCCTCGACACCCGCCTACCGCCCGGTCCTCGACCAGCACGGCTGGGGCGAGCTGGCCGACCGCCTGCACCTGCTGTCGCGGCGCGGCGCGTGGGAGGAGATGGCCGCGCTGATCCCCGACGACGTCCTGGACGCGTTCGCGGTCGCCGGGACCCCGGCGGAGGTCGCGTCCGCGCTGGCGGACCGGTTCGGCGATGCGGTCGACCGCCTCACCCTCTACACGCCGTACGCGGTGGACGCCGCCCTCACGGGCGCGGTGGCGAGCCTGCTGCGCGGGCAGGAATGACGACGCGACCTCGGACGTTGGGCGTGTTGAGAGAAGCAGAAGCGCACGAGAAGGAGGGTGCCCCGTGGCCACGCAGACGCAGAAGGCCGTGCTGGCGGGTGGTTGTTTCTGGGGGATGCAGCAGCTGATCCGGCGCCAGCCGGGTGTGCTCACGACGCGGGTCGGCTACTCCGGCGGCGACGTCCCGAACGCGACCTACCGCAACCACGGGACGCACGCGGAGTCGATCGAGATCGAGTTCGACCCGGCGGTGACGGACTACCGGGCGATCCTGGAGTTCTTCTTCCAGATCCACGACCCGACGACGCGCGACCGGCAGGGCAACGACATCGGCGCGAGCTACCGCTCGGCGATCTTCTACCTCGACGACGAGCAGAAGCGCGTCGCCGAGGACACCATCGCCGACGTCGACGCCTCCGGCCTGTGGCCCGGCAAGGTCGTCACCGAGGTCTCCCCGGCGGGCCCGTTCTGGGAGGCCGAGCCGGAGCACCAGGACTACCTGGAGCGCTACCCGAACGGGTACACCTGCCACTTCCCCCGCCCGAACTGGAAGCTGCCCCGCCGCAACGGCTGAGCGGCGCGGGGCTGGGCCCGGCAGCACGCGGCGCCATCCGGCCCGGTCCGCCCTTCGGCGGCCCGGGCCGTGGCGTTTGCACGCTTCTGTGGCGCTGCGGTAACTGCGTTGCTATGAAAGGAAGTTGGCCTTCCTCAGGGGGACTCTCGGACCGGCGGCAGCGACGCGACCCTGATCGCCGCCTCCGGCCGAAGGACGTCGTCGCCCTCATCCGAAACTAGGGTTCCGCGTCCGAGAAGCGTTCGGTGAGCCAGTCGGCGCCGCGTTGGGCGGCGAGGGCGCGGCGGGTGCGGCGGGTGCGGGGCAGGGGGACGGGGTACGCCAGGGG
>NZ_BBPO01000025.1:59119-63653 GCF_000787815.1 Streptacidiphilus neutrinimicus
GCGGCGGGTGCGGCGGGTGCGGGGCAGGGGGACGGGGTACGCCAGGGGCGTTGCCGCGCGGCTCGCCTCTGTGGCCAACTTCGTTCCGGAGGAGGCGATTTCGAGGAGAAGGCGGCGCCTGCGCGCCGGGCCGCGGGCGCGCAGCCACGCGGTGTAGAGGCCCTCGATCTCGCTGACCACCGCTGCCAGCCGCATCTGCGCACTCCGCGCCTGCTTCACGCCGCCGCTCCGTCCCCGTCCGTCGAACCCCGGCTCAGCTTCCGGTCGAACCAAGCCACTTGCTCATGTGCGCAAGTATGGGAAGTGTAGTCCTGCGACACGCCTCACACGGCCGAGAAGCATCGGACACGCGCCTCCGGACCGGGTTACCCTGCCGTTATGTTGGGGGTCTTCGCGGCCGTCGCCGCGCTGTGCGGAGCGTTCGCGCCCTGGGCAGTGCTGCCCGTGGTCGCCGCGGCCTGCTGGGGCTGCTACGACGGTCTCGCCGTCCAACAGGGCGGCGGGCCGGGGTGGCTGACGGCGCCGGACCTGCGCGCGCTCGCGCTCCTGTGCGCGTTCACCGTGCTCGGCCGCGTGCTCTCGGGGCCGGTGGAGCGGGCGGTGACCTGGCGGAGCGAGGCAGCTCGGGCCGCCGTCGAGACCAACCCCCTTTTCCGGCCGGATGATCGGCGCCGCGTGCGGCTGGAACGCAGCCGGTCGCGCCTGACGGCGACCGCCCTGGGGCTCGGGCTCGCGGTCGGGCTCGCCGTGCACGTCCACACCGCCGTCGCGGCGCGCGAGGCCCAGCGGCACACGCACGCGGTCACGGCGACCACGCTCCTCGGCGGGATGTCCCCCTCCGTGAACCGGCACACGCCGCGCGACGAGGCGGCGGCCATGGTGAGGGTGCCCGCGCGGTGGCAGTATCCGGTCGGCTCGCCGCACACCGGCGGCGTGGTGGTCTTCCGTCACCAGGCGGCCGGCGCCCGCGTCACCGTCTGGGTCGACGACGCCGGCCGGCCGGCGCTGCGGCCGGCCTCCGGGGCCGACCAGGCCGTCTTCGCCGGGCTGGTCGGGCTGACCGCCTTCGGCGGAGCCGAGGCGCTGGCCGTCGGCGGGCGCCGGCTGCTGCGCGCCCGGCTCGACCGGCGCGCGTCGCGGGCGTGGGCGAAGGACTGGGCGCGCGTCGAGCCGGACTGGTCCGGGCGCCGCAACGAGGACGTCGGCGGACGCTGACGCCGACCGCTCAGGGGAGCGACTGCGGCTCGTCCCGTCCGTCCGGAGCGGCGAGGGCCGCGGCCGGGGGCAGCTCGGGCGGCGCGGGCAGCCGATGCCGGAGCCCGCGCGGGAGTTGGCGCAGCAGCGGCGGGGGCGGGACGGTGAGCACCCGGCAACCGGCCCGGGAGACGCAGTAGCGGGCGGTCGCGCCGTGCAGGAGACGCGCGGGCCACTCGCGCGGGCCCGAGCCGAGGACCAGCAGGTCGTCCTCCCGGTCGGCGGCGTCCACCAGCGCGGCCCCCGCCGGGCCGCGGATCAGCAGGAGCTCGACGGGCAGGTCCTCCGGTACGCCCCCGAACGCCTCGTCGAAGGCGTTGCGCAGACGCCACTCCGCCTCCTGCTCCCACTCCCGCAGCGGCGGCGGGCACGGCACGTGCCGGTACCCGCCGTGCACGCCGACGGGGAGCCAGGCCAGCACCGCGAGCAGCGGAACACCGCCCCGCCGTGCCTCGGCGAGGCCGGTGCGCAGCGCCTGCAGGCTGCTGGGCGTTCCGCTGACTCCCACGACGACGCGTCGCGCGTCCGGCATGACGGGCTCCTGCTCCTCGAGGTAGGGACCGGCCGGGTGCGGTCCGGCCGGTCCGTCATTCCACCGCATCGAGGGCGTCGCAGGGAGTGGTTTTGACGTCCTCCGAACGAGCGGTGCCCGAGATCTGACGCGTGCTTGGCGCAAAGGTGCGTGCCGGGGCGCGTACCGGTGGGCGTCGGGGCGTGCTTCAGGTCGGGCGTCGGCGGCTCAGCCGGTGATGCCGTCCCGGCTCAGCAGCGCGCCGATCAGCGCGTAGCCGGGGTAGTCCATCAGCACCACGCCGGTGTGCGTCAGCTGCGCGCCGCCGCTGCCGGTGAGGTCGTTCAGCGCCAGCTGGTTGACGCCGGTGGTGAACCACGTGCCCCCGGCGACGTCGGCCGGGCCGGGTCCGAACGGGGCGCAGTTGGCGGAGAGGTAGGTGGTGAACATGGAGCCGCCGGTGTCGGCGGAGGCCGCCGCGATGTTCGCCCGGGCCTCGGACCACTTGGTGCCGGTGTCGCACTGCGTCCAGTCGTTCTCGACGTAGGAGCCCGCGTTGCCGCCGGTGAGCTGCGTCAGGCCGTAGCCGGGGTAGACCTCGCCGACCGGGCCGGTGAAGGTGGTCAGCACGATGTGCCCGCGGGCCTGGCCGAGCTGCGGCATCGCGGCGGTCGAGGCGCCTGTGACGCTCGGGGCGTAGAACAGGCCGGGATAGCGGGCCAGGTAGCTCTGGAAGATCCGGATCCGGTCGGCGGTCGTGGTGGTCGCCGGGTCGTCGGCGCAGTGGCCGATGGACGCGGTGCCGCTGCCGCCCTCGGCGGCGTCGGCGTCGCACTCGCCGTGCAGGTCCATCAGGATCGTCTCGCGCGGGTGGGCGGCGAGGAAGGCCTGGGCGTGCGTGAGCACGTCGTCGAAGTTGGCGTTCTGGTAGACGTCGGTGTGGTGGATCGCGAAAGCCGTGCCGCCGTTGACCACGCGCACCCGGATGTCGATGGCGCGGATTCCCGCGTCCAGCTGGGCGTCGAGGGTGGCGGCGCCGTCGCCGTGGTCCTCCTGGGCCTCGTAGGCCCAGGGCGCGAGGCCGCCGTGGATGGCGAGGGTGTCGTGGGTGCCGGGGACGGAGAGCGAGCCGAGGCTCAGGCTGTCCGGCAGGCCGCTCATCCAGTCCGGGTGGGTGGCGCCGGTCAGGCTGTCGAACGCCGGGGAGGAGCTGCTGGGCTGAGCGGACGCGGTGCCCGCCCCGGCGGCGAGAGCCACGCCCGCCATCAGGGTCACGGTGGCCGCGATGGCGAGCCCCCGTCGTGCCGTGCCGAGCCTGGTGGTGCCGATGCGCTGTCGCATACCGTGCCGTCCTCCACTGGGTTCCGTGCGGTGCGCCCGATCGACGGATGCGCAGTCGCCTCGGCTACCGGATGGTAGGGACGCCGGATGAACTTGAGAAGGCCACGACAAGAATGTGGTCCTCGCAGACCGAGCCTCTACCTTTGAGGGCATGGACCTGCTGCGCCGACTCCGGCTGTTCGCGCGCGCGCACCCGTACTGGGCCGACGCGTTGCTCGCGGCCCTGCTGTACCTGGTCACCGTCCTGTGGCCGACGGGAGGCCGGCCGAGCACCCAGTGGTCCAACTTCGACCCCGACGAGGTCCTGCTCGTCGCGGGGCTGTGCGTCTACGCCCCCCTCGCGCTGCGCCGCCGGTACCCGGTCCTGGTGCTGGCCTGCACCGTCGCCGCAACCGTCGGCTACATGTTCGTCGGGCCGGTGCGCGGGCCCATCCTGGCCGGGTCCGGTCTGGCGATCTACACCGTCTCCTCGGTCGTGGAGCGCAGGCTCGCGCTCGCGATCGGCGGGGTCGCCGTACTCTCCGTCGGCATCGCCAGCATGGCGCTCTCGCCGGAGAAGTGGGACAAGAGCGTCAACGGCATCGCCTTCGCCTGGACGGCGATGACCGTCGCCGTCGGCGAGTCGGTGCGCAGTCGCCGCGCCTTCGTCGCCGCGATAGAGGAGCGGGCCCGCCGGGCCGAGCACACCCGCGAGGAGGAGGCCCGCCGCCGCGTCGCCGAGGAGCGCCTGCGGATAGCCCGCGAACTGCACGACATCGTCGGCCACCACATCGCGCTGATCAACATCCAGGCCGGCGTCGCCTCGACCGTGCTCGAAACCCAGCCCGACGCCGCGCGCACCGCCCTGGTCCAGGTCCGTGAGGCGGGCCGGGCCGCGCTGAGCGAGCTCGGCGCGACGGTGGCCGTGCTGCGGCAGACCGGCGAGGGCGAGGAGACGGCGAGCCCGCGCGAGCCCGCGCCGGGGCTCGGCCAGCTCGCGCAGTTGCTGGAGTCCTTCGAACGGGTCGGCCTGCGGGTGGAGTGCCGCACCGAGGGCGAGCCCGTCCCGATCCCGGCCGCGGTCGACCTCACCGCCTACCGCGTGATCCAGGAGTCGCTGACCAACGTCGGCAAGCACGCGCGGGCCTCGGCGGCGACGGTCGTGCTGGTGTACCGTCCCGGCGTGCTCCACATCGACGTCGACGACGAGGGCCCGGGCCCGAAGCCCGCGGCGGGCGCGCGCGACGAGGAACGCGGCGGCGGCTACGGCCTGATCGGCATGCGCGAGCGCGCCGCGTCCGTCGGCGGCTCGTTCAGCGCGGGCCCCCGCCCGGACGGCGGCTTCCGCGTCTCGGTCGCCCTGCCGCTCGGCACGGTCGGCTCCGTCGGACGCACCGGCCGCGCCCTCGGGACCGCGGTCGCACGTCCTGCCCCCGAGCCGTCTGCGAC
>NZ_BBPO01000025.1:63891-87613 GCF_000787815.1 Streptacidiphilus neutrinimicus
GCCCGCCGGACCGGCCTTCGCGCCCAGCGCCCACACGGCCCCCACCGTCGATGCCGCCCGCCCCGACGCCGCCCGCCCCGACGCCGGGTGGCCCGCGCCCGAGGCGCGGAGCACCGCACGAACGACAGGAGAAGCATGACCATCCGGGTGCTGCTCGCGGACGACCAGGTGCTGGTCCGGGCCGGGCTCAAGGTGCTCGTCGACTCCGCGCCCGACCTGGTCGTGGTCGGAGAGGCCGCGACGGGGTGGGAGGCCGTGCGGCTGGCCAAGGAGGCGCGGGCCGACGTCGTGCTGATGGACATCCGGATGCCCGAGCTGGACGGCCTGGAGGCCACCGCGCGGATCAACGCGGACGAGGACCTGGCCGGGGTGCGGGTCCTGGTGCTGACCACCTTCGAGACCGACGACTACGTCTTCCAGTCCCTGCGCGCCGGGGCGTCCGGCTTTCTCGGCAAGGGCGCGGAACCGGACGCGCTGCTGGACGCGATCCGGGTGGTCGCCCGCGGGGAGGCGCTGCTGACGCCCGCCGCCACCAAGGAGCTCATCGCCCGCTATCTCTCCCAGCCCGAGCGCGGCACCCCCGCCGCGGCTCCGCCGAGCCTCGCGGTGCTGACCGACCGGGAGCGGGAGATCGTCGCGATGGTGGCCACGGGGGCGTCCAACGACCAGATCGGCGAGCTGCTCGCGGTCAGCCCGTTGACGGTGAAGACGCACGTCAGCAGAGCCCTCATCAAGCTCGGTGCGCGCGACCGCGCGCAGCTCGTGGTGCTCGCCTACGAGAGCGGCTTGGTGCGCCCCTCCGCGCATTCCGGTCACGACGCGTGATTCACCCCACACGCCCTGCGGGCGGTCAGGTCTTGCGGACGGTGCGGGAGTCCGTGGCACACTGACAGCAGCAGTACGACGTTTGCGCACTCCGGGGTCGGTGAAAGTCCGAACCGGCGGTTACAGTCCGCGACCCGACCGCTTCCAGCGGCCGGTTGACCAGGTGAAATTCCTGGACCGACGGTTAAAGTCCGGATGGGAGGCAGTGCGCGGCGGACGTCGGGCTGCGGCGTCGTCGCCACGTGCGCACCCTCCCGGGTGTGTTCCGGAGCGGCCCCTTCGGGGTCCCCGGCCGCGCGCAGCGTCCTCCCGCGCCCGTGCTCTCGTCCGTTGTCAGCTCCCGCAACAGCCCCGGAGACCGCGCAGTAGGCGCGAGGTCACGGAGAGCTGAATGTTCACGGGAATCATCGAAGAGCTGGGCGAGGTCCTCTCCATCGAGGACTTGGGCGACTCCGCCCGCGTCCGCCTGCGCGGCCCCGTCACCACCGCCGACGCCCGTGAGGGCCAGTCCATCGCGGTGAACGGCGTCTGTCTCACCGTCCTCGACACCGACGCGGAACTGGCCGCCCACCCGGGCGAGTTCAGCGCCGACGTGATGCGCGAGACGCTGGAGCGGTCCAGCCTCGGCGCCATCGCCGTCGGCTCGCGGGTCAACCTCGAACGCGCCATGGCCCTCGGCGCCCGCCTCGGCGGCCACCTCGTCCAGGGCCACGTCGACGGCACCGGCACGCTGCTCTCCCGCACCCCCGGCAAGGCCGGGGCGGACGGGAATCCCCAGTGGGAGGTCCTGCGTTTCAGCCTGCCGGCGCAGCTGTCGCGGTACCTCGTCGAGAAGGGCTCGATCACCGTCGACGGCGTCAGCCTGACCGTGGTGGAGGCGGCCGTGGACTCGTTCACCGTCAGTCTGATCCCGGCCACGCTCGCGCACACCACCCTCGGTCTGAAGCACGCCGGGGATCCGGTGAACCTCGAGGTCGACGTGCTGGCGAAGTACGTCGAGCGGCTGCTCGGCGACCGCGCCGTGCCCGGCCTCGCGGTGAACCCGTACGAGCAGACGGGAGCCTGACGGGCCATGAGCAACCTGGTCAACGATCTCAACAGCACGGCGTTCAGCCTGTTCGGACAGCAGATCAAGTGGTCCGACATGGTGGGCAACCTGCTCGGCCTGGGCGCGCTCGCGCTGGGCTGGCGCCGCTCGATGCTCACCTGGCCCGTGCAACTGCTGTCCGGCGCGGTGCTCTTCGCCGCCTTCGCCGCCGGGCACCTGAGCGGCAGCGCCGGCAAGCAGCTGATCGTCGTGGCGGTCTCGGTCTGGGGCTGGTACCAGTGGCAGCGCGGCCGCGCCAAGGCCGGCGACGTCACGGTCCGCTTCGCGACCTGGACCGAGCGCGGCGTGCTGGTCGCGGCCACGGGCGTCCTCACCGTCGCCTTGGCGGAGCTGTTCCAGGCCTACCCGTGGATGTCCTGGAGCCCCTGGGCCGACGCCTACATCTTCACCGGCACGCTCGCCGCCATGTACGCGCAGGCCCGCGGCTGGGTGGAGTTCTGGTTCGCCTGGCTCGCCGTCGACCTGGTCGGCGTGCCACTGAACTTCGAGAACGGCTACGCCTTCTCGGGATACGTCTACAGCATCTACTTCGTCCTGGTGATCCTGGGTCTGCGCTCCTGGTGGCTGCGCAGTCGCAAGGCCGAGCAGGCCGCGCTCGCGGAAGGAGCCGTCGCATGAGCACCATCGAGGATCTGGCCCAGCAGCACGGAGAGGTCTACGAGGACCTGACGCTGGACAGCATCGAGTTCGCCATCGCCGAGATAGCGGCCGGGCGGCCGATCGTCGTCGTCGACGACGAGAACCGCGAGAACGAGGGCGACCTCGTCTTCGCCGCCGAGCTGGCCACACCCGAGCTGGTCGCCTTCGCGATGCGCGAGTGCCGCGGCCTGATCTGCGTGCCGATGACCGGCGAGGACCTGGACCGGCTGGAGTTGGGCCAGATGGTCGCGCAGAACACCGAGTCGATGCGCACCGCGTTCACCGTCTCGGTGGACGCCAGGGAGAACGTCACCACCGGCATCTCCGCCGCCGACCGCGCGCACACCATCCGGCTGCTGGCCGACCCGTCGAGCGTCACCGGCGACTTCGTCCGCCCCGGCCACGTCTTCCCGCTGCGGGCCCGTCCCGGCGGCGTGCTGGAGCGCGAGGGCCACACCGAGGCCGGACCCGACTTGTGCCGCCTGGCCGGGCTGCGCCCCGCCGCCGCGATCTGCGAGATCGCCAACGACGACGGCACCATGGCCCGCCTGCCCGAGCTGGTCGTCTTCGCCCGTCGCCACGGCCTGGCGCTGGTCTCCATCGAGGACCTGATCGCCTACCGCCGCCGCACCGAGGCCAGCGTCACCCGCGCTGCGACCACCTCGCTGCCCACCGAGCACGGCAGCTTCACCGCGCTGGGCTACCTGAGCGAGCCCGACGGCGTCGAGCACATCGCGCTCGTCGCGGGCGGCCTGGACGCCGACGGCAAGCTCCCCGACGGCGAGGAGGTGCTGGTCCGGGTCCACTCCGAGTGCCTGACCGGCGACGTCTTCGGCTCACTGCGCTGCGACTGCGGCCCGCAGCTGGCCGCCTCGCTGGACAAGATCGCGAGCGAGGGCCGCGGCGTGGTCCTCTACCTGCGCGGGCACGAGGGCCGGGGCATCGGTCTGGTCCGCAAGCTGCGCGCCTACGAGCTGCAGGAGGGCGGTCGCGACACCGTCGACGCCAACCTCGAGCTCGGCCTGCCTGCCGACGCCCGCGACTACCGCGCCGCCGCGCTGATCCTGGCCGACCTGGGGGTCCGCTCGATGCGGCTGCTCAGCAACAACCCCGACAAGCACGTCGCGCTCAGCGAGCACGGCCTGAAGGTGCTCGGCCGCGAGGCGGTCCGGGCCGGCGTCGGCGAGCACAACCTGCGGTACCTGCTGACCAAGCGCGACCGGATGGGCCACGACCTGCCCTGGCTCGACGAGCTGACCCCCGCGCACAGCGCCTGAACCACACCCGACATCGCACGAGACAAGACGAAAGGACGTACGCAAGTGAGCGGCGAGGGAGCCCCCGAGCTCGACGTGCAGGGCGCCAAGGACCTGAAGGTCGCGGTCGTCGCGGCGCAGTGGCACACCGTGGTCATGGACGGGCTGATCGCCGGCGCCGAGCGGGCGCTGGACCAGTACGGCGTCACCGACCGCACGGTGGTGCGCGTCCCGGGCAGCTTCGAGCTGCCGGTGGCCGCGAAGGCGCTGGCCGCGCGCGGCTACGACGCGATCGTCGCGCTCGGCGTCGTCATCCGGGGCGGCACGCCCCACTTCGACTATGTGTGCGAGGCCGCGACCATGGGCCTCGCCCAGGTGAGCGTCGACTCCGGCATCCCGATCGGCTTCGGCCTGCTGACCTGCGACAACGAGCAGCAGGCGCTGGACCGCGCGGGCCTTGAGGACTCCAAGGAGGACAAGGGGCACGAGGCGACCACCGCCGCGCTGAGCACCGCCGTGCTGATCCGGGGCCTGGCTGCCCGCTGACGGTTTCTTGTCCATTCCACCGTCCGTACGGTGGGACGACACGACCTGTTCCCGGGGAACCACGTAGGGTAGGCCCATCATGGCGCTTAAGACATTCGAAGAGCTCTTCAACGAGCTGCAGCGGAAGGCCGCCGCCGGCGAGCCAGGGTCGCGGACCGCCGAGCTGGTCGCACTGGGCGTGCACGCCATCGGCAAGAAGGTCGTCGAGGAGGCGGCCGAGGTGTGGATGGCGGCCGAGCACGAGTCCGACGAGCGGACCGCCGAGGAGATCTCCCAGCTGCTGTACCACCTCCAGGTCATGATGGTCGCGCGCGGCCTCAGCCTGGAGGACGTCTACGCCCATCTGTAGACCCCGCGTGTTCTGACGCAGCGGGGCACCGAGCCGTTTCGGTGCCCCGCTTTCGTATGTTCGAGAAACCCACCCCAGAAAGGCAGCACAGCATGCTCCGCATCGCCGTCCCGAACAAGGGCTCACTCGCCGAACCGGCGGCGGGCATGCTCCATGAGGCCGGCTACCGCCAGCGCAAGGACAGCAAGGAGCTGGTCCTGGTCGACCCGGAGAACCGCGTCGAGTTCTTCTACCTGCGCCCCCGCGACATCGCGATCTACGTCGGCTCGGGCCGCCTCGACATCGGCTTCACCGGTCGCGACCTGCTCCTCGACTCCGGCGCGGAGGCCGAGGAGGTCCTCTCGCTCGGCTTCGCCGGCTCGACCTTCCGCTTCGCCGGCCCGCCCGGAGTGGCCGGCAGCGTCAAGGACCTGGAGGGGCGCCGGATCGCCACCTCCTACACCGGCCTGGTCGAGAAGCACCTGGCCGAGGCCGGCGTCAAGGCCACCGTGACCAAGCTGGACGGCGCGGTCGAGACGGCCGTGCAGCTCGGCGTCGCCGAGGTCATCGCCGACGTGGTGGAGACCGGCACCAGCCTGCGCAACGCCGGCATGGAGGTCTTCGGCGAGCCGATCCTGCGCTCCGAGGCCGTCGTCATCCGCCCCCTCGGCGCGGCCGAGAACCCGGCGGTGGAGCAGTTCATGCGGCGTCTGCAGGGTGTCCTGGTGGCCCGTCGGTACGTGATGATGGATTACGACATCCGTGCCGAGCACGTCGCCGAGGCGGTCGCGCTCACCCCTGGTCTGGAGTCGCCGACGGTGTCCCCGCTGCACAGCGAGGGCTGGGTGGCGGTCCGGTCCATGGTGCTGCGTAAGGAGGCCCAGCGGATCATGGACGACCTGTGGGGGATCGGCGCGCGCGCGATCCTGGTCACCGACATCCACGCCTGTCGGCTCTGACATGACCGCGAGCCCGAGCTTCACCGCCGCGCCGCCGCTGCCCCGGACCTGGCAGCCGGTCCTGACGCGGGTGGTGCTGCTCGGGCTCGCGGCCCTGTCGGTGGCCTTCTTCGCCCTGATCGCGGCGATCGGCGCGCCGGACTGGCAGCGGCACGACCGCATCGGGATCGGCGGCAGCGGCATCGTCTTCGCCCTGGTGCTGGTGGTGCTGGCCCGCCCCAAGGCCAAGGCGGACCGCACGGGGCTGACGGTGGTCAACTTCGTGCGCAAGCGGCGCCTGGAGTGGCCTCAGATCCTCGCCGTCAACCTCCACCTCGGCGACCCGTGGGTGACCCTCGACCTGACGGACGGCGGGACGCTGGCAGTCGTCGCGATCCAGCCGGGCGCCGGACGCAGGCGGGCCTGGCGCATGGCGCAGGAGCTCCGCGCCTGCGTCGACGCCTACGGCACGGCCGAGCAGCCCTGAGGTACGGTTAGGGTCTTTACCAAGCCTTTGGAGAATCCGCACTCCCCATGGACCCTCACAGTATTTCCATGGCCTGGCTGCTGCTCGGCGTCGCCGTGCTGCTGATCCTGGCCAACGGGCTCTTCGTGGCCGCCGAGTTCGCGCTCGTCACCGTGGACCGCGGGGAGGTGGAGCGGGCCGCCGCGGCGGGGGACCGGCGGGCGTCACGGGTGGACGGCGCCCTGCGGACGCTCTCCTTCGAGCTGTCCGGCGCGCAGCTCGGCATCACCGTGACCTCCCTGCTCGTGGGCATGCTGGCGAACCCCGCGCTCGGACTGCTGCTGTCCCCGCCGCTGAAGGGCGTCGGCGTGCCGGCCGGCGTGGTGACCGGCGTCGCCGCCTTGGTCGGGCTGCTGCTGGCGACCGTGCTGCAGATGGTCGTCGGCGAGCTGGTGCCGAAGGGCTGGGCGATCTCCCGCCCGCTGCAGGTGGCACGGGCCGTTGTCGCGCCGCAGGTGGTCTTCTCAAGGGTGTGCCGCCCGCTGATCCTGGTGCTCAACGGGGCCGCCAACCGGATCGTCCGGGCCCTCGGCATGGAGCCCGCCGAGGAGTTGGCCTCCGCGCGCAGCGCCGAGGAACTGGTGGCGCTGGCCCGCCACTCCGCGCACGAGGGCGCACTGGAGACCGACACCGCCGACCTCTTCGTCCGCACGCTCGGCCTCGCCGAGCTCTCCGCGGAGTCCGTGATGACGCCCCGCGTCGACGTCGCCGCGCTGGAGGACCATGCGACCGCCGCCGACGTGCTCAACCTGACCCGGGCCACCGGCCTGTCCCGCTTCCCCGTCTACCGGCAGACCATCGACGACGTCGTCGGCGTCGTCACCCTCAAGGACGCGCTCGCGGTCAAGGCCGACCGGCGCGCCCAGGTGCGGGTCGGCGCGCTCGCCTCGCCCCCGCTGCTGGTGCCCGAGACGTTGCCAGCCGACCGGCTGCTGGACCTGCTGCGGAGCCGTCAGCAGCTCGCCGTCGTCGTCGACGAGTACGGCGGGACCGCCGGGGTGGCCACGCTCGAGGACATCGTCGAGGAGATGGTCGGCGAGGTCCAGGACGAGCACGACCCCGAGGACCTGCCCGAACTGCGCCCGGCCGCCGCCGTCGCCGGACACCGCGCCTGGCTCGCCGAGGGCCGCTGCCGCGTCGACGTGCTGGAGACCGTCGGCCTGCACGCGCCCGAGGGCCCCTACGAGACCGTCGCGGGCCTGCTCGCCGACCTGCTCGGCCGGATCCCCGTCCCGGGCGACGCGGCCGAGCTCCCCGGCTGGCGGCTGACCGCCGTGGAGGTGCACCGCCACCGCACCGAGCGGGTGCGGCTGGAGCGACTCGAGGGCGGCGACCGATGACCGCGCTCTCGCTCTTCTTCGCCGTGCTGCTCCTGCTCGGCAACGCCTTCTTCGTCGGCGCCGAGTTCGCGCTGGTCTCCGTCCGCCGCAGCCAGGTCGAACCGCTCGCGCTGGCGGGCGACCGGCGCGCGGCCACGGTCGTGCGCGCGATCGAGGACGTCTCCGCGATGCTCGCGGCCACCCAACTCGGCATCACCGTCTGCTCGCTGCTGCTCGGCGCGCTCGCCGAGCCCGCGCTCGCCGGGCTGCTGGAGGCGCCGTTCCACGCCCTCGGCCTGCCCGCGTCGCTCGTCCACCCGGCCGGCTACGTGCTGGCGCTGGCCGTCGTGGTCGCGCTGCACATGGTGATCGGCGAGATGGTGCCGAAGAACATCGCGCTGGCCACGCCCGAGCGCGCGGCGCTCCAACTCGGGCCGCCGCTGGCCGCGCTCGCGCGCTGGCTGCGCCCCTTCATCGCGTTCCTCAACGCCCTGGCCAACCTGGTGCTGCGGCTGCTGCGGGTCGAGCCGAAGGACGAGATCGCCGCCGCGTTCACCAGCGAGGAGCTGGCCCACGTGCTGCACGCCTCCCACGCCGCCGGCCTGCTCGGCCGCAAGGCGCACGAGCGCCTGGAGGACGCCCTGGAGTTGGGCCTGCGTCCGGTGCGGGAGGTCGTGATGCCGAGCGCCAAGCTCGTCACCGTCGACCGCGCCGTCACCGCGGGCCGGATCGAGGAGCTGGCGGTGCGCACCGGCTACTCCCGCTTCCCCGTCGTCGACGACCGCGGCGCCTTCCTCGGCTACCTGCACGTCAAGGACGTGCTGGAGCTGGACGACGCCGACGACCGGGTGCCCGACCGGCTCTGGCGGCCCATCATCACCCTCTCCGGCGACCTGCCGCTCGACGACGCCCTCGGCGCGATGCGCCGCTCGGCCGCGCATCTGGCCGGCGTCGTGGACACCGACGGGCTGACGCTCGGCCTGGTGGCGTTGGAGGATGTCCTGGAGGAACTGGTGGGAGAGGTCCATGATCCGGACCACCGGGTCCATGGATAGGCTGACCGCTGATCGAACAGATCGACGGAACACAAGCGGCGAACACGAGCAACATTCGGGGGAGTGTGAGCAGGTGAGCGATCGACGTCTCGAAGTCGACGCCCTGACCAAGCGCTACGGGGACACCGTCGCGCTGGACGGCATGAGCTTCGACGTACGGGCAGGCGAGATCTTCGGTTTCGTCGGCAGCAACGGCGCCGGCAAGACCACGACGATGCGCATCATCCTCGGGGTGCTGGCCGCCGATGGCGGCGAGGTGCGCTGGGACGGCGTCCCGGTGGACCACGAGACGCGCAGCCGGATCGGCTACATGCCGGAGGAGCGCGGCCTCTACCCGCGCATGAAGGTCGGCGAGCAGCTGACCTACCTGGCGCGCCTGCACGGCCTCGGCGCGGCGGAGGCGGCCTCGGCCGTGCGCTCGTGGACCGAGCGCCTCGGGGTCCACGCCCGCGTCGGCGACGAGGTGCAGAAGCTGAGCCTCGGCAACCAGCAGCGCGTGCAGCTGGCCGCCGCGCTGGTGCACCACCCGGAGATACTCGTCCTGGACGAGCCCTTCTCCGGCCTGGACCCGGTCGCGGTCGACGTGATGAGCCAGGTGCTGCGGGAGAAGGCCGCCGAGGGCATTCCCGTCATCTTCTCCAGCCACCAGCTCGACCTCGTCGAGCGGCTCTGCGACCGCGTCGGCATCGTCCGCGCGGGCACCATGGTCGCCTGCGACACCGTCGAGCGGCTGCAGGCCTCCGGCGGTGAGGAGTTGCTGGTGCACGCGCCCGCCGCGCCCGAGGGCTGGGCGTCGGACCTCGTCGGGGTCACCGTCCGCGGCCGGGAGAACGGCCGCACCGTGCTGGCCCTGGACGAGGGAGCGGACGACCAGGCCGTCCTCGCGGCGGCCCTGGCCACCGGCCCGGTCACCGAGTTCGCCCGTCGGCGTTCCTCGCTGACCGAGCTGTTCCGGCACGTGGTGAGCGCGGAGTCGCACCCGGGGGAGACGGCGAGCAGGGGGGAGACGGAGAAGTGAGCACGGGCAACCACCAGAGCGGGCAGCTGACCAACGTCGAGGCGGTCCGGCTGGTCGCCGCACGCGAGATGTCGGTGCGGCTGCGGTCCAAGGCGTTCCTGATCCTGCTGGGCATCACGGCCGTCGCCTTCCTGGCCGTCCCGATCATCACCAAGCTCGCCGCCTCGGGCCCGACGACGCAGCACGTCGCCGTGGTCCGGTCGGACGCCGACTACGGGCGGCAGCTCGAAGGCCTGGCCGACAAGCTGCACCAGAAGGTCGCCGTCACCGAGGTCGCCGACCAGGCGGCCGGCACAGCCGCGGTCCGCGACGGCAAGGCCGACGCCTTCGTCGTCTCCCACGGCGCGGACGGCACCCAGGTGACGGTGCAGAAGTCCCTGCCGGACTCCCTGCAGACGCTCTTCTCCTTCGCGGGCGCGGCCGAGCAGGGCCCGCCGCCGGCCTCCCAGCAGGTCCACGCGACCACCCTGGAGAAGACCGATCCGCAGCAGGGCCAGAAGATCGCCATCGCCATCACGGCCGGTCTGCTGATGTACCTCATCCTGATGACGGTCGGCCAGATGGTGGCCCAGGGCGTGGTCGAGGAGAAGACCAGCCGCGTGGTCGAGCTGCTGCTCGCCACGATCAAGCCGTGGCAGCTGCTGGCGGGCAAGGTCGCCGGCGTCGCGGTGGTCGGCGCGATCCAGCTGGTCGTCCCCGGTGTTCTCGGTCTCGCCGTCGGCATGGCCGACGGCCAGCTCAGCGTCTCGCTGAGCGCGTCGGTCGGCAGCCTGATGTGGACGCTGGCGTGGTTCGCGGCCGGCTTCTGGCTGTACGCGATGATCTTCGCCTCGGCGGGCGCGATGGTCTCCCGCCAGGAGGACCTGGGCGGGGTGATGGCCCCCATCATGATGCCGCTGATCGCAGGCTGGGTGGTGGCCATCTCCATCCTGCCGACCAATCCGCAGAGCGGCATCGCGGAGGTCCTCTCCTTCGTGCCGCTGACCGCTCCGGTCCTCATGCCCATGCGCTGGGCGCTCGGCGTCGCACCGATCTGGCAGGTGCTGGTCGCGCTGGCGCTCACCCTCGCCTGCGGCGTGCTCGTCCTGCGCTTCGCGGGCCGCGTCTACCGCAACAGCGTCCTCCGCAGCGGCGCCCGCGTCCCGCTCCGCGAGGCCCTCAAGGCCGCGTAGCGGCAGGCACCGCGCCTGACGGGTCCTCGGGCCCGGACGGCCGAGGCCGGCCGTGGGCGTTCCGGGAGTCCTCTCCCGGGACGCGCACGGCCGGTCCGCTCGACGCCGCCACCGGCGGGGTGAGGCCGGTTCCTCGAAGACGCTCGACCGTGTGTGAGACATCCCTCTCCCAGCGTCATGGCGCCGACGTCCCGGCAAGGTCGACCATGGAGCCATGACCGCTTCGCCCCGCACGCCGCATGCCGATGGCCGACCGGATCCGACCGACGGGACCACCGCGCCCGGTGGAGAGCCCGCCGCCCGCGGGTACCTGCTGGACAACGCGCGCAAGGAGGCGGGCGAGCGATTCGTCTGGCTGGCCGAGCTGTTCGACGGTGTGACGCGCGGCCACTTCGAGCGGCTGGGGGTCGGGGCCGGCTCGCGCTGCTGGGAGGTGGGGGCCGGCGGCCCCGGCATCCCGGAGGCGCTCGCGGCGGCCGTCGGCCCGACCGGGCACGTGCTGGCCACGGACATCGACCCGTCGTGGCTGAAGACGGGCGAGGGGTACGAGGTGCGGCGGCACGACGTCGCCGTTGATCCGGCCCCGGAACCGGGGACGTTCGACCTGGTGCACGCCCGGCTCGTGCTGGTCCACGTGCCCGACCGCGCAAAGGCGTTGGCCACGATGGCGGCCGCGCTGCGGCCCGGCGGCTGGCTGCTGATCGAGGACGCCGACACCGCCCTGCAGCCTCTGGCCTGCCTCGACGACAGCGGCCCCGCGCAGCGGCGGGCCAACCGGCTGCGCGACGCGATCCGGGAGCTGCTGGCGCGCCGCGGCGCGGACCTGCGCTACGGCCGGACGCTGCCGCGGGCCCTGCGCGAGGCCGGCCTGGTCGACGTCGCCGCGGCGGGCGCCTTCCCGGTCGGCGGCTCGGCCTGCGACCGGCTGGAGGCGTCGACCATCCGGCACGTGCGCGCCGAACTCCTCGCGGCCGGCCTGGCCGACGACGCCGAGCTCGACGCGCACCTGGCCGCCATCGACGCGGGCGAACTCGACCTGACCCTCGCCCCGCTGATCTCCGCTTGGGGACGCCGCCCGGCCTGACAGAGCACTCACGCACTCGCCGGAGCTTTCAGACCGCGTCGATCCCCGTGCGGAGGAGGGCGAGGATCTCCTCGGTCGTGCGGACGTCGCCGAAGCTGCGGTAGACGGTCGTCAGCGAGGCGTTGTGCATGGCGTCGTCGCGGGTCGCGCAGGCGTCCGCGGCGAGGATGGTGCGGTAGCCCAGGGTGGCCGCGTCGCGGACGGTGGATTCGACGCAGACGTTGGTGACCAGGCCGCAGGCCAGGACCGTGTCCACGCCGCGCTCGTCCAGTAGGGCAGGCAGGGGGCAGCGGCCGGGGAATAAGGCGGAGGCGGTGGTCTTCTCGACCACCAGATCCTCCTCGGCCGGGACGAGTTCGGGCCAGAGCCGGTCCCGGGTCCGGCCGGAGCCGCCGGCGCGGCGGTAGCGTTCGGCGATCTCGGGGCCGTAGAAGTCGACCGCCCAGCGGGTGGCGTGTTCGGGCACGGCGGGCAGCACCCAGGCGACGGTGCCGCCCGCCGCGCGCGTCGCGCGGGCGAGCGCGTGGACGTTGGGGACGGTGGCGAGCCCGAACGGGTTGCCGTCGACGAAGAAGCGGACCATGTCGACGACCACCAGCGCGGTCCGGCCGCCGAACAGCCGCTCGTAGGCGTGGCGGCGGCCGCGACGCCGCTCCTGACGTGCGTACTCGCGGGCGTCGATCCGCCAGGCGTGGGGCCTCGGTTGCATCTCGGCCATGCCGCGACCCTACCGACCGTCGATGAGCTCTCCATAGGCCTGGAGCACGTCGGGAAGCCGCAGCGCGGCCAGGTCCTGTCTGGTGGGCAGCTCCGCCAGCACCGAGAGCCGCAGGTCGCGGTAGGCGCAGGACTTCTCGTAGAGCGTGCGCATGAAGCGCCCGTTGCCCAGGTCGTCGATCCAGCCCTCACGCACCACGTGGCCGCAGATGCTGCGGAGCTCCTCCAGCGCTTCGTCGTCCCAGAAGTCCCCGTCGTGCGCGGCCAGCGACTGGCCGATGGCGGCGAGTTCGGCGGGCCGGTAGCTCGGGAAGTCGACCCGGGTGGTGAAGCGGGAACTGAGGCCGGGGTTGGCGGCCAGCAGCCGGTTCATGCCCTCGGGGTAGCCGGCGAGGATGACGACGAGGCGGTCGCGGTTGTCCTCGGCGCGCTTGAGCAGCACCTGCAGGGCCTCGTCGCCGTAGGCGTCGCCCTTGGAGTAGCCGGAGTTGGCGAGGCTGTAGGCCTCGTCTATGAACAGGACCCCGTCCAGTGCGGAGTCGATCAGCTCGTTCGCCTTGACGGCCGTCTGGCCGAGGAACTCGCCGACGAGGTCGGCACGCTGGGCCTCGACCAGGTGATCGCCGCTGAGCAGGCCGAGCGCGTAGAAGACCCGGCCGAGGATCCGGGCGACGGTGGTCTTGCCGGTGCCGGAGGGGCCGGAGAAGACGAAGTGCCGCTTGGGCGGCTGCACCGGCAGGCCCTGGTCCGCGCGCAGGCGGGCCATCCGCAGCTGGGCCGAGAGCGCCAGCACCTGCCGCTTGACGGGCTCCAGGCCGACCATCCGGTCGAGTTCGGCGAGCGCCGCCTCCAGCCGCTGCTGGTCCGGCGGTGTCTCGCGGCCCGCGGGGGCGGGCAGCGCGGCGCGGTCGCGGGCGGCCGGGACAGAGGCGCTCCCGGCGGCGCCGTCGACGGTCGTGGTGCCCGTCGCCGTCTCCGCCTCGGCCTCCTCCTCGTCCTCCGCGAGCGGGAAGCCGGGGAGCGGGTCGTAGAAGACCGGCTCGAAGCCCACGTCGACGGGGCTGTCCGCGCCGTCGCCGAAGTCCGTCGCGTCGGCGCCGCCGTCGAGGGCGGGGCCGTCGAACCCGGTGCCGTCGAAGGCGACCCCGTCGAACGCGGTGATGTCGAAGCCCGTCGTGTCCCCGCCGCCGACCCCGCCCGCGCGGCCGGGACGGAGCAGGCCGGGCTCCCCGGGGGACTCCAGCAGGGCGGGGTCCACGCCGTCCTCCGCGGTGATCGCGGCCAGGCGGGCGGAGGTGTCCATGAAACCGGGGTCGACCCGGTGCACCGCGCGGTAGAGCGAGAGCGCCGCCGCGCTGCGGCCGACGCCCTCGTAGGCGCGGGCGAGCCAGTACCGCAGCTCCTTGCGCTGCGGCTGCTCGGAGCGACAGCGGGCGAGCGAGGTCGCCAGCGGCAGCTCGGCCTGGCCGCACATGTCCAGGCGCACCCGGGCCATGCCGCTGAACAGGCCCGCCTCGATGCCCAGCAGCGGGTCGTCGAGCAGGCCGTCGGTGTCGCGGATCAGCTGCTCCCAGTCCTTGGTGAGGTAGGAGCGGCAGGCGTGCAGGAAGCGGACGGCGCTGTCCTCGGTGGCGCCGGGGCACTCGGCCAGCGCCTGGTCGAGCTCGGCGAGGTGACGGCCGTCGAGCCAGTGCGAGGCGTGGGCCAGGGTCAGGTCCCGCCCGGTCTCCAGCAGTGGCTGGACCCACCAGCCGAGCCAGTACCAGGAGCTGAGCGGACGCCGGTGCCGACGTCGCTGCTCGCCGAAGCGGTCCCGGTGCCGGTGCATGTTCAGCAGGGCGGCCGAGGTGTCCGAACGCAGCGCGTGCAGGCCGAGCCAGGCGTCGGCCATGCCCGGGTCGAGCCGGACGGCGGCGCGGAACTCCTCCTCGGCGCGGGTGTACGCCCCGACGGTGTAGGCGTCCATGGCACGCAGCCAGGCGCGATCGGCCAGGCCGCGTGAGCGCCTGTCGCCGTTGTCCTCAGTCCCCACCGCTTCGCCCCCTGCTGCTCCGCGTCCCCGCTGCCCGCTGGAGGGCTGACCCGGGAGGCTTGCAGACGCCACACCTTGACGGTCCGTGAGCACGCGGCGACCGAGCCCGCACGCTCATGGGGAATCGTACCGGGGTCTTGCTGATCCGGAAGAGTGCCGCGCTGCCGTATCGGCTGGTGGGGACATAAACAGAGTTCTCACACAAGCGGAGGGTTTTACTCTGGCTATCACCCTCGGTCACCGTGACCAGTGGTACACGGCGGACGGATGCGCCGGAAAAGGACGAGCTGCCGGCCACGGGGGAACGGCCGGCAGCTCGTGTCTGCGAAGCGCGATCACCGTGTGTCGCGCTGATGGAGAACGTAGTTGGTGCCAGGGGTGCAGGTCAAGGGCATCGTCGCGGGGTGGTCGGCCCCGGGGTCGTTGCGTTCCCCGACGATTCGCTGGCTCGCGGACAGGCTATTGGGTACACGCTGTAGTGATTACGCTGCGTCAGCGAACGGCCGAGCGCTCGCGCCGCTTACCAGGAAATCCGCGAAGTCACGGCTGGGGTCGACACGGAAGTGCTCGGTCTGTTCCTTCGTCCACCTTTTCCAGAAGTCCGCGAGCTCCGGACCGTCCCGCAGTTCACCGCGCGAGCGGGCGGTGTCGGCGTCCAGGTCCATCCACAGCAGCGCCGCCAGCCGCGGTCGCACCGCCCGCCGTCCGGCCCCCACGCCTTCCAGGACCAGGAAGGGCGGGGCCGCCGGGAGCTCGCGGACCGCGTCGAACCGCGCGCGCTCCCAGTCGTAGACACGGTGGCGCACCGGGCGCCCCTCCGCGAGGGGCGCGAGCACCTCCGCCCGCAGCCGACCGGTCCAGTCGAAGAACTCCTCGTGCGTCGCCAGATCGTCCAGGTGCACGACCGGCGCCCGGTCCGCACCGCCGAGCGCGTCGGCGAGGAGGGCGGCGAAGGTGGTCTTTCCGGAGCCGGCGTAGCCGTCGACGGCCAGCAGCCGCGTCGGGCCGCAGGAGGGCGCGAGGGCGGAGAGGCGCGCGGCCAGGGAGGGGAGGGTGAGCATGGTGCTCCGAGCCTACGCGCTGGACCGGCGGATCCGCCCAGCTCCGGCGTGGTGCGGCCCGCCCCGAATGGGGCATACTTCCAGCGCCGCATGTTAGCGATCGTTCACCGAGACCCGGTGCCGTCGTACGTGTCGTCGCCCGGCCTCTCCACCTGGGGTGTCGGGCCCCGAGACCAGGAGGCAGAGCCGCCATGACCGCGTCCGCGACCAAGCCCGTCGAGCGCCAGCTCCCCACCGACGAGGCGCGCGAGCTGCTCGCGCTCACCCGGGACCTCGCCGACAACGAGCTCCGGCCGCAGGCGTCCGAGGAGGAGGCCGCGGCGGAGTTCCCCCGCGAGGCGTTCCGCACGCTCGGCCGCTCGGGTCTGCTCGGTCTCCCGTACGACGAGCAGTACGGCGGCGGCGCCCAGCCGTACGAGGTCTACCTCCAAGTGATCGAGGAGCTGGCTGCCGCGCGCCTCACCGTGGGCCTCGGCCTCAGTGTGCACACCCTCTCCTGCCACGCCCTCGCCACCTTCGGCAGCGAGGCGCAGCGCGAGAAGTGGCTGCCGGACATGATCGGCGGCGAGCAGCTCGGCGCGTACTGCCTCTCCGAGCCCCAGTCCGGCTCCGACGCGGCCGGGCTCAAGACCCGCGCCGTCCGCGAGGGTGACGAATACGTCGTCAACGGCACCAAGGCGTGGATCACGCACGGCGGCGTCGCCGACTTCTACAGCACGATGGTGCGCACCAGCGACGACGGCCCGCGCGGCATCAGCGTCCTGCTGGTCCCCGCCGAGACCCCCGGCGTTTCCGGCGCCGCGCCCGAGCGCAAGATGGGCATGAAGGGCTCCCCGACCGCCCAGGTCCTCTTCGACGACGCCCACGTCCCCGCGGAGCGCCTGATCGGCCACGAGGGCCAGGGTTTCGGCATCGCCATGGCCGCGCTGGACTCCGGCCGCCTCGGCATCGCCGCGTGCGCGGTGGGCGTGGCCCAGGCCGCGCTGGACTACGCGGTGGGCTACGCCAAGGAGCGCGAGCAGTTCGGCCGGGCGATCGCGGACTTCCAGGGCCTGTCCTTCCTGCTCGCCGACATGGCGACCGCGGTCGAGGCCGGCCGCGCCCTCTACCTCGCGGCTGCCCGCCGCCGCGACGCCGGGCTCTCCTTCAGCAAGGAGGCGGCGATGGCCAAGCTCTTCTGCACGGACGCGGCGATGCGCGTCACCACGGACGCGGTCCAGGTCCTCGGTGGCTACGGCTACACGCAGGACCACCCGGTCGAGCGCTACATGCGCGAGGCGAAGGTGCTCCAGATCGTCGAGGGCACCAACCAGATCCAGCGCCTGGTGATCGGCAGGACGCTCACCCGCTGAGTCTCCTGGGCAGTGCACGGCTCTGGCCTCCTCCACCGGATCTGACATACCGTCAGGCATTCCTTCCGGTTCAGGAGGCCAGTGTGGTGTTCCGTCCCGTTCCGCTGGACGAGTACCCCGTGCACCAGGCGCCGCTGTCCATGCGGCACGTCGCCACGGGGGACCGCAACGCGTACGACCGCTGCATCTTCCACGTGTTCGACCACGCGGGCCGCGCGCTCCTCATCGCCGGCCTCGGGGTGTACCCCAACACCGGCGTGATCGACGCCTACGTGACGCTCAAAGCCGGCCGCACCCTCCACGCCGTCCGCGCCTCGGACGCGCTCGGGGAGGACCGGATGACGCTCGCCGTCGGGCCCGTCCGGATCGAGGTGGTCGAGCCGCTGCGCACCCTGCGCGTGGTCTGCGCGGGCGACGGGCCGGAGGGCCTCGCCTGTGACGTGACCTGGCAGGCGGAGTTCCCCGCCGTGTGGGAGCCGCACCACCTCGGGTACAGCGGGGACCGGCTGACCCTGGAGGGCCGCAGGTTCGTGCAGGCCGGCGGCGCGAGCGGGTGGATCCGGGCCGGGGGAGAGGAGTTCACCCTCACGCCGCAGGAGTGGACCGCGACCAGGGACCGCAGTTGGGGCGTGCGGCCGATCCCGGGCGAGCAGCCCGGCCGCGCGGCGGCGGAGCACCGGACCGAGGGGTTCCACTGGGTGTGGTGCCCGATCCGGTTCCGCGACCGCTTCGTCATGGTGATCCTCCAGGAGGACGCCGACGGATACCGCTCCCTCAACGAGGCCGTCCTCGTCCACGCGGACACGAGCCGGCACGACGAGCAACTCGGCTGGCCCCAGGTCGACATCGCCTACCGGCCCGGGACCCGTGTGCCGACCGGCGCGACCCTGCACCTCACCGACGCCGCCCGCAAGCCCGTGGAGATCCACGCCCGACTGCTCGGGGGCACCCCGCTCGCCGTCGGCGCCGGCTACCCGCCCGCGCAGGACTGGCAGCACGGGACCTGGCAGGGCCGCGGCTGGGTGGACCGCCGCCGCTACGACCTCAGCGACCCGGCCGACCTCGGCCTCGCCGGGTACGGCGTCACCGACCACGCCGCCCGCTTCACCCTCGACGGGGAGGTCGGCCACGGGGTCTTCGAGCACGGCAGCTTCGGACGCCACGACCCGTCCGGCTTCGCCGACTTCTCCGCCGTCGCCCCGCACACCCGGGAGGTGTGACGATGACCGCCGCCGAGGCCCGGCGTCCGCGCACCACCACCCGCGACCCCGAGCAACTGCGCGCCCGCCTCGCGGCGTGGATCGCCACCTGGCAGCCCGACGCGACCGCTGAGAAGCTGACCGTCCCCCGGTCCAACGGCATGTCCAGCGAGACCGTCCTGTTCGAGTTGCGTCACGCGGACGGCGGCGTGCAGCCCTGCGTGCTGCGGCTCGCCGCCGATCCCGACGCCTACACCGTGTTCCCCTCCTACGACATGGAGCGCCAGTACCGGTGCATGGCCCTGGTCGCCGCGCACACCGAGGCGCCCGTGCCGAGGCTGCTGCGCCTGGAGACGGACCCGGGACCGCTGGGCGCGCCCGCCTTCGTCATGGAACGGGTCGACGGGCGCGTGCCGCCCGACCTCATGCCCTACACCTACGGCGGCAACTGGCTGCACGAGGCGAGCGAGGCCGAACGCGGGCGGCTGCAGCGCGCGAGCGTCGAGGTGCTCGCCGAACTGCACCGCGCGCCCGTCGCCGAGGCCGGCTTCCTCCGCTCCCACGCGCCCGGTGACACCCCGCTGCGGCAGCACGTCAACGAGCAACGGGCTTACTACGACTGGGTCGTGCGGGGCCGCGCGGCCTCACCCCTGATCGAGCGCGCCTTCGCCCGGCTGGAGCGGCTCTGGCCGGCCGACCCGGGCGAGACCGTCCTCAGCTGGGGCGACGCGCGCATCGGCAACGTGATCTACCAGGGCTTCACCCCCGCGGCCGTGCTCGACTGGGAGATGGCCGCGCTCGGCCCGCGCGAGCTCGACCTCGGCTGGTTCGTCTTCCTGCACCGCTTCTTCCAGGACCTGACCGTCGCCTCCGGGCAGCCCGGCCTGCCGGACTTCCTGGACCCGGCGACCGTCGCGGCGCAGTACGCCGAGGCGAGCGGGCACACCCCGCACGACCTGGAGTTCTTCACGCTCTACGCGGCCCTGCGGCACGCCGTGGTGATGCTCAGGATCGGCTACCGGCAGGTCCACTTCGGCGAGGCGGAGGCCCCGGCCGACCCGGACCGGCTGATCCTGCACCGGGCGACGCTGGAGGCGATGGTCGAGGGACGCTATGCGGCCTGACGCTGCTGCGGGATGCCCCGGCCCACGTGCGAGAACGGCTGGCGGCGCCAGTCCAGCTCGGCCGGGAGCGTCAGGAACTCGGCGAGCGAGGGCTCCGGGTCGAACAGCTCGTCCTCCTCGTCGGCGTCGTCCAGCCAACGGCCGGAGCCCTGGCAGACGGTGGCGGAGAACGGGTGCCACGGCGTGGTCACGACGGCGTGCTGCGGAAAGCGCTCCTCGTCGTCCAGAACCGCGATCGGACGGTGGCAGTCGGGGCAGCGGAACCGGGTGATCTCCCAGGTCTCCGCCTCGCCCGGGTCGATGCCCGGCGTTCTGGCCTCGATGTCGGCCTCGTCGTTCCGGACAGCGCTCAGCTGCTCGACAACAGTCATGTGAACTCCCCCTGGAGCAGGCACGCGGACCTCTGTCGCCGCGACCATAGCGAGCACTTCCCACCAACGGCACTCGGTAATCCTGAGGGTGCCGACGGCTGTGGCGCAGACCTGTGGCCTTGCTCACATGACGCGTCGGCTAAGTTGTGCGGGTGGAGGAACTCGATCGACAGATCGTGCAGCTCCTGGTCGCCGACGGCCGGATGAGCTACACGGACCTGGGCAAGGCCACGGGCCTGTCCACCTCGGCGGTGCACCAGCGGGTGCGACGCCTCGAACAGCGCGGCGTGATCCGCGGGTACGCCGCGATCGTGGACCCCGAGGCGGTCAATCTGCCGCTGACGGCGTTCATCTCGGTCAAACCCTTCGACCCCAGCGCCCCGGACGACACCCCCGAACGGCTGGCCGGGATCGAGGAGATCGAGGCGTGCCACAGCGTCGCGGGGGACGAGAACTACATCCTCAAGATCCGTGTGGCCACGCCGGGCGACCTGGAGGACCTGCTCGCGCGGATCCGCTCGGCGGCCGGCGTCTCGACCAGAACCACGGTCGTGCTCAGCACCCCGTACGAGGCGCGCCCGCCCCAGCTGAAGTAGGGCCTGCCTGCGGGCGGCCACCGCGCCGCTCGCGGGGCTGCCCACGGGGCTGCTCACGGCGTTGTCGGCGGCGTCTCATAAGGTGGACCGCATGACCGCCGCAGCACCGCTCCCCGCCCTCGCCGACTCCGCCGCGCGCACGGTCCTGCTGCGCGGCGGCGACGTCTACAGCCCCGCCGACCCGTTCGCCACCGCCCTGCTGATGCAGGACGGCGTCGTCGCCTGGGTCGGCGAGGAGGGCGCGGCCGAGAGTTACGCCCGCGACGCCGACCTCGTCGTGGATCTCGCCGGCGCGCTGGTCACCCCGGCGTTCGTGGACGCCCACGTGCACGCCACCTCGACGGGCCTGGCCCTCACCGGCCTGGACCTGACGGCCTGCCCGACCCTGGGCGAGGCGCTGGCGCGCGTCCGCGCCTTCGTCCGCGCGTCCGGCGTCGGGCCGGGCGGCGTGCTGCTGGGTCACGGCTGGGACGAGACCAAGTGGCCCGAGCGCCGCGCGCCGAGCCTCGCCGAGCTCGACGAGGCCGCGGACGGCGCCGCGCTCTACCTCTCCCGCACGGACGTCCACTCCGCGCTGGCCTCCACGGCCCTGCGCGCCCTTGCGGGCCCCGAGTTGCCGACCCTGCCGGGGTATCTGCCGCAGGGCCCGCTCAGCCGTGCCGCCCACCACGCCGTCCGGGCAGCCGCCCTGGGCCACCTGACGCCGGGCCAGCGCGAGGCCGCGCAGCGGGCCACCCTGGCCCACGCCGTCACCCTCGGCATCGGCGCCCTGCACGAGTGCGCGGGCCCGCAGATCTCCTCCGAGGCGGACCTGACGGGCCTGCTGGCTCTCGCGGGGGCCGGCGGCGGCCCGGAGGTCTTCGGCTACTGGGGCGAGCTCGGCGCGGTCGACACCGCCCGCCGGCTGGGCGCGGTGGGCGCGGGCGGAGACCTCTTCATCGACGGTGCGCTCGGCTCCCACACCGCCTGCCTGCACGACGCCTACGCCGACGAGCAGCACACCGGCGCCTCCTACGTCACCGCCGATGAGATCGCCGAGCACGTCCACGCCTGCACCGAGGCGGGCCTCCAGGCGGGCTTCCACGCCATCGGCGACGGCGCGCTGGCGGCGCTCGTCGCAGGCGTCCGCGCGGTCGCCGAGAAGCTCGGCCTCGAGCGCGTCCGCGCCCTGCGGCACCGCGTCGAGCACGCGGAACTGCTGCCCCCCGAGCAGATCGCGGCCTTCGCCGAGCTCGGCCTCACCGCGTCCGTGCAGCCGGCGTTCGACGCCTTCTGGGGCGGCGAGTCCGGCATGTACGTCGACCGCCTGGGCGCGGAGCGCGCCCGCACGATGAACCCGTTCGCGGCGCTGCTGCGTGCGGGCGTCCCGCTCGCCTTCGGCTCCGACGCCCCGGTCACCCCGCTCGACCCGTGGGGCACGGTCCGCGCGGCGGCCTTCCACCAGACGCCCGAGCACCGCATCTCCGCGCGCGCGGCGTTCACCGCGCACACGCGCGGCGGGTGGCGCGCCCTGGGCCGCGACGACGCCGGCACCCTCGTCCCGGGCGCGCCCGCGTCCCTCGCGGTCTGGGCCCCGACGGCGCTGATCGTCCAGGCCCCGGACGAGATCATCCGCAACTGGTCCACGGACCCCCGCAGCGGCGTCCCGGGCCTGCCCGATCTGACGCCGGGCGGCGAGCTCCCGCGGTGCCTGGCGACAGTCGTGAACGGAAAGACGGTGCACTTGCGGTAGCCCTCCAGGGGCGCGGGGAGCCGCGCGACAAGCCACTGACGAGCCGATGGTCCTCAATGCGCAGGCCATCCGCACGCCGGTGGTTGTTCGCGCAGTTCCCCGCGCCCCTAGGAGGTGCAACCACCTGGGAGGGGGAAAGGTGACAACGCAGGACGGGCAGTTGGAGTTCGTCGCCGGGGAGGTCCGGCGGATCCTGACGGCTATCAAGCGGCATCAGAAGGGGGACCGACGCCGCGCCTTCGCGTTGCAGATGGCGACGGTGACCCTGTCCGCCTGTTCGACCGTGCTGCTCGGGGTGCGGGTCGGAGACCCGGGGCGGCAGGTCCTGCTGGACATCGCCCTCGGCATCAGCGCCCTCGTCACGGTCCTGGCGGCCTGGGACGCCTTCTTCGCGCACCGCTCACTGTGGATCCAGGCCAGCCAGACCGTGCTGCGGCTCGAATCGCTCGACCGCGACATCACGTTCTACTCCGTGGGCCTCACCGAGGGCGACGGCCCGGAGCCCGCCGCGGTCAGGGAGTTCCTGGACCGGCTCGACGGGATCCTGCGGGAGCACCACGACGCCTGGGCCAAGCTCCGCAAGCGGGAGGACGCGTCGTAGCAGAGAGCGTCCGCCGCCGCCCGGATACCGCCGAACGAAGGGTTGGGCCGAACCGGGTCCAGGCCCTCGCGCACCGCGCTGACCTGCGACGTAAGGTCGTCTGCCCAGGTAACACGCCGGTTGACAGGCCCCGCGGGAGCGCGAGTAGGTTCGTCGTCGTCCACCGGACAGCAGACCCACGCCAAACCCGGGACCGCCGTTGGTCTCCACCGCCAGGAGCCGGCGCCGCCGGACCGGGGAGCGAGGGCCTCGGCGCGGGCGCGCGAGCGCGTCCCGTGCCGACGGGTGTGGACTCCGGGCTCGGCCCGGACGCTCAGTAGACAACGGCTTCTGGTCGGCCCGCAGCCAGCAGGTCCCGAGTCGGACCGAAGAGCGTCCGGGCCGTTTCCGTGCCGCGACCTCCGAGCCCTCTCAGGTCCGCTCTCACCTGCACTTAACCGCAGGATGTACCGTCTTCCCACAGCCACTGGAACCAACTGCTGCGGATTGGCGGCGAACGTGCCCTTGACCCTGGAATCGGATGACCGTTCCAAGGACCACGCGGAGGCCGCGGAGGCCGGAGCGCGCCCGCCTCGCCTCGTCCGGATCGGCACCCGGATGCGCCGCGGCGCGCCGCGCACCGCACTCGCGGCCCTCTGCGGCGTGCTGATCGCGCTGTCGTTCCCGTCCTTCGGCATCTGGCCGCTGTCGCTGGTCGCGGTCGCCGGCCTGAGCCTGCTGACCTACGGGCGGACCGCCCGGCAGGGCGCGTGGACCGGGCTGGTGTTCGGCCTGGTGTTCATGCTGTGGCTGCTGATCTGGATCGACGTCATCGGCTACGACGCCTGGGCGCTGCTCTCCGTCGCCGAGGCGCTGTTTCTGGCCGCCATGGGAGCCGGCCTCGCGATCGTCTCCCGGGTGCGCTTCTGGCCGCTGTGGACGGCCTGTCTGTGGGTGGCGCAGGAGTGGGCGCGCGACCGGGTGCCGCTCGGCGGCTTCCCGTGGGGTCGCCTCGCGTTCGCCAACACCTCCTCGCCGTTCACGCCGCTGGCCGCGCTCGGCGGGGCGCCGCTGGTGAGCTTCGCGGTCGCGCTCTGCGGCGCGCTGCTGGCGGCGGCGGTGCTGGCGCTGCGCACCCGCGAGG
>NZ_BBPO01000025.1:87819-93446 GCF_000787815.1 Streptacidiphilus neutrinimicus
GTGCTGGCGCTGCGCACCCGCGAGGGGCGCGGGCGCAGCGGCCGCCTCGGGCTCGCCTGCGTGGCCGGCGCGGCAGCGGCGGGCGTCGTCGGTTACGCGATCCCGCTCCCGACCGCCGGGACCACCGCGGGCGGCCCCGCCTACGCGCAGATCGGCGTCGTCCAGGGCAACGTCCCGCACGCCGGCATGGACTTCCTCGGCCGCCCGATGCAGGTGCTCGACAACCACGTCGCGGCGACCTTCGACCTGATGAACAAGGTCGACGCGGGCAAGCTGCCGCAGCCGCAGCTGGTGATCTGGCCGGAGAACTCCTCCGACGTCAACCCGTACAACACCCCCGCCGCCTACGACGCGATCAGCCAGGCCGCGGGCCGCACCGGCGTGCCGATGCTGGTCGGCGCCCTGGTCGACGGCCCGGACGCGCAGCACGTGATGAACGAGGGCATCGTCTGGAACCCGAAGACGGGCCCGGGCGCGTCCTACACCAAGCAGCACCCGGTGCCGTTCGGCGAGTACGTGCCGTTCCGCTCGATCCTGATGAAGTACATCACCCGCCTGCAGCGGGTGGCCCGCGACTTCTACCCGGGCGACCACACCGGCATCCTGGCGGTCGGTCCCGCCAAGATCGGTGACGTGATCTGCTTCGAGATCGCCTACGACGGCATCGTCCACGACGCGGTCACCAAGGGCGGCCGGGTCCTGGTCGTACAGACCAACAACGCGACCTACGAGCACACCGACCAGCCGGACCAGCAGTTCGCCATGTCCCGGCTGCGGGCCGTCGAGCACGGCCGCGCCGTGGTGATCGCCGCGACCAGCGGCATCAGCGCGGTCATCGCGCCGGACGGCTCGGTCGTCCAGCGCACGCAGCTGGCCACGCAGGCGGAGCTGGACGTCAAGGTGCCGCTGCGCGACGGTCTCACCCTCGCCGACCGGGTCGGCGCGGCGCCCGAGTGGGCGCTGTCCTTCATCGGCCTCGGCGCGGTCGGCTTCGCCGTCTGGGCACGTCGCCGCCGCTCCTCTGGAACGCCCGGAACACCGGCCTGACCTCGGGCGTTCTACGGTGGAAGCCTGACACCACGAACGAAGGGCCAAGCCGCCGTGCGCGCGTCCCGACTCAAGCGGTACCTTCCCCTCCTCGTCGCCGCCTACGTGGTGGCCGAGCTGGTGCTCCTGGTGACGGTGGCCGAGCAGATCGGCTGGCTGCTGACGCTGCTGTTGCTGCTGGCCGGGTTCGTGGCGGGCGCGTCGGTCGTGAAGCGCGCGGGGCTGCGGGCGTTCGCGGCGGCGCGCAGGGGCACCGTGCCGGAGGGCGAGGCGCGGACGGCGGTCACCGTCGCCGGCGGCGTCCTGCTGATGATCCCCGGGTTCATCAGCGACCTGCTCGGCCTGCTCTGCCTGGTCCCGCCGGTGGCGAGGCGGCTCCAGCGCGCCCCGATGGCCTTGCTGCGCAAGGGCCCGCTCGGTGACGCCGTCCGCCTCCAGGAGCAGGTCCGCATCCACCGGCCCGACGGCAAGGTCGTCCAGGGCGAGGTCGTTCACGAGGACGGCACCCCGCACCCTGCCCCGTACGACTACTCCCGCCGCGACGAACCTCAGGGGCGCGGGGAACTGCGCGAGTAGCCGCGCTGTGCCGATGGCCCTGCGCGCCCCCTTGAGGTAACTGCAACGTGCCCGAAGTGCCCAGGTGCACGACGAGGCCCGGGCTCCCCCGAAGGGGAGCCCGGGCCTCGTCGCGCAAGCCGCCCTATGCGGTCTTGCGGTCGCGCGGGTGTACCGCGATGTTCATACGGCCGGAACGGAGAACCTCGAGGCGCTCCGCGAGCACCTCTTCCAGCTCCTCGCGCGTACGCCGCTCCATCAGCATGTCCCAATGCGTACGGACCGGCTTGGTCTTCTTCTCTTCGGGCTCGTCACCGTCGATCAGCAGCGCCTCGCTTCCGCAGAAGCGGCACTCCCAGATGTGCGGGATCTCGGCCTCCACGGAGAACGGCACCTCGAAGCGGTGTCCGTTCTGGCATGCGTACTCGACAGTCTGGCGAGGCGCCAGATCGATACCGCGGTCGGTCTCGTAGCTGGTCGCCCCGAGTCGCGTGCCGCGGAGAGCTCGCTCACTCATGAATCGTGCCTCCCGGGCTCTTGGCCCACAGGACTGGATGTCGCTGTCTTCGTCGGTCCGTACAACGTGCGGCAACCGTCGAAGATTCCCGCAGTGCTCGCGCGACTTACATCACGCCGCCCAAGTTTGTACCCACCCGCGTCCGATTTGTCACATCTGGGGGCGGATATCACCCTCGGTTGACCCATCGTGCCTCGCAGTCACGAAGGGACAGGCCTCCGCACCGCCTCCATTCGGCCTTCACGAGTTCTCACGAGACCGGGATCACGAGATGTTCGGCACCGGGTTGCCCACGGCCTCGATCGCGCGGCGCACGGGAACGCGTGTGAGCAGCAGGAAGCCGATCGCGAAGAAGATCAGCAGCGAGATGATCGCGACCCGGTAGCTTCCGGTCACCTGGTAGGCGAGACCGAAGACGAGCGGACCCATCCAGCTGGTGCCGCGGTCGCTGATCTTGTAGAGCGAGAAGTACTCCGCCTCGTGCCCGGCCGGGATCAGGTGGGAGAAGAGCGAGCGCGACAGCGCCTGGCTGCCGCCGAGCACCAGGCCGATGGCGGCGGCCAGGGCGTAGAACCAGATCGGCTGGTGGGCGGGCATGACGTAGCCGAAGGCGAGGGTGACCACCCAGGCGACCAGCGAGCCGAGGATGGTGCGCTTGGAGCCGAAGCGGCCCGCGATCCGGCCGAGCAGCAGCGCGCCGCCGATGGCGACGATCTGGACCAGCAGCACGCCCGCGATCAGCGTGGTCTGGCTCATGCCCAGCTCCTCGCTGCCGTAGAGGGAGGCCTGCGAGATCACCGTCTGGATGCCGTCGTTGTAGCAGAGGAAAGCGATCAAGAAGAGCAGCGTCAGCGGGTACTTCTTCATCCCCCGCAGCGTTCCGGCGAGCTCGCGCAGCGTGCCGCCCGCGTGCTCGTCGACGGGCTTCGCGACGGGCGCGAGCCCGGCGCGCTGCGGCAGGCGCAGCATCGGGAAGATCGTGAAGGTGGCCCACCACAGGCCGGCGGAGGCCAGGCAGAGGCGGACGGCCGTGCCGCTGGTGAGGCCGAGCGCGCTGTGGTCGAGGAAGAGGGCGAGGTTCAGCACGAGCAGCAGGCCCCCGCCCGCGTAGCCGAAGGCCCAGCCCTTGGAGGAGATCCGGTCGCGGTCATCCGGCGGGGCCAGGCCCGGCAGGAAGGAGTTGGCGAGCGCGGCGGAGACGGCGTAGCTGACGTTGGCGACCACCAGCAGCCCGCCGCCGAGCAGGTAGCGGTGACCGCCCAGGAAGAACATCCCGACCGTGGCCGCCGCGCCCACGTAGGCGAAGACGCAGAGCAGCGTCTTGTGACGGCCGGTCCGGTCGGCCGTCGCACCGGCCAGCAGCATGACCGCGACGGAGATCAGCACGGAGAAGGAGACCGTGTACGGGAAGAACGATCCGGCGCGGACGGCGAGGCCGAGCGGATGCACGTCGCCGTGGGCGTCCGACGCGCTCTTGGCGATGTCGGTCAGGTAGGGGCCGAGGAAGACCGTGAGCACGGTCGCCGAGAAGGCCGCGTTCGCCCAGTCGTTCAGGTACCAGCCGAGTTGGGCGCGCTTGAGGTCGGTCGTCTCGGTCGACGCCGGGGCAGTAGTGATCAAATCCAGGCTCCGCGCTCGATCAGGACATCGCGCAGGACGTCGATGTGATCCGTCATGATGCCATCAACACCCAGATCCAGCAGTGACCTCATCCGGTCGGCCTCGTTCACCGTCCAGACGTGGACCTGCAGGCCGAGGGCGTGGGCGGTGTCCACGAAGGCGCGGTCGACCAGGCGTGGGCCCGTGTCGCCACCGCCCGCGACGCGCTCGGGCACCTGGAGGCAGATCGCCCGGCGGCGTGCGCCGCGGCCGAGCGGCAGCCCGCCGCGGGCCAGGGAGCGCAGCTTCAGCGCGACCACGTCGCGCGGCCCGGCGGAGGTGGCCAGGCGCGGACCGGCCGCAGCGCGGACGGCGGCCAGGCGCGACTCGGAGAAGGAGCCGACGCAGACGCGGTCCCAGGCGTTGGTCCGTCGTACCGCGTCGACCAGCGGGCGGACCGCGGCCGCGGCCTTCACGTCGATGTTGAAGCGGGTCTCCGGGAAGGCGTCGAGCAGCTCCTCCAGCGTCGGTATCGCCTCGCGGCCGCCGATCCGGGCGGCGGAGACGATGCGCCACGGCAGCTGCGCGACCGCGCCGGTGCCGTCGGTGACGCGGTCCAGCCGGTCGTCGTGGAAGGCGACCAGCACGCCGTCGGCCGTGGAGTGGACGTCCGTCTCCAGGTAGCGGTAGCCGAGCCGGACGGCCCGTTCGAACGCGGCCATGGAGTTCTCCGGACCGCCGAGCGTACCGCCGCGGTGGGCGAACGCGAGCGGACCCGGATGGTCCAGATACGGATGTCGGGCAGGCGGGCGGCCCGAACGCAGAGCGGAATCGCTGGTCACGGGCAGAAGTATGCCCGTTGGCGCAGGTGGCGCGGAGTCACGGCGGCACCACCAATTGTCATCAATCGCTTGACTCCCCACCACCCGCACGGATGAAATTAAGGAGCTGCGGGTGGACCGCATTTTCCGCGGCGGTCTCCCGTCCTTTTGCTGTGTGTCTTTTCGGCATGCCTTCCTGTGCAATCTGCCATGACTGCATGGGCGTATACGCCGATTTTCTTGCAGAATCTGATCGAAATTGATAGGTCGATGTCTGAGCGAGATCGAATCGCCCGGGTTCTGCCCGAGGGGGTGGTCGCGGCGCTCACCGCGCAGAGCCGCGCCGCCGCCACCGGGACACTGTTGGTCGCGGGGGACCCGGGCGGCCTGCTGCGGCTGGACGGCGGGCGGATCACCGGCGCGGAGAGCCCCGGCGCGCCGGGGGCGGAGGCGCTGCTGCTGAGGTCCGGCCGGGTCCTCGAGGCCTCGTGGGTCGCGGCCTACCAGGCGGGCGCGCCGCACGGCCGCTTCGCGGTCGAGCTGGTCCGACGCGGGCTGGTCGGCGCGGCGGAGCTGGAGACGGTCTGCCTGATGGCCCTGTTCGACGCGGTCTTCGCGATCGCGGCCGGCACGGTCGAGGAGTGCCGCTGGCAGCCCCCGGCCCCGGATCTCGGCGCCGGGGCCGGCGTCGAGCCGGTCGGCAGGGAGCCCTGGACCAGCGAGGTGACCCGGGTGGACGCCGGGCAGCTGTGCGCCGAGACCGAGCGGCGGTTGGCCGCCCTCGCGCAGTTCCCGACGCCGGTGCGGCCGGGACGTGACCGCCTCGCGGCCGTGGCGGAGCCCGCCGCGCCGCAGGCGACCGGGGCCGCGGGCCCCAACGCCGGCCTGCGGGCCGCCGGGGGCCTGCGCCGGGAGGTGCTCGGGCTCGCCGACGGGCGGCGCACCGCGCGTGACATCGCGTTCCTGCTCGGCAGGGGCGTCTACCCGGTCACGGTCGAGACGTCCCGGCTGCTGGCCGACGGCCTGGTCAGGATCGGTGCGCCGAGCCGGGAGGGCGGCGAGGTCCGCGCCCTGCTGGCGCCCCGGCA
>NZ_BBPO01000025.1:93714-101185 GCF_000787815.1 Streptacidiphilus neutrinimicus
GCGCCCTGCTGGCGCCCCGGCACGCGGCGCCCCCCGCGCCGCCACCCGGCGCCTCGACCCGGCCTCCGCCCGCCGTCGCGGACGGTGTTTGGGACGGCGTCACGCCCGGCGTCGGCTCGGTGCGGCTGCCCCGGCGCCAGAGCCGCGTGAGCGGCTCATGACTCACAGCGGGTTCTGGGGAGGGGCGGCCGACGAGGAGGCGGCTCCGGGTGCGCTGGAGAGCGCGATGCGCATCCCCGGAGCGGTGGCGGCGGCCTTCGGCGATGTCGGCAGCGGACGGGTGCTCGGTTCGACTTCCCGTCCCGCACGGACCGGCGGCGTTCCGGTCCCACTCGGAAATGTCGCGCTCGGAATTGCCATGAGCGCGGTCGCGGATTTTGCGGAGACGGGCGGAAATCCCGGCGCCGAAGGATCGGACGCGACCGGAAACGGTCAGGCGGTCGAGGAAGTCATCATCACCGGATCGCGCTATTTCTGTCTGTGGCAGGCGGCGCGACTGCGCACCGGTGACTGGCACGCCTTCATCCAGATTTCCCTCGACCGCTCCCAGGCGAATCTGGCGATGGCCCGACTGGATCTGCGGGCCGTCGCGGAATGCCTGCCGGGCGCCGTGGAGTACCACCGGCATCTCGACGCCGCCTCCCGCAGGCCCGCGCCGGTCGCGCCCGTCCCGGCACCGGCCCCAGCCCCGCCGCAGCAAGCGCCGTACGAGGACGGGGAGGATCTGCCGCGCCGGGAACCCGGCCGGCAGATACCCGGATCGGTGCCGGCCGCGCGGGCCAGGCAGGTTTCGGAATCGACGCTCCGTCAGATTCTGTGGGGTCTCAGGCGGTACCGGTAGCACCGGTGTCCGGGGAGGGAGTGAGTGGATGACCCAGGAGGCGCTGGTCGCCGAGATCCGGGGGCTGCGCGAGCGGGTGCCGGGGATCACCGACGCCGCCGTCGCCGCGGTCGACGGCCTGCTGGTCGCGGCGGACACGGCGGCGGAGATCGACCCGGAGTCGCTGGCCGCGCTGGCTGCCGCGGGCCTGGGCCTGGCCCGCCGGACCGCGGCCGTCTCCCGGCGCGGCCCGCTGCGCCGGACCGTGACCCACTGCGGCGGCGGCTACGCCGTGATCTACGGGGTGGGCGACACCGCACTGCTCGCGGTCCTCGGCGACGAGGGCCTCGACCTCGTGCGCCTGCAACGGGAGACCGGCGCGCTCATCGAGCGCCTGGACGACCTGCTGTGCGGGCGCACGAGATGAAGGACACAGAAGACCGACCTTGGGGAAGACCATGAACACACCGGCGAGCATGTCCGACCGCATCACCGAACTCGTCAAGCACCTGCGCAACGACGTGCCCGACTGCCTGGCGGCGGGGGTGATCGACCTGTCCACCGGCATGCTGCTGACCGTGGAGACGGTCGACTCCCATCCGGCGGAGGTCCTCGACCTGCTCGCCGCCGCGACCTTCGAGCTGTTCCAGGGCCGGAACGTGGTGATGATCGAGAACATCTTCAAGGAGCGGCGCGGCGTCTCCACGGACCGCCACTACTTCCAGGAGGTGCTGGTCAACAGCGACAACCTGGCCCACCTGTTCATCCGGATGGACAGCCAGGACGAGATGGTGGCCGTCGTCGTGTGCCGCAAGAACGTCAACGTGGGGATGCTCTTCGCGCAGACGCGGCGGGTGATCAAGGAGCACGGCCCTATGTGAGCGCCAGACCTCTGGCCTCCAGGGCCAGCTTGAGCAGCCGCAGGGCGCGCGGGCCGACGCCGCTCAGCCGGCGCAGCTCCGCCTCGGGGACGCCGTCCAGATCCCCGAGGCGGCGGTAGCCGGCCTGTTCCAGTGCGAGGCGCGCCGGCTCGGTCAGCCCGGCGGGCAGGTCGTCGGTGGTCATGGCGGAACCTCCGGCGGGATCGCGGCGGGAGCGGGGGGACGGAATCGGCCGACGGCCCTTCTGTACCCGCTCCTGCCGCGCCCTTCACCTGGCGTCCGCTCAGATGCCGCCCAGATCCCGCTCGACGGCGGCCAGTTCCTCCGCGGAGCCCTGCACCTTGGGGCCGGTGAACCACTTGTGCGCCGAGGTCGCCCACCACACGCCCGCGAAGCCCAGCACCACCAGCACAGCGATCGGGGCGTAGTTGAAGTTCGCCGCCGTGACGGGGTTGGCCGTCGGCAGCATGAACAGCACGGTGATCACGACCACCCAGGTCACCGCGGCGATCCCGATCGGGCGGCTCCAGCGCCCGAGGTGCCAAGGCCCGCGCACGAACGACTCGCCGAGCCGCACCCGCAGGAACGTCGGGATCACGTAGGCGATGTAGAGGCCGATGACCGCGATGGAGGTCACGGCCGTGTACGCGGTCGCGTTCCACAGCGCGGGCAGCCCGAGCAGGAAGGCGCCGACCGCGGCCAGCCAGACGCCGTTGGTGGGCGTCCGGGTGCGCGGGTTGATCTGGTGCCACAGCCGGGAGCCCGGCAGCGCGCCGTCGCGGGAGAAGGCGTAGATCATGCGGGAGTTGGCGGTGACCGAGCTCATCCCGCAGAACAGCTGGGCCCCGATCGCCACCAGGAGCAGCATCTTGCCGCCGGTCGCGCCGACCGCGTCCATGAAGATCTGCGCGGGGGCGACGCCCGTCGCGCTGCCCACCTCGCCGTCGTAGTTCTGGATGGCGAAGGTGATGCCGATCAGCAGCACCCAACCGGCCAGCAGCGACACGATGATGGACATCACGATGCCCTTGGGGCCCGAGCGCGCGGCGTCCTTGGTCTCCTCGGTCATGTGCGCGGAAGCGTCGTAGCCGGTGAAGGTGTACTGCGCGAGCAGCAGACCGAGCGCGGCGACGTAGATCGAGCTGCCCCAGCCGGTGGTGTTGACGAAGTGCCCGAAGACGAAGCCGGCGGACTGGTGGTGGCTCGGCACGATGGCGAGCACGCCGACGATCACCAGCACGCCGAGCACGTGCCACCACACGCTGACGTTGTTCAGCAGGGCCACCAGCTTGACGCCGAAGGTGTTGAGCGCGCCGTGGACCACCAGGATCAGGCCGAAGATCAGCACCGTGTGCGCGGAACTGGCCGGGAACCAACCCTGGAGATCCAGCAGGGCGTTGATGAACTGCGCCGCGCCGAAGTCGATCCCGGCGGTCACCGCCACCTGCCCGAGGAAGTTGAACCAGCCGGTGAACCAGCTGAACACCGGACCGTTGTTCGGCGAGAGCTTGGCGGCCCAGTAGTAGAGCCCGCCCGCGGTCGGGTAGCTGGAGCAGACCTCGGCCATGGCGAGGCCGACCAGCAGGGTCAGCAGCCCGACGACGGGCCAGCCCCAGACGATGACGGCGGGACCGCCGGTGCCCATGCCTGTGCCGTACAGGGTGAGGCAGCCGGAGAGGACGGAGATGATGGTGAAGGAGACCGCGAAATTGGAGAAGCCCGACATCGTGCGGGCCAGTTCCTGCGCGTATCCGAGCTCGTGGAGGCGTTGTTCGTCGCTTGGGGTGTCTGTCGGGGAGAGCGCCGTGGGTTCTGTGGACGACATGCGCACCTCTGGTCTGTGGGGTGCGGACCGCTCAATGGTATGAAGGCAGTCCATTGGCGCCCTATTGAGCACCGCCCGCTACGGTGCCGTCAAGAGGGCGGCCGAGACCGGTCGTCCCGCACGGGCGCCGCCGCCCCCTCCCGACAACGGCTCCGCCCCACCGGAAGGGATCCGGTGGGGCGGGGGAGCTGAGCGGCCCTCAGCGTTGCGCGGTCCCTCGATGGGAACGGTGGCTCTCAGTGGTACCGGGGAGCCTCGGAGGGCATCGGCGGCAGCCCCACCGGAGGGAGGTCGAGCCGGGGGTGCTCGATGGCCGAGAGGTCGGCCACCAGCGTCGGCTCGGTGGCGTGCGCCGCCGTCGCGACCGCGGCGAGGTCCCCGGTGCTCTCCGTGCGGGTGTCCGCGTGGGGGAGCAGGGCGATCACCGCGTCGCGCTGGTCGATCGGGGCCTCGTCGTCCAACGGGTCGGGCGTCGCCGGGACCTGGAGGCGGACGGGGGCCGCGCCGCCGAGGCGGGCGTAGCCGCGACCGGGCGGGGTGTGGCTGGACGGGGTGATGTCGAGCGGGCCGCCGAGCGCGTCCATCGCCAGGTGCTGGCTCAGCGGCCCGAGCACGACCCGCGCCTTGCACGCGGACCGGACGCTCGGACGGATCCGCTCCAGCGCGTCGAGGCGGTCGACGACCACGACGGTGACGTGCGCGCCGCGGCCGTGCCGCAGCGGGGTCTCCAGCAGCTCCTGCGGGTCCGGGCGGCCCTCCGCCTGGGCGAGCTCGGTGAGTTCGGAGGGGTGGTCCAGCAGCAGCCACAGCGGGCGCACCGTGTCCGCGGGCGGCATGCCGCCGGTGCGCTTGGCCTCGTTGTGCGCGTCCAGACGGCGCTGCGTCTCGGTGGCCGCCCACTCCAGCGCGGCGAGCGCGCCGTGCAGGCTGGTCTCCACCGTCAGCACGCCGGGACGGCCGACCAGGCAGGCGTGCTCGCCGGTGCCCGCGCCGTCCACGACGACGATCTCGCCGTGCGGCAGCGCCTGCAGCGCGAGGGAGCGCAGCAGCGTCGAGGTGCCGAAGCCCGGAGTGCCGAGCGCGAGCAGGTGGGGCTCCGCCGAGCGCGGCCCGGTCCGCCAGAGCACCGGCGGCTGGTGGGTCTGGGCGCCCCCCTGCCGCACCGGGATCATCCGGTTGGTGCTGGTGGTGTCGGTGAAGCCGAGCACCAGCTCGCCGGCGGCGGTGACGAAGCGCTGCGCGGTGATGTCGCCCGGCAGCGGCGGGAGCGCGCTGACCTGGAGGCGGTTGACCTCCTCGTCCCAGGTGAACCGGAACTCGCGGCTGCGCCCGGACTTGCCGTGGATCACCTGCTCGATCCGCGCGCGTGACTGCGGCTCGGTGTCGGTGAAGTACGCCGGGTAGCTCAGGTCCAGCTGGACCAGCCGGCCCTCCTCGTCGAACTCCCAGCTGCTGAACGCGTCCTTGAAGTCGCCACCGTGCGCGTAGAGCGGGTCCGGGTCCGACTCGTGGATCAGATACGGCGTCAGGGCGGTGTAGATCGCGGCCAGTTTCAGGTTGCTGGTGTCCGGCGCGGGCGGCGCCGAGGCGACGCGTTCGCGTCCGGCCCAGGCGGCGCTGCCCATCAGGGCGAGCAGGGCGAGCAGCGGTCCGTACGGCAGCAGGGCGACGCCGGCGATCACGGCCACGACCAGGAAGAGCGCCGGGCCGCGCTTGTCCTTGGGCGTGGTGGCCCACCAGTTCTTCGTCCAGGCCGCGTGGGCGCGCAGGCCGCGGCCGATGGTGATCATCGGGCCGAACATGTCGGCGGCGTGATCCCCGGCCGTACGGGCCAGGCTGCGACCGCGGGCCAGGTGTTCGGTGAAGGTCATCTGGGTGCTCCGGGGCAGGTGCGGGCGCGTCAGAACTTGATGCCGCCGAGCAGGCTGGCGAGGCTGGCTCCGCCTGCCTTGATGCTGGGGGCGATCGCGGTGCCCGCGAGATAGAACCCGAAGAGGGCGCAGACGACGGCGTGCGAGAGCTTGAGGCCGTCCTTGCGGAAAAACAGGAACGCGATGATTCCCAGCAGGACGACTCCGGAGACGGAGAGGATCACGAGGGGCTCCTCGGCTTAGGGACAGCGGGCTGGAGGGTGGTCGCAGCGTGCCTGGTGGGTCAGGCCTGCCGCGCTTCCGGGGTTACGCACTGTCGAACAGCCGTAACGAAAAGTAATACGTACTGGATAGCATGAGATCGGGTGATTCGCCGGGTCTGCACCTGCTTGTACGGGGATCGTGTCCCGTGTCGCCCGCCTGGACGCGGCGGCGCGCGGGAGGTTCGCCCGGATGGCTGATCACTCGTTCGGTGGGCACCGAGCCCGTACGCTGTGGCTCGGCCGACCGATTCCCGTGACGTCCTTTCGGTGACGTCGACCCAGTGACGGAGAGCGCAGCAGACGATGAGTGACCAGATCGACCCCGAGGTCGTCGAGTTCGCGAACAGGATCTTCGACCTCGCGCGCGGCGGCGACGCCGCGACCCTGGCCGGCTACCTCGACGACGGTGTCCCCGCGGAACTGATCAACGAGAAGGGCGACAGCCTGCTCATGCTCGCGGCCTACCACGGCAACGCCGGCGCGGTGCGGACGCTGCTGGCGCACGGCGCCGACGCGAACCGGATCAACGACCGCGGCCAGACGCCGCTGGCCGGTGCGGTGTTCAAGGGCGAGCGTGAGATCGTCACCGCCCTGCTGGCCGCGGGCGCGGACCCGGACGCGGGCCAGCCGTCGGCGCGGGCCGCGGCGGAGATGTTCGGCAGGACCGACCTGCTGGCGTAACGACGCCGGAGGGCGACGGCAGGCGACGGCGGCCGAGGGCGGCCCCTGCGGCCCGGAAGAGGTGCGGGGGCCGTCGTCGGCTCTGCGTAGACTCGATCGCCGCAGGGCTGATCGAGTGGAGAGTGTGCGCGTGGAGCAGATACGAGTCGTCGGGTACGCCCACCCGGACGCGCGGCTGCTGATGGACGAGGTGCAGCAGGAGTACGTGCGCCGCTACGGGGACGGGGACGCGACCGTCCTGGACGCGACCGAGTTCGAACCGCCGAACGGCGTGTTCGCGGTCCTGTACGACGTGGACGGCGTCACGCCGCTCGGCACCGGCGCGTGGCGCGCCCAGGACGGCGGCGAGATCGGACTGGCCGACGGGGACGCCGAGCTGAAGCGGATGTACACCCGCGCCTCGGCGCGCGGCCGTGGCCTGGCCCGCCGGATGCTCCGTCACCTGGAGGAGGACGCCCGCAGGGCGGGTCGGCGCCGCATGATCCTGGAGACCGGCGACCAGCAGCCGGAGGCGCTGGCGCTGTACGCCTCCGAGGGCTACGCGCCGATCACGAAGTTCGGCTACTACCGCGAGTACGACTCGGCGATCTGTCTGGGCAAGGAGCTCTGAGGCTCCGAGCACGGGGCCTGGCGGCTGCCGGCCCGCCGACCCGGGCGGGCTAACCCGGGCGGCGGGGCCGCGGGCGACGGCGAAGACTGGAGAGGTCTGCGTTCCAGGCCGGACGCGGCGCCGACGCACGTGAGCGCGTGGGGCCGCGTCCGGCGCAGCCGCACGCCGGAAGCCCGCGAAAACGCGCGGAAGTCCGTGAAAGGCTGCGCTCACCCGAAAGGAAGGCGCCATGGCCTGCCTGAACCGCAAGGACCTCGGACTGCTGGCCCTTCGCCTCGGCACAGGGGGCGTGCTCTTCGCGCACGGCTCGCAGAAGCTCTTCGGCTGGTTCGGCGGCGGTGGTCTCCAGGGCACCGCGAAGGCGATGGAGTCCATGGGCTTCCATCCCGGCGGTCAGGCCGCGCTCGCGGCGGGCCTGGGCGAGGCGGGCGGCGGCGTCCTGCTCGCGCTCGGCGCGGCGACCCCGCTGGCCGGCGCGTCGGCGGCCGGGGCCATGGCGGGCGCGGTCTCGGTGCACCGC
>NZ_BBPO01000024.1 GCF_000787815.1 Streptacidiphilus neutrinimicus
GTCCCGGCTCGTGTCCCGGAGCGGTGTCGTCCGGGTGCCGTCCTTCGCTGTCGCCGCGCGCGCCGAACAGCTGCGCGAAGACGAGGTCGAAGGGCTCGATCTGCTCGCGGCCGGTGACGAACGCGAGCCGCGCGGCCCAGTACAGCGCCGTGCGGTCCACCGGCCGGAGCAGGCGCGAGGCGTCCTGGAACCGGGCGCAGCGCTCGGGGTCGGCCGACAGGCCCGCCCGGCGCAGCTCGGCTCCGAGCCGGGCGGCGAACTCCGCCCGGTCGAAGGTCGGCGGCGCGACGCCGGACTCAGTCATCGCCCTCGCCCACCAGCCAGTCCAGGCCGCGGGCGCGCACGAGGTCCTGGTCCTCGCGGTACTTGACGAGGAGCCCGAGCGTGCGGTCCGCGGCGGCCGCGTCGACCCGCTCCACCCCCAGTAGGCTCAGGGCGCGGATCCAGTCGATGCCCTCGGCGATGCCGGGAGCCTTCTGCAGCTCCGGCAGCCGCAGCCGGCGCACCGCCGCCGCGACGCCGGAGGCGAGGACGCGCGGGCTGTCCGGGACACGGCGCCGCAGGATCTCGGCCACGCGCTCCACGTCGGGGTAGTCGATCCAGTGGTAGACGCAGCGGCGCTTGAGGGCGTCGTGCAGGTCCCGGGTGCGGTTCGAGGTCAGCACGATGACCGGGGCGACGGTCGCCCGGACGGTTCCGCGCTCGGGGATCGTGACGGCGGCCTCGGCGAGCACCTCCAGCAGAAAGGCCTCGAAGTCGTCGTCCGCCCGGTCGATCTCGTCGATCAGCAGCACGGCCGGAGCCGGCCCCGGATGGGTGAGCGCCGCGAGGATCGGACGGCGCAGCAGGAAGGCGTCGGAGAAGAGGTCGGCCTCGGCCAGGGGCGTCCCCTGACTCTCGGCCAGGCGGATGGCGAGCAGTTGCCTGGGGTAGTTCCACTCGTACAGCGCCTCGGCGACGTCCAGGCCGTCGTAGCACTGAAGCCGGATCAGCGGGGTGTCGAGCACGGCGGCGAGGGCCTTGGCCGCCTCCGTCTTGCCGACGCCCGGTTCGCCCTCCAGCAGCAGCGGCTGGGGCAGCCGCAGCGCCAGGAAGAGCGCCGTGCACAGCCCGGTGTCGGTGAGGTAGCCCACGGCGTCGAGCGAGGCCCGCAGCGTCTCCACGTCCGGCGCGGCGCGGGCGACGGCTCCCCGGGCGTCGACGCCCGGGGCCGACCGGACGTCCTCGGTCATGACGGGTCCGGGTACCCGGCGGGGTCGGCGGCGAAGCGGTCACGGCACCCGGTCGAGCAGAACCAGCGGGTCGTGCCCGCCGCCTCGAAGGCGGGCGTGTCCGCGAGGACGGCCACGGTCATGCCGCAGACCGGGTCGAGGGCTGTCGGCGGTCCGGCCTGCCGCGTGTCGTCCGTCGCGCCACGGCCTGCGGCGGCGTGTTCGTCGCCGCCGCTCTCATCGGTCCTGAAGGGCACCGCGTGCCGGGAGGCGACGAGCTCGGCGAGGATCGAGACGGCGATCTCGCCCGGCGTGCGCGCCCCGATCCACAGACCGGCCGGGGTGTGGATCCGGGACCGCTGCGGTTCGGTCAGGTCGAGGCCGGCCAGCACCGCGGCGCCGCGCCTGCGGCTGGCGACCAGGGCGACGTAGGGCACCTCGGCGCGGGCGGCGAGGGTCAGCAGCTGCTCCTCGTCACGCCCGTGGGAGGCCACCACGACGGCTTCGACGTCCTCGAGCCGGTCGGGCGCCACCTCCTCGGGTGTCACGCCGCGCAGGTCGTAGTCCAGGCCCGGGCCGAGCGCCAGCAGCGCCTGCGCGATGGGCGTCCGGCCGAGGACGAGGACGGTGGGGGCGGGGCGCAGCGGCTCCAGGAAGATCTCCAACTCGCCGCCGGACAGGCAGGGGTTGGTCACCACGAGAGCGCCGTCGTCGGGCGCGCGGAGTTCCGCGGAGTCCGCGCCCACGGGCGTCGGCGGTTCCTTCGTCGGCGGTTCCTCGAGGACCTCCGGGGCGACCGGGGAGATCCGCAGCAGCAGGGATTCGCCGCTGGTCAGCAGCCGCAGCGCCTGCAGGCGCACCGTCGCCTCGGTGCAGACGCCGCCGACGAAGCCCTCGATCCGGCCGTCGCCCAGCACCAGCGCGGTGTCCCCCGGACGCGCGCTGGCGGGCCGCCGCGTGCGCACCACGGTCGCCTTCACGAACGGCACGTGATGGGCGATCAGGTCGGCCATCCGCGCGTCCAGCGCCGCTCCTGGCCTCACTGCGGCGCTCCCACCCCGCCGTGCATGGCCTGCCAGACGCGTCCCGGGGTGAGCGGCATGTCGGCGTGGCGGACGCCGATGGCGTCCATGACCGCGTTGACGACCGCCGCGGGCGAGCCGACGGTGGCGGACTCGCCGATGCCCTTGGCCCCGATGGGGTGGTGCGGGGAGGGGGTGACGGTGTGGTCCAGCTCCCAGGCGGGCACCTCCAGCGCGGTCGGCAGCAGGTAGTCCATGAACGACCCGGACAGGCAGTTGCCGTCCTCGTCGAAGGCGATGATCTCCATCAGGGCCATGCCGACGCCGTCGGCGAGACCGCCGTGCACCTGGCCCTCGATGATGGTCGGGTTGATCCGGGTGCCGCAGTCGTCGACCGCGACGAACCGGCGGACCTTCACCGCGCCCGTGCCGGGGTCCACGTCGACGACGCAGATGTAGGCGCCGTAGGGGTAGGTGAGGTTGGGCGGGTTGTAGACCGTGGTGGCCTCCAGATGACCCTCCACCCCCTCGGGAAGTTCCAGCACGCCGTGCGCGGCGAGCGCGATCTCCTGGATCGTCCTGGCGTTGCCCGGGTCGCCCTTGACGAGCCATCGGCCCTTCTCCCACTCCAGGTCGTCGGGGGCGATCTCCAGCATCGCGCCCGCGATGATCCGGGACTTGTCGCGGACCTTGCGCGCCACGACCGCCGCCGCGGCCCCGGACACCGGGGTCGAGCGGCTGCCGTAGGTGCCGAGCCCGAACGGGGTCTGGTCGGTGTCGCCGTGCACGACCTCGATGTCCTCCGGGGGGATGCCCAGCTCCTCGGCGACGATCTGCGCGAACGTCGTCTCGTGGCCCTGGCCCTGGCTCTGCACGCTGATCCGCAGCACCGCCTTGCCGGTCGGGTGGATCCGCAGCTCGCAGCCGTCGGCCATGCCGAGCCCGAGGATGTCCATATGGGCGCGCGGACCCGCGCCCACGGTCTCGGTGAAGAACGAGACGCCGACGCCCATCAGCTCGCCGCGCTCCCGGCGCTCGGCCTGCTCGCGGCGCAGCTCCTGGTACCCGGCGACGTCCAGCGCCTTGCGCAGGGTGGTCGGGTAGTCGCCCGAGTCGTACTCCCAGCCCGTCTTGTTGTGGTACGGGAACTGCTCGGGGCGCAGCAGGTTCTTCATCCGCAGCTCGGCCGGGTCCTCGCCGAGCTCGTCCGCCAGGCAGTCCACCATGCGCTCGATCAGGTACACCGCCTCGGTGACCCGGAACGAGCAGGCGTACGCGACGCCGCCGGGCGCCTTGTTGGTGTAGACGCCGGTGACCTTGCAGTGCGCGGCCTCGATGTCGTAGGAGCCGGTGAAGATGTGGAAGAAGCCGGCCGGGTACTTGGTGGGCTGCGCGGTGCCGTTGAAGGCGCCGTGGTCCGCCAGGACGTCCACACGCACGGCGAGGATGCGGCCGTCGCGGGTGGCCGCGATCTCGCCGTGCATGTGGTAATCGCGGGCGAAGGAGGTGCTCATGAGGTTCTCGGAGCGGTCCTCGACCCACTTCACCGGCTTGCCCGTCAGGATCGAGCCGACGACGGCGCAGACGTAGCCCGGGTAGATGCCGACCTTGTTGCCGAAGCCCCCGCCGATGTCGGGCGAGACCACCCGGATCTTGTGCTCCGGCAGGCCCGCGACCATCGCGTACAGGGTGCGGTGGGCGTGCGGCGCCTGCGTGGTCTCCCACAGCGTCAGCTTGCCCTCGACGGGGTCCATGTCGGCGACGCAGCCGCAGGTCTCCAGCGGCGCCGGGTGCACCCGGGGGTAGAGCATGTCCTGGGTGACGACCACGTCGGCGCGGGCGAAGACCGCGTCGGTGGCGGCCTTGTCCCCGGCCTCCCAGTCGAAGATGTGGTTGTCGGTCCTGCCCTCCTGGTCGTCGCGGATCACCGGCGCGCCCGGGTCCAGGGCGTGCCGGGCGTCGATCACCGGGTCCAGCGGCTCGTACTCGACGTCGATCAGCTCGACGGCGTCGCGCGCCGCGTAGTGGTCCTCGGCGACGACGAAGGCGACCTCCTGGCCCTGGAAGCGCACCTTGTCGGTGGCCAGCACGGCCTGGGTGTCCATCGACAGCGTCGGCATCCAGGCCAGGCCCAGACCCTCCAGCGTCGCGCCGGTGATGACGGCCTTGACCTTGGGGTGCGACTCGGCCGCCGAGGTGTCGATCGACACGATCCGGGCGTGCGCCAGCGGGCTGCGCAGCACGGCCCCGTGCAGCATGCCGGGCAGCTGGATGTCGTCGACGTAGTGACCCTTGCCCCGGACGAAGCGCGGGTCCTCCTTGCGCCGGAGCCTGCCGTAGCCGATCGGGCGCTCCTCGGGCGCGGCTGCCGGCTCGGGTGCGGGCGCGCTCTCCTCGACGGTGGTCATGCCGCGCTCCCCGCGGTCTGGGCAGGCGCCTGCTCGGCCTCTGCCGGATGCTGCGCGGCCCACTGGACCGCGCGGACGATGTTCAGGTAGCCGGTGCACCGGCACAGCTGCCCGGAGATGGCCTCGCGGATCTCGTCCTCGGACGGGTCGGGGTTGCGGTCCAGCAACGCCCGCGCGGTCATCATCATGCCGGGGGTGCAGAATCCGCACTGCAGTCCGTGCTTCTCGATGAAGCCCTGCTGGACGGGGTCGAGACCGTCCGGTCCCTCCAGGCCCTCGACCGTCCGCACCTCGTGCCCCGCCGCCATGGCGGCCAGGACGGTGCAGCTCTTGACGGGTTCCCCGTCCATGAGCACCACGCAGGTGCCGCAGTTGCTGGTGTCGCAGCCCCAGTGGGTGCCGGTCAGGCCGAGGTCGTCGCGCAGGAAGCGCACCAGCAGGTGCCGGGCCTCCACGTCGGCGCTGCGGTCCTCGCCGTTGACGTTGATGGTGACCTGCATGGTCAGCCGTCCTCTCCGGCCGCACCCGCCGCGAGCGCGGCCACTGCGGCGCGATCCGCGGCGCGGCGCAGCGCGCGCCGGGTGAGCTCGTCGGCCAGGTGCCGTTTGTACTCCGCGCTGCCCCGCCCGTCGGTGACGGGGTCGCAGTCCTCGGCGGCGGACCGCCCGGCCGCGGCGAACGCCTCCTCGGTGGGTTCCCGTCCGAGCAGCGCCTGCTCCGCGCGGACGGAGTTGACCGTCGCCGCCCCGAGCGCCGCCAGCGCGATGCCGGCCTGCGTGATCCGGCCGCCCTCCAGCGCCACGGCCGCGCCCGACGCGGCCACCGCCCAGTCCCCGGCCTTGCGTTCGACCTTCTCGTAGGCGCTGCCCGCGTTCGCCACCAGGGGCAGGCGGATCTCCACGAGCATCTCGGCGGGGCCGACCTCGGTCTCGTAGGGTCCGCGGTAGAACTCCGCCATGGGGATCACGCGCGTCCCGTTCCGGCCGCGGACCACCAGGGCGGCGCGCAGGGCGGCGCACACCGCCGAGAGGTCCTCGGACGGGTCGGCCTGGCACAGCGAGCCGCCGATGGTGCCGCGGTTGCGGACCGGCGGGTCGGCGATGACCCGTTCGGCGTCGTGGAAGATCGGGAAGTGGCGGAAGACCAGCTCCGACTCCAGCAGGCTGCGGTGGCGCGTCAGGGCGCCCACGCGCAGCTCGCCGCCCTCGACGCGGAGGTAGTCGAGATCGCTCAGGTCGTTGATGTCGATCAGGTACTCCGGCCGGGCCAGCCTGAGCTTCATCATCGGCAGCAGGCTGTGGCCGCCCGCGACGACCCGAGCCTCCTCGCCGAGGCTCTCCAACAGGGCGAGCGCGTCCTCGACGCTCGACGCGCGCCGGTACTCGAATGCCGCCGGAACCTGCACGTCGGCCTCCTTGCTCCGCGGCCCCGGGTGTGGGCCGGCCTGGTGCCCCGCGTGGTCACGCGTTGCCGCTTGGTCGCACTGTGACCCCGGTGAACCGGCCGGTCAACGGTGACTGAAGTGAATGCTTAAGAGGCTCGGCGCAGACTGGAGGCAGTGGCGATGATGCGGGAGGCGGTGTGACCCTCACCCAACTGCGCGCGTTCGTCACGGTGGCCCGGCTGGGCTCGGTCAAGGCCGCCGCGCTGTCCCTGCGCGTCAGCGAGCCGGCCGTCTCCGGCGCGGTCGCCGCCCTGCGCCGCGAGCTCGGCGACCCGCTCTTCGTCCGGGCGGCCGGCGGGATCGCGCTGACGCCGGGAGGCCGGCGGCTGGCCGCCGGGGCGGCGGAGATCGTGGGCCTGGCCGAGGACACCCGCAGGCGCGTCCGCGAGGCCCGGACCGGCAGCTCCTACCTGCGCGTGGCGACCACCGAGTCCAGCGCGGAGCAGATCGTCCCGCCGCTGCTGGAGGCATTCGTCCGGCGGCAGCCCGACGTGGAGACGACCACCATCGCCATGCCCGCGGCCCTGCTCGACCAGGTCCTGCGCGACCGCGGCGCGGACGTCGTCATCGGGGCCGCCAGCGAGACCCTGCCGGCCGACGAGGCCGTCGAACGCGTCCCCTTCCTCCGCTTCCAGCTCGTCGTCATCGCCTCCCCGGTCCGCCGGGGCGAGCGTCCGCCGGGGCCGGGCCTGCCCCGTCCGGGCGCCGGGCGGCCGCGCCTGCTCGACAGCGGGCTGCCCAGGGAGCACTGGCTGCTCGGGCCGGGCGGCCTGGACCCTGGCACACCGGCCGGGGCGTTCCTGGCCCGGCACGGCGTCGGCGAGGCCTGCGCGTCGATCTTCCCCAGCGCCACCGCGGCCTGGAACGCCGTCGCGGCCGGGGACGGCGTCTCGATCGCCCCCGTCCACCTGGTCCGCGACCAGCTGCGGCGCGGCGCCCTCACCGTCGTCGACGTCCCCGGAACGCCGGTGGGCGGCGTGCACTACGCCGGCGTGCTGGGGGGCGACCGCCGCTCCCAGGCCGCGTCCGCGCTGTGCCGCTTCGTCACCACGCCGGTGGCTCTGGAGAGCCTGCTGGCCCGGGCCACCGGCGTGCCGGTGGGCCATTACCGGCCGACGGTCCACGTGACGCTGTGGTCCACGTGACGCCGTGGTCCACCTGACGCTGTGGAGCTGAGCCGCGGGGCACAACCGAATCCCGAAGCGAAGACAGAAGACAGGAGGCGTTTCCCGCCATGGAGTTCAGCAACGAGTTCCGCGTGAGCCTGCCCGTCGAACCGGCCTGGGACCTGTTCACCGACGTCGAACGGCTCGTCCCGTGCATGCCCGGCGCGCAGCTGACGCAGACCGAGGGCGAGGTCTTCCACGGCACGGTCAAGGTGAAGGTGGGGCCGGTGACGGTGCAGTACAAGGGCGTCGCCTCGTTCGAGGAGCGGGACGCCGCGAGCCGCACGGTGCGGATCAAGGCGTCCGGACGCGACACCCACGGCCAGGGGAACGCCGAGGCCCACGTCACCGTGCGGCTCCGCCCCGAGGGCGAGGGCACGGGCGTCACGGTGGACACCCGGCTCAGCGTCACCGGGAAGGCGGCGCAGTTCGGCAAGTCCGTGATGGAGGACATCAGCAAGAAGCTGATCGCGCAGTTCGTGGACTGCCTGGAGAGCAGGCTGGCGCAGCCGTCGTCGCCTCCTCCGGAGAAGGAGGAAGAGGCGAAGGAGCCGGTCGAGCCCGAGACCGCGGAGCGGGCGGCGGCGCCCGTGCCCACGGCAGCCGCGACGGCGGCGGACGACGGCGCCGAGGCGATCGACCTGCTCGGTCTCGCCCGTGGGCCCGTGCTGAAGCGGTTCGCCCCGGTGGCCCTCGGCGCGCTCTGCCTGCTCGGTCTGGCGCTGTGGTTCGGACGACGCCGTCGCTGCCACTGAAACAGGCTCTGACCAGGCCTTTCGTCTCACTCGGCGCGGCCGCGGCCATGGCTTCGGGGCTTACTGTGTGCGATCGACTATGTGCCGTCCGAGGCCGCCGGTCTTGCCATGTGGGACAAACGGGATCGACGTGGCGTAGGCCACATAAGCCCCATACCTTATTCGAACGGGCACGACCGACCCCGGAAGTCGGCCGATTGAGGGTCCAAGCGCGCGCATGGCGCGGCACCGCATTCAGGCGGTGCGCCACACGAAAAGCCCGCCGTACGCGCACTCAGAGGAGTACGGACCATGCTCTCCCCCAAGATCGTCGGACTGGCGCTGTTCAGCGCCGCAGCAGCTGTCACCGCCGTCGCGGCCCCCGCGCTCGCGGCCCAGCCGCACCAGGCGCCGTCCACCACCGCGGTCGTCCTCGACTGCGCGGGCCAGGCGCAGAACCAGCCCGGCACGTTCCTGGTCGCCTGCGGCGACGGCAACAACTACCTCTCCGGTCTGCACTGGGCCGACTGGGGAACCGCCACCGCCACCGCGACGGGCACCGACAACGCCAACGACTGCACGCCGAACTGCGCGGCCGGAGCCTTCCACCAATTCCCGGCGACCGTCACACTCACCAAGCCCGAGCCGTGGGCCGGACATCCCGGAAGCACCCGCTACACCGAGCTGGACCTGCACTACACCGGCGCACGTCCGACCGGCCTCCCGGCGGACCTCGTCGTCCACCTGGTCGCCCCGCCGGCCTGAGCCGTCACAGCTCGGCGCCTGTCTCCTCGGCCAGCGCCATGACGAGGCGGTCCTGGAACGCCTCGTCATGGACGGCGCGGTGCGGCTCCTGCCGCTCCTGGTGGTACCAGTACCCGCCGGTGGTCAGGGCCGGGGGCTCGTCGCTGACGGCGAGCCACTCCTGCGTCACATGACCGAGTTCGAGGTCGTCCGGGGCGTTCGGCCCGCCCATCCTGGTCGGCACCCAGCCGGGATCCACGGCGTTGCTCAGCACCTCCGGACGCAGGCGCGCCACCGCCGCCGCCAGGGCCGTCACGAACAGCTTGCTGTCCGCGTACGAGCCCGCACGCCGTCCGTGCCAGTCGACCCCGGCGAGCGAGGGCTGCCCGCCGAAGTGGGAGCCGCTGCTCAGGTAGACCAGCCGGCGCGGGCCCGGCAGTAGCGCGGTGAGCAGGTAGGGCGCGACGACGTTGACGGGCATGACCGCCCGTCCGCTCCACACGCCCGCGTTGTGGATCACCGCGTCGAGCGGCGGCCCGCCGCCGAGCTCGGCGGCGCAGCGGCGCACGTCCTCACGGTCGCCGAAGTCGCCCACGACGATGCCCGCCCCGCGTGCGACCAGCGTCTCCAGGCTCGCCGCGCGCTCGGGGTTGCGGGCGTGCACGACCACGTCGTGCCCGGCCGCCAGTAGGGCCTCCGCCGCGGCCCGCCCGAGGCCCTGCGCGGAACCGGTCACCAGCACCCGACTCATGATCGCCCAACCTCTCGTCCCTGCCTGGCCGAGCCAGGAGTGCCGCTCAGTTGAAGCGTAGGCCCCACGCCGGACGCGCACCCGCACCTTGACCCCGTCACCCGCGCCGGGGCGGCCGGGGCAGCTGGGGCAGATGGGCAAGCGATGCGCCAACGATGCCGAGGGAGCCCTCGAACGGGGCCCGTCAGGCTGGCAGCATCGAGGAAGCACACCGGGAGCACGCCGGGAGGAAGCCATGACCGGTCACGTCGTCCCCGCACGCCGGGTCCAGCAGCCGGTCCCGGCCACAGGTCCGGCCACTGGGCCGTCTGGAGGGACTGGCCCCTCCGGAGGGACTGGCCCGTCCGGAGGGGATGCCCGAGCGCGGGTCCTCCACCTGCGTCGGGATCCCCGTCCACCACCCGGTCAGCCCTGTTCCAGGAACACCGCGTCGGCGTAGCACCACCCCCAGGCCTCACCGGCCTTCAACGTGCGGGCCAGGGGATGTCCCGTGACCGCGAAGTGCTCGTAGGCGTGCCGTCCCGGTGAGCTGTCGCAGCAGCCCACGGCGCCGCACTCCAGGCACGCCAGCAGGTTCACCCAGGAGCCGCCCGGCGCGAGGCACCGGGAGCACCCCTCCGCGACGGCCGTGACCGGCCGGGCGCGCTCCAGGTGACGGCACGTTCGTTTCCGGGCCGCACCGGGAGGCTGCGTCACCCGCCAGGTCGCGGACTCCTCGCTCATCACCCGTCAATCATGGCGCGCTCGCCGCCCGGAGGACGAGATGCAGCAGACGAAAAGCCGGCTCGGGTCGGGACGTCCCCTCGCGCCGCCCCGATCACGGCCCCTCTCACGGCCCCTCTCACGGCCCGTTTCGAGGCCCCGACCGCGACCTCAGGGCGTGCTCGTGCTCCTGTGGCGCGTCGCCGCGGTCGTCTTCCTCGTGGTCGCCTCTGTCTCCGCCGCCCTGCAGGCGGCGCGGTGGGCCGAGGGCGGCCCGATCGGCCCGGCGGCCGCCCTCGGCGCGGATGCCGTCGTGCTTGCCGCGGCCGCGGTCGTCGTCGCGGTGACCGCCCGGCGTGAGGCGCGACTGGGGGTCGCGCTGGTGACGGCGGTCCAACTCGCCGCCCTCGCCGCAGCGCGGGAGACCGGAGGCCTCTCGGCCGTGAGGCCCGCCGGTGACGGCGGACAGGTGACCAGGCTCCTGTGCGGCGGAGCGGCCGCGGTGGTGAGTCTGGCGCTGCTCGCCTGGCTCGACGACCGCGACGGGGACGCGTCCGGCCCAGGCGTCTGAAACCGCTTCGTGGGGGCGCGGCCTGACCGCCGCCGCGTCAGGGATCGGGTTCGCGCGGGCTGCCCTCCGCCCAGACCTGTTCCAGCGCCTCCATGTGCTGCCAGCACTCGCCGCAGCGGCTCGGCGGCGAGATCGTGTGCGCGTCGGTGATCGGCCTGGTGGCGGTGGTCAGCGGGAAGCGCGACCGCACAGGGCGGAGGCCGAGCCCTGCCGGACGACGTGCCAGCTGAGGGCCTCCGGTCCGGCCGGGTCGGCGGGCTGCCGGGCCCGCAGTTCGTAGCCGCTCATACCGTCCCATCCTCCCGGCTGGTCGCCCGGCGGCCGCCTGCGCGGATGGGCCGCCGCGCGTGCGGATCAGTGCCACACCTCGGGGCCGCCGCCCTGCCACTCCACCAGCCGGGGGTCGTCGAGATCGCCGTCATCGAGTCCCGCGCGGCGCATCAGGTCCAGGACGTCCTCCAGGTCGTGGGCGACCCCGACGTGGGCGGTGACGATGTCCACGCGCCGGAAGGGGTCCTCGTCCGCGTCGGTCACCGGGTGGACGACGACGTGCGCGGCGTGGCCGCGCGTCTCGGGCCGTGGCTCGCTCATACCTCCAGCCTGCGGCCACCGGCACGGGCGTGCATCCGCGACGTGCGCGCCGCGTGCGCGTCGCCGTGCCGGGTCCGGGCGTCCACGGCTCAGCGGGCCTGTCCGGCGGAGAGGCGCTGCTGGGCATGGCCGGCGGTCACCTTGGCGAGCTCGTGCCAGAAGGGTGCCGCCGTCAGGTAGGCGCCGAGGCCGGAAAGGATGCCCAGCGAGAGGTCCACGCTGACGCGGCCCTCCTTGGCCCAGTAGACGTCCTGGAGGTCCAGCAGCAGCGCGAACTCGTCGGCGATCAGCGCCGCGCCCGCGCCGTAGGCCGCGCCGACCCCCGGGTGGCCGGTGAACTTCGCGTCCCCGCGGACGGCGACCAGCCCGACGCCCGCGAGCGTCGCGATGCCGATGTTGTAGTGGTGCAGGTGTTTGCCCCCGGCCGAGATGTTGCCCCAGGGCAGCCAGCCGCCGCGGATCCCGTGCGTGATGAGGCGGACGGTGCCGAACGTCGCTCCGAACGAGAGCCATGTCGCCAGCAACGACCGCTGCACGGGGGAGGTGTGCCGGTCCAGCGTCGCCCGCCAGCGTGCCGGCAGGCTCGAGCCGGGAGGGCACTCCTCGTCCCCGGGAGCGGCCGATCGCCGCCGTTCGTCCTCGGCCCCTTCCGCCATGACGCCTCCCTGAACCTGTGCGGACATCCACTCCTTCCGATCGTCCACCCGCCCGCCCGGATCCGCCCACGCACCGGGGCCTCGCGCTGGGTAATACGTTTCGAGTCAAATGTTAATTTTGTAGCTATGCCGCAGGGCTCCTGCTCGGGTAGCGCTGCTCGTGCTCGACGCCGGTCCGCGCCGGAAGCCGTGGCACGCTGGTGATCGTGGAGCTGGCTGAAGACTGAAGGCACTGTCTCGAAATCCCGCGCGAGCACGCTGGCAGCAGGAGGCCCCGCGCCGGGGAACCGGGCGGGGCCGACGAAGCAGACAACCGCACCAGCAGCGCCGACAACGGTCTTGGCGGCTGATGTGTGCGGAGCCTGGAGTTCCGGCGGGGGCCCGGGCCTGTTTGACCCGGTCGACGACCTGGCGAGCAGTCGGGCACCCACCTGGGGCGACTGCGAGGCCCCGACCGTCGCGGCGGTGTCGAGCCTTGACCCCGGAGAGACTGGGCCGGACACGAGGGCGCCGGGGGTCGTGCTTGTGGCCAACCCGCCCCGATGGCAACTCGACTGAGACGCTTTCTGATCAACATCTCAGGCGAGTTGCAGCACGCACGTCAGACCTTCGTCTGAACGCGAGCCGTCCGGGACAAGACAGGGCGCCGCCGCTCGGGGCGGCCCAGGGGTCAGGACATGCGCTCGTCGAGGAGGCGGACGAGCTTGCCGGTGCGCGGGTTGACCGTCAGGTCTGCGGCGGTGACCCACTCCAGGGCGAGGGGGTGGATCAGGCCGCGGCGGACGTGGTCGTCGAACATCGGGCGGGTCTCGCCCAGGCGGCGGGCGATGTCGTGGGCCAGAGCCTGGCGGTCGCCTTCGCCCGGTGTGGTGTCGGCGAGACGCAGGACGAGTTCGTCGAGCTCGTCGCGGTGCCGCAGGACGATCTGCAGGTCGGCGATCCGGCAGCGCTCGTCCGCCGCGGCGACGACGCCGCGCAGATCCTCCAGGTAGACGGTGACCGGGCCGACGCGGGCGCCCTCCTCGGAGCGGCCGAGGAGCCGGAACCGGCGCTGCGGGAAGTCCGTCCACTCCGCCAGGTCGCCGACCGGGTAGCGGATGACCGGCATCAGCCTGCGGGCGAGGTCGGTGGCCACCACGCGGCCGGGACGGCCGGGTTCCTCGATCGGCTCGCCGGTGACCGGGTCCAGCAGCTCGACGACCTTGTCCGCGGTGAAGACCTGGTGGATGCGCTGGTCGGACTCGCCCGCCACCGGCCCGGCCAGGACGCCCGCGTCGACGCTGGCGTAGCCGATGGAGCGGACCTCGGCCGCGGGGAAGGCCCGCGCCAGCAGGGCGAGCTGGTCGCCGTAGAAGGCCTCGCCGCTGAACAGGACCAGCCGCACGTCCTGCAGCGTGCCCGGCCCGGCGACGACCGCGCGGGCCAGCCGGCACAGCGAGGTGGGCGGCGCGGCGAGCACCGTCGCCGAGAAGTCGCGCAGCGTGGCGATGGTGGTGTCCAGCGGGGCGGCGCCGCCGATCGGCAGCTGGACGGTGGGGATCGGCGCTTCCTGGAGCAGGTTGAGTGTGAAGACGAAGCTCGAGTACAGCTCGCCGGCGTAGAAGAGGTTGGCCACCCGGTCGCCCGGGAGAAGCCCGGCGGCGGGCAGGCCCTCCCCGAAGCGGTGGCACATCGCGCGCCACTCCTCGCGGGTGTAGCGCGAGACGCGGGGCGCGCCGGTGGTGCCGCCGGTCTTGAAGACGATCCCGTCGTCGTGCGGGCCGGTCAGGACGCTGCTGGTGGTGGCGCCGTGGGCCTGCCAGAAGGCGGTGTGGTCGACCAGGGGCAGCGCGGTCAGGTCGCCGGTCGCGGCGGGCAGGTCGGCGTAGAGGTCACGGTAGAACGGCGAGTGCTGCCGCACGAAGGCGATCAGGTCCGCCGTGGTGGTCTGGTGAGGGGTCATCGGTCCGGGTCTCGTCCGTGTCGTCTCTGGGGAGGGGCGGCACCGGGCCGGACGGCGAGGGGGCCGTCCGACCCGGGGTGCAGCGGGCTGCGAGGTGCGGGGCTGCGTCAGCGGTTGCGGACCCGGCGGTCGACCACGGCCGGGAGCTTGCCGCTGGCGGCGGTGCGCTCGAAGGCGTCCGACGGCAGGTGCTCCACGCGGAGGTCGACCAGCCGGTCGCGGACGACCGCCGCCGCGAGCTCGGGGTAGCCGTCCAGGAAGGCCTGCGCGGTCGCCTCGGCGGTCGAAGCCTCGGCTCCCGCCTCCGCCTCGAGCCGCACCGTCAGCGACTCGCTGGTGGCGTCCTCGTCCAGCACGATCTGCAGAGCGCCCCGGTGGCCCAGGTTCTCCTCGGCCACGGCGACGAAGCGGCGGACGTTGAGGAAGTGGCTGCCGCTGCGGAAGATGTCTCCGAACCGGCCCAGCAGCTCGAAGCGGGGCGTGCGCCGGCCGCACGGGCAGTCGCCGGGCGTCCAGCGCCCGAGGTCGCCGATCTCGTAGCGGTCCAGGCGCTGCCCGCGCCGCGTGTGCGCGGTGAACACCAGGCGGCCGGTCTCGCCGACGGCGGCGGGACGGTCCTCGTCCATCGCGAGGATCTCCAGCGTGTGCAGACCGCTGAACAGGTGGTGCACCCGGTCCGGCGCGTCGGGGCACTGGTAGCCCAGCGGACCCGCGTCGACGCTGCCGTAGGCGGCCGAGCGGATCACCTCGACCCCGAACTCGGTGCGCAGCCACTCCCGCTGGGCCTGCGGGAAGTGCTCGCCGCCGAAGAAGATCTTGCGCACGCCGCGGTAGGCGCGCAGCTCGGCCTCGCCGGCCGCGAACACGCGCAGCAGGTAGTTCGGCATGCCGAACAGCGTGTCGACCCCGTGCTCGACGATCGAGCGGGCGACCAGCGCGTGGTCGTCCTGCGCGGCCATCGGGTACTGCACGGCCTGCAGGGTCTCCAGCACCGAGAAGAAGCTGGAGAAGCCGCCGTAGAGCAGACCGCCGAAGAAGAGGTTCATCGCGCGGTCGGTGCGCACGTCGAAGCCCGCCGCCAGCAGGCCCTCGGCGCCGGAGCGCATGTGCTCGTGGTAGTCGTCCCAGGTGAACGCGGACAGCTTCGGCGCGCCGGAGCTGCCGCCGCTGCGGAAGAAGACCTCCGCGCGGCTCAGGTCGTCCTGGAGCAGCTCGAAGTCGCTCTTGGACACCACCTCGGCCTTCGGCGGCGCCAGCTCCCGAGCCGCGACCAGGTCGTCCAGGCACGCGTCGCCGCTGAAGCGCTCGTCCAACTGGACGTCCACGCGGCGGCTGTAGCGCTGGAGCGCGTAGACGCCGTCGTGCGGCTCGCCGTCGTAGCTGTCCAGCATGCGGCCCGGCACGGTGACGCGCTGCGCGCCCGCGGCGAGCACCGCCTGCGCCAGCGGCGCGGTGTCGGCGCGCGAGGCGCCGAGGCCGACCGTCTGGAGGTAGCGGCGCATCGGGCGCAGCACCTCCACGATCCGGGTGCGCGGCAGCGGCTTGACCCATACCGTGCGGTACAGCGGGGAGGCCCGCAGCGCGCTGCGCGTGTCGGCCAGCACCCGCCAGGTGCCGTCCGCGGCCTCGTGCACCCGGGTCAGGCCCAGGTGCTCCTCCAGCCTGGCGACCAGCACGGTGTTGCTGATCTCGGCACGCTCCAGCAGCTCCGGCGGGGCCGGGGAAAGCGCGGCCACGGCCTGGTCGAGGACGCCGGCGAACCGCTCGGCGAACGCGAAGACCTGTTCGTCGTCATCGGTGTCGAGGTAGACGACCTGCGGGCTGGAGCAGGCCTGCTGGTCCAGTCGGCAGATGTCCTCCGCGATGCCGCGCAGCGTCTCGGGCGAGGACCAGGTGTCCTCGGTCAGGTAGCCGAAGGACAGCTTGGGGCCCCAGTCGATGAGACGGCAGCCCGGCGGCACCAGGGCGGCGACCCCGGCGATGGCCTCCTCGCCGCCCCAGGCGGCGACCGCGTCCGCTTGCTCGCACAGGCGCCGTAGCCACTCGGTGCGGCTGGAGGGGAAGTTCAGCACGATCGTGCGCGCGGCCAGCAGGCCGCTGGGGTCCAGGTCCGCGAGCTCCGCCAGCAGCATCTGGGTGAACCGCGAACCGCCGCTGGTCTTCACCGCGTTGACGTTGCCCGCCAGCAGCCCCTCGACCACGCTGAGCGCGCCCGCGGCCGGGGCGTTGCCCGGGGCGACGTGGACCAGCAGCCCGACCGGCAGCCAGCCCTCGAAGATCTCGCGCCGGAAGTCGAAGCGGGCCAGCCGGCCCGGGTCGATCCCGCCGAGCTCACGCATGAGCTTGGTCTCCAGCGGCTCCCGGCCGAGCGCCTCGGCGACGTCGCGCAGGGTACGGGCGGCCTCGTGGGCCGGAACGCCCGAGGCCTCCAACTCGGCTGCCAGGCGCAGCGACTGGGGGCTGTGCGCGTCGGCAAGGGCGTGGGACAGCAGGTCACAGGCGGCCAGCACGACCAGCGGGCTGAGCTGGTGCCCGAGCGCCGTGCGCACGTCCTCTCCGAGCGTGTCCAGACGCTTCTCGGCCTCGGCGTCGTCGACCCAGGCGCCCTGCCAGTAGTGCTGATCGATCGTCATGACGTTCCCTTGAGCAGTTCGGCGGCGGCGACGGCACAGCTGCGGTTACGGCTGACCCCGGCCCGCCCGTGCACGGCGAACCAGGGGGTGGGCAGCCCGCAGCCGCACTCCTCGGGGGAGTGCTGCGAGACCAGGTCGCCCATGAGCACCGACTGCGCCGGCACCGAGGTGATGTAGGGGGAGACGAACTGGGCGTAGCCGCGCTCCCCGTAGGGCAGCGGCTCCAGCGTGCCCACGTCGCGCACCAGCATCCGCGACCAGGTCGGCACGTGCAGCCGGTGGTTGGCGCACTCCATGTACAGCACCGAGTGCTCGACCGCGCCGTAGCCGTCGCGGATCCGCTCGTCGGGGATGCCCAGCTGGTCGTGGATGCGGCGGTAGAGCTCCGGCTTGGCGACCTGCTTGTCGGCGTGGCCCTTCCAGCCGCCGCCGAAGACGACCAGCGAACGCGGGTCCAACCGCACCGGGGGCAGGCCGAGATCGCGCATCCGGTCCAGGGTGAAGGACAGGAACGCGGGGAAGCCCAGGATCCGCACCGGGGCGCCCTCCTCCGCGTAGCGCAGCAGGGCCCGCGCGCAGCCGAAGGGGTCGAACTCGTGCCCCGCGCCGGTGTGCTTGAGCGCGTACTCGACGGACCGCACCGGCGCGAAGTGGCACAGGTACTCGTCCGTGAAGGAGGTGCCGAGGTTCAGGCCGGGCCGCGGCTGGTAGTTGGAGAGCAGGTAGTTGACCGGCTCCTCCTCGCCCAGCCAGCCGTAGGAGTCGAAGACCCGGGCGACCATCCGCTGCCCGTTGCGCAGCGTCCAGTGGTCGAAGAACATCTGCGACTTCTGCCCGGTCGTTCCGGAGGAGGTGACGTGCAGCGCGACGTCCTGCTCAGGGATGGAGACGATCTCGTGGGCCTTGAAGAAGTTGGCGTGCACGTAGGGGAGTCGGTGCAGCTCGTCGATGCCGCCCAGCGGCGCACCGCCGGTGGGGCCGGACTCGAAGAGCCGCGCGAAGAACGGCGACCTGGCCGCGTGCCACGCGTTGGACTCGTTCATCGCCCGGACGAACAGCTCGTCCAGCTCTGCGCCGACGGCGTACGGCTCGGCGATGTCGCACAGCTGCTGGACGTGCGCGAGCGCGGCCGGGTCCGGGACCGCGACCGGGTCAAGATACTGGCTCATTGAAAGATCCCGTGGGTGTTGAGGTACCGCTGCTTCCACAGCTCGATGTACTGCTCGGTGAAGGGGCGGAAGGCGGCGTCGATGGCCAGGCCGCGGAAGTCGAGGGGCTTCATGGTGCGCGCCATCACCACGTAGTCGCGGTAGCCGTCGCCCTCGCGGCGCATCGCCGGATAGGCGGCGGCCGGCAGAAACCCGTTGCCGAGCAGCAGGTTCAGGTCCGCGTAGCGGTCCAGCGGCAGCAGCATCTCGATGTGCAGCGCGCCGTGGTCGGACAGGGTGCTGATCACCGCGTCGAGGTCGCCGCCGCGCTCCGACAGACCCGGAGCCGTGGCGACGAGCGCGCAGTAGCCGTCGCCCCGGTTCAGTTGGGCGTAGACCTCGAAGCCGCCGTCCTCGGCGGTGAGCAGCACGTTCGGCGTGTGGAAGGGGTAGAACCGGTCCCCGGGCTCGGGGACCGCCTCGGCGAACCGGCGCCGGACGAACGCGGGCGCGTCCACGAGCTCGAAGGAGGACGCGGCGCGCGGTCCGACGTGGTCGGGGGTCTGCGTGGTCCGCTCGTCCACCGTGGGCCGGGGCGCGTCGGGCAGGCCGACGGTCTCGTGGACCGCGTCGACCAGGCCGCCGAGCCCGGCCGGCACCCGCGGCACCGCGAGGCGCTGTTCCAGGACTCCGGGCCGGTGACGGGCCAGGAGCACCATGGTCTCGTGGCGTTCGGACTTGCGCAGGTTCGGGAACACGCCGAGGGCCTTGAACCCGCTCTGCAGACAGATGCGTTGCGGCGCAGTGGAGTTGGTGCGCGCCGTCGCGTAGACGGAGTCCACCGGCTGCTCGCCCAGGATCTGGTCGCTGAGCTCCTGTACGGCCTGTCGTGCGATCCCGCCGCCGCGGGCGTCGGGGTGGACGGCCAGTCCCTGCAGTTTGCCCAGTCGCTCCTGGGGCGAGACGGTGCCGAGAATCGAGGCGACCAGCCGCCCCTGCGGGCCGGTGCGGGCCACCAGCCAGGTGGTCGTGGGGGAGTCGATCTCCCGCGCCATCACCTCCCGGTCGGTGCCGAGAGGCAGGGTGTACGAGCTGCCGTACACGGCCCGATAGAGCGTCAGCAGCTCGTCGATGTCGTCCGTGCGGGCAGCACGGAATTGCGCAGCCAATGTACCTCCCCAAAGTCCCCCCGGGCGCCCGGGGTTCACCCGGGGCCGGATTTCACCCTCGCAGTCGGAACGGTCCTGGATGAGGTGTCCGCGTGTGGTGGATCCTGCACGAAGCAGGCCGTGCCGCAACCCGCCTGGTGTCTTGACCTGCGGGGCGGCGAACCGAAAGGAGGAGCCGGGTCCGCGCTGCGGAGCGGACCGACAAGATCACTGTAACCCGTCGGAAGGGGCCGTAACGACACGTCAAGTGTCTTTTCCTGTAAGGACGCCATGAATGGGACGAGGATCACATCGACGGCGAACCGTTGGGAATGGGCAGGCGACGGGCGGCCGAATCCGCGATGTACACCGCACACGATGGAGATGGTCGAAGCGCGCCGGGAGCGGCTCGCCGGGCGGTCGGCCGCAGGAGTGCGCCCCCCGCACGGACCGCAGGCCGTGCCGGACGCCTTCCGGCGCGGCTGGACGGCGGTGATCGCGGCCGTGCTGCTCGCCGCGGCGGCGTCCCTGGCTCTCGCCGCCGCCCGCCGTTGCGGAGCGGCGACCGACACCCAGCAGCGGGACTAGCGGCTCCCCCGCCGGGTTCGCCGGCCGCCAGGGCGGCTGCCTCGGTCAGTGGCCCATCCGGCCCGGCGCGGCGGGGTCGAGCTGACGCCGTGCGAAGTCGGCCCTTTCCCGGGCGAGGAGGGCGCGTGCGAGGGCCTCGGCCTGTTGGCGGATCTCGGGGATCGCCGTGGATTCGAGAAGGTCGCCGCGTCGCAGGCTGCCCAGGGTCCACAGCGGGGCCGGGGTCGTGCCCGGGGCGGGGAGGAGCCGGCCGGTCGGGTCGGTCCGGAAGCCGCCGGGGGGCGCTGCGGCCTGGGCGAGGCCGGAGCCGAGCAGGGCGGAGACGAGCGGGTCGTCGACGCGGGTGAGGTCGGTACGGGAGCCGGTGCAGTTCACCACCGCGCCCACGGTGAGGGCGCGGCCGTCGTCGAGGACGACGCGGATGCCGTCGGGGGTGACCGTGGCCGAGGCGACCGTGCCCCGGCCGACGGCGACCCGGCCGGCGTCGATCGCGCCCTGGAGGGCTGCCGCGCTGCTCGGCGGGATCCGGTGGCGGTGGGTCTCCCAGTGGCGGAGGTCCTCGCGTAGGAAGCGGGCCCGCTCGTCGGGGGTGATTCGCTGCCACAGCGCGGTGGTGAGCGGGCGGAGGCTGTCGAAGCCCGGCCGCCAGTCGCCGTGCGTCCGGCGGCACCGCGACAGGTGGCGGAGCACCGCCCGGCGCAGGTCGCCGAGGCCGGTGCACCCCTCCAGTTCGGGGGCGTCCGCCGGGGCGGCGGGGGTGTCGCCGTGGCGCTGGGGGAGCAGCCCGTGGCGTGAGACCGCGTGGACGACGCGGCCGGGCCGCTGGAGGGTGTGGGCGATGTCGACCATGGTCAGTCCGGTGCCGACGAGCAGCACGTCGCCGCTGTCGCCGACGGCGGCGTCCAGCCCCGCGACCCACGGGTCGGGGAAGAAGCCGGCCGCGTCGCGCAGCGCGGGGGGCGCCCAGCTGTCGTCGGGTGCGAAGTTGCCCAGCGCGAGGACGGCGGCGTGGACCTGGAGGACCTGTCCGGTGGCGAAGCCGAGCTCTACGAGCGCAGACCCGTCGCCGTCAGGAGCGTCCGAGGCGTGGCCGACCGAGACGACCCGCTCGTGCAGGCGGAGCAGCTCCGGCGCGCCGCGCAGCCGGGCCGCGTCCTCCAGACTCTCGGCGAGGTAGCGCCCGTAGACGCGGCGCGGGACGAAGCCGGCGCTGTGCCCGTGCGCGGCGAGCCACCGCACGAAGTGGTCGGGCTCGTCGACGTGGGCGCTCATGTTGGTGGCCGGGACGTTGAGCAGATGGTGCGGCTCGGTGGTGGAGAAGGCCAGGCCGCCTCCGGTGGGAGCCGGGTCGACGAGCCAGACGCGGCAGGCGGGCTCACGCTGCCCCGCATGCTCGGCGGCGTTGCGGAGCAGTCGCATCGCCGTCAGGGTGCCCGCCGCCCCCGCGCCGACGACGGCGATGTCGCGCACGGTCCCGGAGCGAGCGGCAGAGGCGGGACCGGCGGACGGGGTGGGGTGCGCGGTGCGTGCGGTCGAAAAGCGTCGGGCGTCTGCGACGGTGAGGGTCTCGGCCATGCCGTTCGTCTTTCTTCTGGTGCGGGGGCGCGGGTGCCCGGGGCGCGGGGGCGCGGGGTGCGCGGGGCGCGGGAAGTCGGAGGCGGGGTGGTGGTCCGCCGTCAGGACTCTTCGTGCGGCGCCCGGTAGGTCCTGCGGACGCTCGAACCCAGCCGGGATATGTCCGCGCCGTAGATGTGCAGGGAGATCGCCTTGGTGGCGCCGGTGTTGCGCACGCGGTGGATGTCGCCGGGCGGCGCGATCGCCGAGAGCGCGCCGGGCGGGTTCACCAGGACGGCGTCGCGGACCAGCTCCGCGGTCTCGCCCGCGCCGGTGAGCCGGTAGCGGTGCTCGGTCTCCTGGCCCTCGTGGACCCCGGCGACGCACCAGCAGACGTGGTCGTGGATCGGGGTCTGCTGGCCGGGCAGCCAGACCAGGGCCACCACGGAGAAGCTCCCGTCGGGCTCCCCGTGCAGCAGGTGCTGCCGGTAGGCGCGCGGATCGCCTTCCCGCTGGGCGTCGGTCAGCAGACCGGGCCTGCCGAGCGAGGGTCTGAGCACCTCGGCGACCTGGTCCGCCGTCAGCTGCGGCGACAGGTCGCGGCGGAGTACCTCACGGATCCCGGCGGCGAGATCGCGGATCCAGGGCGTCGTGGTGACGCCGGGCGCTTGCGCTTCGTGTGCGGTGGATGAGGGCACGGGCTCCACTGTGCGCACCGCGTCGCATCGCGTCCAACAAGCGTTGCTTGGGTACGGTCAAGCGCTGCTTATGCGGAGTCAGGTGCCCGGGTGGGCGCGGGCGACGTCGCGGAGCACGTCCAGGACCAGGGCGATCGAGGGCAGGTGGGTGTGCTCGCGCAACGCGTAGGCGGCGATCTTCCGGTGGGTGAGCGGTTCCACGGGGCGTGCGGTGACCTTGTCGTGGCGCAGGAAGCCGAGCACCAGGGCGGGCATCAGGGCGACTCCGGCGCCCACCGAGACCAGGTTCTGCACCGCCAGGTTGTCGTCGGTGGCGAAGACGACGTCCGGCGCGAAGCCCTGCTCCGCGCAGGCGTACAGCAGGTTCGCCTGACATCGCGGACAGCCCGCGATCCAGCGTTCGGAGGCGAGGTCGGCGAGGCGGACCGCGCTGTGCCGGGCGGCCGGGTGGCCCACCGGCAGCAGCGCCGTCACCGGGTCCTCCATCAGCGGGTACTCGACCAGCTCGGCGGCGTCCCCGACCTGGAAGCCGGGATAGCTGAAGGCCAGGGCGATGTCGCAGTCCCCGCGCGGGACGCGGCGCAGCGAGCCGGGCGGTTCGTCCTCCTGTAACTCGATCCGGATCCCGGGGTGTTCCGCCAGCAGCCGGGCGATCACCGCGGGCACCAGCGTCGCGTTGGCGCTGGGGAACGCGCAGATCCGCACGCGTCCCAGGTGCAGCCGCGCCAGCGCGCCCAACTGCTGCTCCGCCGCCGACAGCTGGCCCAGGATCAAGCCGGTGTGCCGGGCCAGGGCCTCGCCCGCCTCCGTCAGTCTCAGCCTGCGTCCCGCACGGACGAACAGCGGCATGCCGACGCTGCGCTCCAGTGCGCGCATCTGCTGCGTGATGGCGGGCTGGGTGCAGCCCAGGGCACGTGCGGCGGCGGAGAAGGTGCCGGCGCTCACCACTTCGTGAAATGTGGCGAGATGGCGTGAGTCAAGCACCATCGGATCATAAGCGGAAGTTGGGGGCCGGAAGCCGGCGAAGGACGGCTCAGATCCAGTCCCTGCGTTTGAAGACGGCGTAGAGCAGGACCGAGACGATCACGATGGCCGCGGTGGAGGTCCAGAACCCGGCGACGCTGCCGAAGCCCGGGTACGGCACGTTCTGGCCGTAGAAGCCGGTGATCGCGGTGGGCACGGCGATCACCGCGGCCCAGCTCGTGACCTTCTTCATGATCAGGTTCATGCGGTTGCCCTGGACCGTGAGGTTGGTCTCCATGATCGAGTTCACCAGGTCGCGCAGGGACTCGGTCCACTCCGAGGCGCGCAGCACGTGGTCCTGGACGTCCCGGTAGTAGGGAAGCATCGGCTCGCCCACCACGCGCAGGTCGGGCCGGAGCAGGCCGCTGACCACCTCGCGCATCGGCAGCACCACCCGGCGCAGCCGGGTGAGCTCCTTGCGCAGCGCGTAGGAGGAGCGCTGGACCGTCTCGATCTGCGCCCGGCCGTCGTCGAAGAGCAGGTCCTCCAGCTCCTCGATCCGGTCGTCGAGGTCCTGGACCGCCCTGAAGTGGCCGTCGACGACGTGGTCGAGCAGGCCGTGCAGCAGGAACGCGACTCCCTCGCCCGCGAGGTCGGCGTTCTCGTCCCAGCGCCTCAGAACCGCCGTGATGTCGAACCGGTCGTCGGTCCTGACCGTGATCAGCGCGTTCCGGGTGACGAAGACGGACATCTCCACCGTCTCCAGCGGTCCGGAACCGCCTTCCGGCGAGACGGCGTAGACGCTCAGGAACACATGGCCCGCGTAGCGGTCGAGCTTGGGCCGCTGGTGCTCGTGCCGCGCGTCCTCCACGGCCAGCGGGTGCAGACCGAGGTCCTCCTCGAGCATCGCGAAGTCCCGCGCCGTCGGCCCGCACAGGTCGAGCCAGACCGTGGCGTCCGGGTCGCGCAGAAGCGCGGGGAGTTCCCGGGAGGGGAAGCCCTCCTGTGCCAGGCGACCGTCACGGTACAGGCGGGTGTGAGCCGTGGGGGCGGTGGCGGCCTCCTCGCGGGCCGTCGACTCCGGTTCGGAGGATGTACGCAGCATGTCCGCGCTTCTGCCCCGAAGGCGCGCCGGCACACGGGCATCGGCGCGATCCGGGCCCGGCGCCCCCACTGCCCGGGCTCCGGCGTGCGCCCGGCGCGCACCGGAGCGGAAAAGGCGCAGGGCGAGCACCCACCAAGCCCCGCACGGTGGTTGTTCACCAAGTGATTCGACTGCGGTGCGTTTGCCGCTGAGGCGCCGGGGCAGACGTGGTGCGGGGACGATCCGTCGGGATCGTCGCGTGGTCGCGAGAGCGGGTCCGAAGTGCGCTCCGACCTCGTGGGGTTGCGAACAAGTGACTCGCCGTGAAGACTGTGCGACGGTCGATCTGGGTCGATTCCGGGACGAAAGGGTCATGGGAGTGTCGTATTCTTGTCAGGTACGTGTCACTCCTTGTGAGTCCACGGCGGCGGCCGGACCGACGACACCGTACGGGCCGGCGCCCCGCCCGGCGCGGTGACCGACGCGCCACGAGCGCTGTGCGGCACAGGACGCCGCCCGAGCTACCCGGGAACCCCCGCATGCGCGGCACCGTCGCGCCTGCGCAGCGAGCCACAAGCGAGCGAGAAGCGAGCCACAGGAGGGGAACGTGGTGGGAAGAGAACTGACGTCGACGCCCTCGTTACTGGAGACCTTGCCCGACCGGTGGCGGTCGTTACACGGGGCCGGGCCCGCCCAGTGGGACGAGGCGCAGGGGGCGTGGCGTGTGGCCGCCCACCGGGACGTCGCCGCCGTCCTCGCGGATCCGGCCACGTACTCCTCCGACCTCTCGCCGATCGACGCGCCCAGCCAGCCGGACTTCGACGCGCTGCGGCAGGGCAACTTCGTCGGCATGGACCCGCCGCGGCACCGAACGTTCCGGGCGCTGGTGAGCCAGGCCTTCACCCCGCGGGTGGTCTTCGGACTGGAACCCCGCATCGAGGCCGTCTGCGCCCGACTGCTCGACGCGGTCGCGGACCGCGACGCGTTCGACCTGGTCGACGCCCTCGCGTACCCGCTGCCCATCATCGTGATCGCCGAGCTGCTCGGCGTGCCCGCCGAGGACTACCGGCTCTTCCAGGAGTGGGCGGCCGTCCTGTTCGGCGGCGACCAGCTCGGCGAGGCGCCCGACATGGACGACCTCGGACGGGCCCTTGAGGCCATCGCCCCGACGGTGCGCGCGATGAACGGCTACGTGCTGGACCACATCCGAAGCCGCCGCGCGCACCCCGGTGACGATCTGACCAGCCGGCTGATCGCGGCCGAACTGGACGGCGTCCGGCTCACGGACCAGGAGATGGTGGGCTTCGTGGCCCTGCTGCTGGTCGCCGGGCACATCACCACCACCGCGCTGCTGGGGAACGCCGTGGTGGCCTTCGACCGGCACCTCGGCACGCTCGCGGAACTGCGCGCCGAGCCCGGCCTGCTGCCCGTCGCGGTCGAGGAGGTGCTGCGCTGGCTGCCGCCCTTTCCGGAGCTGGGCCGGCGAACCACCCGGCCGGTCGTGCTCGGCGGCCGCGAACTCCCGGAGAACGCCCTGCTGATGGCCCATCTGGGCGCGGCCAACCGCGACCCCGCGCGCTTCGCCGAGCCGGACGTCTTCGACATCCGCCGCAGCCCCAACCCGCACCTGACCTTCGGGCACGGCATCCACTTCTGCTTCGGCGCGCCGCTGGCCCGGCTGGAGGCGCGCATCGCGCTCGGCATGCTGCTCGACCGCTACCGCGATCTCGTCGTCCCCTCCCACGACGACGTCACGTACCAGAACCCGGCCGTCATCGTCGGCGTCCGCCACCTGCCGGTCGCCGTCACCCGTTCCTGAGTGCCGCACCGTCCTCCGGCGTCCACGCCCCCTGCTCTCCGCGCTGTCCCAGCCGGACGCCGGCGGGCGGCGGACGGCGCACCGGGCGGACCACGCCGACGTGCCAGGCACCTCAGCCCTCACCACGGGAGACCCCTTCTCATGCCGTACACCACCAGCGGGCCGGTCGTCGCCCGCCGTCCCATCGCGCTGCCCGACGACCTCCAGGACCGGCTCGACCTCCTCGCCCGCCGCCACCACGTCCCCGGCGCCCAGCTGGTCGTGGACACCGGCACGCGCCTCGTCAGTCGGCACACCGGGACGGCGGACGTCGCCACGGGCACGGCCCTCACCGCGGACACCGCCGTCCCGCTCGGCTCGCTCACCAAGCCCTACACGGCCGCCACCGTGATGCTCCTGGCCGACGACGGCGACCTGGACCTGACCGACCCCGTCGCCGCTCTCGTCCCCGAGCTGCGCGCGTTGCCGCAGGTGACGGTCGGACAGGTGCTCAGCCACACCGGAGGCCTGCCGAGCGGACCGGACTCGGACACCGTCGCCGAGGCGAGCACCGCCGGCTACCTGGCGCGGTTCTGCACCGCGGAGGACCTGCTGTTCACGCCCGGGACGGGCTTCTCCTACTCCAACGCCGGCTACGTCGTGCTGGGCCGGGTGGTGGAGTCGGTCACCGGCATGTCCTGGCACGAGGCCGTCCAGGCGCTGCTGCTCGAACCGCTGGGCACCGTCCCGGCCTTCCTCGACGACGTCCGCCCCGAGCGGCCGACCGCCGGGGGCCACGCGCTCAACACCGCGTCCGGCAGGCCGCGTCCGGCCCGGCAGAACCTGGCCCCCGTCGAGGCGCCCGCCGGGGCCCTGGCGGCGAGCGCCCTGGACCTCGCCGCCCTCGGCCGGGCCCTGATCGGGCGCTCCGCCGTGCTGCCGCCCGGCGTCGCCGAACGGATGCGCCGGCCACAGCCCGGGAGCGAGGCCGGTGCCCTGGCCGACGCCTGGGGCCTCGGGGCCGCCCTCTACCGGCAGGGCGACAGCTGGTGGTGCGGGCACGACGGCAACGCCCAGGGCACCTCCTGCCACCTGCGGGCCGAGCCCGACAGCGGTGTGGTGGTCGCCTTCACCGGCAACGCCGGCGGGGCCACCGCGCTGTGGCGCGACCTCGCCGACGACCTGGCCCTGCTCACCGGAGCGCCCGTGCCGACCGCGGTGACGCCCCCGGCCCGCGGACTGCCCGTCGCCGCCGTGCCCGACTGCGACGGCACCTATCTCAACGGGACGACCGAGTACCGGGTCCGGGTCGACGCGGACGGCACGCCCACCCTGTCCGTGGACGGCGACCTACCCCTCGGCCTGGCGTGCTATCAGGACCTCTGTTTCGACCTGGTCGACCCGGCCACCGGCCGGCGCGAGCCCGGCGGGCGCTTCCACCGCGACCCGGCCACCGGCGTCGTGGACCGGGTGCAGATCTCCGGGCGCACGGCTCGACGCGCCGACGCCGCCTGAGCCCGCGCCGCCCGGCCGCGACCCGCTGCACGAAGGACACCCACCGCGCCCCGGTGGGCCCCTGGGCTGCCCCCAGGACCTCGCCTGCCCGCGCACCCGTACCGTCCCCGCCTGCATCGAAGGACTTCACCCATGACGGACCTGCACGACAAGCCCACCTCGGCACGTGCCCGGACCGGGAACGCCGCCACCGCGAATCCCGCAGGCGCCGCCGTCGGCCGCGTGCCCTTCGCGTCCCTGGGGGAGCTGTTCGCCGGGTGGGTGGCCCGCACCCCGGAGGCGCCCGCGCTGACGGACGGACGGCGCACCTGGAGCTACGCGCAGCTGGGCGCCCGCGCCGCCCGCCTGGCCGACCACCTCGTGCGCCACGGCGCGGGCCCGGAACGGACGGTGGCGCTGGTCCTGCCCCGCTCCATGGAGCTGGTCGCGGCGGAGCTGGCCGTCTCGTGGGCCGGCGCGGCCTTCCTGCCGGTCGATCCCGCCTACCCCGCGCAGCGCCGGGCGCTGATGCTGCAGGACGCCGCGCCCGCCGTGGTTCTCGACGCCCCGGACCGGCTGGCGGGCCTGCTGGGGAACGGCGAGGCGGCTACGTCGACCGGGCGACCCGCGGCGGTCGGTCCCGACCACGCGGCCTACGTCATCTACACCTCCGGGTCCACCGGCACGCCCAAGGGCGTGACCGTCACCCACCGCGGGATCGCCGGATTCCGCGCGGCCGCCTGCGACACCTACGCCGTCCGGCCGGGCGACCGGGTGCTGCAGTTCTCCTCGCCGAGTTTCGACGCCTCCGTCCTGGAGCTGTGCGTCTCGGTGCTCTCCGGCGCGACCCTGGTCGTGCCGCCGGACGGCCCCTGGCTGGGCGAGGAGCTGGCCGCCGTCTTGGACGAGCACCGCATCACCCATGCCCTGATCCCCCCGGCCGCCCTCGCCACCGTGCCCGACCGGGTGGACGGCCTGCTCGCGCCGCACCTGCGCACGCTCATCGTGGGGGCCGAGGCCTGCCCGCCGGGGCTGGTGGACCGCTGGGCCGCCGGACGCCGGATGATCAACTCGTACGGGCCGACCGAGGCCACCGTCGTCGCCACCTGGACCGGGCCGCTCGCCCCCGGCGGCGGGGCGCCCTCGATCGGCGCGCCCCTGCCGGGGGCGAGCGCCCACGTGCTCGACGCGGCCCTGCGGCCCGTACCGGACGGCGAGACGGGCGAACTGTACGTGGGCGGCGACGGCCTGGCCCGCGGCTACCTCGGCCGTCCGGGGCTGACCGCCACGCGGTTCGTCGCCGACCCCTACGGCCCGCCCGGCGCCCGCCTGTACCGCACCGGCGACCGGGCGCGCCGCAGGGCCGACGGGGAGCTGGAGTTCCTCGGACGCGTCGACCGGCAGCTGAAGCTGCGCGGCTTCCGCATCGAACCGGGGGAGGTCGAGGCCGCTCTGCTGGAGCGGCCCGGTGTCCGCGAGGCCGTCGTGGTGGTCCGCGAGGACGCGCCGGGACACCGGCGGCTCGTCGGCTACGTCACCGCCGCCGACCCGCGGCACGCACCGGAGCCGGCCGAGCTGCGCGCCGCGCTCGCCGCCGCCCTGCCGGCGCACATGGTGCCGCTCGTCGTCGTCCTTCCCCGGCTGCCGCTCACCCCGCAGCACAAGATCGACCACCGTGCCCTGCCCGCACCCGCCGACGCGCCGTCAGCAGGCCACGTACCGCCACGCACCGCCGCGGAACGCGCGCTGGCGGGAGTCTGGGCCGAGGTGCTGGGCGTCGACGCGGTCGGCGTGCACGACGACTTCTTCGACCTCGGGGGCGACTCGATCCTCGCCGCCCGCGCGGTGGCCCGGATCCGCGAGGCGTCCGGCGTCCGGCTGACCCTGCGCGACGTGTTCACCGCCCGGACCGTCGCGGCCCTGGCGCCCGTGCTCGCCGACCCGGCCCTCGCCGCGCCCCAGGACGCGATTCCGCCCGCGCCGCGCGACCGGCCGCTGGAACTGTCCAGCGCCCAACGGAGGCTGTGGTTCCTCGACGACCTGAACGCGGGCGGAACGGAGTACAACACCGGCGTGGCCCTGCGGCTGCGTGGCCGACTGGACCGGGACGCGCTCGACCGGGCCCTGCGCCGGCTGGCGGCGCGCCACGACTCGCTGCGCACCACCTTCGCCACCGTGGACGGGCAGGGCGTGCAGAGGGTGAGCCCCGACGTCGTCCTGCCGCTGCGCACGGCCGACCTCCGGGCACTGCCCGCCGAGGGGCGGTCCGAGGCCGCCGAAGCCCTGCTGACCGAGGAGCTCGGTCGCCGCTACGACCTGGCCGCCGGGCCGCTGACCCGCGCCCTGCTGGTCCGGCTCGACGAGGACGAGCACCTGCTGCTGCTGGCCCAGCACCACATCGTCACCGACGGCTGGTCGGTGGGCGTGCTGACCCGCGAACTCGCGGCGCTGTACCGGTCGGAGGCCACCGGCGAGGACGACGGCCTGCCCGCGCCCGGCGTCCAGTACCCGGACTTCGCCGTCTGGGAGCGGCGGCAACGCGCCGCAGCCGGTGACACCGACGATCTTGCTTACTGGAAGCGCCAGTTGGCGGGAGCGCCGCAGCTCGACCTGCCCACGGACCGGCCCCGGCCGCCCGTGCGCACCAGCGCCGGGGCGGCCCACCGGCGCCAGCTGCCCACCGACCTGGTGACGCGGCTGGGAGCGTCGGCCGCGAGCCGCGGCATGACGGTGTTCACCCTGTTCGCCGGGGCGGCCGCGGTCCTGTTCTCCCGGTACTCCGGGCAGCGGGACGTGGCGTTCGGCACCGTCACCAACGGCCGCGGCCGCCGCGACCTGGAGAACGTGACCGGATTCTTCGCCAACACCGTCGTGCTGCGCACCGAGGTCGACGACGCCGCCACGCTCGACCGGTTCCTCGACGGCATGCGGGCGACCCTGCTCGACGCCTTCGCCCACGACCAGGTGCCCTTCGACCGGGTGGTCGAGGAGCTGGCCCCGCCGCGCGACCCCAGCCGGACCCCGCTGGTCCAGGCCGTAGTGGTACAGCAGACCGCGCCCGCACACCCGCCGCAGGCCGGCGGGCTGCGCATCGAGGACCACCCGCTGCCCCGCCCGGCCGCCCGCTTCGACCTGGTCCTGGAGTTCGCCCCGCAGACCGGGGGAAGCTGGGAGCTGACGGTCGAGTACAACACCGACCTGTTCGACGCCGCCACGGCGGCACGGATGGCCCGTCACCTGCACCACCTGCTGGAGGGACTCGCGGACGGCGCCGCCCACGACCGGGTCGCGGAGCTGCCGCTGCTGACCTCCCAGGAGCGGCGCACGCTGCTGGAGACCTGGAACCCGCCCGCCCGTGCCGCCGGGCGCGACACCTCGGGCGAGACGCTGCCGGCGCTCTTCGAGGCCCAGGCGGCCCGCACACCCGACCGGACCGCCGTGGTCTGCGCCGACACCCGCCTCACCTACGCCGAGGTGAACCGCGGCGCCAACCGGCTCGCCCGGTTGCTTTCCGCGCACGGCGCGGGTCCCGAACGGCTGGTGGCGCTCTGCCTGCCCCGCTCCGCCGCACTGCTGCCGGTGCTGTGGGCGGTGCTGAAGTCGGGCGCGGCCTATCTCCCCGTCGACCCGGGGTATCCGGTGGACCGCGTCCGGTTCATGCTGGACGACGCCGCGCCGACGCTGGTCGTCGCGACACGCGAGACCGCGGGCGCGCTGCCCGAGGGCTGCGACGCACTGCTGCTGGAGGACCTGCTCGACGGCCCGCACGCCGAAGGCGCCGACGCGGACCTGGCCGATCCCGACGCGGACCGGACGGGCGCGGACCTGACGGGCGCGGACCTGACGGACGCGGACCGTCTGCGGCCGCTGGACCCCGACCACCCCGCCTACGTCATCTACACCTCGGGGTCGACCGGCCGACCCAAGGGCGTCGTGGTGACCCACCGCAGCGTGGCGGCGCTCGCCGCCTGGGCGGCCCACCGGTTCGGTCCGGAGCGGCTCGCCCACGTGGTCGGCTCCACCTCGCTCAACTTCGACGTCTCCGTCTTCGAGCTGCTCTGCCCGCTGCTGGCGGGCGGCTCCGTCGAGGTCGTCGCCGACCTGCCCGCACTCGCCGACGCGCCGACCCCGCGCCACGCGGGGCTGCTCAGCGGCGTCCCGTCGGTGGTCTCCCGGCTGGTCACCGACGGCGCCGCCGTCGAGGCGGACACCGTCGTGCTGGCCGGCGAGGCGCTGCCCGCGCGGACGGTGCACGAGCTGCGCGCCACCATGCCCGGCGCTGAGGTCGCCAACGTCTACGGCCCGACCGAGGCCACCGTCTACGCCACCGCCTGGTTCGCCGACGGTCCGCTGCCCGAGCAGGCCCCGCCCATCGGGCGGCCCGTGGCCCGCACCCGCGCCTACGTGCTGGACCGGCTGCTGCGCCCCCAGCCTCCGGGCGTCGCGGGGGAGTTGTACCTCGGCGGCGGCGGCCTGGCGCGCGGTTACCTGCGCCGGCCCGGCCTGACCGCCGCCCGGTTCACCGCGGACCCGTTCGGTGCGCCCGGCGACCGGATGTACCGCACCGGGGACCTGGTCCGGATGACCGCCGACGGGCAGCTGGAGTACCTCGGCCGTATGGACCAGCAGGTCAAGGTGCGCGGCTTCCGCATCGAGCTCGGCGAGGTGGAGGAGGCGCTGCGCGGCTGCCCGGACGTCGCCCAGGCCGCGGCGAGCGCACGCGAGGACGACGGGCACCGCCGCCTCGTCGGCTACGTCGTGCCGGTGCCCGGGGCCCGGCCGGACCCGGAGGCCGTGCGACGGGCGCTGGCCCGCACCCTGCCCGACTACATGGTGCCCTCGGTCGTGGTGGTGCTCGACGCCCTGCCGCTGAACCCGAACGGCAAGCTCGACCGCACCCGCCTCCCGCATCCCGGACCGGCGGCCCGGGCGGCACGCCATGTCGCTCCCCGCACGCCCACCGAGCGCGCCCTGGCCGGGATCTGGGCCGAGGTGCTGCGGGTGGAGCGCGTCGGGACACAGGACAACTTCTTCGCCCTGGGCGGCGACTCCATCCTGAGCATCCAGGTGGTCGCGAAGGCCCGCCAGGCGGGCCTGACGGTGACCTCGCGGGACGTTTACCGGCACCAGACGGTCGCCGCCCTGGCCCGGTGCGCGGACGAGGCGGGCGGCGGGGCCGCGCCCGCCGTCGCCGCCGTCCCGGCCACCGGACCGGCGCCGCTGACGCCGATCCAGCGCTGGCTGTTCGACACCGTGGGCCAACGGGCGGGCTGGTTCGCCCAGACCCTCTCGGTGGAGCTCGGCGACGGGGTCGACCCGTCCGCGCTGGAGGACGCGCTGAGCGACCTGGTGGCCCACCACGACGCGCTGCGCTCGCACTTCACCGTCGCCGAGGACGGGCAGGCGTGCTGGCAGGTGGACGGGCGGGCGCCGCGCCCGCGCCTGGAGCGGCACAGCGGCCCGGACGGCGACACGCCCCACGCGGGGCCCTTCGACCTGGGCCACGACCCCCTGCTGCGCGCCGTCCTGCACGACCGGGGGCCGGACCGTGCGCCGGTGCTGCACCTGGCGGTGCACCACCTGGTGGTCGACGGCGTCTCCTGGCGGGTGCTGCTCGAAGACCTCGACCGCGCCTACCGCGCGAGAGCGCAGGGACGCGAGGGCGCGGCGGCGCTCCCCGCGAAGACCTCGGCCCTGCGGCACTGGGCCCGGCGCCTGGCCGACCACGCAGCCGAGGGCGGCTTCGACGACGAACGCGGCTACTGGTCCCGGGCGCTCGCCGGCGCCGAGGCGTCGCTCCCGGTGGACCTCACCGGCGGCGACTCCTACGGCTCCGCCCGCACGGTGACCGTGCGGCTCAGCCCCCGCCACACCGCCTCGCTGCTGCGCACTCTGCCGGAAACCCACCGCACACAGGCCAACGACGTGCTGCTGAGCGCCCTGGGACGGGTGCTGTGCGCGTGGACCGGGCACGACCGCGTCCTGGTGGACGTCGAGGGCCACGGCCGCGAGGAGCTGTTCGCGGACGTCGACACGAGCCGCACCGTCGGCTGGTTCACCACCCGTCATCCGGTCGCCCTCGCCGGGCGGCCCGACGCCGGGTGGGGGGAGCTGCTGGGGCAGGTCAAGGAGCAGCTGCGCGCGGTGCCCCGGCACGGCCTCGGCTACGACGCGCTGCGCCGGCTGGCCCCGGGCGCGCCCCTGCCCGACGTGCCGCCCGCCCGGGTGAGCTTCAACTACCTCGGGCGGATCGCGCCGCCGGACGGCTCGGGCGGCCTCTACCGCGACCTCGCCCGTCCGCTGGATCTGGACGTCGACCCGCGGCTGCCGCGGCCCCACGCCTTGGAGGTCATCGGCCGACTGGACGAGGACGCGCTGGAGTTCACCTGGTGCTACTCGGCGCAGGCGCACCGGGAGTCGACCGTCGCCGCCCTCGCCGACCGGTTCGCCGAGGCCCTGGCCGACCTCGCCCGCTACGCGGAACGCCCCGGCGCGGCCGGGCGCACCCCCTCGGACTTCCCGCTCGCCGCGCTCGACCAGGCGGCGGTCGACCGGATCACCGGGGACGACCCCGGCGCGGTCGAGGACGTCCACCCGCTCACGCCGACCCAGGCGGGCATGCTCTTCCACGGCCTGTCCCAGGAGCAGGGCAGCGTCTACCTCCAGCAGCTGGCCTTCGTGCTGCACGGCGTGCCCGAGCCGGAGGTGCTGGCCCAGGCCTGGCAGCGGGTCACCGACGCCACACCGGTGCTGCGGTCCCGCGTGGTCTGGCAGGACCTGCCGGAGCCGCTGCTGGTGGTGGAGCGTCACGTCCCCGTGCCGGTCACCCTGCTGGACTGGCGGGAGCTCGCGGAGGAGGAGCGGCACGCCCGGCTGCGGGAGCTGCTTCTCCGGGACCGCGAGCGCGGCCTCGACCTGGGCGCCGCCCCGCCCCAGCGGCTGGTGCTCGTCCGCCTGCCCGACGGCGGCGTGCGAGTGGTGTGGACCTTCCACCACCTCGTGCTGGACGGCTGGAGCCTGTTCCAGGTGCTCTCCGACGTCTTCGCCTGCCACGCCGCCCTGGCGGGCCCGGGCCCGGACAGGGGCGACGGTGAGCCCGCCGAGGCGGTCCCGCCGGCCCGGCGGCCGTTCCGCGACTACGTCGCCTGGCTGCGCGACCGCGACCGGGAGCAGGCCGAACGCCACTGGCAGGCAAGGCTCCAGGGCCTGACCGAGCCCACCTCGCTGCCCTACGACCGCGAGCCGCTCGAGTCCCATCGAGCGGAGTCGACCGCCGCGGTGCGGGTCAGCGTCCCCGCCGCGACCACCCGCGCCCTGGAGGAGCGGGCCAAGGCCGCGGGCCTGACCCTGAACACCCTGGTCCAGGGGGCCTGGGCGGTGCTGCTGGCCCGTCAGTCGGGCCGCGACGAGGTGGTCTTCGGCACCACCGTGTCCGGACGGCCGCCGGAGCTCGCCGGAGCCGAGTCCATGACCGGCCTGTTCATCACCACGCTGCCCACCCGCGTCACGGTGCCGGCCACCGGGACGCTCCTGGAGTGGCTGGGCCGGCTGCAGCAGGACCAGAGCGAGGACCGGCGCTTCGACCACCTCCCGCTGCATCGGATGGCCGCGCTCACCGACCTGCCGGAACGCGTCGCCCTCTTCGACAGCATCGTGGTCTTCGAGAACTACCCGGTCGACGACGCGCTCGCCGCCGCGCACGGGCTGCGCCTGAGCGAGCTGGACGGCGTCGAGACCACCAACTACCCGCTCAGCCTGGTCGCGTGCCCGGGCCCGGAGCTCGCGTTGCGGCTCGGCTACGACCCGGAGCTGTTCGACGCCGCCACCGCCCTGCGGACGGCCGAGCAACTGACCGTGCTGCTCACCGCGATGACCGACGACGCCGAGCTGCCGCCCGCCCGGCTCCCGCTGCTGACGGCCGAGCGCCGCACCGAGATCGTCGAGGGCTGGAACGACACCGCCGCCGACGTGCCCGAGGCGACCGTGGCGGACCTCTTCGCCGCCCAGGTGCGCCGCGCCCCCGACGCGATCGCCGTCGCGGCCGGGGACGAGGAGATCTCCTACCGGGACCTGGACGCCCGCGCCGAGGCGCTGGCCGCCCGGCTGGCCGCCCGCGGCGTGACGGTGGAGCAGCCGGTCGCGGTGCTGATGGACCGCTCGGTGGAGCTGGTCGTCGTCCAGCTCGCGCTCGCCCGCCTCGGCGGCGTCTTCGTGCCCTTGGACGGCCGGGCCCCGGGCGACCGGCTGCGCCGGATCCTCGCCGAGGCGCGGGCCGCGCTGCTGCTCACCGACGCGGCGTGGGAGGGGAGGGCACACGCGCTGCTCCCGGACGGGGACGTGCTGCGGGCGGACGCGAGGGGGCCGCTGCCGCCGGCCGCGAAAGCGGTCGTCCACCCCGACAACGTCCAGTACCTGATGTTCACCTCCGGCTCCACCGGCACGCCCAAGGGCGTCGCGGTGCGCCAGCGGGACGTCGTAGCGCTCGCGTTGGACCGCGCCTTCGCCGGGCACGAGCGCGTGCTCGTGCACTCCCCGCACGCCTTCGACGCCGCCACCTACGAGCTGTGGGTGCCGCTGCTGCGCGGCGGCACCGCCGTGCTGGCCCCGCCGTCGGACCTCGACGCCGAGGCCGTGCGCCGCGCCGTCGCCGAGCAGGGCGTCCGCTGCCTGTGGCTGACCGCGGGCCTGTTCCGGCTGCTCGCCCAGGAGGACCCGGGCTGCCTTCGCGGCGCCCGCGAGGTGTGGACCGGCGGCGAGGCCGTGCCCGGCGCGGTGGTGCGCCGGGTTCTGGACGCCTGCCCGGGGCTGACCGTCGTCAACGGCTACGGACCCACCGAGACCACCACCTTCGCGACCCGGCGCGTCTTCCGCTCCGGCGACCCGCTGCCTGCGACGCTGCCCATAGGCCGTCCGCTCGACAACACCCGCGTCTACGTGCTCGACGACGCGTTGCAGCCCCAACCCGTGGGCGTGACCGGGGAGCTGTACGTCGCCGGGGCCGGCCTGGCGCGCGGGTACGCGGGGCGTCCCGGGGCGACGGCCGCGCGCTACGTCGCCGACCCGTTCGGCCCCGTCGGCGGCCGGATGTACCGCACCGGCGACCTGGTGCGCTGGAGCGCCGAGGGCGAACTGCACTTCGTGGGACGCGCCGACGACCAGATCAAGATCCGCGGGTTCCGCGTCGAGCCCGCCGAGATCGAGTCCCGGCTCACCGCGCACCCCGCCGTCGCCGAGGCGGTGGTGTCGGTGGCCGAGCACGGCGGCCGCAAGCACCTGGTCGCGCACCTCGTGGCCGCCCCGGAGGCAGACGTTCCGGCCGCGGCCGAGCTGCGCGCGCATCTCGGGGCGGACCTGCCCGACTACATGCTGCCCGCCGCCTTCGTCACCGTCGCCGAGCTGCCGCTGACCGCGAACGGCAAGGTCGACCGGCGTCGGCTGCCCGCCGCGGACTGGTCGACCGCCGGGGACACCGCCTACCGGGAGCCGCGCACGGAGGCCGAGCGGATCCTCGCCGGGATCTGGGCGGAGCTGCTGGAGGTCGAACAGGTCGGCGCCGACGACGACTTCTTCATGCTGGGCGGCGACTCCATCCTCAGCATCCAGGTCGTCTCCCGGGCCCGCAGCGCGGGCCTCGCGCTCACCCCCCGCGACGTGTTCCGGCACCCCACCGTCGCCGCCCTGGCCGCCGCGACCGGCACCGCCGCGCAGGTCGCCGGCACCGAGCCGGTCACCGGGCCGGTCCCGCTCACCCCCGTCCAGCACTGGTTCCTGGACGACACGCCGCAGCGTCCCGAGGTCTTCGACCAGTGCGTCGTCGTGGAGAGCGCCGAGGCCCCCGACCCGGAGGCTCTGGGCCGCGCGCTGGCCGCGCTGTGGGCCCACCACGACGCCCTGCGCGGCCGCTTCGTGCGCGAGGAGGACGGCTCCTGGCAGCAGGACTGCGCCGCCCCCGACACCCCGCCGGGCGAACTGCTGACGGTCTGCGACCTCAGCGGGCTGGACCCGGCCGCCGCCGAGGAGGCGGAGACGCGCGCGACCCGGGAGGCGCACGAGAGCTTCCGGCTCGACACCGGCCCGCTGCTGACGGCGCGGCTGTTCACCCGCGAGGGCCGCCCGGCCAGGCTGCTGCTGGTCGGGCACCACCTGGTGGTCGACGGCGTCTCCTGGCGGATCCTGCTGGAGGACCTGGAGACCGCCTACCGCCAGGCGCGCGACGGCGAGCCGGTCCGGCTGCCGCAGCGCACCACCTCCGTGCGCGCGTGGGTCCGGCGGCTGCACGCCCACACCGCCGCCGGCGGTTTCGCACCGCAGCGCGCGTACTGGGAGGCGGTGGCGGAGCACTGCGCGGCCCCGCTGCCGGTGGACGGCGACGGCGGCAACACCGCGGGCGACGTCCGCGCGGTGACGGTCCGTCTGGACCGGCAGCGCACCGAGGACCTGCTGCGCACCGTCCCCGGGGTCTACCGGACCCGGATCGACGACGTCCTGCTGACCGCCCTCGGCAAGGTGCTCGCCGACTGGACCGGCCGCGGCACCGTCGCCGTCGACCTCGAAGGGCACGGGCGCGAGGACCAGCTGTTCGAGGACGTCGACCTGTCCCGCACGGTCGGCTGGTTCACCAGCGTCTACCCGGTCGCCCTCGACGTGCCAGGCGGCGACTGGGCCACGGCGCTGAAGTCCGTCAAGGAGCAGCTGCGGGCCGTCCCGGACCGCGGCGTCGGCCACGGCGCCCTGCGCCACCTGGCGGGCGACGAGCGGCTCGCCGACGCGCCGAGCCCCGCCGTCAGCTTCAACTACCTGGGCCGCTTCGCCTGGTCCGCCGACGGCGGCGCGCTGGTGTCGGCCGTCCCGGGCGGTCTCGGCGGCGAGGAGGCGGCCCAGTCCGAGCGGCCGCACCTGCTCGACGTGGTCGCCCGCGTCGAGGACGACCGGCTCGAGGTCGTCTGGCACTACAGCGCCGGACGGCACCGGGAGGAGACGGTGACCGCCCTCGCCGAGGGCATGCTGCGGGCGCTGGAGGAGATCGTCGCCCACTGCCTGCGTCCCGAGGCGGGCGGCCGGACCCCGTCCGACTTCCCGCTGGCCCGGCTCGACCAGGCCGCCGTGGACCGGGTGGTGGGCGACGGCCGCGCGGTCGCCGACCTCTACCCGCTGACGCCGATGCAGGCGGGCATGCTCTTCCACGGCCTGATGGACCCGGGCGGCCGCAGCTACGTCAACCAGGTGCAGCTGGTGCTGTGCGGCGTCACCGACCCGCAGGCCCTGGCCGAGGCGTGGCAGCGCACCGCGGACGCCAACGCGATCCTGCGCACCCGACTGGTGTGGCAGGAGACCCCCGAGCCGCTCCAGCTCGTGCGGCGCCGGGCCACCGTGCCTGTCACCCACCACGACTGGACCTCCCTGACCGACGAGCGCTGCGAGCGCGAGCTCGCGGCCCTGCTCGCCGCGGATCGCGAGGCCGGCGTCGACCTCACCGTCGCGCCGCTGATGCGGCTGACGCTGATCCGCCTGTCGCCCGAGCGGGTGCGGCTGGTGTGGACGTTCCACCACGTCCTGCTCGACGGATGGAGCGCCGCCCAGGTCTTCGACGAGGTGTGCGAGCGGTACGCGGCCCTGACCGCCGGGCGCGCGCCCGAGGTGGTGGACCGCGCCCCGTTCGCCGACTACCTGCGGTGGCTGGCCGCGCAGGACGGCGGGAGCGCGGAGGGCTACTGGCGCGAGGTGCTGGCCGGGTTCTCCGTCCCGACGCCGCTGCCGTACGACCGGCGCAACGCCGAGGCGCACCGCAGCTCGTCCTCCGGCTCGGTCCGGGTGGCGCTCGACGCGGGTGTGTCGGCGCGGCTGCGGGAGACCGCGCAGCGGTCCGGCCTGACCGTCAACACCGTGCTCCAGGGCGCCTGGGCGCTGCTGCTGTCCCGCTACGGCGGCGGCGAGGACGTGGTGTTCGGCACGACCGTGTCCGGACGCCCCGCCGAGCTGCCCGGCGTGACCTCGATGGTCGGGCTGTTCATCAACACCCTGCCCACCCGGGTGCGCGTCGACGGCCGGCGCGAGCTGCGGGCGTGGCTGCGCGACCTCCAGGCCGCCCAGTCCGAGGCGCGCCGCCACGAGTTCGTCTCGCTCGCCCAGCTCAGGAACTGGAGCGAGGTCCCCGGCGGCGCCGGCCTGTTCGACTCGATCGTGGTGTTCGAGAACTACCCCTTCGACGCGGGCTCACTGGCCCGGCACGGGCTCGCGATGGAGCAGGAACGCGACCTGGAGCCGACCAACTACCCGCTCAGCGTGGTCGTCGCGCCCGGCGACACCCTCACGGTGAACCTCGACTACGATCCGGCGCTCTTCGACGCCGCGACGGTCGAGGGCATGGGGGCGGCCCTGCGGACGCTGCTGACCGCGATCTCCGCCGACCGGGACCGCCGCCTGGCCGACCTGCCGCTGCTGGACCCGGCGGCGGCCCCGGCCTTGCTCGACCGGTTCGGCGGCGCGGTCGTGCGCGCCCCGCAGCGGACCCTGCCCGAGCTGTTCGGCGCACAGGCGGCCCGCACCCCCGACGCCCCGGCCCTGCTGGCCGACGGCGAGCGCCTGACGTACCGGCAGCTGGACGAGCGGGCCAACCGCCTGGCCCGGTTGCTGGTCGCCGCCGGGGCCGGCCCCGAGCGGTTCGTCGCCCTCGCGCTGCCGCGCACCGCCGACCTGGTGGTCGCCATGCTGGCGGTGCTCAAGAGCGGCGCGGCCTACCTGCCGGTGGACCCGGGCTACCCGGCCGAACGCGTCGCGTTCCTCTTCGACGACGTCCGGCCGCACGCCGTAGTGACCTCCTCGGCCACCTCCGCCCGGCTGCCCGACGGTCCGTTCGCACGGATCGAGCTGGACGAACCGGCGTGCGCCGCGCGCCTGGCCGCCGCCCCGGCCGACCCCCTGACGCCGGACGAGCCGCTGCTGCCCGGCCACCCCGCGTACGTCATCCACACCTCCGGCTCGACCGGACGCCCCAAGGGCGTCGTGGTCGCGCACGAGTCCGTGGCCGCGCTGGCCGACTGGGCCGCCGTCGAGTTCGGAGACCGGGGATTCGACCACGTGGTGGCGGCCACCTCGCTCAACTTCGACGTGTCGGTGTTCGAGATCCTCTGCCCGCTGCTCGCGGGCGGCTGCGTCGAGCTCGTCCGCGACCTGCTGGCGCTCGCCGAACGGCCGGGGCCGTGGCGGGCGGGGCTGCTGAGCGCGGTGCCCTCCGCGCTCGGCCGGCTGCTCGCCGAGGACACCGTCCACTGCACGGCCGAGACCGTCGTGCTGGCCGGCGAGGCGCTGCCCGCCCACACGGTCCGTCAGGTCCGGCAGGCCGTGCCCGGCTGCCAGGTTCTGAACATCTACGGCCCGACCGAGGCCACCGTCTACGCCACCGCCTTCACCTGCGACGCGGCCGACCCCGACCGTCTCCCGCCGATCGGCCGCCCGCTGGGCGGGGCCCGCGCCTACGTGCTGGACGAGCGGATGCGCCCGGTCCCCGCCGGGGTGCCGGGGGAGCTCCACCTCGCCGGGACCGGCGTCGCCCGCGGCTACCTGGGCCGTCCCGGCCTCACCGCCGCCCGCTTCCTCGCCGACCCGTTCGGCACGCCGGGCGACCGCATGTACCGCACCGGCGACCTGGTGCGCTGGACCGCCGGGGGCGACCTCGTCTACCTCGGCCGCAGCGACGACCAGGTCAAGGTGCGCGGCTTCCGCATCGAGCTCGGCGAGGTCGAGGCCGCCCTCGCCCGCCACCCCGAGGTGTCGGCCGCCGCCGCCCGCGTGGTCGAACACGACGGGCACCGCAGGCTGGTGGCCTACGCGGTGTTCCGCGGGCCGGCCTCGGACCGCGCGGCGCACGGTGCCGACGCGCGGTGCTCCGGCGCGCCGGGCTCCGCCGCGCGGGGGTCCGCCGCGCGGGACTGGGGCGCTGCGGCCTCTCTGCCCGGCTCGGCCCTGCCGGACCGCGAGGTCCCGGACTCGGCCGCGTTGCGCTCCTTCCTCGCCCGCACGCTGCCCGACCACCTCGTCCCCGCGCTGGTGGTGCCGCTGGAGCGGCTCCCGCTCGGCGCGACGGGGAAGCTCGACCGGCGCGCCCTGCCCGACCCGGAGTGGGCCGCGCCCACGGCCGCCACAGCTGACGACGACGAGCGGCTGCCGCGCACCGACACCGAGCGGGCGCTCGCCGGCATCTGGTCGGAGGTGCTCGGCGTGCCCGGCGTCGGCGTGCACGACAACTACTTCACCCTCGGCGGGGACTCGATCCTCGGCATCCGGATCGTCGCCGCCGCGCGGCGGGCCGGTCTCGCGCTGACCCCCCGGCACCTGTTCCAGCACCAGACCGTCGCCGAACTGGCCTCGGCGGCCGACGCGCTGCCGGCGGCGGTCATCGTGGCCGAACAGGGCGCGGTCGTGGGGGAGGCGCCGCTCACGCCGATCCAGCACTGGCTGTTCGACACCCTCTCGGGCGATCCGGCGGCGTTTACCCAGACCGTCTCCCACCACGTGGCGACGGACACCGACCCGACACTCCTGCGCGCTGCCCTGGCCGCCGTGGTCGACCAGCACGACGCGCTGCGCCTGCGGTTCGAGACCGACGGCGACGGGCGGTGGCGTCAGCACGGCGCCGCCCCGGACGGCGTTCCGGGCGGCGCCGTCCCACTCGCCGTCCACGACCTGCCCTACGGGCCGGAGGCGGACGTCCACCGCGCGATCGCGGCCCTGGCCGAGGAGCTGAGCCGGGGCTTCGACCTGGCGGCAGGTCCGCTGGTGCGGGCAGCGTTGTGCCGACCGGCCGGAGGCCGTCGCCCGGTGCTGGTGCTGGCCGCTCACCACCTGGTGGTGGACGCGGTCTCCTGGCAGGTGGTCCTGGAGGACCTCGACGCCGCCTACCGGGCGCTGCGCGCAGGCGAAGCGGTGGAGCTCGGGCCGAAGACCACCGCCTTCGGCGCCTGGGCCGCGCGGCTGGCCGCCCACACCGAGGCCGGCGGCTTCGACGCCGAACTCGCCCACTGGCGCAGCCTCCCCGACGACACCGCCCTGCCGACCGACCACCGCGGGGCGAACACCGCCGCGCAGGAGGAGAGCCTGACGGTCGCGCTGGACGCCGAGCACACCCGCTGCCTGCTCCAGGACGTGCCGGAGGTCTACCGCACGCGCGTCAACGACGTGCTGCTGTGCGCCCTCGGTCGGGTGCTGACCCGCTGGACCGGCCGCGACCAGGTCACCGTCGCGCTGGAGGGCCACGGCCGCGAGCACCTCTTCGAGGACCTCGACCTGTCCCGCACCGTCGGCTGGTTCACCACGATGTTCCCGGTCGCGCTGCGCCTTCCGGCCGACGGGGGCACCGGGGAGGCGCTGAAGGCCGTCAAGGAGGGCCTGCGCGCCGTTCCGCACGGCGGCATCGGCTACGGCGCGCTGCGCCACCTGCACCCGACCCTCGGGGCGCGGCTGCCCGAGCTGCCGCAACTCGCCTTCAACTACCTGGGACAGCAGGACGGGAACGAGAACGGCGATCCCGGCGGCCTGCTGCACGGCCCCTACGGCGGGCTCACGGGCGGCATGGACCGGGCCGGGGAACGGCCGCACCTGATCGACGTGGTGGGCCGCGTCCGCGACAAGCGCCTCGAGTTCACCTGGGCGTACTCGCGCGAGCTGCACCGCCCGGAGACCATCGCCCGGCTCGCCGAGGCGACGGCCGACGAACTGCGCGCGATCGTGCGGCACTGCGCCGAGCCCGACGCGGGCGGTCGCACCCCCTCGGACTTCCCGCTCGCCCGGCTCGACCAGCAGGTTCTGGACCGGCTGGTGGGCACCGGGCGCGAGGTCGTCGACGTCTACCCGCTCACCCCCACCCAGACCGGCATGGTCGTGCACGCCCTGGACGAGCCCGGCCAGGGCCTCTATGTCGAACAGATCACCTTCGTCATGGACGGCGTGCCGGACGTGCGACGCCTGGCGGCCGCCTGGCAGCAGGTGGTCGACCGCACGCCGGTGCTGCGCACCGCCGTCGTGCTGCAAGGGGTGCCCGAGCCGCTGCAGGTGGTCCACCGCGCCGTCGAGCTGCCGGTCTCCGAGCACGACTGGAGCGCTCTGACGCCTTCGCGGCGCGAGGAGGAGCTGGAGCGGCTGCTCGCCGACGACCGGGCCCGCGGTCTCGCGCTGGACCGGGCGCCGCTGCTGCGCATCGCCCTGGTCCGGCTCGGTCCGGACGAGGCACGGGTGGTGTGGACCTTCCACCACGTGCTGCTGGACGGGTGGAGCGTCTTCCACGTGCTGTCGGACGTCCTGGCCTGCCACGCGGCGCTCGCCCGGGGCGAGCGGCCGAAGCTGCCGGACCGGCGTCCGTTCGCGGACTACGCGGCCTGGCTCGCCCAGCGCGACACCCGACAGGCGGAGCAGCACTGGGCGCGGACCCTCGCCGGGTTCACCGCGCCCACCGCGCTGCCCTTCGACCGCAGGCCCGCCCAGGGAGCGGCGGCCCGCTCGGGCACCTGGCTCTCGCAGCGGCTCGGGGCGGAGCGGACCGCCGCCCTCACGGAGTTCGCCCGACGTCACCGCCTGACCCTCAACACCGTGGTGCAGGGCGCGTGGGCGCTGCTGCTGTCGCGCTGGAGCGGCGAGCGGGAGGTGTGCTTCGGCGCCACCGTCTCCGGGCGGCCCGCCGACCTGCCCGGCGCGGACACCGTCACCGGCCTGTTCATCACCACCCTGCCCGCCCGGGTCACCGTCGACGGCGAGGCCGCCTGCGGCGCCTGGCTGCGCGCTCTCCAGGCGGCCGGCGCCGAGGACCGCAGGTTCGACCACGTCCCGCTGACCTCACTGCGCACGTTCACCGAACTCCCCGCCGGGAGCACGATGTTCGACAGCCTGCTGGTCTTCGAGAACTATCCCGTCGGCGACGCGACGGCGGACGCCAACGGCGTCCGGGTCCGCGACCTCGACGCCCGGGAGGCCACCAACTACCCGCTCACCGCGGTGATCTCACCCGGCGAGCGGCTCGGCGTCGAACTGGGCTACGACGCCAGGTACTTCGAGGAGAGCACCGCTCGCGGGCTGGCCGCCCAGCTGCTGCAGACCCTGGACGCCCTGGCCGCCGCGCCGGACACCGCCCGGCTGGACGAGATCGAGGTGCTCCCCGCCGAGGAACGGGCACGGCTGCTCCACGGGCCCGCCCGTCCGGCCACCGCGCCGGTCGCCCCGGCCACCCTGCCCGCGCTGGTCGAGGCCGCCGCGGACCGGTGGCCGACCGCGCCCGCGCTGCTCGGCCGGGGACGCGTGCTGTCCTTCGCCGAGGTCGAACGGCACGCCAACCGTCTGGCGCACCGGCTGATCGCCCGAGGCGCGGGCCCGGGCGAGCTGGTGGCCCTCGTCCTACCGCGCGGCACGGACATGGTCCTCGCAACACTCGCGGTCACCAAGGCGGGTGCGGCCTTCCTGCCGGTGGACCCCGGCTACCCGGCCGAGCGCGTCGCCCTCATGCTGGGGGACGCGGCGCCGGCCGTGACCCTGCACGCGGCGGAGGTCGCCGACCTGCTCGCCGCGGCGACCGACGGCCTGCCCGAGCACCGGCCGACCGACGCCGACCGGGTCCGCCCGCTCGACCTCGACGACCCGGCCTACGTCATCTACACCTCGGGCTCCACCGGAACTCCCAAGGGCGTGGTCGTCACCCACCGGGGCCTCGCGCCCTTCGCCGCCGCCGAGGCCGCGCACTACCAGGTGGACGCCGGGGACCGGGTGCTGGCCTTCGCCACGCCCAGTTTCGACGCCTCGGTGCTGGAGCTGTGCCTGGCCCTGCCGCACGGCGCCGCGCTGGTGGTGCCGGAGCCCGGCCCGCTGCTGGGCGCCGAGCTGGCCGGGACGCTGCGCCGCGAGCGCATCACGCACACCCTGCTGCCGCCCGCCGCGCTCGCGACCCTGCCCGCGGACGTCCCCGGCACCCTGCCGCACCTGAAGACCCTGGTGGTCGGCGCGGACGCCTGCGGCGCTGACCTGGTCGCGCGCTGGGCCCCGCACCACCGGATGGTCAACTCCTACGGGCCGACCGAGGCCACCGTGGTGGCCGCCTGGTCCGAACCGCTGGAGCCCGACGGGTCGGCCCCGCCGATCGGCCGCAGGCTGCCCGCCACCGGCGCCTACGTCCTGGACGCTCGGCTGCGGCCGGTCCCCCACGGCGTGGCGGGTGAACTCTGGCTCGCCGGCCCCGCGCTGGCGCGCGGCTACCTGCACCGCCCGGGCCTGACGGCCGCCCGCTTCACCGCCGACCCGTACGGGCCGCCCGGAACGCGTATGTACCGCACCGGCGACCTGGTCCGGCGCGACGCGCGCGGCGAACTGCACTACCTGGGCCGCACCGACCACCAGCTCAAGCTGCACGGCCACCGGATCGAGGCGGGCGAGGTCGAGGCCGTCCTGTCGCGCCACCCGTCGGTGCTGGACGCGGTTGTGACGGTCCGGGAGGACGAGCCGGGGCTGCCGCGCCTGGTGGCCCACCTGCTCGCCCGGCCGGACGCCGCGCCGCCCGAGCCCCCCGAGCTGCGGGCGCTGGCCGCCGCCGCGCTGCCCGTGGCCCAGGTGCCGTCGGCGTTCGTGGTGCTGGACGCCTTCCCGATCACCGAGAACGGCAAGACCGACCGGGCCGCCCTGCCGGCTCCCGCCCCGGCCGGAGCGGAGACCGTGAGCCGCGTCGCCCCGCGCACGCCCACAGAGGAGGCGCTGGCCGCCGTGTGGGAGGAGGTCCTGCGCATGCCCCTCGGCGTGACGGACGACTTCTTCCTGCTCGGCGGGGACTCCCTGCGCGCCCTGGCAATCGCCTCGCGGGCCAACGACGCCTTCGGGGTCCGGCTCACTCCGCGTGACGTGCTGGTCCACCGCACGGTGGCCGCGCTGGCGGAGCTGGTGGTGGAGCAGGTGCTCAGCGAATTCGAGGACGCCGCGGTGAGCGGCGTCGGCGACGACCACGACGACGAACGGTGAGGGACCGACGACCATGACGTCTTCGAAGCGAAACGCCGACGCCCTGCCCGCCGACCTCCAGGAGGCGCTGCGGCGCCGACTCGCCGGGCGGGCCGCCGACACGTCCGGCGCGTCCGGCGGCCCAGGAGCCGGGGGCATCCCGGCGGCGGACCGGACGCGCCCGCTGCCGCTGTCCTTCGCCCAGCAGCGCCTGTGGTTCCTGGACCGGCTGCGCCCCGGTGACGCGCGCTACAACAGCGCCGTCGCCCTGCGGGTGACCGGCGACCTGGACCGCTCCGCGCTCTCCCGCGCGCTCGACCTGGTCGTGGCCCGCCACGAGGCGCTGCGCACCACGATCGAGGAGCGGGACGGGCGGCCGGTGCAGACCGTGCACCCCGCCGGCCCGGTCCCGCTGCCGGTCCGCGACCTGGACGCGGCGGGCGGTGGCGCGTCCGGGGAGCTGCCGCAGCAGCGGCTGTTGGAGCACAGGCTGCTGGAGGAGTACGCCCGGCCCTTCGACCTGGCGGCAGGACCGCTGCTGCGCGCCCTGTTGCTGCGCGAGTCGGACACCTCGCACGTGCTGCTGCTGACGGCCCACCACATCGTCACCGACGGCTGGTCGATGGGCGTCATGGTGGAGGAGCTGTGGACCGCCCACGACGCCCTCGCCCGAGGTACGCAGCCGCAGCTGCCGCCGGTGGCGGCGCAGTACCCGGACTACGCCGCCTGGCAGCGCGAGCAGCTGTCCGGCGTCCGGTTGGAGCGCCAGCTGGCCTTCTGGAAAGGCGCGTTGACCGGAGCGACAGCGCCCGAACCGCCGCTGGACCGGCCCCGTCGGGGCGAGGAGCCCGGCGCGGGCGCCGTGCACGCCTTCGCCGTCCCGGCGGACACCGCGGCTCGCCTGCGGCGGCTCGCCGCAGGCGAGCACACGACCGTGTTCACCGCCCTGGTCGCCGCCTGCCAGGCCCTGCTGGCCCGCTGGACCGGGCAGCGGGACATCACCGTCGGCTCGCTCACGCCCGGCCGCTCCCGCACCGATCTGGAACGGGCCGTCGGCTTCTACGTCAACACCGTGGCGCTGCGCACCGAGGTGGACACCGCCGCGAGCTTCCGCCGCCTGCTGGCCGCGGTGGCCGACACCGTCAACGACGCGTTCGCGCACGGCGACACGCCGTTCGAGCGCGTGGTGGAGGCCGCCGGCGCTCCCCGGGAGGCGGGCCGCAACCCGCTGTTCGACGTGATGGTCCTGCTCCACCCCGCGCCCGTCGCCCCCGCGCCGGGCGGTCTGGCGGTCTCCCACGTCCCGATACCCCGGCGGTCGGCCACCTTCGACCTCAGCGTCGAGTTCGTCCCCGACGGCGACGGCCTGACCGGCCTGCTCGAGTACCGCACCGACCTGTTCGACGCGGCCACCGTGGAGCGGATGGCGGACCAACTGCTGTGCCTGCTGACCGCCGTCGCCCAGGAGCCCGACCGGCCGCTGGGCGGCCTGCCGCTGCTCTCGGCGGCGGAGGCGCGTCGCATCACCGACGAGTGGAGCACCGGCGGGGAGGGGGACGCCGCGGCTCGGCCCGTCACCGAGAGCACCGTTCCCGCCCGCTTCGCGCAGCAGGCCGCCCGCACCCCGCTCGCCACCGCGCTGGTCGCCGGGGGAGAGCGGCTGGACTACGCGACCCTGGACGCCCGGGCCGACCGGCTCGCCCGCCGTCTCGTCGCGCTCGGCGCGGGCCCCGAGCGGCTGGTCGCCCTGCGGCTGCCGCGCACCGCCGACCTGGTGACCGCCGTGCTGGCCGTCTGGAAGGCGGGCGCCGGCTACTTGCCGCTGGACCCCGCGCTGCCCGAGGAACGCGTCCGCCTGCTGCTCGACGACGCCCGGCCCGCACTCGTCCTGGACGAGGCCGCGCTGCGATCGGCGACCGAGGCGCACGTCGAGGCCTCTCCCGGCGACGACGATCCGCTCGCCCCGCCCGACCCGGCGCACACCGCGTACGTCATCCACACCTCCGGCTCCACCGGCCGTCCCAAGGGCGTCCGCGTCACGCACCGGTCGCTGGCCGCGCTGCTCGCCGCGCACCGGCAGGGGTTCGTCACCGAGGCGGGCGGCGGGCCGTTGCGCGTGGCGCTGACGGCCTCGTTCTCCTTCGACACCTCGCTGGAGGGCCTGCTGCTGCTGGCCGACGGCCACCCGCTGCACCTGGTCGACGAGACCACCCGCCTCGACGCCGCCGCCCTGGTCGCCTACGTGGTCGACCACCGCATCGACTTCCTCGACCTGACGCCCACCTACCTGCGGCAACTGCTGCCCGCCGGACTGCTCACCGACTCGCGCCACCGTCCCCGGGTGCTGATGCTCGGCGGCGAGCCGGTCGGCCGGGGCCTGTGGCGCGAGCTGGCCGGGCACGAGGGCGTCGCCGCCTACAACTTCTACGGCCCCACCGAGTGCACCGTCGACGCGTTGGCCTGCCGTATCGAGGGCGACGGCCGCCCGCTGGTGGGCCGACCGCTGCCGGGCGTGCGCGCCTACGTCCTGGACGACCGGCTGCGACCCCTCCCGCCGGGCGTCGGCGGCGAGCTGTACCTGGCGGGGGAGCAGCTGGCCCGCGGCTACCTGAACCGGCCCGGCCTGACCGCCGCGCGGTTCGTCGCGGATCCCTTCGGGGAGCCCGGCTCGCGGATGTACCGCACCGGCGACCTGGCCCGCTGGACCCCCGACGGGCGGCTGGACTACCTGGGCCGGGTCGACGACCAGGTCAAGGTGCGCGGCCACCGCATCGAGCCCGGCGAGGTCGAGGCGGCGCTGCTGGACCTGCCCGGCGTCGCCGCGGCGGCGGTCGCCGCCGTCCCCGACGCGCACGGTCATCTGCGGCTCGCCGCCTACCTGGTGGGCGCGGCCGGCGCTTCCGTGCCGGTCGGCTCCGAGCTGCGGGCGGCCTGCCGGCGCGTCCTGCCCGACCACCTGGTGCCCTCGTCCTTCACCGTGCTCGACGCGCTGCCGCTGACCACCAGCGGCAAGCTGGACCGGCGCGCGCTGGCCGCGCTCGGCCCCGGAACGGCTCCGCGCGAACGCGAGTACGTCGCCGCCCGCACCCCACAGGAGGAGGCCCTCGCGACGATCTGGTCCGAGGTGCTGGGCGTCGCCCAGGTCGGTGTGACCGACAACTTCTTCGAGCTCGGCGGCGACTCGATCCTCTCCATCCAGGCGGTCTCCCGGGCCCGCGCCGCCGGGCTGCACCTCACCTCCCAGGACGTCTTCCGCCACCAGACCGTCGCCGACCTGGCGGCCGCCGCCGCGGGCCGCCGCGCGACCGAGCACCCCGAGGCCGCCCAGGCGTACGACGACGGCCCCGCGCCGCTGACGCCCGTGCAGGAGTGGTTCTTCGCGACCCACGGTCCGCTGCGCCACTACAGCATGTCGATGCTGCTGGACCTGCCCCGCGACCTCGACGAGCAGGCCCTCGTCCGGGCTGTCGAGGCGGTGGCCGCCCGGCACCCGGCGCTGCGCACCCGGTTCACGCGCGACGGGTCCGGCTGGCGGCAGGAGCCCGGCGTCGGTCCCGTCGACGGGCTGATGACCCGGCACGAGCGCACCGCGGAGGACCCGGACGCCGCCCGCGCCGAGGCCGCCGAGGCCGCCCGCGCGGCCCTCGACCCCGCGATCGGCTCCCTGCTGCGCGCCGCTCTGCTGCTGCCCGCACCGGGTGAGCAGGACGTGCGCCCGCAGCTGTTCCTGACGGCGCACCACCTCGCGGTCGACGGCGTCTCCTGGCGGATCCTTCTCGCCGACCTGGAGGACGCCTACCGGCAGGCGTGCCGGGGCGAGACGATCCGGCTGGAACCGGCCGGCACGCCCTTCGCCCACTGGGCCGCCCACCTCTCGCGGCGGGTGCGCGCGGGCGAACTGGACGACGACCTGCCCTACTGGACGGCCCAGGCAGCCGAACCGACCACCCCCCTGCCCGTCGACCGCTCCGGCGAGGCGCTCGCCGGCACGGTCCGGACCGTGCGCACCCGCCTGGACCGGGCCGCCACCGACGCGCTGCTGCGCCAGGTGCCCGGCGTCTACCGCACCCAGGTCAACGACGCGCTGCTCAGTGCCCTGGGCCGGGCGCTCGCCGACTGGGCGGACACCGAGCGCGTAACCGTCGCCCTGGAGGGCCACGGCCGCGAGGAGTTGGGCGACCCGGCCGCCGACCGGGGCGTCGACGTGTCGCGCACGGTCGGCTGGTTCACCACCCAGTACCCCGTCACGCTGGCCCCGGCCGGACCCGCCGCCGACCCGGACTGGGCCGCCACCTTGAAGGGCGTGAAGGAACAGCTGCGGGCCGTGCCGCGGCGCGGCCTCGGCTACGAGGCGCTGGCCCGCCTGGGCTCGCCCGACCCCGCCGCCTGTGCCCTCGGCGCGCGGCCGCTGCCGCAGGTGTGCTTCACCTACCACGGGCAGTGGGAGCTGCCCGACGGGCGGGACTTCGCCCCGGCCGCCGACGACGTGCCCGGCCGGGAGGTCGCGGCCGACGAACCGCTGGACCACCTGCTGGACGTCTCGGCCCTGGTGCTCGACGGCGCGCTGGAGATCACCTGGCACTACAGCGACCAGGTCCACCACACCGCCACCGTGCAGGGGTTGGCGGACGCCATGGTCCGGGCTCTGACCTCGATCATCGAGCACTGCGCCCAGCCCGGTGCGGGCGGCCGCACGCCGTCCGACTTCCCGCTGGCGCGGCTCGACCAGGCCGGGGTGGACCGCCTCGTCGGCGACGGCCGCGACGTGGTGGACGTCCTGCCGCTGACGCCGCTTCAGGAGGGCATGCTCTTCCACCGCCTGGTGGGCGGCCCCGACGACGTCTACGTGGACCAGGCCGCCCTGCTCCTCGACGGCGTCGCGGACCCGCACGCCCTCGAACGGGCCTGGCAGCGTGTGGCCGACCGGACGCCCGCGCTGGCCACCTCCGTGGTCTGGGAGGACGTGCCCGTGCCGGTGCAGGTCGTGCACCGGGGGGTGCGCCTGCCGGTGACCCACCTCGACTGGCGGGACCTCACCGAGGCCGAGCGCGCCGAACGCCTGGCCGAGCTGCGCGCCGACGACCTCGCCCGCGGCCTGGACCTGAACACCGCCCCGCTGATGCGGCTCACCCTGGTCCGGCTCCCCGACGCACGGCTGCACCTGCTGTGGACCTCGCACCACCTGATCCTGGACGGCTGGAGCCTCGCCCAGGTGCTGACCGAGGTGTTCGAGGAGTACGCGGCCCTCACCGCGGGCGGTGAGGGCCGCCCGCCGCTGCGCCGTCCGTTCGGCGACTACGTGCGCTGGCTGGCCGACCAGGACGCCGAGGCCGTGCGCGCCCACTGGAGCGGCGTCCTCGACGGCTTCGCCACGCCCACCCCGCTGCCCGCCGACCGCACCCCGCGCGCGGTGCACGACGCCCGCTCCGCTGACCTCCACCAGGCGTACCTGTCGCAGGAGGTGTCGGAGCGCCTTACGCGCACCGCCCGGCAGGCCGGGCTCACGGCCGGCACCGTGGTGCAGGGCGCGTGGGCGCTGCTGCTCTCCCGCTACAGCGGCGAGCAGGACGTGGTGTTCGGCACCACCGTCTCGGGACGGCCCGACGACCTGCCCGGCGTCGAGTCGATGGTCGGCATGTTCATCAACACCCTGCCCACCCGGGTCCGCGTGCCGGGCCACCGCGCCGCCGACGAGTGGCTGCGCGAACTCCAGGACGCCCAGGCCGAGTCGCGGCGCTTCGCCGCGGTCTCGCTGGCCGAGCTGGCCTCGCTGAGCGAGGTGCCCTCCGGCAGCCCGCTCTTCCACAGCGTCGTCGCCTTCGAGAACTACCCCTTCGACGAGGCCCGCGCGGCCACGTCCGGGGTGCGGCTGGTCGAGGTCGCCTCGCGGGACGCCACCAACTACCCGCTCGTGCTCCGGGCCTACCAGGGTGAGCGCCTGGGCCTGGACCTGGCCTACGACCCGCGGCTGTTCGACGCCTCGACCGTCCGGGCGCTCGCGGGGCGGCTGTGCCGGCTGCTCACCGAGCTCGCCGACGACCTCGGCCGCCCGCTGCGCGCCCTGGCCTGGACGACCCCCGAGGAACGGCGGCAGCTGGTCACCGAGTGGAACGGCGCCGAGCAGGGCCGGCCCGACCGGACCCTGGTGGAGCTGTTCGAGGCCCAGGCCGCCCGCCGCCCCGACGCCGTCGCCGTCAGCTGCGGCCCCGACCGCCTCGACTACGCCGCCCTGGACGCCCGGGCAACCCGGCTCGCCCACCGGCTGGCCGAGTTGGGCGCGCGACCGGAGCGCTACGTGGCGCTCGCCCTGCCGCGCTGCACCGACCAGGTCGTCGCGATCCTCGCCACGCTGAAGACGGGTGCGGCCTACCTGCCGATCGACCCCGCCTCGCCCGAGGAGCGGATCGCCGGGCTGCTGGCGGACGCCGCCCCGGTGGCCCTGGTGACCACCACCGCGACCGTCGGGCGGCTGCGCGGCGGCGCGGTGCCGATGCTGCCGCTGGACGACCCGGCCGTGCGGGCCGACCTGGCCTCCGGCCCCGTGAAGGCGCTCGACCCCGCCCTGCGGCCCCGGCCGGAGAACCCCGCCTACACCATCTACACCTCCGGCTCGACGGGACGCCCCAAGGGCGTCGTGGTGCCGCACGCCAACGTGGTGCGCCTGTTCACCCGGACCAGCCGCTGGTTCGGCTTCGACGAGCACGACGTGTGGACCCTGTTCCACTCCTACGCCTTCGACTTCTCCGTGTGGGAACTGTGGGGCGCGCTGCTGCACGGGGGCCGGCTCGTGGTCGTGCCCGAGGACGTGGCGCGCTCCCCGGAGGACTTCCTGCGCCTGCTCGCCGACGAGCAGGTGACCGTGCTCAACCAGACCCCGTCCGCTTTCTATCCGCTGGTGCGCGCGGACGCCGAGCACCCGGAGATCCGCTCCCGGCTGGTCCTGCGCACAGTGGTCTTCGGCGGGGAGGCCCTCGACGTCGAGCGGCTCGCCGACTGGTACCGCCGTCACCCCGACAGCGCCCCGCGCCTGGTCAACATGTACGGCATCACCGAGACCACGGTGCACGTCACCTACGCCCCGCTCGGCCACGCGGTGGCCGCCGAAGGCGGCGCGAGCCCGATCGGCACGGGCATCCCGGACCTGCGCACCTATGTCCTCGACGGCGACCTCGTCCCGACGCCGCCCGGGGCCGTCGGCGAGCTCTACGTGGCGGGCGAAGGCCTCGCGCGCGGATACCTCGGCCGGCCCGGACTGACCGCCGCCCGCTTCGTCGCCGATCCCTTCGGACGGAGCGGCGCCCGCATGTACCGCACCGGCGACCGGGCAAGGTGGCGCGCTGACGGCACCCTGGAGTACCTGGGCCGGGCCGACCAGCAGGTGAAGATCCGCGGCTACCGGATCGAGCCCGGCGAGATCGAGGCCGCGCTGCACACCCACCCGGGTGTCGCCGCCGCCTCGGTGAACGTCCATCAGGACGCCGCCGGGACGCGGCGGCTGGTCGCGCACGTCGTCCCCATGACAGGTGAGGAGCCGTCCGCCGCGGAGCTGCGCGCCCATCTGGAGCGGCTGCTGCCCGCGCACATGGTGCCCGCCGCCTACGTCCCGATGCCCGCGCTGCCGCTCACCCCCAACGGCAAGCTCGACCGGCGCGCCCTGCCCGCCCCCGGACCGGACGGCTTCGTCACCGTCGCGGACCGCACCGCGCCGCGCACCGCCGCCGAACGCCTGGTCGCGCGGGCCTGGGCGGACGTCCTCGCCGTGGACGAGGTCGGCGTGGGCGACGACTTCTTCGCCCTGGGTGGCGACTCCATCCTGGCCGTCCGGGTGACCTCCCGGCTGCGCGCCGCCTTCGGCGCGGACGTCTCCCCGCGGCTGCTGTTCACCCACCCCACCGTTGCCGCACTGGCCGTCGCCCTCGGCGAGCCGCCCGAGCCCGAGCCGCAGCGGCCGACGGGCCCGGTCCCGGCCACCGACCCGAGCACGCCCGCGCCGCCGGTCCCGGCCACCGACCCGAGCACGCCCGCGCCGCTGTCCTACGCCCAGCAGCGCCTGTGGTTCCTCGACCGCTTCCAGCCCGGCAGCACCGAGTACACCACCTTGTCCGCGCTCAGGCTGCGCGGAGAGCTCGACGAGGCCGCCCTGCGCACAGCCGTCGACGGCCTGGTCGCGCGCCACGAGGCGCTGCGCACCACCTTCGCCGACCACGACGGCGCGCCGCGCCAGACCGTGCACCCGCCGTACCCGGTGGCGCTGCCCGTCCACGACCTGGGCGCGGCCGACGACCCGTCGGCGGCGCTGGAGGCGTTCCTCGCGGACGAGGCCGCCACCCCGTTCGACCTCGCGACCGGCCCGCTGCTGCGTGCCCGGCTCGCCCGACTGGGCCCGGACGAGCACGTCCTGACGCTGGCCCTGCACCACATCGTCACCGACGGCTGGTCGCTCGGCGTGCTCGGACGGGACCTGAGCGAGCTGTACGCGGCGGCGCTCGCGGGCCGCGCCCCCGACCTGCCCGAACTCCCGTTGCGCTACAGCGACTTCGCCGTCCGGCAGCGCAGCCGCGCCGACCGGGCCGAGGCGGACCTGGCCTACTGGCGCGGGGCCCTGGAGGGCCTCGCCCCGCTGGAGCCGCCCACCGACCGGCCCCGGCCCGCCGTCCGCACCGGCGAGGGCGCCCTGGTCACCTTCACCCTGCCCGCCGCGCTGACCGAGCGGCTGCGCGAGACCGGCCGCGCCGCCGACACCACCCTCTACACCACGCTGGTGACAGCCTGCCAGGTGCTCCTCTCGCGCTGGACCGGTCAGCGGGACGTCGCCCTCGGCACGGTGACCGCGGGCCGGGACGACCCCGACCTGCACGAGGTCGTCGGCATGTTCGTCAACACCCTGGTGCTGCGCGGGCGGATCCGCCCGGAGCGGTCCTTCCGGGAGCACCTGGCGGAGGGGCGCGCCGCCGTCCTGGACGCGTTCGCCCACCAGGAGGCGCCCTTCGAGCGGCTCGTGGACGCCCTCCAGCCCGAGCGGGACACCAGCCGCACCCCGCTGTTCCAGGTCATGGTGGCGCTGCACAACCTCGGCGTCGAGGCGCCGCGGCTGCCCGGCCTCGACGTCGAACCGGTGACGCCGCCGGTCCGCCACTCCTCCTACGACCTGGCCTTCGACTTCGTCGCGGGCGAGGACGGCCTCACCGGCCATCTGGAGTACGACACCGCCCTGTTCGACGCGGCCACCGCCGCGAGCCTGGCCGCGCGGCTGCGCCTGCTGCTGGAGGCCGCCGCCGACGACCCGGACCGGCCGGTCGGCGCGCTGCCGCTGATGACGGACGACGAGCGCCGCCGCGTCCTCACGCGGTGGCAGGGCGAGCGCACGCCCCCCGCCGAGGCCACCCTGACCGAGCTGTGGGAGGCACAGGCCGCGCGCGACCCGCACGCCGCCGCGCTGACGGCCCGCGACGCCGTCCTCGACGCCGGCGCCCTCAACGCGCGCGCCAACCGGCTGGCCCACCACCTGATCGCCCTCGGGGTGGGCCCCGAACGCGTCGTCGCCGTCCGGCTGCCGCGCACCACCGACCTGATGGTGGCCGTGTTGGCCGTGCTCAAGACGGGCGGCGCGCTGCTGCTGCTCGACCCCGACCTGCCCGAGGAGCGCGTCGCGTTCCTCCTCGACGACGCCGCGCCGCACACCGTCGTCACGGCGGAGACGCTGCACGCGGCCCCGTGGTCCGCCCTGGCCAGCCACGACCCGACCGACGCCGACCGGATCGCCCCGCTGCATCCGGAGAACACCGCGTACCTCGTCTACACCTCCGGCTCGACCGGCCGTCCCAAGGGCGTCGCGGTGGAACACCGCCAGCTCGCCAACCTCTGCCACGACCACCGCGACGGCCTGCTCGCCCCGCACACCGCCGACGGCGGCCGGCTGCGCGCGGCGCTCAGCGCCTCGTGCTCCTTCGACACCTTCTGGGAGGGCCCGCTGCTGCTGGCGCTGGGCCACGAGGTGCACCTCGTCGACGAGGACGTGCGCCGGGACCCCGAGGCCTTCCACGCCCTGGTCGCCGACCGGCGGCTGGACCTGGTCAACGTCACCCCCACCTTCCTGCGGGAACTGATCGCCGCCGGACTCCTCGCCGCCGACGGCCACCGGCCCCGGGTGCTGCTGGTGGGCGGGGAGGCCGTCGGCCCCGCGCTCTGGCAGCGGCTGGCCGTGGCCGAGCAGGAGCTCGGCGTCACCGCGTACAACGTGTACGGGCCCACCGAGTGCACCGTCGACGCCGTCTACGGCCCGTGCGCCGACCGGCCCGACCGGCCGGTCATCGGCCGTCCCGGGCGGAACCTGTGCGCCTACGTGCTCGACGACGCGCTGCGCCCGGTCCCGCCCGGCACGCCGGGAGAGCTGTACCTGGCGGGGGCGCAGGTGGCGCGCGGCTATCTGAACCGGCCGGGCCTGACCGCGAGCCGTTACCTCGCCGACCCGTTCGGCGCGCCGGGGGAGCGGATGTACCGCACCGGCGACCGGGCGCGCTGGGACGCGCAGGGCCGGCTGGAGTTCCTCGGCCGGGTCGACGAGCAGGTGAAGATCCGCGGCTTCCGCATCGAACCGGGCGAGGTGGAGGCGGCCCTGCTGGGGCACCGCGATGTCGCCGACTCCGTGGTGACCGTCCGTGAGCTCGCCGGGCGTCCCGTGCTGGTCGGCTACCTGGTGCCCGCCGGGGACCGCACCCCGTCGCCCGACGAGCTGCGGCTGTGGCTGCGCCGGACGCTGCCGGACCACATGGTGCCCGCCGCCTTCGTCGCGCTGGCCCGCATCCCGCGCACCACCAGCGGCAAGACCGACCGGCGCGCCCTGCCCGCCCCCTCGCAGCGCCCCGGGACCGGCACCCGGTACGTGGCCCCGCGTCCGGGCACGGAGGCACGGCTGGCCGCCCTGTGGGCGGAGGTCCTCGGCGTCGAACGGGTGGGGGCGCAGGACAACTTCTTCACCCTCGGCGGGGACTCGATCCTCAGCATCCAGATCGTCTCCCGCGCCCGCCAGGCCGGGCTGAACCTGACCACCAAGGACGTCTTCCGCCACCAGACCGTCGCCGAACTGGCCCTGCGCGTCACCGAGACCGAGCGGCGGCCCGCCGCCGCGGCCGCCGACGCCCCGGCCGAGGCGCCGCTCAGCCCGATCCAGCGCTGGTACCTGGACGCCCGCCGCCCGGGCGACCCGCTGCGCTTCACCATGTCCCAGCGGCTCGAACTCGCTCCCGGCACCGACCCGGAGGCGTTGCGCGCGGCCGTCGACGCGCTCGTGCGGCGGCACGCCGCCCTGCGGACCCGGTTCCGTCGCACCGGCGCCGGCTGGCGCCAGGAGGTGCTGCCCGAGGCCCCGGCGGGCGTGTTCCGGCGCCACGACCTGGCGGGCCTGTTCGGGGCCGCGCTGGAAGGGCGCGTCCGGCAGGCCGCCGAGGAGGCCCGGTCCGTGCTCGACCCCGCCGAGGGCCGGGTGGTGCGGGTGCTGCTGTTCGACCGCGGACCGCGACGCCCCGCCCAACTGCTCGTCGTCGCACACCATCTGGTGGTGGACGGGGTCTCCTGGCGCATCCTGCTGCCCGACCTGGAGACCGCCTACCGGGCGGCAGAGGCCGGGGCCCCCGTCGAGCTGCCCGAGCCGGGCGCCACCCACGGCCAGTGGGCCGCCCGCCTGGAGCAGCACACGCGTTCCGGCGCGTTCGACGCTGACCTCACCCACTGGAGGCGCACCGCCGCCGCCCCGGTCGCGCTGCGCGCCCCCGGACAAGGCGCCAACACCCACGGCGCCGCGGCCACCGTCACGGTGACCCTGGAGCCGAAGCTGACCGACGCCCTGCTGCGCCACGTCCCCGACGCCTACCGCACCCAGGTCAACGACGTGCTGCTGAGCGCCCTCGGCCGCACCCTGACCCGCTGGTGCGCGAGCGACACCGTCCTGGTCGGCGTCGAGGGCCACGGGCGCGAGGACCTCTTCGACGACATGGACCTGTCGCGCACGGTCGGCTGGTTCACCGCCGAGTTCCCGCTCGCCCTGACGGTCCGTCCGGACGCAGGCTGGCACGACACCCTGCGGTCGGTGAAGGAGCAGCTGCGCGCCGTCCCGCTGCACGGCCTGAGCCACGGCGCGCTGCGCCACCTGCTGCCCGAGAGCCCCCTCGCGGGCGCACCCGCGCCGCAGGTCGGGTTCAACTACCACGGCCGGTGGGACGCGGGCCACGGCGAGGCCGACGGGCTCTACCGCGCCGCGCTTCCGCCCGTCGGGCGCGACACCGACCCGGACGAGCCCCGGCCCTACCTGCTCGACGTCACCGGCGTCGTCCAGGACGGACGGCTCGAGCTCGGCTGGACCTACCCGACCGCCCTCTACGACGAGGCCGAGGTGCGCCGCCTGGCCGAGGACATGGCCGGGGCGCTGCGCGAGATCGCGGAGCACTGCGCCCGCCCCGACGCAGGGGGACGCACCCCCTCGGACTTCCCGCTCGCCGGGCTCGACCAGGACCGGCTGGACGCGCTGGTCGGCGACGGCCGGCAGGTCGACGACGTCCTGCCACTGACGCCGCTGCAGGCCGGGATGCTCTTCCACGGGCTGGTCGACGCCGACACCGACGTCCACACCGACACCGGGAGCGCCTACGTCGACCGGACGGCCGTCCGGCTCTCGGGCGTCGCCGACCCGCAGGCGTTCGCCACCGCGTGGCAGCAGGTCGCCGACCGCACCCCGGTGCTGCGCACCAGCGTCCACTGGCAGGGCCTGCCCCACCCGGTGCAGCTCGTCCACCGGCGCGCCGAGCTGCCCGTCACCCACCTCGACTGGCGCGACCTTGCCCCCGCCCAGCGGCAGCAGGCCCTCGACGACCTGCTGGAGCGCGACCGCGCGGCGGGCATGGAGCCGACCACCGCGCCGCTCACCCGTCTGACCCTCGCCCAGCTGCCCGGCGACGAGGTCTGGTTGCTGTGGACGACGCACCACCTGATCCTCGACGGCTGGAGCACCGCCCAACTGCTCACCGAGGTGTGCGAGCGCTACGCCGCGCTCACCGGCGGCCCCGACGCCGCCCCGCCCGTCCGGCGTCCGTTCGCCGACTTCCTGCGCTGGCTGTCGGAACAGGACGAGACGGTCGCCGAACGGTACTGGGCCGACGCCCTCCACGGGTTCACGGCGCGCACCCCGCTGCCCTACGACCGGACCCCCGCGGAGGCGCACCGCGCCCGCTCCGCCGCGGCTGTCTCCCACGAGCTGTCCGCGCCCGCCTCGGCGCGCCTGCGGGAGAGCGCCGCCCGCGCGGGACTCACCGTCAGCACCGTGCTCCAAGGCGCCTGGGCGCTGCTGCTGGCCCGCTCCGGCGGCACCGCCGACGTGGTGTTCGGCACCACCGTCTCCGGCCGCCCGGCCGAACTGCCGGGCGTGGACACCATGACCGGCATGTTCATCAACACCGTGCCGACCCGCGTCCGCGTCCCCGAGACCGGGGTCCTGTCGTGGCTGCGGAGCCTCCAGGAGCAGCAGAGCGACGCCCGCCCGCACGACTGGCTCGCGCTGCCCCGCATCCAGTCCGTCAGCGGCGTGCCCGCGGGCGAGACCCTGTTCGACAGCATGGTGGTGTTCGAGAACTACCCGGTCGACGAGTCGGCCGCGGACCGCACCGGCGTGCGCGTCGAGGGCGTCCGCGCCGAGGACGCCACGACGTTCCCGCTGTGCCTTCGCGCCCACCTGGCCGACCGGCTCGGCTTCGACCTGGCCTACGACCCCGCCCTGTTCGACCGGGCCACCGTCGAACGTGCAGGGGACCGGCTCGCGGCCCTGCTCACGGCCATCGCCGAGAGCCTGGACGACCACGGCGAGGTGCGCGACCTGACGGCGCTCACCCCCGACGACAGCGCGCTGCTCGCGCGGTGGAACGCCACCGCCCGCCGCGCCGCGCCCGCGAGCCCGGTGGCGGTCTTCGCCGAGCAGGCCCGTCGCACACCGGACGCGGTGGCGGTGCAGGACGGCCCGCGCCGGCTGACCTACCGCCGCCTGGACGCGTGGTCGGACCGCCTGGCCGCCCGCCTGCGCGCCGACGGGCTCGCGCCCGAGGGCCGGGTGGCGCTGCTGCTGGAGCGATCCGCCGAACTCGTCGTCGCCCAGCTCGCCGTGCTGAAGGCCGGCGGCGCCTACCTGCCCGTGGACACCCGCGCCCCGGAGGAGCGCCGTCTCGCCCTGCTCGCCGAGGCGGGCGTCGCCGCCCGGCTCACCGCCGCGCAGGTCGCGGCCGCCGAAGCCGACCCGGCCGCGACTCGCGCCGCGGTCGCGGACCCGGACCGGCTGGCCTACGTGATGTTCACCTCCGGATCCACCGGCACCCCCAAGGCGGTCGCGGTCCGCCACCGCGACATCGCCTCGCTCGCCACCGACAGCCGCTTCGCCGACGGCGTCTGCGACCGCGTGCTGCTGCACTCGCCCGTCGCCTTCGACGCCGCCACCTTCGAGGTGTGGGCGCCGCTGCTCACCGGCGGCCGTGTCGTCGTCGCGCCCGAAGGCCCGGTCGACGCGGCGGTGCTGCGGCGGCTCCGCGCCGACGGCGGGCTGACGGCCGCCTGGCTGACCGCGGGCCTGTTCCGGCTGCTCGCGCAGGACGCCCCCGAGTGCCTCGCGGGCCTGCGCCAGGTGTGGACCGGCGGCGACACCGTGCCCGCCGCGGCCGTGCGCCGGGTGCTCGCCGCCTGCCCCGGCCTGACGGTCGTGGACGGCTACGGGCCGACCGAGGCCACCACCTTCACCACCTCCTGCGCGTTCGCCGACGCGGCCGCCGTGCCCGACACGCTGCCCATCGGCCGCCCGCTGGACGACATGCGGGTGCACGTCCTCGACGCCCGGCTGCGGCCCGTCCCGCCGGGCAGCCCGGGGGAGCTGTACGCGGCCGGGGAGGGCGTGGCCCGCGGCTACCTCGGCCGCCCCGGCGAGACCGCCGCCCGCTTCGTGGCCGACCCGTCCGGGCCGCCCGGCGCCCGCATGTACCGCACCGGCGACCTGGCCCGGCGGCGCACGGACGGCACGGTCGAGTTCCTGGGCCGGGCCGACGACCAGGTCAAGATCCGCGGGTTCCGGGTCGAGCCCGGCGAGGCCGAGGCCGCCCTCGCCGCCCACCCCGGTGTCACCGACGTGGCCGTGATCGCCCGCGAGGACCGGCCCGGCGCGCGCCGGCTGGTCGCCTACGTGGTCGGCCCCGACGCCCACGACGACGACGGACTGCGGGAGTTCGCGCGCCGTTCGCTGCCCGACTACCTCGTCCCCTCGGCGTTCGTGCCGCTGGTCTCACTGCCGCTGAGCGGCAACGGCAAGGTCGACCGCGCGGCGCTGCCCGCCCCGCAGGCCGACCCCGACGGGGGCCGGCCGCGCACCGAGCCCCGCACCGACGGCGAACGCCGCACGGCGGACGTCTTCGCCGAGGTGCTCGGCGTCGAACGGCCGGGAGTCGAGGACGACTTCTTCCGGCTGGGCGGTGACTCCCTGCTCAGCATCCGCCTCGCCTCCCGCCTCGCCGAGGAGTTCGGCGCCCCGCTGTCCCCGCGCGCCGTGTTCACGCACCCCACTCCGGCGGCGCTCGCCGAGTTGGTCGCCGGGCTGCTCGCCGCGCCGGGCGCCGGGCGCGCCGACGACACCGCGCGGCGCGCGGTCCGACCCGTGGCCAGGGATGCCGCGGACGGCGTCGCGCCGATGTCCTACGCCCAGCAACGCTTGTGGTTCCTGGAGGAGTTCGCGCCCGGCGGCGCGGAGTACGTCACCGCGCTGGCGCTGCGCCTGCGCGGCGGCCTCGACCGCCGCGCCCTCTCGGCGGCCCTGGACGCCCTGGTCGCGCGGCACGAGTCGCTGCGCACCACCTTCGACTCGGTGGACGGTCACGGCGTCCAGCACATCCACCCGCCCACGGTCGTGCCGCTGCCGCTGCACGACCTGTCCGGGCGGCCCGAGCGGGAACAGGCCGCCCGGCTCGACCGGCTGCTGGCGGGCGAGCGCAACAAGCCCTTCGACCTGCGCACGGGCCCGCTGCTGCGCGCCGGGCTGGTCCGCCTGGCCGACGACCACCACGTGCTCTCGCTGTGCCTGCACCACATCGTCACCGACGGCTGGTCCACGGCGGTGCTCACCGGCGACCTGGCCCACCTCTACCGCCTCGAACTCGGCGCCACCGCGCAGCCGCTGCCGCCGCTCCCGGTGCAGTACGCAGACTACGCCCACTGGCAGCGCACCGACGGCGCCAAGGAGAGCGCCGCGCAGCTGGCCTACTGGAAGCAGCACCTCGCCGACGTCCCGCCGCTGGACCTGCCCACCGACCGGCCGCGCCCGGCGGTGCGCACCCGGGCGGCCGCGACCACGCGCCTCGCACTGACCGAGCGCACCGCCCAGGGCCTGGCCCGGCTGAGCCGCGCCCACGGCACCACGGTGTTCACCACCCTCGTCGCCGCCGCGCAGACCTTCCTCGCGCGGCTCTCCGGCGGCCGGGACATCGCCGTCGGGACCGTCACCTCCGGCCGCGACCGGGCCGAGACGCAGGCCCTGGTCGGGTTCTTCGTCAACACCCTGGTGCTGCGCTCGCAGGTCGAACCGGCCCGGCCGTTCACCGAGTTCCTCGACGCGGTGCGCGGGACGGTCCGGGACGCACTCGAAAACCAGGAGGCCCCCTTCGAGCAGGTCGTGGACGCGGTGCAGCCGGAGCGCGACACCAGCCGCACGCCGCTCTTCCAGGTCATGGTGGTGCTCCAGAACACCCCGAGGGCCGACCTCGCGCTGCCCGGCCTGGAGGTCGACGACATCGCGACCGAGATCGACCACGCGCCGTTCGACCTCACCCTGGAGTTCGCCGAGACCGACTCCGGCGCCCTGCACGGCCTGCTCACCTACGCGACCGACCTGTTCGACGCCGCCACCGCCGAACGGATGGCCGACCAGCTCGGCACCCTGCTGGCCGCCGTCGCCGACGATCCGCGCCGCCCGCTGGGCAGCCTTCCGCTGGCCTCGGAGGAACAGTTGGCCGCCGTCCTCGCGCAGGGCCGCGGAACGGCCCGGCCGGTCCCGGCGGCCACCCTGCCGGAGCTGTTCGAACGGCAGGTCGCCCGCACGCCCGACGCGACGGCGCTGGCGGACGGCGGCTGGCGGCTGACCTACGCCCAGGTGGACCGCGCCGCGAACCGGCTGGCGCACCGGCTGATCGCGCGCGGCGTCGGTCCCGAGCAGGTGGTGGCGCTCGCCCTGCCGCGCGGCGCGGCCATGGTCGTGGCGCAGCTCGCGGTGGTCAAGGCGGGCGGCGCCTACCTGCCGGTGGACCCCGACTACCCGCAGCAGCGACGGGACTTCATGCTGCGCGACGCGGGCGCCCGGATGGTCCTGGACGACCCCACCGAGATCCTGCTCGACGTCCCGGCTGATGTTCCGGCCGACGGCTCGGCCGACGAGCCGGAGGCCGCCCCCGTCGACGCCGACCGCACCGCCGCGCTGACCCCCGACCACCCGGCGTACGTGATCTACACCTCCGGGTCGACGGGCACCCCCAAGGGCGTCGTCGTCACGCACCGGGGGCTGGCGGGCTTCGCCGCCGCGGCGGCCGAGCGCTACGCGGTCGGCCCCGGCGACCGGGTGCTGCAGTTCGCGTCCCCCAGCTTCGACGCCTCCGTGCTGGAGCTGTGCGTGTCGCTGCTCGCCGGGGCCACCCTGGTGACCGGCGAGGAGGGCCCGCTCGTCGGCGAACGGCTGGCCGAGGTGCTCGCCGAGCGGAGCATCAGCCACGCCCTGATCCCCCCGGCGGCCCTGGCCACCCTGGCCCCGGGCGCCCCCGCGGCCCTGCCGGGTCTGCGCACCCTGATCGTGGGCGCCGAGGCCTGCCCCGCCGACCTCGTCGAACGCTGGGCCCCCGGACGCCGGGTGGTCAACTCGTACGGGCCGACCGAGGCCACCGTGGTCGCCACCTGGACCGGACCGCTGGCTCCGACCGCCGCCGTACCGCCGATCGGCCGTCCGGCGGGCGCCACCCGGGTCCTGCTGCTCGACGCGCGGCTGCGGCCGGTCCCGCCCGGCGTCACCGGCGAGCTGTACCTCGCGGGCCCCGGCCTCGCCCGCGGCTACCTCGGCCGCCCGGGACTGACCGCCCGTCACTTCGTGGCGGACCCGTTCGGGGAGCCGGGGGAGCGGATGTACCGCACGGGCGACCTGGCCCGCTGGGGCGCCGACGGCCAGCTGTACTTCGCGGGCCGCGCCGACCACCAGGTCAAGCTGCGCGGCTTCCGCATCGAGCCGGGGGAGATCGAGAGCGCGCTGCGCCGCAGTCCCCAGGTCCGGGACGCGGTGGTCGTGGTCCGTGCCGGGCGCGACGCCGGCGGCGGTGAGTCCGGCGGTGCGGCGCGGCTCGTCGCCTACCTCGTCCCGGCCGAGGGAGGAGCCGACGACCTGGCCGTGCCGCAGTTGCGCGAGCATCTGGCCGGTCTGCTGCCCGCGCACATGGTGCCCTCCGCCTTCGTGCCGCTGGAGCGGCTGCCGCTCACCCCGAGCGGCAAGACCGACCGGCAGGCCCTGCCCGACCCGGGCCCGGCGACCGCGGGCGGGCCGCGCACCGAACCGCGCACGCCGACCGAACGGCGCATCGCCCGCATCTGGGCGGACGTCCTCGGGGTGCCGGAGGTCGGCGCGGACGACAACTTCTTCCACCTGGGCGGCGACTCGGTCCTCAGCATGCAGGTGGTGTCCCGGCTGCGCCGCGACGGCCTGCACCTGGCCACCCGCGACCTGTTCACCCATCAGACGGTGGCCGAGCTCGCGGCCGTCGTCCGGCCGGTGCGCCAGGGCGGCGCGGCCGACGGCCCGGTGACCGGGGAGGTTCCGCTCACGCCCATCCAGGAGTGGTTCCTGACCACCCCGCGCGCCGGCCGCCACCACTTCAACCAGTCCGTGCTGCTCGCACTCCAGGAGACCCCCGACCCGGTCGCCCTGCGTACCGCCCTGAAGGCGCTGCTGGTGCACCACGACGCGCTGCGCATGCGATTCACCGAGGAGCGGGACGGCTGGCGTCAGTTCAACCCGGCGCCGTCCGAGGACGACGGCTTCGACCTCGTCCACCACGACCTCGCCGGGCTCCCGTCCGAGGAGGCCGACGCCGCGATGGAGAAGGCCGCCGACGACCTGCACACGGGATTCGACCTGGCCCGGGGGCCGCTGCTGCGCGCGGCCCTGTTCACCCGGGGCCGAGGCGGTCCGGCGCACCTCTTCCTGACCGCCCACCACCTCGTGGTGGACGCCGTCTCCTGGCGCATCCTGCGCGACGACCTGGAGGCCGCCTACCGGCAGGCCGCGAGCGGCGAGCCCGTCGCCCTGGGGGAGCGCACCACCTCCTTCCTGGACTGGTCCCGCCGACTCGCCGCCCACGTCGCCGACGGCGGCCTGGACCACGAACTGCCCTACTGGGAGCAGGCGGTGGCCGTCGGCGTGGACGATGCGCCCTCCGGCGCCGTCGACGTGCGGTCCGGCCCTGACACGGAACCGGCCCACGCGTTCACCGTCCAACTCGACGAGCCGGACACCGAGGCGCTGCTGCGCGCCGCGCCGACGGCGTACCGCACCCGCGTCAACGACGTCCTGCTCGCCGCCCTCGCCCTGGCTCTGGCCCGCTGGACCGGGCGCGACGAGGTCCGCCTCGACCTCGAAGGCCACGGCCGCGAGGACCTGCTCGACGGCGTGGACCTCTCGCGCACCGTCGGCTGGTTCACCACCGTCCACCCGGTCCGCCTCGCCGTAAGCGAGCCCGGCCTGTCCGGGCCCGACCGGGACTGGCGCGGCCTGGTGAAGTCGGTGCGCCGCCAACTGCGGGCCGTCCCGGGCAACGGGCTCGGCTTCGGCGCCCTGCGCACCTACGGGCCGCCCGAGGTCCGCCGACGGCTCGGGCACGCGGCGCACAGCCAGGTGGTGTTCAACTACCTCGGCCAGTGGGACGCCCGCCCGGACGAGGCGGAAGGCGGCCTGGTCCGCGCCGAACTCGGCTCCCTGGGCCGGGACCACGACCCCAGGGACGGCGGATCGCACCCGCTCGAGGTGGTGGGCGCCGTCCAGGGCGGCCGCCTGGCCTTCACCTGGCACCACCGCCCCGACCGTCACGACCCCGCGACAATCCGCCGCGTCGCCGAGGACTTCGCCGAGGCGCTGCGGCACATCGCCCGGCACGCGCGGGCCGGGCGGTGACGCCGCCCGGCGCCACCCGCGCGCCGCCGCCCGCCCACACCGTGAGCAACCCCTGACCCCGCCCGCCCAACCGATCACAGGAGAAACCGACATGGACGAGAACACCCGCTACCAGGTGCTGCGCAACGACGAGGAGCAGTACTCGCTGTGGCCGGTCGACGTGGAGGTGCCGGCCGGCTGGGAGCCGGTCGGCAAGGAGGGCACCGAGGCCGAGTGCTCCGCCTACGTCGACGAGGTCTGGACCGACATGCGCCCGCGCAGCCTGCGCGAGCGCATGGAGAACGCCGGCGCCTGAGTCCGGTCCCGCCCACCCGGCCGGGGCGGAGGCCACACCCCTCCGCCCCGGTCTCCCGAAGCGTCCGCACCTCGCACCGACACCGCCACTCCACCGCGCCGAGGAGTTCCGCATGACGACGCCCACCCTGCGCACCGAACGGCTGGAGTTCACGCCCTACCGTCCCGAGGACGAGGACGCCTTCGTCGCGCTGCTGCGCGACCCCCTGGTGTGCCGCTGGATGGGTCAGGACGAGGTGCCCGAGCCCGACCTGCGCGCCCTGTTCCGCGCGATCCTCGTCGACGTCTACCCCAAGCGGCTCTTCGACGTGTGGGCGCTGTGGCATGACGGGGAGTACGCCGGGCACGCCGAGGTGAAGAAGACCGGCAACGTCGACGGGCACGAACTGGTCACCGCGCTGCGCCCCGAGTACTGGGGAAGGGGCTTCGGCACCGAGGTCGTCCGCGGCCTGCTGCGCCACGCGGCCGGCAACCTGGGCCTGAAGGAGGCCTACGGCATGGTCGGCGCGGAGAACACCGCGAGCCTGGACATGTGCCGTCGGCTCGGTTTCCGGGAGCTGCGCGACGTCGTCGGCGACGACGGCTCGGTGACCAGGATGGTGGTGATCTCCACGACCGACCTTCCCTGACGGCCCTTCCCCCTACCCCTCTCGAACGGAGCGCCCGTGGCCACCGTCGCCGCCCAGCAGGCCCGCACCGCCGAACCGACAGCCGAAACGACCGCCGAACGCGCCGCCGTCCACGCCGTCCACGCCGTCCCCGAAGTCCATGCCGTCCAGCGGTCCGCGACCCCGCGCCGGTACCTGATGTGTCGTCCCACGCACTTCGCGGTCACCTACGCCATCAACCCCTGGATGAACCCCGCCGTCCCGGTCGACACCGCGCTGGCAGTCCGGCAGTGGGAGCAGCTGCGGGAGCTGTACCTGAGCCTGGGACACCAGGTGGACCTGATCGACCCGGTGCCCGGTCTGCCGGACATGGTCTACGCGGCCAACGGCGCCACCGTGGTCGACGGCCGGGTCCTCGGCGCGCGCTTCCACCACCCCGAGCGAGCCGCCGAGGGCAGCGCGTACCTGGACTGGTTCCGGGCGGCAGGCTTCGCCGACGTGCACGACCCGCAGCACGTGAACGAGGGCGAGGGCGACTTCCTCGTCGTCGGCGGCTGGATCCTGGCGGCGCAGGGCTTCCGCACCCGCCCCGAGGCCCACGCCGAGGCGCAGGATTACTTCGGCCGCCCCGTCGTCGGCCTGCGGCTCGTCGACCCCGACTACTACCACCTCGACACCGCCCTGGCCGTCCTCGACGGCGACCAGGTCATGTACTACCCGGGGGCCTTCTCACCCGGCAGCCAGGCTGTGCTGGCACGGCTCTTCCCCGACGCGCTCCAGGCCACCGCCGAGGACGCCGCGGTGCTGGGCCTCAACGCGGTGAGCGACGGACGCCACGTGATCCTCTCGCAGGCCGCCACCGGCCTCGCGGCACAGCTCGCCGCCCGCGGCTTCGAACCCCTCGGCGTCGACCTGTCCGAACTGCTCAAGGGCGGCGGCAGCGCCAAGTGCTGCACCCTGGAACTGCGCTCCTGAGGTCCGCAGCCCGGTTTGCCCGCCATGATCGAGGAAACACGCGCCTCATGACACGAGACGACGCGCGCAGCCGGACAGTGGTGATCACGGGAGCCAGCGGGGGGATCGGACGCGCCTGCGCCGCGGGGTTCGCGCTGCGCGGCGACCGGGTCGCGCTCATCGCGCGCGGCAGGGCCGGTCTGGACGGGGCCGCCCGCGAAGCCGAACAGGCGGGGGCCGCGAAGGTGATCGCCATCGAGGCCGACGTCGCCGACCCCGACGCGGTGGAGGCCGCCGCCCAGCGCGTCGAGGACGAGCTCGGCCCGATCGACGTGTGGGTCAACGACGCCTTCACGTCCGTCTTCGCCCCGTTCTCCGAGATCACCCCGGAGGAGTTCCGCCGGGTGACGGAGGTGACCTACCTCGGCTACGTCTACGCCACCGCGGCCGCCCTGCGCCGCATGCTTCCCCGCGACGCGGGCGTCGTCGTCCAGGTCGGCTCGGCGCTCGCCTACCGCGGCATCCCGATGCAGAGCGCCTACAGCGGCGCCAAGCACGCGCTCCAGGGCTGGCACGAGGCACTGCGCTGCGAACTGCTGGCCTCCGGCACCCGCGTGCGGACCACCATGGTGCAGATGCCCGCGGTGAACACCCCGCAGTTCGACTGGGTCCGCTCCCGGCTGCCCAGGCGTGCGCAGCCGGTGCCGCCGATCTACCAGCCGGAGGTCGCCGCCCGCGCCGTCCTGTACGCGGCCGACCACCCCGGCCGGCGCGAGTACTGGGTCGGCGGCAGTACCGCCGCGACACTGATCGCCAACGCGGTCGCGCCGGGGCTGCTCGACCGCTACCTCGCCCGCACCGGGCTCGACTCCCAGCAGACCGCCGAGCTCCAGCCGCAGGACGCACCGGACAACCTCTTCGCCCCGGCCGACGCCGACCAGGACTTCGGCTCGCACGGCCGCTTCGACGACCGCGCCCACGCGTTCAGCGTCCAGCTGACGGCAGCCCACCGCCTCGGCGAGCTGGCCCGCTCGGCGCAGCGGGCGCTCGGACGCGCCCGAGCGGGCATGCCCGCCCTCCGCGCCGGGATCGCGGCGGCCGGACAGGCGGCCCGGGCGAGCCGCGGGCCCCGCGGTGTCGAGGCCGCGCCGCCGAGCTGACCCCGGCCTTCCCTTTTCGTTTTTGACCCGGCATCACTGACCGCTCCGGGACAGGGTAGAAGCGCTCTCGGGGCGCGGCAGACGCCGCGCCCCGTCTCGGATGCTCGCCCAGGGGAGGGTGGCGTGGACGTGAACAACCGGCGCCGGGTGCCGTGGTATCTCAGCATCCCGATCACCTTCGCCGTGATCGTGGCCCTCTTCCTGGCCGCGGGCCGTTTCCACTGGCTCCCGGGCCTGCCCAACCCCTTCGGCGAACAGGCGGTGGACCGCAGCGGCCCGGCGGTGCTCCAGTCCGTGCAGAACATGAGCCGCTTCGACGGCGCCGCAGGCAACTTCCAGGTCGTCGTCGACCTGGACAAGGAGGCGACCTTCCTGCCGTCCGCCCTGGTCGGCGACCGGACCCTCTACGTCGCGGCCGGCAGCGTCGACTCCTACGTCGACATGTCGCGAGCGAAGGTGTCGGTGACGTCCGACCGCCTCTCCGCGTCGATCGTCCTGCCGCACGCGCAGCTGGCCGGGGCCGCGCTGGACGCCAAGCGCTCCTACATCTTCGCCCAGCAGCGCGGACTGTTCGACCGCATCGGCCAGTTCTTCTCCGGCAACCCGGGCGACCAGCAGGCCCTGAACGTGCTCGCGGTCAACCACATCCAGGCTGCCGCGGCAGCCAGCGGCCTGACGACGCGTGCCCAGCAGAACACCACCTCGATGCTTCAAGGGCTGCTGAAGTCCCTGGGCTTCACCAAGGTCACCGTCACCTACCAGTGAGCGACCCGCGGGCACGCAGGCACGCAGGCACGCAGGCACGCGGGCACGCAGGCACGCACGGCGGACGGAGCGGGCCCGGGCGCGACTTGCACGCGCCCGTCGGCCATGGTTGGCTCGGCCGGTGAAACTCCTGCTGACAGCGAGCGGCCTGCGCAACGACACCCTGCGTGAGGCGCTGCGTGACCTCCTCGGCAAGCCGCTCGCGTCGGCGAACGTCGTCTACGTGCCGACGGCCTCGGTCGCCGAACCCGGCGACCACGGGTGGTTCATCGAGGACCTGAACCGCGTGCACGCCCTCGGCTGGCGGGAGTTCGACGTTCTGGAGCTCAACGGACTGCCCCAGCGGATGGTCCTCGACCGGCTGCTCCGCGCCGACGTGATCTACGTCGAGGGCGGCAGCCACTACCACCTCGCGCGCAGCATCACCGGCAACGGCCTGGCCGAGGGCATCCTCCAGGCGCTCGAGAGCCGGGTCTACGTCGGCGTCAGCGCGGGATCGATGATCTTCAGCCGGCACCTCACCGAGCACTCCGCCGACGTCATCGGCGACGCCGCGGACCTGCACGTCCTCGGCGCGACGACGGTCGAGTCGCCCTTCGGCCTCTTCGACTGGTACTTGAAGCCGCACCTGTACTCGCCGCACTTCCCTGAGCGCGACGACGCCTGGGCCGACCGCATCGTCGCCCGCGCGGACTTCCCGATCTACTTCATCGACGACGACACCGCCCTCCGCGTCGTCGACGACAAGCTGGACATCGTCTCGGAAGGCCGGTGGCGGTTCCACCCGCGGCACGACACTCCGCGCGGCGTCTGACACCGCCGTTCGGAGCGCGGGGTCGCCGTGCGAGCGGGGCCCGACGCCCCTTCGCGGTTGCATCACCGTCTGGGGCAAGACGGGCTCACCCCCCGGCTGCACCGACGGCGTGTTCGCGACCAGGGACAGCGGGCGGATCCTGGTCTACGCCTTCACTCCGACCAGCGAGTCCGCCGACACGAGCCCGTTCCTCCTCGGCATCGCCCGCGCCGCACTGGGCTGAACGGCGCGCCGGCCGCCCGCGACCGCCGCCGAGGCGCGTGACCGGAGCGCGCCGGTGTCCACGGGGAGTGACGGGGTAGCCGCCACCCGCGAGAGTCCGCAGACGGACGGTCGAGAGGAAGCGAGAGACACGATGACCGAGTACGGCTACTTCCTGTCCTGCGAGGAGTTCACGCCCGCCGAGCTCCTGGACCAGGCGCGGCGCGCCGAGGAGGCGGGCTTCACCCGCCTGGCGATCTCCGACCACTTCCACCCGTGGAACGACGCCCAGGGCAACAGCCCGTTCGTCTGGTCGATGATCGGCGCCCTGTCCCAGGTCACCGATCTGCCCGTCACCACCCTGGTGACCTGCCCCACCGTCCGCCTGCACCCCGCCGTCACCGCGCAGGCAGCGGCTACCTCCTCGGTGCTACTCGACGGGCGTTTCACCCTGGGCGTCGGCACCGGTGAGGCCCTGAACGAGCACATCCACGGCGACCGGTGGCCCTCCTACGACGACCGCGCCGCCATGCTGGAGGAAGCGATCGAGGTGATGCGCGAGCTGTTCACTGGCCGCCGGGTCAGCCACCGCGGGAGGCACTACACGGTCGACGACGCCCGCCTCTACACCCCGCCGCAGGCTCCGTTGCCGGTCTACGTGTCCGGCTTCGGGCCGAACGCCGCACGCCTCGCCGGGCGGATCGGAGACGGCTTCGTCACGATGACGCCCGACACCGAGCTCGTCCAGGCCTTCCGGCAGGGCGGAGGCGTCGGCAAGCCGGTGATCGGCGGGGTGAAGGTCTGCTGGAGCGCCGACCGCGACAAGGCCGTCGACCTGGTGCACCGGCTGTGGCCGACCGAGCTCCTGCCGGGAGAGCTGGCCCAGATCCTGCCGACCCCGGCGCATTTCGAGCAGGCCAGTCGGCTCGTCACCCGCGACATGGTCGCCGAGGCCGTCACCTGCGGCGACGACCCGGGCGAGCACACGAAGACCGTCCAGGCCTACGTGGAGGCCGGCTTCGACGAGGTCTACGTCGGCCAGATCGGCACCGACCACGAGGCGTTCTTCGAGGCGTACCGGCAGCAGGTCCTGCCGGCCCTGCGCGGCTGACCGCTTCCGACGGGGACCCGACGACGACCCGAGGCCGACCGTCCGTTGACGATCAGCCGTTTGGGATCTCCCGCCGGGGCAAGGCGCTCGTGGCCCGTCCGGGGCGACATGAGATGCGTGTGACACCGGGAGGCGGAAATGAGCACGGAATTGGCCCTGACTGGCTTCGGGGCGCTCGACTGGAGCGTGTTCGTGATCGGCGTGTTGGTCGTGGTCGTGTTGGTCGCGTCCTTCGTCTGGGGGTCCCGACGCAAGCGTCGAGAATCGCCGCCGATCCCTCCGGCGGACTCTCCTCTGGCGCCGGATCCCGACTCCTGGACCACCCCGGATGCGGAAGCCCCGGATGCGGAAGCGCACCCCCGACAGGCGGGCACAAGGAGGGCGGACAGGGGCGGGCCGGGAGCAGGCCGCGCCTCGTGAGCAGGGATCGGGGCAGCAGGTCCTTCCCCCTCGCGTGATCGGCTGCCACCTTCGCTGATCCGGACAGCGACTGACGGACGCCAAGTCAGGTCGGCGTCCGCAGCCGCAGCCGCAGCCGCAGCCGCCGGCGTCGGCGGCCCGGGCCGCCGACGCCGGCTCACGCTGTCTCAGGTCAGTTGCAGCCGCAGTTCGATCTCGTGCTCGCCAGGGATGTCGGCGCGGTCGTGCACACGGAAGGACGAGGCGAGCAGCTCCCGGACGCGGCGGACGGCTTCCGCCGGGCCACTGAGGTCCACGTTGACCGGGTCGGTGAGCTGCACGGGCTGCCGCGGCTTCGGACCGCGGGGGCGGGCGTGCAGGACGAACGCCCAGACGGGGTTGTTCCCGTCCGTCCCCGTGCGGGCCCCCTCGCCCGGCGGCGGCGTGGGGATGTCGGCCTGGAAGTGGTCCTGGACGACGGCGACGACCGCGTCCGCGTCACGCGGCCGGCAGGGCTCGAGCAGGACCTGGATCTCGTCGTCGACGCTGTCGCGGGCGGGCTCGGTCACGGACATGGTGATCTCCTTCCGAGGGGGCGGCGGTGCTGACCGCACCTTGTGACGCCTCCTGCCGATCGGTCGCGGCGCGCATGCCCTCTCACGGGGCCTCCAACCCCGCTTCAGGACGGTTGACGTCTGTGGTGTTAGCGTTCACAATCTAGGCGTGCCATCTCGGTTCGTGCGCCCCGGCCCACGTGGTGGGGGTGTGGGTGCTGCGGATCCGATTGCGAATCCAGGGCTCGCCTGAGTTCGAGCAACGTACGTAGCGCTACTTTTCGTCATGATGTTAGCGCTCACAATACTGTGGGCGCGGGGCATACTCCCAGGAGTCCTCTGGTGCAGCACATACCTCTCGACGAGGCCGTGACGATCGGGGTGGACTTCGGCACCCTGTCCGGGCGTGCCGTGGTCGTCTCCGTCGCCGACGGTGCGCAGTTGGGCGAGGCCGTCCACGAGTACCGCCACGGCGCGGCGGAACACACGCTGCCCCGGACCGGCGAGCGGTTGCCGCCCGACTGGGCGTTGCAGGTGCCGGAGGACTGGCGCGACGTGCTGCGACACGCGGTGCCGAAGGCGCTCGAGCGCGCGGGGGCGGGCCGGGACCGGGTGGTGGGGATCGGCACCGACTTCACCGCATGCACGGTTCTGCCGACCACCGCGGACGGGACGCCGCTGTGCGACCTGCCGCGGTTCGCGGACCGGCCGCACGCCTACCCGAAGCTGTGGAAGCACCACGCCGCGCAGCCGCAGGCGGACCGGATCAACTCTCTTGCCGCCGAACGCGGCGAGGCATGGCTCGCGCGGTACGGCGGCAGGATCTCCAGCGAGTGGGAGTACGCGAAGGCGCTCCAACTGCTGGAGGAGGACCCGGAGCTGTACCGGGCCGCCGACCGCTGGATCGAGGCGGCCGACTGGATCGTGTGGGAGCTGACCGGCGCGGAGAGCCGGAACCTGTGCACCGCCGGGTACAAGGGGATCCACCAGCCCGACCTCCTCTCAGGCTCCGGCCGCCCCGGCCCGGAGTTCCTGCGTGCGCTCAACCCGGAGTTCGCCGACTTCACGCGGAAGGTGGACTTCCCCCTGTCCCCGCTCGGCGGGCGCGCGGGGGGCCTCAGCCCCCGGGCGGCGGCGTGGACCGGTCTGCACGAGGGCACTCCGGTCAGCGTGGGCAACGTCGACGCCCACGTCACCAGCGCCGCCGCCCGGGCTCTGGAACCCGGCCACATGCTGGCGATCATGGGCACCAGCACCTGCCACATCATGAACTCCGACCGGCCTGCCGACGTGCCGGGCATGTGCGGAGCGGTGAAGGACGGCGTCGTTCCGGGTCTTTGGGGCTACGAGGCCGGGCAGTCCGGCGTCGGCGACGTCTTCGCCTGGGCCGTGCGCACCGCGCTGCCCGCGTCCTACGAGCGTGAGGCGCTCCAGCGGGGCCTCGGCCCGCACGAGCTGCTGACGGAGAAGGCCGCGGAACAGGCCGTGGGGGAACACGGCCTGGTGGCGCTGGACTGGCACAGCGGCAACCGCTCGGTGCTGGTGGACCACCACCTGTCCGGGCTGATTCTCGGGCTCACCCTGGACACCCGCCCCGAGGAGATCTACCGCGCGCTGCTGGAGGCGACCGCGTTCGGCACCCGCACCATCGTCGACGCGTTCGAACTCGCCGGCGTTCCGGTCACCGAGTTCACCGTCGCCGGCGGCCTGCCCAAGAACGCCTTCCTGATGCAGATCTACAGCGACGTGCTGCGCCGCCCGATCAACGTCATCGGCTCCCGGCAGGGCGGCGCCCTCGGCTCCGCCATCCACGCCGCCGTGGCCGCCGGGGCGTACCCGGACATCCAGGCCGCATCGGCCGCGATGGGCAGCATCCACCGCGCCGTCCACACCCCCGACCCCGACCGGGCCCGCGCCTACGACCTGCTCTACGCCGAATACAAGGAACTGCACGACCACTTCGGCCGCGGCGGCTCCGGTGCGATGCACCGCCTGCGCGCGCTGCGCACCCGCGCCCGCACGGCCGTCACCCTCCCCGACCTCGACGGAGCGAGCGCATGACCACCGACCCGGACACCACGCTCATGACGCTCAGGGCCGAGGTCTGCGCCCTGCATGCGGAGCTGCTCCGCTGGGGGCTGGTCGCCTGGACCAGCGGCAACGTCAGCGCCCGCGTTCCGGGGCGCGACCTGATGGTGATCAAGCCCTCGGGCCTGTCGTACGACGACCTGACCCCCGAGTCGATGATCGTCACCGACCTGCACGGCACCGTCGTCGACGGCTCCCACAAGCCGTCCTCCGACACCGCCGCGCACGCCTACGTCTACCGGAACATGCCCGAGGTCGGGGGAGTGGTGCACACCCACTCGCCCTACGCCACAGCGTGGTCCGCCGTCGGACAGCCCATCCCCTGCGCGATCACCGCGATGGGAGACGAGTTCGGCGACGACATCCCCGTCGGACCCTTCGCCCTGATCGGCGACCACTCCATTGGTGAGGGCATCGTGGCGACGCTCAAGGGCCACCGCTCGCCCGCGGTGCTCATGCGCCAGCACGGCGTCTTCACCATCGGCAAGGACGCCAAGGCGGCGGTCAAGGCGGCCGTCATGTGCGAGGACGTCGCCCGCACGGTGCACCTGGCCCGCCAGCTCGGCCCCGTGACCCGGCTGGAAGCGGACGCCATCGACCGCCTCTACGACCGCTACCAGAACGTCTACGGCCAGCAGAAGCCCTCTACCGACGGAGTCACCGCATGAGCATCTGGTTCCTGACCGGAAGTCAGCACCTCTACGGTGAGGAAACCCTGCGGCAGGTCGCCGAACAGTCCCAGGCCATCGCACGGGCGCTGTCGGCGAGCGGCGAGCTCGCCACCGCGCTGGACTGGAAGCCGGTGCTCACCGACGCGGCCGCCATCCGCCGGGTGATGCTGGAGGCCAACGCGGACGACGACTGCGTCGGCGTGATCGCGTGGATGCACACCTTCTCCCCGGCCAAGATGTGGATCTCCGGCCTCGACGCCCTGGCCGAACCGCTGCTGCACCTGCACACCCAGTCCCATGTCGAGATCCCCTGGTCCAGCATCGACATGGACTTCATGAACCTGAACCAGGCCGCCCACGGCGACCGTGAGTTCGGCTACATCCAGGCCCGGCTCGGCCTCGCCCGCAAGACCGTCGCCGGCCACGTCAGCGACCTGCGCGTCGCCCGGCGCGTCGGCGCCTGGGCACGCGCGGCGGCCGGTCGCGCCGAACTGCGCAGCCTGAAGCTCGCCCGCTTCGGCGACAACATGCGCGACGTGGCGGTGACCGAGGGCGACAAGGTCGACGCACAGCTGCGCTTCGGCGTCTCGGTCAACACCTACGGCGTCAACGACCTGGTCCAGGCGGTCGACGCGGTCGCCGACGCAGAGGTGGACGCCCTGGTCAAGGAGTACGAGGACCTCTACACGGTCGCCCCCGAACTGCGCGTCGGCAAAGAGCGGCACACCTCGCTGCGCTATGCGGCCCGCATCGAGGCCGGACTGCGCACCTTCCTCACCGAGGGCGGCTTCGGCGCCTTCACCACCAACTTCGAGGACCTGGGCGGCCTGCGCCAGCTCCCCGGCATCGCGGTCCAGCGCCTCATGGCCGACGGCTACGGCTTCGGCGGCGAAGGCGACTGGAAGACCTCCGCCCTGCTGCGCACCCTCAAGGCGATGGGCGCCGGCCGCCCGGGCGGCACGTCCTTCATGGAGGACTACACCTACCACCTCGCCCCCGGGCAGCAGCTGATCCTGGGCGCCCACATGCTCGAGGTCTGCCCCAGCATCGCCACGGCACGGCCGACCGCGGAGATCCACCCGCTGGGCATCGGCGGCCGGGAGGACCCGGTACGCCTGGTCTTCGACGCGGCCCCCGGGCCCGCGGTGGTCGTGGGACTCGCGGACCTGGGCGCACGGTTCCGCCTGGTGGCCAACGAGATCGACGTCGTCGAACCCCTCCAGCCCCTGCCCGCCCTGCCCGTCGCCCGGGCGGTCTGGGCGCCCCGCCCCGACCTCGCCACCTCGGCCGAGGCCTGGCTCACCGCCGGAGGGCCCCACCACACGGTGCTGTCGACCGCGATCGGGAGCGAGGAGCTCCACGACTTCGCCGAGATGACCGGCACCGAACTGGCCCTGATCGACGCCGACACCACCGTCCGCCGCTTCACCCAGGAGCTCCGCTGGAACCAGGCCTACCACCGCCTGGCCCAGGGCTTCTGACCCACGACCACCCGCTGTCCGACGGCCAGGCGCCGGCCTCCTCGATCACGCTCCTGGCGCCGGGGAGGATCCGCGGGACCATCGCCCGTGGGCTCTGACGCCGAGGTCGAGCGCATCATGGACAGATGGTCCCGCACCGGCGAGGCCCTGGATGACCGCTCCTTCCGGTGCTCCGACGGCCTCATCGTCCGGGATCCCGGCATCGACGGTTTGACGCAGGTGCCGGCCGGCCTGCCGCGGGCTCCGGTCATGACCTGCTCCTGGACGGTCGGGGAGTCAGGGCGAGGGTCGGGCACGTCACAGACCGCGTCCTCCTCGCGGTACCGGTGGACCCGGTGGCCTCCGGCGAGCAGCCGCGGGAGTGGGATGTGCCGGATTTCGAGTGCCAGCAGCGTGGCAGCGTTCCCACGGTCGCGAGAGCGAGGAGGCCTACGCCCGCTGCGGCCCCGATCGCGGCCGGGGCGAAGATCGTCGCGGTCGTGCTGCCGTGCCTCCGATCCTGCCCGCGCCGGCCGGACGGAAGGTCAGCCCTCCGCCGACGAAACCGACCCCGGTGATCACGCCCGCGAGCACGTTCGGGGCCCCGTTCTGGGACAGGGCGGCGACGACCGCGGACCCGACCCCGATCAGTGAGAACGTGCGGTCGCCCGAGGTCAACTCTGGCCGGGCCGAGGCGAAGCTGACATTCCGCGCCGACGGGATCAGGCGACCGAAAACCTGTAGACGGTCGTGGAGGTGAATTGCTCGCGCGGCCGCAGCATTGTCGAGGGGAATTCTCGCCGGTTCGGAGAGTCGGGAAAGTGCTGGGTCTCCAGCGCGATTCCCGCGAAGGCGCGGTAGGGCCGCCCCCCGGGTCCGGACACGCTGCCGTCGAAACGGTGTCCCGTGTAGACCTGCAGTCCGGGCTCGGTCGTGAAGCAGGTGAGGTGTCTGCCGGTCGGCGGATGCCAGAGCCGGGCGGCCGGCGCCGGCCTGTCGCCGGGCCTGTCGCGCAGGATCCAGTTGTGGTCGTAGCCGCCGCCGGCCAGCGTCAGCTGGGGGTGGTGTCCGGCTGTCACGCGGCTGAGGAACTGCGGCCGGGTGAAGTCGAAGGGAGTTCCGGAGACCGGCGCTGCCTGCCCGGGCAGTGGCACCAGGTCGCGGTCCACGGGCAGGTACCGGTCGGCTTCGATCTGGAGCGCGTGGTCGAGGATGTCTCCGCTGCCCTCGCCGGCCAGGTTGAAGTAGGCGTGGTTGGTCAGGTTGACGACCGTGGGGGCGTCCGTGACGGCCCGGTAGGTGATGCTCAGCGTTCCGACGGAGTCGAGCTCGTAGGTCGCCGTCACCTCGAGCGCCCCGGGAAAGCCCTGGTCGCCCGCGGGGCTGTGCAGGTGGAAGGCGACCCCGACGCGATCGCTGCGCCGGACGGGTCGCGCGCGCCAGAGGCGGTTGTCGAAGCCGTCCGGACCCCCGTGGAGGGTGGTGCGCTCGTTCTCGTTGCGCGGCAGGCGGTGGACGCCGGTATCGGAGGGGAATCGGCCGCCCCGGATGCGGTTGGCGTAGCGGCCGATCGTGGCCCCGAAATAGCGGGCCTCGCCGGTCAGGTCCGCCGGGTCGCCGGCCGACAGGACGACGTTGGCCCGCCGCCCCTCGGAGTCCGGGGCGTGGAGTGCGCTGAGGGTGGCGCCGAGGGTGAGCGCCTGGGCGGTCACCGCACCCTCGGAGCCGAAGGTCCATCGTTCGATCCGCCTGCCGTCGGGGAGACGGCCGTGGGGTTCGCTGGAGACGAAGAGCATGGCTGTTCCTGTGTCCGTGGAGGGGCTCCTCGGCGGAGGTGACCACAGAGCCCCTCCTGCAAACAGACGCTGTGCCGGTCAGGTGCGCCTGGACAGGTGCTGGGCGCGGAGGCGGTCGGCGAGGATGGCGATGCCGAGGACGCCGCCGAGGACGATGTTGGTGTAGTCGGAGTTGATCTGAAGCGTCGTCAGGCCGTTGTTGATGAGCTCCAGCAGGACCGTGCCGGCCACGATGCCGAGGATCCGGCCCTGGCCCCCGACCAGGCTGACGCCGCCGATGACGGCTGCGGCGATCGCGGACAGCTCCCAGCCGACGCCGACGCCGCTGGCGGAGCCCACGCCCATGCGGCCGAGCACCAGCATCGAGGAGAAGCCGGACAGCAGCGAGCTGGTGACGTACATGCTGATGACGCGCCGGTCCCCGCGGATGCCGGCCAGGCGTGCCGCCTCCGGGTTGCCGCCGACCGCGTATACCTGACGGCCCGCGTAGGTGCGTTCCAGGAAGAACCAGGCCGCCACCGCGACGATGGCGAAGAGGATCAGCGGGACGGGGATCTGGGCGATGTAGGTCTGGCCGACGTTCGAGAAGAAGCCGGAGATCCCCACGATCGAGGTGCCCGAGGTGATGGCCAGGGTGACGCCCTGCGCGACGGTGTACGTCACCAGCGTCACCACGAACGGCGGCATCTTCAGGCGGGTGACCGCGAGGCCGTGCCACAGGCCCACCAGACCGGTGAGGGCGAGTGTCGCGAGCACGGCGACGCCCGCCGGGAGGTGGGCGTTGACGTTGAACCAGGACATCAGGATCACCGAGGTGCCCAGCAGTGCGCCCACCGACAGGTCGATGCCGCCGGTCAGGATGACCAGGGACTCGCCGATCGCGATGAGACCGTACTGGGCCAGGTCGAAGCCCATGCCCTGGAGGTTGACCGCGCTCGCGAAGGTGTCGCGGGCCAGCGAGAGCGCGACGAAGACCGCGACGCAGGCGGCGACGACGCCCACCTCGGGTGTCTCCACCAGGGCGCGCAGCCGGTTGCGCGCGGGCACGCCGGCCCGCTCGCGGGCGGGAGCGGTTTGGGCGGTCATGCCGGTTCCTCCATACCTGCTACCAGTGGCTGCGTTCCCGCGGCCGCTGTCATGATCCGTTCCTTGCTGAAGTCGTCACGGCGCAGGTCGGCGACGATCCGCCCGTGGGCCATGACGACGATCCGGTGGCAGATCCACAGCAGTTCCTCCAGCTCCGAGGAGGCCACCAGCACGGCCAGGCCGTCCTGCGCCGCCTGGTCGATGAGGTGGTAGATCTCCGCCTTCGCGCCGACGTCGACCCCGCGCGTGGGCTCGTCCAGGAGCAGCAGGTCGGGCCTGGCGTGCAGCCAGCGGCCGAAGACCACCTTCTGCTGGTTGCCGCCGGACAGGGATCCGATCGGCTGCTCCTGCGAGTGCATGCGCACGCCCAGGTCCTTGACGATCTCCCGGGAGCGTTCCTTGTCGCCCTTCGGGGTGAGCACCCCGTGGCGGGAGTCGCGCCGCAGGGTGGCCAGCGTGGCGTTCCAGCGGACCGGGTGGAGCGGGAGCAGCGACTGCTCCTTGCGGTCCTCGGGTACCAGGCCGATGCCGGCCGCGACGGCGTCGGCCGGATGCCGGGGGTGGAACGGCTGGTCCTTGAGCCGGACCTCGCCGCCGGTCCGGGGCTGGGCGCCCATGATCGTGTGAAGCAGGCGGCTGCGGCCCGATCCCATCAGCCCGGCGACGCCCACGATCTCGCCCGCGCGCAGCTCCAGGTCGACGGGCCCGAGGCCGTCGGCCGCGAGGCCGCGCGCGACCAGGACCGTGCGGGCCTCCACGGTCGCGGGCGGCGCGATGTCGCCGTGGGCGAGTTCGCTGCCGACCATCTCGCGGATCATGCGTTCCTCGGTGGCCTCCTGCGGGCTGAGGTCCGCCACCAGTCGGCCGCTGCGCAGGACCACGACGCGGTCGGCGATGTCGCGGACCTCGTCGAGGCGGTGCCCGATGAACAGGACGGCGCCGCCGCCGGCGGTGTGCCGACGGGCGAGGTCGAGGACCTTGCCGGCCTCGACGGGGCCGAGCGAGGAGGTCGGCTCGTCGAGGATGAGCACCAGGGGGCGGTTGCCCCAGGCCTTGGCGATCTCGATCATCTGCCGCAGCGGCACGGGCAGTTGTTCCACCGGCCGGTCGACGTCGACGCCGTGGACGCCGATGTCCTCCAGCAGCTCGCGGGCCTCGCGGCGGGTGCCGGCCCGGTCGAACAGGGCCCGGCGGAGGGCCCCGGCCTTCTCGGTGGCCCGGGTGTGGCGGCCCAGCAGCAGGTTCTCCGCGACGCTGAGCCGGCCCACCAGGGGGAACTCCTGCGCCACCATGCTGACGCCCAGGGCCTTGGCGTGGTCGGGCCGTCCCGGGAGCAGGGGCTGGCCGGCGATCAGGATCTCCCCGCCGGTCGGGGAGACCGTGCCGGAGAGCACACCCATGAGGGTGGACTTCCCGGCGCCGTTCTCCCCGACGACGCAGGTGATCTGACCACGCTTCAGCTCCAGCTCCGGGATGTCCAGCACGGTGACCGGCCCGTAGCTCTTCCTGACCGCGCGCAGCACCGCGGCCGCGCCTGCGGCCGGTTCGGTCCCGACGCGGGGAGCACTGGTGGTCACTCAGGTCACCCCGTGATCCCGAGCGCGGCCTGCTTGGCCTGGAACGCGGTCAGGTTGTCCTGGGTCACCACGCCGACGCCGGAGCTGAGGGTGGTGCCGTCGGACTCCAGGTAGGGCTTGACGATGTTCAGCGTGGCGTCCTTGCCCAGCACCTTCAGCGCGGCGAGCAGGTAGGCGCCGGTGTAGCCCTGCTGGTAGGGGGACTGGACGATGCTGGCCTGGATGACGCCCTGCTTGATGAAGCTGAGCGTCTGGGCGTCGGTGTCGTCGGAGATGACCTTGACCTGTCCGGCCTTGCCCGCCGACTGGACCGCCTGCGCGGCCGAGGGGCCGTCGTAGGAGTAGACGCCGTACAGGCCGTTGACGTTGGGGTCGGTCTGGATCGCGGTCTGGGCGTTGGTGAGCGCCTTCGAGGCGTCCATGCTGTCGGAGAGCTTGTTGACGACCTTGATGTCGCTGCCCTTGAGCGCGTCCTCGAAGCCCTGGATGCGCTGCACCGCGTTGGACGCGGTGAGCGAGCCGACCAGGACCACGACCTCGCCCTTGCCGCCGAGCGCGGACTTCATCGCCGCGCCGGCCTTCAGGCCCGCGGTGTAGTTGGGGGTGCCCAGGTACAGCGCGGCGCCGTCCTCCGCCGGCAGCGGCGAGTCGATCGCCAGCACCGGGATGCCCGCCGAGTTCGCGGACTGGATCGGGGACTTGATGGCGGTCGGGTCGATCGCCGAGACGGAGAAGCCGGAGATGTTCTGCCCGCGGATGGTCTGGATGATGGACAGCTGCTGGTCCAGGCGGCCGTTGGCGGGCGCCTGGAAGGTCCCCTTGACGCCGAGGTCCGACAGCCCCTTGGTGAACCCGGCCTTGCCCGCGTTCCAGTAGTCCACGGCCACGTTGACGACCATCGCGAGGTCGAGCCGGGACAGGTCCTTGCCCTGCAGGGCGGCCTTGAGGGCGGCGTCGAGCTTGGCCAGGTTGGCGTCGTTGAAGGTGATGTCGCCCTGGATCGGCGCCGCGGCCGCCGCGGTGCCGGAGTTGGCGGCGTCGCCGGTGGACGGGCTGCCCGCGCCCTGCTTGCTGCAGGCGGTCGCGGTCAGGGCCATCGAGGCGACGGCGACGACTGCCGCGTAGCGCAGGCCTCTGGCGTGGCGGGTGCCGGTACGGCTCATGGTTCTCCTCTTCCGGTGCTGCTGGGGTGGGGTTTCCGCTGGAGTGGAGGGTGGAGCGGGTTCTGTTATCGCTAACACTTCGTCGGTCGGCGAGGGGTGCGCGGACCGGCCGCCGGGCGTCCGGTGCTGGCCCGAAGGACCAGCTCGGGGGCCACGATCGCGGCGGGAGGCCCGGCGGTCGGGGGCCCTGTCGGGGGCCCGGGGGCTTGGACGCACCGCAGGAGCAGTTCGAGCCCGCGGCGGCCCAGCTCTCCGAAGTCCTGGCGGACGGTCGTCAGGGGAGGGGCGAGGAAGCCGGCCTCGGGGATGTCGTCGAACCCGACGACGCTGACGTCCTCCGGCACGCGACGGCCGATCTCGTGGAAGGCGCGCAGCACGCCGAGCGCCATGTGGTCGTTGGCGCAGAAGACGGCGGTCACCGAGGGGTCGCGGCGCAGGTGGAGCCCGGCCTCGTAGCCCGAGCGGGCGGACCAGTCGCCGGTGAGGCTGTCGGGAACCTGCCCGGCGGAGGCATCGAGGGCCTGGGCCCAGCCCCTCCTGCGGGCGACGGCCTCGAGCCAGTCCGCCGGCCCGGCGACATGGTGGACGGTCCGGTGGCCGAGGTCCAGCAGGTAGCGGACCGCGGCCTCGGCCCCGGCCGCGTTGTCGACGCCCGCGCCGGGCAGGCGTCCGGAGCCTGTGGCGCCGACGGTGACCATCGGCACCGTGCCGACGTGCTGCGCGAACGCGGCCACTGTCGAGGCCTGCGAGGCGATCACGGCGACCCCCTCGACGGCCTGGTCGCGCAGCCGGTCGACGGCTTCGCGGATGGAGCGGACGTCCTGGTGGCGCAGGCTCGCGATGGTGGTGAAGTAGCCCGCGCCGCGCGCCGCCTGCTCGATGCCGTAGAGCATCTGCGAGGGCCCGTACAGGGTGCTGTCGAAACTGATCACGCCGAGCGTCTGCGAGCGCCGGGTGACCAGGCTGCGGGCCGCGGGGTTCGGGCGGTAGTCCAGCTCGCGGACCGCGGCCAGCACCCGCTCCCGGGTCGCGGGACGGACGTTGGGGCGGTCGTTGAGCACCCGGGAGACGGTCTGGTGGGAGACCCCGGCCAGCGCCGCGACATCCGCCATCACCGGCTGCGCGCCGCGGACAGCGTGATCTGACGGCATGGGAACTCCTGGGGCATCAGGTGGGGATGATGCCGTGGCCGTTGGGCCGCCCTTCGGGGCCGCGCACGGCCCCGGCGGTTTCGGGGCACTTGATTGTTAGCGTTCACATACAGGTGCGTCAATGGGTCGTGCAGGTCACGATTGCGTTGCGCAGGACCCCCGCGTTGCGCGCGCGACTGCGCCTTCCAGGCGTACATCGCTCTGGCCTATAGTTCCTGTGAGCGTGCACATGTGGGCCGTGGCAGAGAAGGAGGAGCCATGTCGCGTGACATGGAGGACGCCGCGGTCCGCCGCCCGCCGACGATGACCGACGTCGCCCAGCGGGCCGGAGTGTCGCACCAGACCGTCTCCCGGGTGCTGAGCAAGCACCCCCACGTGCGCGAGGAGACGCGCGAGGTGGTGCTGCGCGCGATCGAGGAGCTGGGCTACCGGCGCAACTCGGCGGCGCGGGCGCTGGTGACCCGGCGCACCCAGACCCTCGGCGTGGTGGCCTGCCACCCCGCACTGTTCGGCCCCGCCAGCACGCTCCTCGGCATAGAGGAAGCCGCGCGGGAGGAGGGCTACACGGTCTCCACGGTCAATCTGCGCCGCTACACCCGCACGGAGCTGGCCGACGCGATCGACCACCTCCAGGACCGGGGTGTGGAAGGCATCGTGGTCATCGTCCCGCAGCGCCAGGCCGTCTCGGCGCTCAAGGAGCTGAAGGTTCAGCTGCCGGTCGTCACCGTCGAGGGCGGACACGACCTCGACCTGCCCAGCGTCTCGGTGGACCAGCAGCTCGGGGCGCGGCTGGCCACCGGCCACCTGCTCGCGGCCGGGTACGGCACGGTGTGGCATGTCGCGGGGCCGCCGGACTGGCTCGAGGCCGAGGCGCGGAGCGCCGGCTGGCGGGCGACGCTCGAAGAGGCCGGCGTCCAGGTTCCGGCTCCGCTGGTGGGCGACTGGACGCCGCTGTCGGGCTACCGCGTCGGTCAGGAGCTGGCCGGACGTGTCGCCGCCGCCGCGGCCGGCCGGCGCTCCGCGGGGCGGACGGCGGTGTTCGTCGCCAACGACCAGATGGCTCTGGGCCTGCTGCGGGCCGTGCGCGAGGCGGGCCTGTCGGTCCCGGACGACCTGGCCGTCGTCGGCTTCGACGACATCCCCGAAGCCGAGTTCTTCCTGCCCCCGCTGACCACTGTCCGGCAGAACTTCACCGCCGTCGGACAGGCCAGCATCCGCCTGCTGCTCGGGCAGCTCGACGGGCAGGCGGCCCGGCCCGACGAGCGGGTGGTGATCGCCCCCAGCCTGATCATCCGCTCCAGCAGCGTGCCCGCCACACACTGACCGTGCGGAGCGGTCAGCGGATCCCTCGCCCAGCACACCGCCGGCGCGGGCGACTAACCCCTCGCCCGAGCGGAGCCGTCGCCGGGGTGCGCGGTCAGCGTCCGCTGGGCGAGCGTCGCGGCCGTCCCGGAGAGCCAGCGCGTGGCCGGGTGCTGGCTGCGCAGCGCGGCACGGGCCGCGTTCGCGCCGCAGGCGCCGTGGACGCCGCCGCCGGGATGGGCCGAGGAGGAGGCGAGGTAGAGGCCGCGGACCGGGGTCTCCGGGCGGCCGGTGCCAGGGACGGGCCGCAGCACGGCCTGCTGGTGGAGTGCGACGGTGCCGCCGTTGAGGGCGCCGCCGACGAGGTTCTCGTCGAGGCGCTGCAGGACCGGCGGGGTGAGCACTCGTCGGTTCACGATGCGGGCCCGGAACCCCGGGGCGAAGCGTTCGACCCGCTGTTCCATGCGGCGTGCGAAGGCCTCGGTCTCGCGCTCGTCCCAGATCCCGGTGAGGCCGTCCGGACCGAGGTCGGAGACGACGTGCTGGGGGACGTGGGTGTACATCCAGGCCGACTCCGTGCCTCCGGGGGAGCGGGACGGATCAGCGGTGGTCATCTGGCCCAGCAGCCCGAACGGTCGTGCCGGAATCCTGCCCGTGCTGACCTGGAGCGCGTAGTCGCTCAACTCGGTCAGGTCCGCCCCCAGGTGCACGGTGCCGGCCCGGGCCGTCTCGGGGGCCGTCCACGGGATCGGGCCGTCCAGCGCCCAGTCGATCTTGACGGTGGAGAAGTCCCAGTGGAAGCGCCGCAGTTCCTCCCGCAGACCCCCGGGCAGCTGGTCCCAGTCGACCAGGCCCCCGTACAGGGCGGTGGCGGGCAGGTCCGCGAGCACGGCCCGCCGCGCCGGCACGGCGTCGCCTCCCGCGGTACGGACGCCCACCGCCCGACCGCCGCGGACCACGACCTCGACCACCGGCTCCGCGCAGCGCACATGGCCGCCCTTGGCCTCCAGTCGGCGCACCAGGGCGTCGGTGAGGGCGGAGGATCCGCCGACGGGGACGGGCCAGCCGTACTGCTGGCCGAGCATGGCCATCAACCAGCCGAACGCGGCGCTGGTCGGGGACTCCGGCAGCAGGTCGGCGTGCAGGGCGCAGCCGGCCAGCAGCAGGCCGGGACCCTCGTGGTCGAACTCCTCCTCGGCGAGCCGCCGTACGGGCAGGGCGGCGAACCGCGCCAGCCGCAGGCCTCCGGCGGCCCGGACCCGGGCGGCCAGCGCGAGACCCGCGCGCACCGGCGGGAACGGCGCGAACATCGCGCGGACCAGCCACGGGTCCAGACGCTGCCACAACTGCGACAACCGTTCCCAGGACCGTGCGTCGTGGCTGCCGAAGTCCCGCGCGAGCCCTTCCGCCGTCGCGGCGGGGTCGTCGTGCAGCACGGCGCAGCGGCCGTCGGAGAGCGGGTGCGCCAGGACCCTCGGGGCCCGGCTCCAGGACAGCCCGAACTCCTCCAGACCCAGCGCCGTGATGGCGGGGGAGGCGGCGGCGAGCGGGTAGAAGGAGCTGAAGACGTCGCTGACGTAGTCGGGGTGGACCTCGCGGTCGCTGCGCACCGCGCCACCGGGACGGGCCTGGGCTTCGAGGACCTCGACCTGCCAGCCGGCGTCGGCGAGGACGTTCGCCGCCACCAGGCCGTTGGGGCCGGCCCCGATCACGACCGCGTCGTTCATGCCGCCGCCCACCCGGCTCGTCCGGCTTCCGTGGTCGCGCCGTCGCGGGCCTCGACCGTCCGGGCGAGCCGGGAGAGCATGCTGCGGTGGCGCAGGTGCAGCAGCGCCTCGGACGGCGCCGCGTGCAGGCTGCCGCCCAGGCCCTGCAGCGGGTGCTCGTCGACGATCACGAGCGTGCCGCTGCCCCAGGGCAGCAGTTCGATGCCGATCCGGGCCGTGCCCAGACGGCCCGCGTGGGCCTCGAGTTCCAGGCGCGCGTTCGGCGCGCAACGGCGGACGACCGTGCGGCCCTGCAACTGCCAGGGGCCGAGCCGGACGGTGTAGCGCAGACTCGACCCGACGTCCGGCCAGTGGCCGTCTCCCGGCTCGGTCCGGGAGGTCCCGGGGACCCACCGGGCGTAGCACCGCTCGTCCGCAAGGATGTTCCAGACGCTTTCGGGCGGTCGCCCGATCAGCACGTGACGGACAGCCATCTCGCCTCCTCGGCAGAGCGGCCTCGCGGCTCGCCCGGCCATGTCGGTTCGGCACTCGCGTCTGCGCCTGCCCGCGAAACGCCAGGTCATACCCGCTCATCGGATAGCCCGATCCGGGCGGCGCGTGCCGACGCGGAAACGGGGCAGCCGCAGGACCGGCGGAAACCGTGCCCAGGACTCCTGCCCGTGCGCGGAATCAGCCGACAACTTCGACCGAGTGGAAAGAGGACGGAACGCATGAATGCCGAAAGCGGACACCTGCCGCACGTGGTGGTGCAGCCAGTCGAGCTGGGGACGGACGGAAGGCCCTTCCGGCGTGTCGACGTGCTGGGGCAGGCCGTCTGGCACGCGTACGCCGCGGCCGACGTGGCGGAGTTCATGGATCGTGCGGGCCTGGATACGGCGCTCGTCCACAGTCCGGGCATGGTGGAATGGCGTGGCGGCGGCCCGGACGCCTGGGAACGGCGCACCTCCGCGTAACCACGCCGTTCAGGGCGGCGGGCGGGCATCGTGCCCGCCCGCCCCGACTACTGCCGACGACCTCACGCGCTCCAGCCGGCCGCATCGGGCGTCCCCTGCCGATGCTCCGTAGCCGTCGTGCCCGCACGTGAGGCCTTTCGTTCCGGGGCGGTGGCGGAGCGTGGCGCGGGGTACACGCATCGCATCAGCAGACGGTGCAGGGCCCGTCGCGCCGCCCGCTTCGCGGCGGCCGGACGGGTCGCGGTTGGGAGACGGAGTGAGCGTTGAGAACCACACGGCGCAGCCGGTAGAGCCACGGACGAACGGTGCGGGCCTCTCCGCCTCGGGGGCGGCTCCGCGGCTGGGCGTCGAGGAGGAGTTCCTGCTGCTCGACCCCGGCAGCGGGCGGCCGCTGCCGCGCGCCGCGCAGGTGCGCAGGCGCTCCCGGCTGTATCCCGGGCTCGGCGCCGACGAGGTGCAGCACGAACTGCTGCAGGCGCAGCTGGAGATCGCCACACCCGTCTGCACGACGCTGCCCGAGCTGCACGGTCAGCTCTCCCGCATGCGCGGCACGCTGAGCGAGGCCGCGCAGGACGAAGGCTGTGTCCTTGCCGCGTGCGCGGCGTCTCCGTTCCCCGACGGCGCCGTCGCGGTGCCGGTCACCGACAAGCCCCGCTACCGGCACCTCCACGACGAGGCGCCGCTGCTGACGGACGAGCAGCTGATCAACGGCCTGCACGTGCACGTCGAGGTACGCGACGACGGGGCGCGGATCGAGGCGCTGAACCGGATGCGGCCGTGGCTACCGCTGCTGGTCGCCCTGTCGGCCAGTTCCCCGCTGTGGCGTGGCCGGGACACCGGCTTCGCCAGCTGGCGCCACATGGTCAACGGCCGCTGGCCGGTCGCCGGCATCCCGCCGCGCTTCCAGGACCCGGACGACTATGAGCGCCGCACGCGGGAGTTGGTGGACCGCGGCATGGTGGCCGACATCGGACAGATGTACTGGCTGGCGCGGGCGTCGGCCCGCTACCCGACCCTGGAGGTGCGAGCCTGCGACGTGCAGGTGGCCGCCGAGGACGCCGTCGTCCTGGCGGGTCTGGTCCGCGCCCAGGTCATGACGGTGCTCGCCGAGGCAGAGGCGGGCCGGAAGGCACCCGTTGCCGAGCCCGAGCAACTGGACGCGGCCGTATGGCACGCCGCCCGGCACGGCCTGACCGGTGACCTGCACGACCCCCACGATCTCCGGCCGCGCCCGGCCGCCGACGTCGTCAACGACGCACTCGACCGCCTGGGCCCGGCGCTGGACCGCTCCGGCGACCAGTCCATCGTGCGCCCCGCTCTGGAGCGCATGGTCCGGGACGGAAACGGCGCCGTGGTGCTGCGCCGGACCCTCGCGGCCCAGGGATGGCCTGCGGTCCTGCCCTACCTGCGCACCAGGACCCGGGGAAGCTTGGACCACGTCTCACGGACACCCTGACCGCGTGACGCGACGACGGCGGTGTACCGGAGAGGCCGGAGCCCGAGGCCGCTTCGCCGCAGGGATGCCAGGGAGGTAGCGTCGAGGCAGACGGACGAGGCGGCTGCCACGCGCGGCCGTTTCCGACAGCGTCAGGAGACCGGTGATGACCGGCACGGCTGTGCAGCGGGTGGCTTTCGAGGCCACCGAACCCGATCTGGCCGTCGAACTGATCGAGCAGGCCTACGGGTCGGTCAGCGTCCACCGGGAGCTGTTCGCCGCGGACCCCGCCCGCACCACCGTCACCGAAATCGCCGCCCGCTGGGGCTTCCTGCACACCGGCCACTTCGCCGCCCACTACTAGCACGCCTTCGGCGAAGCGCCGAGCACCACCTCCACTCCTGACGCGTCCTCAGGCACGGGCAGGCGCGGGCTGCCGGGCGCAGGGCCCGGTTCCCCGCACTCCTGGGTGGTGCTTCCTAGCCTGCTGCTGGGGGCAGGCGCAGGGCGAGGACGGCGACGTCGTCGGGGTAGTTCTCGGGGAGCAGGCCGGCGAGGAGTTCGTCGCACATCGCGGGCAGGGGTTCGTGCGCGAGCGCGGCGGCGTGCTGGCGCAGGCGGGCCAGGCCGGTGCCGAGGTCTTCCCCACGGCGTTCGACCAGGCCGTCGGTGTACAGCAGCAGGGTGCTGCGAGCGGGCAGCGGCTCGGTGGCGCTGTGACGGGGACGCCCGGGGTCGACGCCGAGGAGCAGGTCGTGGTGGGTCCGGAGGTAGCGGGTGTCGCCCTCGTGGGTGACCAGCAGCGGGGCGAGATGGCCCGCGCTGGCGTAGCGCAGGTGCCAGGGGCCGCCTTCCGTGCCGTGGACGATCGAGTACAGGCAGGTAGCGGTCGTGGTGGTGAGCGTGTGGTGGGCCAGGTCGAGGCGGCGCAGGATCGCGTCCGGGGGCTCCTGACGGTCGCACGCGATGCCGCGGAGCATGTTGCGCAGCTGGCTCATGGCGACGGCGGCGCGCATGTCGTGGCCGGTGACGTCGCCGATGATCAGCGTGGTGTCCCCGGTGGGGAGGGTGAAGCTGTCGTACCAGTCGCCGCCGACCTTGGCGCTCTCGGAGCGGGCGGGGGTGTAGCGGGCTTCGAGCTGCAGCCCGTCGGGGTGGGGCAGGTCGGGCAGGAGCGCGCGTTGCAGGTGCTCGGCCGTGGACTGCACCTCCCGGTGCAGGCGGGCGTTGTCGACGTGCAGGGCGAGGCGGTGCGCGAGGTCGTCGGCGAGGGCCAGGTCGTCCTGGGTGTACGGCGGCCGGTCGCCCTGGCGGGCGAGGGTGACCGCGCCCATCACCCTGCGTCTGGCCCGCAGCGGGGCGAGGACCGCGCTGGACGCCTCCAGCGCGGGGATCATGGTCTGGAGCTTGAGGTCGGCGTCCCGGGGCTGCGCGATCAGGAGCGGGCCGGCGCCGCGCAGGACCCGGGCCAGGGCGCCGGTGTCCTCGTCGGCCAGAGGGCTCAGGCAGCCCTGGCCGAGTCCGTCCGGGAGCGCGCCGGGTGAGCGGTGGGTGATGCACACCCGGCGCGGCCGGTCGCCTTGGTCGAGCAGATCGAGGGCGCACCAGTCGGCCAGCTGGGGCACGATGATCCGGCAGGTGCGTCGCAGGCCGACGTCCGCGTCCAGGGTGCCGGCCAGCGCTGTGGTGACCTCGGCCAGCAGTGCGAGACGGTCCAGCGCCTGCTGGAGCACCGCATCCACGTCGAACCTGTCCACCTCGGTCACCGCCTTGGTGTGCCCGCCGCCGGTCAGGCCGCCCTATCGGCCCTCGAGCTGGTCGCGCAGCCTGTTCAGGATGCGGGCCAGCTGCCGGGAGACGTGCATCTGGGAGCAGCCGATCTCCTCTCCGATCTCGGCCTGGCTGAGGTCCTGGACGAAGCGGAGGTGGAGGATGCGGCGGTCGCGTTCCGGGAGGGCGGGGAGGATCTGGTGGAGGGCGGTGAGGTCGACGACCAGTTCCAGGTCGTGGTCGGTCGTGCCGAGGCGTCGCTGGACCGGTCCCTCGTGTTCCGCGTCGTCGCCGGCGAGGGTTTCGATCGTGCCCGCGGTGTAGGCGTCGGCGGCCTTGTGTCCCTCGGCGACCTCGGCTTCGGTGATGCCGAGCCGGTCGGCGAGTTCGCCGGTGGTGGGTTCGCGATGCAGTTCCTGTTCCAGCGTGTCGGAGGTCCTGGCGAGCATCAGGCGCAGCTCCTGCAGGCGGCGCGGGACGTGGACGGCCCAGGTGGTGTCGCGGAAGTACCGCTTGATCTCTCCGGTGATGGTGGGCAGCGCGTAGGTGGTGAACTCCACGCCGCGGCCGGGGTCGAATCCGTTGATGGCCTTGATCAGTCCGACCATGCCCACCTGGAGCACGTCCTCGAGCGGTTCGCGCCCGTGGGCGAACTGCCGTGAGGCGGCGCGGACGAGGCTCATGTTCAGTTCGACCAGGGTGTTGCGGACGTAGGAGTAGGCGGCGGTGCCCTCCTCCAGCTCCGCGAGCCGGACCAGCAGCACGTCGCTGAGCGCGCGCAGTTCCAGGGCGTCCAGAGTGACCGGGTCGCAGGCGATCGGCCGCGGCAGCTCCGGCGCGTCGTCCCTCGCCGTCTGAGGGGACGGTGCGGGGTCGAGCGGGAGGGCGGTTCGGGCAACCACGGGGGTTCACCTTCTCATGAGCGAATCAGGACATTTTCAGACAAGCCACGCGCGCATGCCCCGGACCGCCGCCGATATGCAGGCGACCGTGCAGGTCATTGGACCGGCTCGTCGAGGACTCGTGCGGCGGTGCCGCGGTAGATCCGCTCGCACGGGTCGCAGCAGCAGTCGGGTCGATGCCCGCCAGGTCGGCGAGCGGCGCGGACCCCACCAGGCCGCAGACGGCGTGGCCGCACAGCGCTCGCAGCCGCCCGATCTCGACGACGTGCCACAGCCCGATCGGCTCGCACGGGTGGGCGCGACGTACTGCGCCCGCAGTTCGTCAATCATGTCCGGCGCATGCCCGCAACGGGCAAGGCGACAGCCCCGTCAGCGAAGGCGGCTGTCCGCCGGACGAACATCGCGATGCCCGTGCCTCCACGCACATGCGGTGCGGGAACCGCTCCGGTGGCGGTTCCCGCACCGCATGTGCAGGTGCGCTGGGAGGCGGTTACCAGCGATACCAGCGACCGCGGGACTCACCCGCCCCGCGGAAGAAGAACCCGGCGATCCACAGCACCAGCACCACCAGCGCGACCCACCAGAGGATGTGAACGGCGAACCCGATGCCGCCCAGAATCAGAGCCAGCAGCAGCACCAACAGCAGAGCACCCATGATGTATCCCTCCTTCTTGAGGCCACGTGTGCCCCCGGACCGCGCCGGCATGCGTCGGATTTTCGAGGAGCCGCTCCGCCCGGCCGCCCGCGCCATGAGCCCCCGTCAGACGGTGCGAGAGCGGGCGTGTGGGATCCACAGCGGCGGGGCAGGCGCGACCTCGGGCGGCACTGTCCCGCCCCAGGATCGGCGTAGGTGACCAAGGGGATCCGAAACGACGCGCGACCCCCGCGACGACGGAGAGAGGAAGACAGCTGATGGGGCGTAAGCCGGACCTTCCCGGGCTGATGGAGTGGGCTTGGACGTGGCAGGACCAGGCGGCGTGTGCCGACGTGGACACCAGGTTGTTCTTCCACCCAGCCGGCGAGCGGGGGACCATGTTCGAGGAGCGGGAGCGGGCGGCGAAGCGGATCTGTGCCGCCTGCCCGGTCCTGGCGGAGTGCCGCGAGTACGCACTCGAATGCGCTGAGGAGTTCGGGGTGTGGGGCGGGCTCACCGAGAACGAACGTGGAGAGGTGCGGCGCCGGCGACGCAAGGCCGCCCGTGCCGCCCGGACCATCGCCGCGTGACCGCTGCACGCCGAGGGAGCGCTGGGCGGGCGGGCGAGACGACCGCGCCGGCCCCCTATCGCGTCGGTCATCGGGGATGTACGCGCCGGTGCCCAGCGTCTCCAGAGCGGGCAGCACCGCCCAGCCCCCACGCGTGCTCCGTGATCAGACATGGCGGCACGCCCGTCCGGATGGTCGACGTTTCGTTTTGCGCGTCCTTGCCCTGACTCCGTTCGCCTCATGGATTGCCCGCGCGCGTCCGCGGCGGTGCGCTGGAGGAGGCCGGTGGGCTCGGCCCGCACCAGGGCTGCTGTCGTGTTCCCGGCGGACTGGGGTGGTCCCCGATGGATGCCGATCGCACGGGGTGGGAGCTGGGCTGGTCCATGCCCTGCCCGGGCGTGGTGGTGTGCCGAGTGACCGGAGACGTGGACGGTGAGCGCCGCGCCGCGGTGGAGGAGCTGTTCGCGGCCGCCGTCGACTACGCCGACCGGCTGGTGCTGGTGGACTTCTCCCAGGTGGGGTTCTGCGACTCGTCCGGAGTCAACACCGTGCTCGCCCTGCGCTTGGAGGCACACGCGCGTGGGGTGGTCGTCTGCGTGGCCGGTATCACGGCGGCGGTCGCCCGGGTCTTCCAGCTCACCGGCGCGAACACGGTCGTCCTCGTCTACGACAGCGTCAGCTCCGCCCTCGCCGACCTTCCCGAACTGCTGGCGACGCCCAGCACGGCGGCGTGAACACCGCCGCCCCTGGTGCCGATGGCCACGCTCGGCACCGGCGGCCGGCTTTGCGGCCGTCCCGTGTGGTCCCGGTCGCCGTCGAGCCGCGGCCCCGCCCAACCCCGTCTTCCCGGGCGGGGCCGCTCTCTACCCCTTCGTGGCGCTCAAGCGGGGTAGCCGCGCCGCATGCGCGTCGCACTCGCGGCGGGCGACGCTTCTCATCGCCGCAGTCGTCTCGTCGTAGCCGGCACCGGGAAGCCCGGTTCGGGCGTCGCGCGTCAGGCGGGCGGCACGGGCTGGGCCGGGACCACGGCAGGCGTGGCCTCCTCCGGGGTGCGGGTCAGCCACCAGGTCAGTCCCGCCGCGCCGAGCGTGCACCCGGCGGCGATCAGCGCGCAGACCTTCCATGTCCGTGCGACGGCCTGCCGGTGGTCGGCGGAGCGCCCGGTCAGTGCCGCAGCGGTGTGCCGGACCTGGTCCGCGGCCTGGGCGGCCGCGTCCCACACCGGGCCGACAGCCTGGTGGACCTGCTCGGCGGCGTCCTGCAGCGTCCCGCTTACGTGCCCGCTGCCGTGCCGGAGCGACTGGACGCCCGTGCCCGCGGCCGTCCGGGTCGCCTGGGCCGCCTGCTCGGCATGCGTCCTGACGCTGTCGGTGGCGTCCGCGACGGCCTTGATCACGGCCTCGGTCCTGGCCTGCGCGATGGTGTCCTTGCCCACGGAGTGTTCCTCTCGTTCGCGTCGTTCGGGGTGCTTCTCTCGAGTCGTCTAACCCGCTCCGACCCAGGGCACGCGTTCGGCTGCAATCCAGCCCTGGGGCGCTGAGCCGGGCGGGCCAGGCAGCTTGGGGGTGGAGCAGGACCTCGGTCCAGCCGTCGGCGCGCATGTCGCACTGGTCGTAGGCGTGGGGTGCCTGCTCCAGGGGCAACTCCGACGAGGCAGGCGTGAGCGCGACGGCCCGGGGTAGCGGCGCCGTACGGACAGTCGCCGCCCGGGAACCGGCAGACGGCCTCCGCCCGGCGACACGAGCGAACGCGACACACGGGAGCGCACCTGAGCGACGCCGCAGGGATGGGCGACGACGTCTACCAGCCCACCGGGGACATGGACGAACAGGCGGACGCGGCAGCGTTGGACCCGGAGGACGCCGTCGATGGGCCGGACTACGACGAGCTTCTCGACCAGGGGTACTCCCCGCCGGAGAAGCCTCTCGCAGTGCGGAAGTCGGGGGTCACCGCCGCCGAACAGCGTGAGGGCGAGTCGCTGGAGCAACGGCTCGCCCAAGAGGAGCCCGAACCCGCGCCTGTGGAGGGTGACGGCGTCGGAGACCTTCCCGAGGGGGCGGGCGAGCCGGTCGACCCGCAGGCCGGCGCCGAGCGGGCCGGACGGCTGGTGGCCCCGGACGAAGGAGTCCATCCGGAGACGGAGAAGGACCTCGTCGCCACCGACGTCGGTATCGACGGCGGTGCCGCGGGCGCCGAGGAGGCCGCCGTCCACCTCCTCCCCGAGGAGGACCGCGAGCGCGACGCCGCGCCCACGCCTGAATGAACGAGGCCCCGTCACTGACTGGGTGGGTTGGGCTCACCCCGCGCGGGCCCTGACGTCGGTTCAGCTGTCCCTGGGCCGCACACTCCGCACCCCCGTGATCGTCCTCCGCGAAGTGAGCACTCTGCCGCAACTCGTCTGTGACCCACCTGAGGACGCGTACTCAGGTGCCGAGCTGCCACCGAGCTTCGTGTGCTGGTCCTCGCGCGCAGGCTGGCATAGGGTCTCTCGCTGTGATCAACGAGACCCCCGACGCCCGGCCCCTCGACGCCCAGCTCCTCGCGATGGACAGCACCGCCGGATACGGCGAGGCCGCCGAGGCCCTGGTCGAGCAGTACGAGAGCGTGACCTTCGCTGAAGTCCACCGAGAGGTGCTGCACCTGTTCCCCGCTCAGCCCGGCTCCGTTCTGGATGTCGGCGCGGGGAGCGGGCGTGACGCCGCGGCTCTTGCGGCGCGAGGTCACCGGGTCGTGGCTGCGGAGCCCACGGCCGAGCTGCGAGAGCTGGGACGGTCCATCCACGCCGACCGGGACATCGAGTGGGTCGGCGATGCGCTGCCGGAGCTGCCGGGCCTGACGACTGAGCAGCGGCGGTTCGATCTGATCCTCTTGACGGCGGTGTGGATGCATCTGGACGCGGAGGAGCGCGCGACGGCGATGGCCCGCCTGGCGGCGCTCCTGGCCGAGCGGGGTCGCGTCATCCTGTCCCTGCGCCACGGCCCCGTACCGGAGGGGCGACGGATGTTCGCGGTCACCGCGCAGGAGACCATCGACCTCGCCCACGAGCACGGGCTCGAGGTCCTTCACGTCGCCCACCGGGAGGACCCCCACGCTCGTGCGGGCGTGGGCTGGACGTATCTCGCCTTCTCGGCCTCCCCGTGAATCCGCCCAGCGTGGTCTTGCCGGAGGCGGGCGGCCCGTCGACGGCGACCGGCAGCGGTTGCGCGGCCGTGACGGAGCCGATCGCCTCGGCCAGCTGACTGATGAGCTCGCCGGGTGTGCCTCGGTCCATTGCTGCGGGGAAGGCGCGGATTGAGTACCTCGGCTGAGTACACGGACTCAGGCGCCGCGTCCCCGCCCGGGGCGATGATCGCGGCATGCTCAGTGATCTCGCTCGTCGTGTGGTGCCCGTGATGGGGCGGTTCCGTGTCAGCGGCGGGCGGCTGCCCGAGGGGCCGTGCATCGTGGCGGTCAATCACAGTTCGTTGATCGACCCGGGGGTGGTGCTGGCCGCGCTCGGGCGGTTGGGCGAGTCGCGGCCGGTGGTGCTGGCCGCGGCGGGGCTGTGGCGCGTTCCGGCGCTCGGGCGGATGCTCCGGACCGAGGGTCACATCCCGGTGCGGCGCGGCACGGCGCAGGCCGCGGCCGCGCTGGAGGCGGCCGAGCGGGAGCTGCTGCTGGGTCGCGTGGTGGTGATGTACCCGGAGGGCCGACTTCCCCGCCGTAGGGACTCGGCCGACGGCGCTCCGCAGGAGTTCCGTACCGGGCTGGCCCGGCTGGCGCTGGCCACCGGTGTGCCCGTGGTGCCGCTCGGCCAGGCCGGGGCGCGGCGGATCACTTCGGGGAGCGTGGTGAAGCAGGTGGCGGGGGCGGCCACCGCGCCGCTGCGGCGGCCGCGGATCCAGGTCGTCCTCGGCGCCCCGGTCCAGCTCACGGGTTCGGTCCCGCAGGCGACGGCCCAGGCCCGCGCGGCCGTGACGGAGGCCTGGCTGATGGCGATGGACGGTCTCGGCGCCGGGCCGCGGGGCGCCCGGTCGCACCGGCGGGCGGCGTAGTCACCGGCCGCGAGGCAGGCTCGCGCTGCCGCCGCCACCCGGTTGATCCTTCCGCGTGCCGCTGACGGCGTGTGGTCCGGCTCTGGCTACTTTGTGCACACGAACGGTGATATTCGATCCCAAGGGTGTGCTCATGCGGTTCGTATCCAGTCGTCTCCCTTCCGTCAAGGCGCTGATGGCGGCGTGCGGCACAGCGGCCGCAGTGCTCGCTCCCTCTCTCACCGTCGGCTCGTCGGCCGCCGCCGCTTCCGTCGCTTCCGCCGCCGCGGACGCCGCCGGCTCCAAGGGTGCGGTCGTCACGGTGACGACCGCCGAGGTCGGCGCGCCGGGGAACCGGGCCGTCGGCGTCGTCCCGTTCACGGACGCGGTCTACCGCTCGTGCGCCGACGCGCCCGCGAGCTCGCGCGGCTGCCTGATGGTCGGCCGCGTGGCCAAGCCCTACGAGATCGGCGAGACGGAGGTCACCGTCTCGCAGTGGGTGGCGTTCCTGAACACGGCCGACCCGACCGGCAGCGATCCCCACGGGCTCTACGACGGAGAGACGGAGAGTTCGTCCGCCTGGCCGAAGTACGGGCAGATCAACTTCTCCGCGCAGACCGGGGCCGGCCGGCACTACTCGGTCGCCTACCCGGAGTGGGCGGACAAGCCCTACGGCTTCGCGACCTTCCTGCGGGCCGCACGGTTCGTCAACTCGCTCTACAACGGCCGGGTGATCTCCAAGACCACGAGCCAGAGCGGCGACTTCCGGTACGTCAGCTACCGGGTCCAGCTCTCCGCGCGCACGGAGAGCGGCATGTACGACCTGGCGAACCCGAAGGCGGTCCGGTCGAACACCACCGGGTTCGTCGTGCCCAGCCAGGACGAGTGGATCAAGGCCGCCTACTTCGACCCGCGCGGCGGCGGCACCTACAGCTACTGGAAGTACCCGACGAACCCGGGCGTCTTCGGCGACGGCGACGCGACGGCCCCGCACACCACCGTGCTCAACCCGTTGACGGGCGACGTCACCAACGCCTCGACCCAGCCGCTGGCCTCCTACCACGCCGACGGCCAGCCCGCGCCGAGCTGGTGCCCGGGTGAGGTGTCGCGCGAGGCGTGCGCGACGGTCAACCCGCTGGGGCTCAATCCGATCGAGTACGCCGCGCTGTACCAGGGCAGCCTCAGCTCGGTCGGCCAGGCGCGCACGACCTCACCGTGGGGCACGCTCGACCAGGGCGGCAACGCCGTCGAGTGGACCGACACCATCGCGCCGCCCCCGGCCGGAGGCAGCTCGGCGCGCGTCTGGCGGAGGCTGCACGGTGGGGTCTCCAACGCCTCGGCCTACCAGATGTGGCCCTCGGCGGTCGGCCTGCAGCCGCAGGACAACGTCTTCTTCAACCACACCTACCCGTGGCTGAGCATGCGGATCGGCGTCATCGGCGACCTGACGCCGTGCGCACCGCGCTGAGCGGCGTTCCCTGGGGGAGCCGTCGGCCGGGGAGGTCTGGGCTCGGCCCTGGCCCCGCCCGGCCGCCGCTGCCGGCGGATCAGCGCGGGGGCCGGCGCCGCGGCGGACGCAGGCGCCGCCGCGGCGCGGACGTGGTTCCAGCGAGTCCGCCCGGACGCGGGTGCCGAGACGGGGAACGCGCCGTCGGTACCTCCGCAACGCGGGCCACAGCGCGGCCCATGACCGGTCCGGGCCCGCGCAGAGCACGACCGCCGCGTGCTGCTCCAGGTTCGGCGTCCCGTGGCCGTTGTCGACCCGGGCCACCGGACGGCAGTCCCGGAAGTACTGCTCCAGCGCGGGGGAGTGGGCGGGGTGGACGAGCAGCACGGGCCCGTCGTCGGTGGCCGGGGGTGGGCCCCAGAGCCACAGGCCCATGTGTCCGGAGTAGGGGGCGGGCAGCCCGAGCCCCGGCCCGTAGCGCGCGATGGCCCCGGCCTCCCCGTAGTTGGCGGTGAGCACGACTGCGTGGGAACGCTCCGCCATTGGGATCGCCGCCCAGCCGGCGGCGGTCGCCGCGGTGAGCTCCTGCCAGCCGACCTCCTCGCCGATGTTGGGGTCGACGGCCATCGGCACGCTCAGCGGAGGCGGGCAGCACCCGTCCAGCGTGCCAGTACTCGGCCCGCCCGCAGTACCGATGCCGAGGACTCCACGACCCCGCCGAGTTGGTCGGCGAGCGGGACCGGCTCGAAGCCGCGCTCGCACGCCTACCGGCCCGGCAGCGCGCGGCCGTCGTGCTGCGCTACTACCAGGACCTGCCAGAGGCGCAGGTCGCTGACTTGTCGGGCTGACCCGTCGGGACGGCCCGGTCGGCCGCATACGGAAACGGGCCGTCACCTTGATGAGGTGGCGGCCCGTTTCGGGTGGGTGGTCATGCGTGCAGGCTGGTCAGGGCCTTGCGGGCGCGTCGCTCGGCGCGCTCGGCGCGGTTGGTGAGCCGGGCGGCGCGGGCGAGGCGGTACTGACGTGCCGCGCGCAGGCGCTCGTCGATGGCGGCCTGGGTCGTGGCTTCGAGCTGGTAGGTCATGGTGACGTCCCCCTGGCCGACGGAGAAGTCGTCGGCGCCTTCGCAATGGTGGCCCGGAGGCCCGTATGGCTACGATTGTAGCACCCAAGCCGGGGCTGCACCTTTATTTTCTGCCCATCGGCCGAGTGTCGCCTTGTGATTGAAGCCACCTGTCGGGCCGTCACCTCGTGGCGCTCCGGACGGCCGATTCGGCTGCGAACCACTTGCCGCCTTGCCTATGCTGCGTCGCATGACGCGACCTCCCTATCCCAGCGCCGAGCGGCTCGACTTGGTCGAAACCATCCACGGGCAGGCTGTCGCCGATCCCTACCGGTGGCTGGAGGATCCCGCCGATCCCCGGACCGCGACCTGGAGGCAGGCGCAGGAGGAGCTCCTGACCGCCGCCCGGGAGACCTGGCCGGGACGCGAGTGGTTCCGCGCGCGGCTCGCCGGCCTGCTGGCCTGCGGCGCCGTCACGACGCCGGTCTGGCGCGGGGACCGGCCCTTCTTCACCCGGCGCACCGCGGAGCAGGAGCACGCCGTGCTGCTCACGGTCGACCCGGACGGCCGGGAGCGCGTCCTGGTGGACCCGGGCGCGCTCGACCCCGCCGGGACCACGACCCTGGACCACTGGACGCCGTCGCCGCAGGGCGACCTGCTCGCGTACGGGGTCGAGGCCGGCGGCCTGGAGGAGTCGGATCTGTACGTCATGGAGACGTCGACCGGCCGGACCGTGGACGGTCCGATCGACCGGACCAGGTTCACCTCCCTGGCGTGGCTGCCCGACGGCAAGGCGTTCTTCTTCACCCGTCAGATACCCGCGGACCTGCTGCCCGTGGAGGAGCGGGAGTACCACAGCAGGCTCTGGCTGCACCGGGTGGGAACCGACGCCGCCGACGACGTCATGGTGTTCGGCGAGGGCCGGCCGATGACCGAGCGGTACCAGGTCTCGGTCGCTCCGGACGGGCGCTGGGTCCAGGTGGAGTCCCGGGACGGCACCTCGTCGGCCAACGACGTGTGGCTGGCGGACCTGGCGGCGGACGCGCCCGAGACCCCGAGGTTCGAGCCGGTCCAGGCGGGCGTCGACGCGGGCACCCGGCTGGAGTTCGCCCGGCCCGACAGCCCCCTGGCCGAACGGGTCTACGTGCTCACCGACCGGGACGCGCCACGCGGGCGGCTGTGCGTGACGACCGTCGACGACCTGTCGGCGGAGTCCTGGCGGGAGCTGGTCGCGGAGGATCCGGACGCGGTGCTGCACGACTTCGCGGTCCTCGACGGGCCACAGGTGGAGCGGCCGTTGCTCCTGGTCGCCCGCGCCCGCCACGCGATCGGCGAGATCACCGTCCACGACCTGGCCACCGGCGAGCGGATCGGCGAGGTGCCGCTGCCCGGCCTCGGCACGCTGGGCGGCGCCTTCGACCGCCAACTCCACGTGCGCCCCGAGGGCGGGCATGAGGCGTGGTTCTGCTACACCGACTACGCGACCCCGGGCCAGGTCTACCGCTACGACGCGACGACCGGCGAGACCACGCTGTGGGCCGCGGCGCCCGGCGAGGTCGAGGTCCCCCCGATCCGGGTGCGCCAGATCGCCTACCCGTCCAAGGACGGCACCGAGGTGCGGATGTTCGTCATGGACGACGGCGGTGACCCGGGACCGCGCCCGACGATCCTCTACGGCTACGGCGGCTTCGACATCGCCCTCACCCCAGCGTTCGACGCCGCGGTCCTCGCCTGGGTGCAGGCCGGGGGCCGGTACGCGATCGCGAACCTGCGCGGCGGCTCCGAGAACGGCCAGGCGTGGCACCGGGCCGGGATGCTGGGCAGCAAGCAGAACGTCTTCGACGACTTCCACGCCGCGGCCGACCACCTGGTCGCCGCCGGTCTCACCAGCGGTGACCGGCTCGCCGTCTTCGGCGGCTCCAACGGCGGCCTCCTGGTGGGGGCGGCCCTGACGCAGCATCCGGAGAAGTACGCTGCCGTCGTCTGCTCCGCCCCGCTGCTGGACATGGTCCGCTACGAGCGGTTCGGCAAGGGCGCGCTGTGGACGGGGGAGTACGGGACCGTGGCCGAGCCGGAGCAGTTCGGCTGGCTCCACGCCTACTCCCCGTACCACCGCGTCCGCGCGGCGGACAGCGGGACCGACTACCCCGCCACGCTGTTCACCGTCTTCGACGGCGACACCCGGGTCGATCCCCTCCACGCGCGCAAACTCGCCGCCGCCCTCCAGCACGCCACCGTCGGCGCGCGTCCGATCCTGCTGCGCGACGAGACCGGCGTCGGCCACGGCCAACGGGCCGTCTCGCGGCAGATCGGCCTGGCCGTCGACCGGCTCTCCTTCCTCGCGGCCCAGCTCGCCGTCCCGGTCCCGTTCGACGACTGAACACCCGGCTGCCGTCGCATCCGACGCGTCAGATGCGACAGTGCGCCGGGCGGCCTCCTCGCGGGGCGGGGTGCTCGTCCGTCGAGGTGGGCGACGCGGCACGGATCGGTCAACTCAGCTGCGGCATCACCTGGTCCGCGATGAGCTCCAGGTGGTCCAGGTCGTGGAGGTCGAGGATCTGGAGGTAGATCCTGCTGCTGCCCGCCCCGGCATAGCGGCCGATCTTGTCGACGACCTCGGCCGGCGTTCCGGCCAGGCCGTTCTCCTTGAGCTCCGCCACGTCCCGTCCGATGGCCGCGGCGCGGCGCCTCACCTCCGCGTCGTTCCGGCCCACGCAGGCGACCAGTGCGTTGCTGTAGATCAGCGAGTCCGCCGCTCGGGCGTGCGCCTCCGCGACTTCGCGGACCCGCGCGATCTGGACGGCGCTGTCGGCGACGGAGACGAAGGGGAGATTGAACTCGTCGGCGAAGCGGGCAGCGAGCTCAGGGGTGCGCTTCGGGCCCATGCCTCCGACCACGACGGGAAGCCGCTCCTGCGCCGGCTTCGGAAGCGCGGGGGAGCCCTTCAGCTGGTAGTACCGGCCGTCGAAGTCGAAGGTTTCGCCGGGTGCGGTCCGCCACAGCCCGGTCACGATCGCCAACTGCTCCTCAAGTCGCCCGAACCTGGCGGCCGGGAAGGGGATGCCGTAGGCGGCGTGCTCGGCCTCGTACCAACCAGCGCCGAGTCCCAGCTCGATGCGGCCACCGCTCATCTGGTCGACCTGCGCGACCTGGATGGCGAGTACTCCGGGCAGCCGGAAGGTCGCGGCGGTCATGAGCGTCCCCAGGCGGATCCGGGTGGTCTCCCGAGCCAGGCCGGCCAGCGTGATCCAGGCGTCGGTGGGCCCGGGCAGGCCGCTCACGTCGCCCATCTTCAGGTAGTGGTCCGAGCGGAAGAAGCCGTCGTAGCCGAGTTCCTCGGCGGCTCGGGCCACCCGCAACAGCGTCCGGTAGTCGGCGCCTTGCTGAGGTTCGGTGAAGATGCGCAGATCCATGCGCCCACGCTACGCCAGACGACCGTGACTGATTCGCAGACGCGCTCCCGACCGCGCCTGACGCCGCGACAGACCCGGAGCGGCAAAGATTCCACGGATCAATCCGCCCCGCACTCCACCGCAGCTCAGCGCGCATTTCGCCGGACGGATGCGCCGCTCGATCCCTCGATTCGAGCACAGTGCGGTCGACATCATTCGGATGTGTGCTTATGGTTGAAACGCACGGTTCCGAACGCGCAGGAACCAAACGGCAGTTGGTGAACCACGGCGAAATGGACGGCCACTGGTCCAGGACGGCGGACACGTATGCAGCGCGCCGATTTACAGCAATATCTACTGAGCGATCGACTGTTGGCTGATGCCGACATCATCACCGAATCCGCTGAAGCCTACTTCGATCTGGGCATCGAGGCGCTGGCCGGAAGCATCCCGGAGGCTGCGGACCTGGCCCGGAATATGTCAGCAGCGCCCCCTGATCAGGTGCACCGACTGCTGAGTTCGTCGGCACTTCGATGTGCGGTGTCAGAACTGCTCGCCGCCCACCCGGCTGTGCGGGGCGACGCCGCCAGTGGCAATGCCGACGCCCAGGGCGTGCTGCGAGAGGGTGCGGCTCTCCTCGACGCTCCTCCTCGTACCGGTGCGGCGCTCGAAGGAGACGTGCTCCCGCTGGAAGGGCCGGAGGGGGACGAGTTCCGCCTCTGGCTGCCGCGGACGCCCGGCGGCGCGGCGCAGCGCCTGCTGACCCGTCAGTTCGAACGCTCAGTAGCCGTCGACGCGCCCGCGCGGATCGTGGCCGGCGACGGCGTTGACGTATCCGGGCACGTGGGAGTGCTGACCGCGGCGTTGCGGCTGCTGCGCGCTGCTGCGCCGGAACTGACCGCGTCGATCGGCCGTCACGTACATCTGATCAGTGTCGTCGTGCCGGGCGGGGTGTCCGTCAGGATGCTGAGCGCATCGGACTCCACGATTCCCGGGACGCTGTTCCTCTCCGTGGCGGCGCTCGGTGACCGGCTCTCGGCAGCGGAGGCGGTCCTGCACGAAGGGACTCACCAACGACTGTACGACCTCATGCTCTGCCGCCAGTTGTACGCGCCGCGCTACTCGCCGCAGACGTCGCCACGGGTGACGCCCCCCTGGTACGCGAGCGAGTCAGGCGGGGGGAAGGCCTGGCACGCGGACCGGGTGCTCGCGGCATTACACGTGTACGCCCACCTCGCCGCCCTATGGACGGCCGCGCTGGGCCGGGATGACGTCCTTTTTCCCGAAGAAAGGCAGCCAGTCGTGGCACGGCTGCGGCGGTGCCATACCAGGGGCAGGTACCTGCTGGCCACACTTCGTCGTCAGATGAACCCTGTCCTCGGCCCGGACGGCATCCGCCTCGTGGAGTTTCTCGCACGGGTATTCGGCGACCCGTCCACCGGCTCCCGCATCGGCCCGCAACGTATTCAGGAGCTCGCATGACCAATCAGGAACCGCTCATCCAAGAAACGGTCTACCGGCGCGTCGCCGATACGCGGGTGCGGGCGTTGCCCGAATGGGCCGGCGCACTTGTCTACACGCCGAGCTCGCCAGCGTTGTGTTATCTGAACACCACCACATGGGCCGTCCTGGAGCTGTGCGACGGCCGGACCCCCATGGAGTTGGAGGACGCCTTCGTCGAGTTCACGAGCGACGAGGTGGGACCCGACGAGGCACGTGAACGGCTGCGTGAGGCTGTGCAGCTGCTCATGGAGAAGCACATCGTCGTCGGAACCTGAGTTCTCCGCGGCAGGGTGCCCTCGCACCTAA
>NZ_BBPO01000023.1:0-7467 GCF_000787815.1 Streptacidiphilus neutrinimicus
CTAATCGAGATAGCCGCGCAGTTGGTCGGCGAAGGCGTGGTCGCGCAGTTTGTTCAGCGTCTTCGACTCGATCTGCCGTATGCGCTCGCGGGTCACCCCGAAGAGGCGGCCGATCTCCTCCAGCGTGCGCGGGCGGCCGTCGAGGAGGCCGTAGCGCAGCTGCACGACCTTGCGCTCGCGCTCCCCCAGGGTGCCGAGCACCGCCTCCAGGTGTTCGCGCAGCAGCAGGAACGCTGCGGACTCGACCGGGGAGGCCGCGTCGCCGTCCTCGATCAGGTCGCCGAGGGCCACGTCGTCCTCCTCGCCGACGGGGGCGTGCAGGGAGACGGGCTCCTGGGCCAGGCGCAGCACCTCGCCGATGCGCTCCTCAGGTAGTTCGAGCACCGCGGCGACCTCGGCCGTGGTCGGTTCCATGCCGCGCTCCTGGAGCAGTTGGCGCTGGACCCGGACCACGCGGTTGATCAGCTCGACGACGTGCACCGGCACCCGGATGGTGCGGGCCTGGTCGGCCAGCGCGCGGCTCATCGCCTGGCGGATCCACCAGGTGGCGTAGGTGGAGAACTTGTAGCCGCGGGTGTAGTCGAACTTCTCCACGGCGCGGATCAGGCCGAGATTGCCCTCCTGCACCAGGTCGAGCATGGTCAGCCCGCGGCCCACGTAGCGTTTGGCGACGGAGACGACCAGGCGCAGGTTGGCCTCGACCAGGCGGCGCTTGGCGATGCGTCCGCGCACGATCAGCTGGTCCAGCTCGTCGGCGAGCTCTTCCGCGACGGTCTCGTGATGCAGCGCCAGGTACTCCTCGGCGAAGAGGCCGGCTTCGACGCTGCGGGCCAGCTCGACCTCGTCGACGGCGGTGAGCAGCGGGATGCGCCCGATCTCGCGGAGGTACTGGCGGAACAGGTCCGCGGCCGGGCCGCCGCTGTCGTCCAGCGACGGGAGCGGCTCGTCCGCCACCGACCGGAGCTGGTCGGGCGTGGGTTCGGCGGGCGACTCGACGGCGGGTTCCGGGCCCGGGGACTCCGCCGTCGCTTCGGCCGTCGCTTCGACCGCTGGTCCGTCCTCGGCGGCGGCGCGCCGCACGGGCACGGCGGTCGGAGCGAGCGAGAGAGGCCCGGGTTCGTCGAGGTTGGTCGGGTGGAGGGCCGTGGCGGCAAGTTCCACGTCCATCCCTTCCGGCGCCGGAGGACGCCCCGGTGACGGGGCCGACGCCTGCTCGGAAGCGGAATCGGGGGCACGCGGCATCGGAACGTGGGGAGGGTTCTCGTCGCCCCGCGTCCGGGAAGCCTGGGGCGCGGCGCCGCCGGGATCGGCAGGCCGCGGCTGAGAGGGTTGAGGCACCGACTCCCAGTGTGGAGCAGTCCGGGGGTGCGGGCAGAGACCCGTGCGGGGAGTTTCTGTGCAGGAGCGGTCACCGAGGGTGAGCTCGACGCACCGTCAGAGTGCCGCAGCCCCACGGGAGCGCAGCTCCCCCTCGTACTGCTGGAGGCCCCACAGTTCCCGCTGGACCGCCTCGGTCTGCTCGGCGGCCGCGTGCGGGCCCAGCCGCTGGAGCTGGACGCGGCAGGCCGCCACCCGCCGGGCCACGGCCTGCAGCCGCAGCTTGACCAGGAACTCCCCCGCGTAGCCGGCGTCGGGCGCGCGCCGGGTGCGGATCGGCTCGACGGCCAGCTCGGTGATCAGGCCGCGCACGGCGTCGTCCGGTGCGACCTCGCGCAGCACGTCCACCCAGATGTCGGCCGCCTCCGCGCCCGCGGTGACGCCGCCGCCCGAGGCGACGGCCTCGCGCACCGCCGCGTACGGGGGCGTCACGAACTCCTCCGGGCTGAAGGCGTCCAGGACCGGCGCGACCAGGGCCGGGAACTGCACCGCCAACTTCAGCAGTTCGCGCTCCACGAACTGCTGCGGGTTGCGCGCGTCCAGCCGGAACGCCGGCCGGGCCGGAGCGGCGGGGGCCGCCGGGGCCTGCCCCGGTCGCTGCTGCCCGCGCACGTTCCCGCGCCCCTCGCGGCGCTCGGCGGCCCACTGCGCCACCTGCTGCACCCGGCGGACCACGAACCGCTCGTCGAGGATGCCGAGCATGCCCGCCAACTGGACGGCGTACTCGTGCCGGATCGAGGCGTCCTTGATCTGCGCGACGATCGGCGCGCACGCGTCCAGCGCGGCGGCCCGGCCCTCGGCGGCGTCGAGGTTGTGCCGGGCGACGGTGGAGCGGATCGCGAACTCGAACAGCGGCGAGGCGCGGTCGATCAGGTTGCGCACGGACTCGTCGCCCTCGGCGATCCGCAGCTCGCACGGGTCCATGCCGCCGGGGCTGATCGCGATCAGCGTCTGCGCGGCGAACTTCTGGTCGTCCTCGAAGGCCCGCAGCGCGGCCTTCTGCCCGGCGGCGTCGCCGTCGAAGGTGAAGATGACCTTCGCCTCGCTGCCCGCGGTGTCGAGCAGCAGCCGGCGAAGGATCTTGATGTGGTCCTCGCCGAAGGCGGTGCCGCAGGTCGCCACGGCGGAGGTGATGCCCGCGAGGTGACAGGCCATCACGTCGGTGTAGCCCTCGACGACGACGGCCCGACCGGAGCGGGCGATCTCCTTCTTGGCCAGCTCCACGCCGTAGAGCACGTGGGACTTCTTGTAGAGCGGGGTCTCCGGCGTGTTCAGGTACTTCGGCCCGTTGTCGTCCTCGCGCAGGCGGCGCGCGCCGAAGCCGACGACCTCGCCGGTCAGGTCCCGGATCGGCCAGACCAGCCGCGCCCGGAACCGGTCCATCGGGCCGCGGCGGCCCTCGGAGCAGATGCCGGAGGTCAGCAGCTCCTTGTCGGTGTAACCCTTGCCGCGCAGCACCCGGGTCAGGTTCTCGAACCCGGCCGGCGCGTAGCCGACGCCGAAGTGCGCGGCGGCCTCGCGCTCGAACCCGCGCTCCTTGAGGAACCGCCGCCCGATCTCGGCCTCCGGCCCGTTCAGCTGCTCCTGGAACCAGGCCGCGGCGAGCCGGTTGATCTCCAGCAGCCGGGTGCGCTCGCCCTGCTGGCGGCCGGGCACGTAGGAGCCGCCCTCGTAGCGCAGCGTGATGCCGACCTGCGGCGCGAGCCGCTCCACCGCCTCGACGAAGGAGAGGTGCTCGACCTTCATCACGAAGCCGATGGTGTCGCCGCTCTCCTGGCAGCCGAAGCAGTTGTAGACGCCCTTGGAGGGGTTCACGTAGAACGACGCGGACTTCTCGTCGTGGAACGGGCACAGCCCCTTGAGCTGGCCGCCGCCACCGTTGGCGAGCTGGACGTAGTCCCCGACGACGGCGTCGATCCGCAGTGCGGCCTTCACCGCCTGCACATCTTCGTCCCTGATCCGTCCCGCCACGGGTGAAGTCTACGGCGCACCGTCAGGGGCGCGAGGAACTGCGCGAGGAACCCACCTCAGGAGGACGGCCCGGAACCCTCGGGATCTCCTTGTCCTGGGCGGCTTGTCGCGCAGTTCCTCGCGCCCCTGGGCACAGCGCGACTAGACCAACGAGTCCAGGGGAACCGAGGGGTCCGCCAGGCGGTCCGGGTCGATCGGGGTGCGGGACCGGACCAGGGACTGGATCGGGTCTGTGACGTCCCACACGTTGACGTTCATCCCCGCCAGGACGCGGCCGTCGCTCGTCTGCCAGAAGGCGATGAACTCGCGCTTGCCCGCGTCGCCGCGGATGACCACGCGTTCGTAACCGCCGGGCGTGGCGAAGCCCGAGTACTCCATGCCCAGGTCGTACTGGTCGGAGAAGAAGTAGGGGACGCGGTCGTAGACGACCTCCTGGCCGAGCATCGACCTCGCCGCCGCCGGGCCGCTGTTCAGCGCGTTGGCCCAGTGCTCGACCCGCAGGCGCCGGCCGAACAGCGGGTTGAACGCGCCGGCGACGTCGCCCGCCGCGAAGACGTCCGGGTCGGAGGTGCGCAGCGCGGCGTCCACGGCGATGCCGCCGCCCTCCTCGCGGGGGGCGAGCTCGAGGCCGGCCTGCTCGGCGAGCGCGGTCTGCGGGATCGCGCCGATGCCCACGAGGACCGCGTGCGCGGGGTGCTCCTGGCCGTCGTCGGTGTGGACGGCGAGGACCATGCCGTCGCGGCCCTCGATCTCGGTGACCGACGCGCCGAAGTGGAACTTCACGCCGTGGTCCTGGTGCAGGCGTGCGAAGAACTCGCCCAGCTCCGGCCCGAGCGCCGCGTGCAGCGGCGTGCTCAGCGGCTCGACGACCGTCACCTCCGCGCCGTAGCCGCGCGCGGCGGAGGCGACCTCGAGGCCGATCCAGCCCGCGCCGACGATCACCAGCGTGCCGTTCTCGCGGCCCAGCGTCTGCAGTGTGCCGCGCAGCCGCTCGGAGTCGGAGAGGCGGCGCAGGTAGTGCACGCCGCCCAGGTCCGCGCCGGGCACGTCGAGGGGGCGCGGCCCGGAGCCGGTGGCCAGCAGCAGCTTGTCGTAGCCGAGGACGCCGCCGTCCCCGCCCAGGCGCAGCTCGCGCGAGGCGCGGTCGACCCCGACGACCGGCTGGCCGAGGTGCAGCTCGACGTCGTGGGCCGCGTACCAGGCGGTGTCGTGGACGAAGACCTCGTCGCGTTCGCTGCTGCCCGTCAGGTAGCCCTTGGAGAGCGGTGGGCGCTCGTAGGGCTTCTCCCGCTCCTCGCCGAGCAGTATCACGCGGCCGTCGAAGCCCTCCGCGCGCAGCGTCTCGGCCGCCTTGGCCCCGGCCAGTCCCGCCCCGACGATCGCCATCGTCGCGTGCGTGCCCACCATGTCCGTCTGCCTCCGTGGATTACCTCGGTGGATTCTTCATGGATGTCCCAGCATGGATGTCCCAGTGAGCCTCCCGTATGCGCACCCGGAGGTGAAGGGGGCGTCACTGATCGATCGTCAAGATCTCATGGTGACTTGGTGAGCGCCCGGTGGCGGGCGAGGGCGCTCGCGTCGGTCAGGGTGGCGATCTGGTCGATCACCGCGCGCAGCCGGCCCGCGTCGTCGGACGCCTCCTCGTACAGGGTGCGGAAGACCGGGTCCAGGCCCTCGGGCGCGCCGCGCACCAGCGCCTCGGCGAGCTCGCTGATGACGACGCGCTGGCGGCGGCGCAGCTGCTCCTGGTCCTCGCGCTGCATCACGTAGCGGTCGGCGACCGCCTTGAGCACCGCGCACTCGAGCCGGACCTCGCGCGGGACGATCAGGTCGGCGCGGTAGCGGGTGAGCGGGCCGTCGCCGAAGGCGGCGCGGGTCGCCGTCTCGGCGGAGGTGCAGAAGCGGCCGATCAGCTGGCTGGTGGCGTCCTTGAGCCCGGCCCGGTCCCGGGCGGAGCCGTCGTAGTGGTGCGGCCACCACTCCTGGGCGCGCAGCCGGTCCAGGGCCTCCTCCAGCTCCTCCGGATCGGCGTTGGGGGCGTAGCGCGCGGCCACCCGGTACAGCCCGGCCCGCTCGCTCGGCGCGCCCAGCGCGGCGGGGCGGATGTGGCCGGCGTGCAGACCGTCCTCGACGTCGTGGACGGAGTAGGCGACGTCGTCGGACCAGTCCATCACCTGGGCCTCGAAGCAGCGCTTGTGGCCGGGGGCGCCCTGCCGCATCCAGGTGAAGACCGGCAGGTCGTCGGCGTAGACGCCGAACTTGTGCGGCAGCTCCGGGTGCTCGCCCCGCGCCCAGGGGTACTTGGTGGCCGCGTCGAGGGCGGCCCTGGTCAGGTTCAGGCCGACGCTGATCGGGCGGCCGTTCGACTCCGCGTGCGGGACGAAGCGCTTGGGCTCCAGGCGGGTCAGGATGCGCAGCGACTGCGCGTTGCCCTCGAACCCGCCGCACGACGCGGCGGCCTTGTCGAGCGCCTCCTCGCCGTTGTGGCCGAAGGGCGGATGCCCGATGTCGTGGGCCAGGCAGGCGGTCTCGACGAGATCCGGGTCGCAGCCGAAGGCGGCGCCCAACTCGCGCCCGACCTGCGCGCACTCCAGCGAGTGGGTGAGCCGGGTGCGTGGGAAGTCGCTCTCCAACGGCGCGACGACCTGCGTCGTCCCGGCGAGCCGCCGCAGCGCGGCGGAGTGCAGCACCCGCGCGCGGTCGCGCTGGAACGCGGTGCGCCCCGGGCGCTTGTCCGGCTCCTCCACCCAACGCGCCTGCGCGCCGGGGCTGTAGCTGATGACCTGCGCGATCTCGTCCATCCCCAGCACAGTAACCCCTGGGAGGGACAACGCGGCGTCAGGCTCGCACGGGCCGGGCCGGGCGAAGCAGGCGTTTCCAGCGCGGCAGCTCGGTGCAACAGGTCAGCAGGGCGAGGGCGGTGACGAGCACCGCGGTCCACGGCCAGAACAGCAGCCAGGCCGCGACGACCGCGCCGCCCAGCTCGGCGAGCACCATCATGACGGTCGCCCACCCCGGCACGGCGATGTTCGTCCCCGGCTTGTCTCCGGGCGTCTGGAAAGCGGCCGGGACCCCGATGAGCAGGACGTCGACCCCGATCGCGGCCAGGATCGAGTGGTGCCACAGGGCGATCGGCAACCCGATCCAGCCGACGAGCTCGAGCCCGGCGCGCAACGCGGTGGCGTACCAGGGCTCCTGGTACCGCTCCGGTCCTGACTGCTTCTCCATCGCGGCTCCCCCTCCGACGATCGCGGGGGGGGAAGCGTAACGCCCAAAGGGCCGCCGTGGGACGGCCGTTACGGACTCCCTCACCCACCCGCCGACGAGGAGGCCGAAGCCGACGCGGCGGAGGCGGACGCGGAAGGGGACGGGCTGCCTGCCGCGACCGCCTGCTCGTACAGCGCCTGGATCCGGTCGCCGAAGTAGACGGCGTAGGACACGTCGTCGCTGTCGCCGCCCTCCTGGTAGCCGCCTATCACGCCGACCAGCGTGCCGAGGCCGGTCTTCGGGTCGATGCCCTGGAGCAGCGGGCCGCCGCTGGTCCCCTCGGTGAACCCGGTGCAGTCGAACTCGGACTGGGTCGCGCTGTAGGCGGTCAGCGAGTTCAGGCAGGAGATCGGCTGGTCGGTGGTGGACGGATAGCCGATCACGCCGACCGTGGTCGGCCGGGAGATCCCGAAGGCGATCTTCTCGGCGCCGACCGCGTCCTCGATCCGGGCGTTCGGGTCGCCGTCCTTGTGGACCACGAGGAAGGCGACGTCGGAGTCCTGGTCGCTGTCGGCGGCCCAGTGCGGGTCGATCAGGAGGGAGGTCGCCCGCCAGACCCCGAACGGGCGCTGACCGTCGTGGAAGCCGGGCGCGAAGACCACCGACGCCGGGCTCGGGGAGCCGTTGGCCGGATCACTCAGGCAGTGCGCGGCGGTCGCGACGACGTCGCCGCCGGGCGAGTGCACCACGCTGGCGGTGCAGAAGTGGTGGTCGGCTCCGTTGTCGTCCGGGTAGAGGAGCACGCCGACGGCCGGCAGCCCGTGGAACGCGCTGCTGTGACCGTCGGGGCTGGCCTCGGGTCCGGCGAGGGAGGCGGGCACGTTCGCGGCGGGGCCGACCGGGCCCGTCGGC
>NZ_BBPO01000023.1:7732-38792 GCF_000787815.1 Streptacidiphilus neutrinimicus
GGGCCGACCGGGCCCGTCGGCAGCGCGCGTCGCCCCGCCCCGCCGGCGGAGGACACGGCCGTGGGGCCCTCGTCGGTCGAGCCCGAGCCGGAGGCCCCGTTCACGACCACGAGGGCGAAACAGACCGCGAAGGCCAGCAGGCCGAAAGCGCGAGTGGCGCTGCGCAGCTGGGCTCTGGTCATTTCGCCGATGATAGGCAGGCGGACACGGGTCCTGTCGAGAGTGCGGACGCTGCGGACGCCAGGGCTTTCGTGTGTCGCGTCGGTCACACCGTCGTCGGTCACGCGGCCCCTTCCCTTGCTCACAAGGTCACAGGATGCCTCACCCGTGCGACAGTTCTGTCACGAACCGCCCCGAAGCGTCGGGTAAGAGACTTTCGCTCACCCAGCCCGGCTAACGTTCACGGCGGTGGGACGGTGCTGAAGGGCTCGGACCTCCCGATGTCCGTCCAGCAGTGAAGAGAGAACGGGACAGTGAGCCTCACCGGCGCCGCCTTCTTCTACACCCTGATCGCGGCGACGATCGTCGCCGTCGTGGTGACCATGGTCGCCTGGGGTGCCGTTCGTGGTCCCAAGTTCCTCCGGGGGTTCGTGCGGCTGAGTCTGATCGGTCTCTGCCAGCTCACCGCGATCGCGGTGGTGGCGGTGTGGATCAACAACGCCAACGGCCTCTACTCCTCCTGGGGCGACCTGTTCGGCCAGCAGGACAACGCCGGCGTGGGCCTGACCACCGGCACCACCGCCAGCGCTCAGGCGGCCTCCTTCACCGGCGGCCCCAACGGCTTCCAGCGCACCGTCCTGCACGGCCAGGCCTCCGGCCTGACGGGCGAGGTCCTGGTGTGGACGCCGCCGCAGTACAGCGATCCGGAGTACCGCAACTACTCCTTCCCGGTCATCGAGCTGCTACACGGCTACCCGGGCTCCCCGGAGACGTGGCTCAAGGGCGGCGGCATGCCGGGTCCGCTCCTCCAGATGATGAACAACGGCAAGATGAAGCCCGCGATCGTCGTCGTCCCGCGGATCAACCCCAACGGCATCAACACCGACTGCACGGACGTCGGCAACATCCGCAACGGCACCTGGCTCGACACCGACGTGCCGAACCTGGTGAAGAAGGACTTCCGCGTCCTCGGTGACGCCCGCGGCTGGGGCCTGCTCGGCGACTCGACCGGCGGCTACTGCGCGACGAAGCTGGTCCTCGCGCACCCCGACCGCTTCGGCGCGGCGGTCGCGCTCAGCCCGGACGACTTCCGCGGTGACCCGACGACGGTGCGCGACAAGACGGTCCTGGCGGCGCAGAACCCGCTGGCGCTGATCAAGAAGGCCGGCCCCCAGGCGAACGTCTCGATCCTGGTCGCCACCACGGCCCACGACCACTACAGCACCCCCGCGAACGCGCAGGCGCTGCAGGCGGCGGCGAAGTTCCCGGTCACCGTCGAGCAGCCGATCGTGCTCAAGGACGGCGGCCACAACTGGGGCACCTGGGCGTCGCTCTTCCCGGTCGTCTTCCCGTGGCTGAGCCAGCAGCTGGACGCTCCGCAGCTGGTCCAGCCGGCCGCCCCCACCCCGGCCCCGAAGGGCGCCCAGAACCCCGGCGGCCCGGCGGCGAACGCCGGAGCCAAGCCGTCCGGGAAGCCGACGGCCGCTCCGTCCGGCAAGCCGTCGGCCAGCCCCTCCGCGAAGCCGTCCGTCCAGCCCGCTCCGGGGCTGGCCCTCAACGGCCCGGTGGTCCCCACCCACACGCACAGCTGAGACGTCGGCCGGGCACGGACGCCCCGGGCAGGGGCGCCTTAGTCCGTGTCGCCCTGCTCCGCCAGGAACTCCTCGAAGGCCCGACCGAGTTCGTCCGCCGAGGGGAGGTCGACCGGTTCGGCCATGAGGTTCTCGCGGTCGGCGGCGCCCGCCACCGCGTCGTACTGCTGCTCCAGCCCCTGGATCGCGGTGCGCAGGTCCGCGTCGCCCTCGGCGATCTGCCGGTCGACGTCCTCACGCACCTCGTCCATCCGGCCGCGCAGGCCGGTGCCGGGCAGCACCAGGCCGGTGGCCGACTGGATGGCCTCCAGGACCGCCACGGCGGCGTGCGGGTAGGGGGTGCGCGCCAGGTAGTGCGGGACGTGCGCGGCGAAGCCCAGGACGTCGTGACCCGCCTCGTCGAGGCGGTACTCCAGCATGCCCCCGGCGCTGCCCGGCACCTGGACCTGCTCGAACCAGCGCGGGTGCGCGCCGATCAGGTCCTTGCGGTTGCCGTGCGGGGTCATCCCCGTCGGCCGGGTGTGCGGGACGCCCATGGGGACGCCGTGGAAGGTCACCGAGAGCCGCACGCCGAGCCGCTCCACCACCTGGACCACGGCCGCGGCGAAGCGCTCCCACTCCACGTCCGGCTCCGGGCCGGACAGCACCAGGAAAGGCGCGCCGACGGCGTCGTGCACGAGATACAGGTCCAGGGCCGGGGCCGCGTAGGAGGCCCAGTGGTCGCGGTCGAAGAGCATCGTGGGGCGACGGGCGCGGTAGTCGACCAGCCGGTCGGCGTCGAATCGGGCGATCAGCCTGCGCTCGGGATCCTCCAGAAGTTCGGCGACGATCTGCTCACCGGTCTCACCGGCGTCCATGAAGCCGTCGAAGAAGTGCAGCAGGATGGAGGCGTCCGCGGCCAGCTCCTCCGCGTCCGGCTCGAACGCGTACAGCCCCTCGGGTTCCAGCACCTGGATCCCACTCCCGTCCTCTGGCTGTCGAAACAGCATCCATTACCCTGGTTCCAGCATCCCGGAACCAGGGTTCATTCCCCAATTCGGAGTGCGAACCGCGGCCATGCGCCCCGGAGACACGCCGTGCACGACGGTTTTGCGCGGCTGGGGTGACTTAACCCCTCCGGGCGGGTATGGTCCTCTCGCTGCACTCCACTCTGGCACCGCGTAGGCTGCGTGGAGATCGCCGCACAACCCCTCGCAGCACCTTTTGCAGGACCCCCGCATCGCACCTTGCCTTCACCTGGCCGCCCGCTGTCCTTCGCGCTCTCGTTCCCGCCTCGGCCATCTTTCGGACACACACTGTCCCCTCGCTCCCCGCACGCCTCACGGCGAACGCGATCCGTTGCCGTACCCACGGCCGCTGGGGAGCAACTTTCCCGACCCCACCCCGCCGAAGGACATAAGGCCAAGTGCCCGTACCCGTCTTCCTCTGCGGCCGCACCGTGCGGCTGGAGCCGCTCACCGAGCGACACATCGAGGCCCTTGCCGCGGCCGCGGCAGAGGACCGAAGCAGCTATGCGTTCACGCCCGTGCCGCACGGCATCGAGGCGACGGAACGTTACGTCAGCGACGCGCTGGCCGCGCAGGCGGCGGGCCGCGCACTTCCCTTCGCCACGGTCAGAACGAGCGACGGCCTGGTGGTGGGGTCGACCCGGTTCACGGAGCTGGACTACTGGCAGGGCCCGGTCATCTGGCCGCCGGCCCCCCGGGGCCCCGTGGGCGATCCTCTGACCGCGATCCCCGACGCGACGGAGATCGGCGCGACGTGGCTCTCGGCCCGGGCCCAGGGCACCGGGATCAACACCGAGGCGAAGCTCCTGATGCTGCGTCACGCCTTCGAGACGTGGGGCGTCCGCCGGATCTCCATGCGCGCCGACGCCCGCAACGTGCGCTCGCGCGCGGCGATCGAGCGGCTGGGCGCGGTGCTGGACGGCGTGCACCGCATGCACACCCGCGGCCTGGACGGCATCGTGCGCAGCACGGCGTTCTACTCCATCCTCGACGAGGAATGGCCCAACGTCCGCTCCGGCCTCGAACAACGCGTCGCCATCGGCCCCACCCACCACGTCGCCGCGAGGCCGCTGATCTCCGCGTAGGACCAGGCACCCTCCCGCGGGCGCGGCTCCGCCGCGTGGGCGCGACCCCGGTCGGGGTTGCTCCCCCGGGCAGTCGCAGCCCGCCAGGGGCGACTAACCCTTGACGACGATGGTGACCTTCCAGGTCTTGCCCGACGGGGCCGCGCTGGAGAGGACCGAGGTGCCGTCGGTGGTGCCGACGAACATGGCCGGGGTCACGCCGAGGGGCGCGGTCATGACGCCGGTGTTCGCCGGGGCGAGGATCGCGCCGGTTGCCTGGACCGGCTGCCAGGTGTCGCCGCTCTGCGCGGCGGTCAGGAATATGTCGACGCGCTGGCCGCGCGGCAGGCAGTACGCGCCGGACTGCTGCTGCGTCAGCTCCCCAGCGGAGTGCGGCAGCACCGGCTCCGGGAGCTTCGCGCAGGCGGGGAGAACCGTCGGGGAGGGGTCCGGCGCCGGCGCCGCCGCCGGGGTGGGGGCGCTGCTGCCGCACGCGGTCAGCAGGGCCACGGCCGCCAGGGGAAGCAGACGCAGGGCTCGGTTCACGGCAGGGCTCCTCGAAGACGGCCGTAGGCCGAGCCCTGGCAGGGCCGGCCTACGGCATCGGGTGACGCGATGTCAGTGCTGGTTGCTCGCGCTGGTGTAGGACACCACGCAGCCGCCGGCGCCGTTGTTGAAGTTGTTGCTCCACAGCGACTGCACGGCGAAGTTCGCGCCGTTCAGGCTGATGATCGACGACGCGCCCTGGCCGCTGGAGACCCAGGCGCACTTGTCGCCGGTCTCCGCGCCCGTGCTGTCCACCCAGCCGCTGCTCGGCGCCGGGTCCGTGAGCGTCTCGGCGTACTCGTGGCCGCCGACGATGGTGATGCCCTCGTCCGTGCCGTTCACACCCGACGAGCCCGTGGCGACGAAGTTCGCACCGCAGCCGGAACCGGCGTCGGTGATGTACGGCATGTTGGTGTAGGGCAGGTCCGCCCCGTTGCTCGCAGTGGTGTGGTCGTGCCAGGCGCAGTACTGCGTCTTGAAGCCCGAGGGCACCACGCCGTGCGGCAGGTCGACGATGACCTGGACGTTGTCGCCGGAGATCCCGAAGTGCGAGGCCGCCTTGACCGCCTCGGCGGCGATCTGCGCGTCGGTCGGACGGCTCGGGGCCTTGGCGGAGCTGTCCAGCCAGGTGCCGCCCAGCGGGCTCGAGGCCGGGTGGCCGACGGGGGTGCCGGCGCCGTTGCACTGGGTGGTGCCGGTCGCCACGCCCTGGCAGTACTGGGTCTGCGAGGTGAAGAAGGAGTCGCCGCTGCCGTAGGCGTGGGAGAAGAAGCTCTGCTGGAGCGCGACCTCACCCGACGGGTCGTTGGTGACGGTGGAGCCGGTGCCCCACTGGTTGCCCCAGTAGACGTAGTAGACGGTCGGGCTGGTGACGACGTTGCCACCGCCGTAGACGAGGTTGCCTGCGGTGCTGGCGGCGGCCGCCGCCTTGTGCGCGTTCATGTGGTGCGGGGCGAGCTCGGACGCGCCGGCCGGAGCGGCCATGGCGAAACCTGCGGCAGCCAGCGCGGTGGCGCAGCCGGCGACAAGTGCGGAACGAAGCACGGTGGTGCCCTTCTCGACAGAGGAGGAAGAACGGGAGGGCTGTGCAACGCCGCTGGCCAGGCGGCACCGTGGTGTCACCACGAGAGGTGGTGCGCTTGCGTTCCGAGACGTTAGGCGATGCGTCGCGCGTAGTTCAAGAGCGCGTAAGCGTCAGAGTGAACTCAGAGATTCCGGAAAGTGAAAAGCCCGGGTGGGAACGGACGCCTTTGTCCGTTCCCACCCGGGCGGGTTCCGTCGCGGCTACTCTGCGCCGAGCTCCGCGACGGAGCAGGTGCGGGCAGCGACCCCTGCCCCCTTGCATCAACTTCCGTCTTGGTCGGGGACGGTGTGACGATGGGAGGGGCTTGCCTCGCGCTGGCACCCGGCGAGGTGAAGACCGGGTGAGGGTTTGTCAGCGCGAGTCGCTGCCCGCCGTCTCGATGGCGGCGCGGCCTGCCTCCAGGCGCGCCACCGGGATCCGGAAGGGCGAGCAGGACACGTAGTCCAGACCGACCTCGTGGAAGAAGTGGACCGAGTCCGGATCGCCGCCGTGCTCGCCGCAGACGCCGAGCTTGAGGTCGGGGCGGGTCTTGCGGCCCTCGATGGCGGCGTTCTTGACCAGCGCGCCGACGCCGTCGCGGTCGATGGTCTCGAACGGGGAGACCCCGAAGATGCCCTTCTCCAGGTAGGCGGTGAAGAAGCTGGCCTCGACGTCGTCGCGGCTGAAGCCCCACACCGTCTGGGTCAGGTCGTTGGTGCCGAAGGAGAAGAACTCGGCGGCCTCGGCGATCTGACCGGCGGTCACCGCGGCGCGCGGCAGCTCGATCATCGTGCCGAGCGCGATCTTCAGGTCGACGCCGGTCCGCTCGGAGACGTCGGCCAGGACCTTCTCGGCCTCGTCGCGGACGATCTCCAGCTCCTGGACGGTGCCCACCAGCGGGATCATGATCTCGGCGCGCGGGTCGCCGCCGGCCAGCCTGCGCTCGGCCGCGGCCTCGGCGATCGCCCGGACCTGCATGGCGAACAGGCCGGGGATGACCAGGCCGAGGCGGACGCCGCGCAGACCCAGCATCGGGTTCTGCTCGTGCAGGCGGTGGACCGCCTGGAGCAGCCGCAGGTCGTTCTCGTTCGGGTCCTTGCGGGCCTCGGCCAGCGCCACGCGCACCGACAGCTCGGTGATGTCCGGCAGGAACTCGTGCAGCGGCGGGTCCAGCAGGCGGACGGTGACCGGCAGGCCGTCCATGGCCGTGAAGAGCTCGACGAAGTCGGTCTTCTGCAGCGGCAGCAGGACGGAGAGCGCGGCCTCGCGGTCGGCGTCGTTGTCGGCCAGGATCAGCCGCTCGACCTCCTTGCGGCGCTCCTCGCCGAGGAACATGTGCTCGGTGCGGCACAGGCCGATGCCCTGGGCGCCGTAGCGGCGGGCGCGGCTCGCGTCCTCGGAGTTGTCGGCGTTGGCGCGCACCCGCAGGCGGCGGACCGAGTCGGCGTGGGAGATGATCCGGTGGACCGCCTTGACCAGGCCGCCCTCCTCGTCGGCGCCGGCGTGCAGGGTGCCCTCGAAGTACTCGACGACGGGGCTCGGTACGACCGGTACCTCGCCGAGGTAGACCTTGCCGGTGGAGCCGTCGATCGAGATGAGGTCGCCCTCCTCGATGACTCGGCCGTCGGCGGTGGTGAACCGGCGCTTCTTGGTGTCGACCTCGAGCTCCTCGGCGCCGCAGACACAGGTCTTGCCCATGCCGCGGGCGACGACGGCGGCGTGCGAGGTCTTGCCGCCGCGCGAGGTGAGGATGCCCTGGGCGGCGATCATGCCGTCGAGGTCGTCCGGGTTGGTCTCGCGGCGGACCAGGATGACCTTCTCGCCGGAGCGGGACCACTTGACGGCGGTGTAGGAGTCGAACACGGCCTTGCCGACCGCGGCGCCCGGCGAGGCGGCGATGCCGCGGCCGATCCGCTCGACCTTGGTGTTCTCGTCGAAGCGCGGGAACATCAGCTGGGCGAGCTGCGAGCCGTTGACGCGGTGCAGCGCCTCGTCCAGGTCGATCAGGCCCTGGTCGACCAGCTGGACGGCGATGCGGAAGGCGGCGGCCGCGGTGCGCTTGCCGACACGGGTCTGCAGCATCCAGAGCTTGCCGCGCTCGATGGTGAACTCGATGTCGCACAGGTCCCGGTAGTGGTTCTCCAGGATCTGCATGATGTTCATGAGCTCGTCGTAGGACTTCTTGTCCAGCTGCTCGAGCTCGGCCAGCGGCACGGTGTTGCGGATGCCGGCGACGACGTCCTCGCCCTGGGCGTTGGACAGGTAGTCGCCGTAGACGCCCTGGTGGCCGGAGGCGGGGTCGCGGGTGAAGGCGACGCCGGTGCCGGAGTCCTCGCCCAGGTTGCCGAAGACCATGGAGCAGACGTTGACCGCGGTGGCCAGGTCGTGCGGGATGCGCTCCTGACGGCGGTACAGCTTGGCGCGCTCGCTGTTCCAGGAGTCGAACACAGCGTGGACGGCCAGGTCCAGCTGCTCGCGCGGGTCCTGCGGGAACTCACGGCCGGCGTGGTCCTTGACGATCTTCTTGAACGTCTTGACCAGGGCCTTGAGGTCCGCGGCGTCCAGGTCGAGGTCGTTGATCGTGCCCTTGGCGCGCTTGGCCTCGTCCAGGGCCTCCTCGAAGAGCTCGCCCTCGACGCCCAGCACGGTCTTGCCGAACATCTGGACCAGGCGGCGGTAGGAGTCCCAGGCGAAGCGCTCGTTGCCGGCCTGCTTGGCCAGGCCCTTGACCGAGGCGTCGGACAGGCCGATGTTCAGGACGGTGTCCATCATGCCGGGCATGGAGAACTTGGCGCCGGAACGGACCGAGACCAGCAGCGGGTCGGCGGCGTCGCCGAGCTTCTTGGCCATGTGGGTCTCGAGGGCGGCGAGGTGCGCACTCACCTCGTCGCGCAGGGAGGCCGGCTCGCTGCCGGTCTCCAGGTAGACCTTGCAGGCCTCGGTGGTGATGGTGAATCCCGGAGGGACGGGGAGCCCGAGGTTGGTCATCTCGGCGAGGTTCGCGCCCTTGCCGCCGAGAAGGTCCTTGAGGTCCTTGTTGCCTTCAGTGAAGTCGAAGACGAACTTTTCCTGAGTGGCCACGAGCCTCTCCTGCCGCACGGTTGCCCTGATGCCGGAGAACATACCCAGATCGAAGGCACTTGGCTGCCCCAGATGGGCCGTCAGAGGCCGGAACTGACGGGTAACCCGCGAGATCGCATGCCCGGAAACGGGCTTTGCCTGCGAAAGTAAAATCGTCGCCCTGACGCTAGCTCGCCTTCACCTGTTGAACTCAGGGAAACGCCGATCTCATACGAGCGCAACCGGACAACCTCGGAATGTGACACTCCGGCATCCTTGCCTTGATCCTTTGGAGGCAAGGACCGGTCGCCGTGTTCGACCTCGTTCGGGAAGCATTTCACACCCCGCCCCACCTGCAGTTTTACGTCCAACTGACGCAAAGTGACGACAAATGTGGCCGGGGTCACGCCGCAGAAGGGGCCGCGTCTCACCCCTCGTACGTATCCCGTCTCACCATGCGTCGCCAACCGTCCACGTTCCGTTGCGGAGAGCGGCGTTCACCCGCCGGAGGTGTCGAGCTCCGCGTCGGCGGAGGGGACCGCACAGTCGTACGGGTCGTCGAGCCAGCCCTCGGGAAGGACCACTCGGTGGGCGCCGGAGGTGCGACCGCGCGGGCCGTCGGCGCTGACCGGCCACGGCTGGTCCGGGTCGATCCGGGAGAGCAGCTCCTCCAGCTCGGTCAGCGACGAGGCGGTGGCCAGGCCGTTGCGCAGCTCCGAGCCGACGGAGAAGCCCTTGGTGTACCAGGCCACGTGCTTGCGGAAGTCGATGACGCCGCGCTTCTCGTCCCCGATCCACTCCCCCAGCAGCTCCGCGTGGCGGACCATCGTCTTCGCCACGTAGCCGAAGTCGGGGCGGGCGTAGTCGACCTCGCCCTCGAAGACGGAGACCAGCTCCTTGAACAGCCACGGACGGCCCAGGCAGCCGCGGCCGACGACCACGCCGTCGCAGCCGGTCTCGCGGACCATGCGGGCCGCGTCGTCCGCGGACCAGATGTCGCCGTTGCCCAGCACCGGCACGTGCGCCGGCACGGCCTCGCGCAGGCGGGCGATGGCGGACCAGTCGGCCTCGCCGCTGTAGTGCTGGATGGCGGTGCGCCCGTGCAGGGCGATCGCGGCCACGCCCTCCTCCGCGCCGATCCGGCCGGCGTCGAGGTAGGTGATGTGGTCGTCGTCGATGCCGATGCGCATCTTCATGGTCACCGGCAGGTCGCCCGCGTTGCCGACGGCCTGGCGCAGGATCTCGCGCAGCAGGTTGCGCTTGTAGGGGAGGGCCGAGCCGCCGCCCTTGCGGGTGACCTTGGGGACCGGGCAGCCGAAGTTCAGGTCGATGTGGTCGGCCAGGTCCTCCTCGGCGATCATCTTCGCCGCGCGGCCGACGGTCTCCGGATCCACTCCGTAGAGCTGGATGGAGCGGGGCTGCTCGCTCGGGTCGAAGTGGATCAGGTTCATGGTCTTGGCGTTGCGCTCGACCAGCGCCCGAGTGGTGATCATCTCCGAGACGAACAGACCCTTGCCGCCGCTCTGCTCCCGGCACAGGGTGCGGAACGGCGCATTGGTGATCCCGGCCATCGGGGCCAGCACGACGGGCGGCCACACCGTGAGCGCGGAGCCGAGGCGCAGCGGCGCGGTGGTGGTGACGTCGGTGCTCATCGAGGATCCTTCGCTCGGTCCGGCAGCGGGCAGAACCCCTATTGTCCCATTGCCGCCAGTTGCTCCATGCGCGCCCTGGTCACCGGGTCCGCCGGCACGTAGGTGGTCATCCGGTAGCCGGGCCGCGGACCGAGCCAGAGGTTGGTGTACTCGAAGTTCAGCAGGCCGACCTCGCTGTTGAGGAAGCGCTTGGTGCCCTCGGAGGTGCCGGTGACGTCGTGGTGCTCCCACGCCTCGGCGAACTCCGGCGAGGCCAGCAGCAGCCGCTTGAGCAGCGACTTGTACTTGGGCTCGGCCACGTGCTCGGCGAGCGCGACGCGGAACTTGGCCGTCATGCCGCGCGCCGCCGTCTCCCAGTCGACGAGCAGCTCACGCCAGCTCGGCTCGGTGAACGCGAGCCACAAGATGTTGCGCTGCTCGGCGTCGTAGCGTTCCAGGCCGCCGAGGAGCCGGGAGTAGACGTCGTTGTGGCCGATGATGTCGAAGCGGGCGTTGAGCACGACCGCGGGCATCGGCGAGAGCTGGTCGAGCACCGCGCGCACCGGCGGGGTGACCACCGGGCAGGACTTGGGCCCGCCGGTCGGGTCGGGGACGCCGGCCAGCGCGAACAGGTGCTGCCGCTCGACCTGGTCCAGCAGCAGGCCACGCGCGATCGCGTCGAGCACCTGGGTGGAGACCTGGATGTCGCGGGCCTGCTCCAGCCACGTGTACCAGGTGACGCCGACGGCGGCGAGCTGCGCGACCTCCTCGCGGCGCAGCCCCGGCGTGCGGCGGCGGCCGATGCTGGGCAGCCCGACCTGCTCGGGCGAGATGCGCTCACGGCGGCTGCGCAGGAACGCACCGAGCTCTTGGCGCCGCAGCTGGTCGGGCTTGCCGAGCGGCGGGACGAGTTCGAGGCTGGACGCGGGTGCGGTGGTCATGTATTCCAGGATGCAACTGATTTCATCCCGTTGCCAGGTAGTCCGAGTACCAGGATAAGCAGACCCTGGTACCAGGCTACAGACCGGCGGACAGTAGTGGACGTGACGATCCACACCCCACCTCAGCAGACTGCCGGGACACCCACCCGGGCCACCGTGCTCCCGCGTGTCATCCGGCTCGGCGGCGCCGCCCCGGCCGCCGCCCCCGCCTCCAGCGGTTCCGGCCGACTCAGCACCCTGGGCCTGGTCACCGTCCTGCTCGGCGCGTTCCTGCCGATGCTCGACTTCTTCATCGTCAACGTCGCCCTGCCCACCATCGACCGGGACCTGAAGGCCGGCCCCGCGACGCTCGAGCTCTTCGTCGCCGGATACGGCATCGCCTACGCGGTGCTGCTGGTGCTCGGCGGCCGGCTCGGCGACCTCTACGGGCGCAAGAAGCTGTTCGTCGCCGGCGCGCTGCTCTTCGGCCTCACCTCCGCGGCCTGCGGCTTCGCCCCGACCGCGCTGGTGCTCGTGGCCGCCCGCGTCGCGCAGGGCGCCTCGGCCGCGCTGATGCTGCCGCAGGCGCTGGCCACCATCCAGGCCGCCACCGAGGGCGAGCGCCGGGCCAAGGCCATGGGCGTCTACGGCGCCGTCGGCGGCATCGCCGTCGTCATCGGCCAGGTGCTCGGCGGCGTGCTGCTCTCGGCGAACCTCTTCGGCACCGGCTGGCGGTTCATCTTCCTGGTCAACGTGCCGGTCGCGCTGGTCGCCGTGGTCCTCGCGCTGCGCACCGTCCCCGAGACCCGCTCCGCCAACCCGGCCCGCGTCGACGTGCCCGGCACCCTGCTGCTGGCCGCCTCGCTGCTGGCCCTGCTGGTCCCGCTGATGGAGGGCCGTTCGCTCGGCTGGCCCGTCTGGACCTGGGTGCTGCTGGCGCTCTTCCCCTTCCTGCTCACCGCCTTCGTCGTCGTCGAGCGGCGCGGCGAGCGGGCCGGCGGGGTCCCGCTCATCCCGATCTCGCTGCTCCGGCTGCGCGGGCTCAAGGTGGGTCTGACCATGGCCGTGCCGTTCTTCGCGGGCTTCGGCGGCTTCATGATGGTGATGGCCGTCGCGCTCCAGGTCGGCCTGCACGAGGGGCCGATCGCCTCCGGCTTCGCGATGGTGCCGATGGCCGCGGGCTTCTTCGCCGCCTCGCTCGCCGGTCCGCGCCTGCTGGCCCGCTTCGGCTCCCGCGTCATCGTCACCGGCGCCGTCATCCAGGCGATCGGCCTCGGCGTGCTCGCGCTGACCGTCGCGAACGACTGGTCCGGCATCAGCCCCTGGGTGCTGCTGCCCGGCATGGTCATCGCCGGCACCGGCCAGGGCCTGGTCATGCCGCCGCTCATCCGCCTGGTGCTGAGCCAGATCCCGGTCGAGCGCGCGGGCGTCGGCGGCGGCATCCTCGCCACCACCCAGCAGTCCTCCCTGGCCCTGGGCGTCGCCACCCTCGGCACGCTCTTCCTCTCCCTCTCCCCCTCGATGGGCATGCGGGACGCGCTGACCCTGGTGCTGGCCCTCCAGTTCGCCGCGACCTTCCTGGTCGTCGCCCTGTCGACGCGGCTGCCGCGCTCGGTCGGGTGAGGGCTGTGGATAACGCGTGGCAGGTTGTCGGTGCCGACTGCCAGGATCACGGGCATGACGCAGAACGACATCACCACCCACGATCACCCGGCTGGAGCCCGTAGCCGGGATGAGCTGGCCGCCCTCGTGGCGGCCGGCGCCCGTCCCAAGTGGCTGATGTTCTGGGGGCATCAGCCACAGCCGGACGGTTCGGTGGGCCAGGGGGCGCTGAGCCAGTGGTGGCCCTGCCGGTTCACCATCGACGGTGTGGAGTACGCCAGCGCCGAGCACTGGATGATGGCGGCCAAGGCCCGGCTCTTCGGCGACGAGGCGTCGGTGCCGCTGATACGCGCGGCCCGCACCCCGGCCGAGGCCAAGGTTCTGGGGCGCAAGGTCTCCGGCTTCGACGAGGAGCGCTGGGCGGCCGAGCGGTTCGAGCTGGTGGTCCAGGGCAACGTGGCCAAGTTCGGGCAGGAGCCGGCACTGCGCCAGTACCTCCTCGGCACCGGCCGCCGCGTCCTCGTCGAGGCCAGCCCGCTCGACCGCGTCTGGGGCATCGGCCTCGGCGCGGCCAACGACGCCGCCACCGACCCCCGCCGCTGGCGCGGCCTCAACCTGCTCGGCTTCGCCCTGATGGAGGCCCGCGACCGGCTCGGCGCTCAGCGGTAGTTCACGTCGGCCTCCCCGCTGGTCACCGACACGGTGATCGTCGCGCTCGCGGTGGGCGAGGAGAGGCCCGCCGCGACATCGGTGTTGCCGCTGATGGCGGAGGCCGTGACCCGGTACTGCTGGCCCCTCGGCACCGACACGGAGGCCTGGCCCGAGGAGACGGCCGCCGTGACGGTGGCGGGCGGCAGGGCGAAGTCGAGGCCGATCCGCCCCGAGCCGGCCTTGGCGACGACCTGGGGGCTGCCCAGGTCCGAGCCGCTGATCTGGCCGGACCCGACCCGGGCGGCCACGGTACCGCTGACGTGTTCGAGATCGATCTCGCCGGAGCCCGCCTGGGCGTCGACCGGGCCGGTCATGGCGGTGACGGTCAGCTGCCCTGAGCCGTCGACGGCCTTGATCGGAGTCGCGGCCGGGACGGCGATGTCCAGACGGATGTCGCAGCTGCTTCCGACGAGGAGCATGCCGTAGGCACAGCTCGCGTCGACGTGGAGGGTGCCGCTGCCCCGGTCCAGCCACTCGTTCACCGTCGGCCGGGAGAAGACCCAGCTCAGGTTCTGCGTCACGGACGCACTGCTGTCCGTCGTGGGGAAGACCTGCACCGTGCCCGGGCCGGTGTCCAACTCCACGGACTTGACCTCGGCGGCCCGGTAACGCGTCTGCCCCGTGTGGTGCTCCCGCAGCAGCCACGCCACCAGTCCGCTGACGGACACCGCCGCCACCACGACGACGACCGCCGCGGACAACACCCACCACACCGTCTTCTGCCTGTTCATCGGTCCCCCTCCGGTTGTCGTCACTCGGCTGTCGCCCTAGGCGTCGAGGAAGCGCAGCACGGCCATGACGCGGCGGTGCTCGCCCTCGGCGGGCGGCAGGTCGAGCTTGGTGAAGATGCTGTTGATGTGCTTGGCCACCGCGCTCTCGCTGACCACCAGTTCACGCGCGATCGCCGCGTTCGAGCGCCCCTCCGCCATCAGGCCGAGCACCTCGCGCTCGCGCGGGGTCAGCAGGTCCAGCGGCCCGCTCTGGCGGCGCAGCAGCAGCTGCGAGACGACCTCGGGGTCCAGGGCGGTCCCGCCCGCCGCGACGCGCTCCAGCGCGTCGAGGAAGTCGTCGACGTTGCCCACCCGCTCCTTCAGCAGGTAGCCGACGCCCCGGTTGTCGCCGGTCAGCAGATCGGCGGCGTAGCGCTCCTCCACGTACTGCGACAGCAACAGCACGGCGATCTCAGGCCACTGACGGCGAATCAGCAGCGCGGCGCGCACGCCCTCGTCGGTGAGGCCCGGCGGCATCCGCACATCGGTGACCACGACGTCCGGGTGGTGCTCCTCGACGGCGGCGAGCAGTTCCTCCGCGTCGTTGACGGCGGCGGCGACCGTGTACCCGACGGCCTCCAGCACCTTGACCAGGCCCGCCCGGAGCAGGACGGAATCCTCGGCGATCACAGCGCGCACGGCAGCTCCACATGAAGAGTCGTCGGTCCCCCGAGGGGGCTGGTGATGCGCAGCGTCCCATCCACGGACGCCGCTCGTTGGCGCAGGCCCACAAGGCCGGTGCCCTTGGCCGGATCGGCTCCGCCCACACCGTCGTCGGTCACGGTGATGCGCAGAACCGCCCCCTTCTGGCCACGCTGCTGCGTGACGGAGACCTCCGCGCGCGAGGCACCGGCGTGCTTGGCGATGTTGGCCAGCGCCTCGGAGACGACGAAGTAGGCCACCGCTTCGACGGCCGGGGCGGCGCGCCCGTCCATCGTCACGTCGAGCCTCACCGGCAGCGGGGCGCGCGCGGCGATCCCGGAGAGGGCCGCGTCCAGGCCGCGGTCCTCAAGCACCACCGGGTGCAAGCCGCGGACCAGGTCGCGCAGTTCGGCGATGGCGGCCTGGGCCTCGTCGTGGGCCTCGACTATGACCTCCATGGCCCGCGCCGCCTGCTCCTCCGCGGGCAGGTCCCGCAGCAGGCGCTTGGCCAGCCCGAGGTTCATCGCGAGCGAGACCAGCCGCTGCTGGGCGCCGTCGTGCAGGTCCCGCTCGATCCGGCGGCGCTCGGCATCCGCCGCGTCGACGACCTCGGCGCGGCTCTCCGCCAGGTCCTCCACGCGCCGGGCGAGCTCTTTGGTCCGGTTCGGCCCGAGCAGCCCCGCCGCGGCACGGGTGTCGAGAACCCGCCCGAGCTGCGCCAGCCACGGCGCCAGCACCAGCCCGATCGCACCGAGCACGACCAGCCAGGTGACGCCGTGGTGATTGACGGTCAGCGCGAGGGCGTCGGGAACGCCGCCCGGAGCCGTGGGCGCCGGGCCGGCGGCCTCTTCGTCGGGCACCGCCCAGTACCAGGCCGGCAGCGACACCAGCGCCAGCCCGGCGGTGGCGACGAAGACGACCGCCATCGCGTACAGACTCACCGCGGCGTTCACCGGGAAGTGATACAGAAACTGTCGCCAGGTCGTCTCGACGGTGAGCAGTCGCCACCGTGGGCGGACCGGCGGCACGACCGGGATCTCCAATCCCAGCAACGAACGGAACCGACTGCGCTGAACCCGGGTCAGCCACGGGATCAGCACGAGGATCACCACGGGCGCGAACAGGAAGGAGCCGGGACTCGCGCCGACAAGCAGCACGAACCCCGGCAGCAACGCGGGCGGCACCGCCGAGGCCAGGAAGACGACGTCACGCACGCCTTGGCGCCCGTAGGGCGTGAGGGCGCGGCGCAACGTCCGCAGGATGGGCATGGGCCCAGGCTAGGGGCTCGTGATCAAGGTGCGCCATGAACCCTGAGACCGTCTCAGGGTGTATCCAGCACCACCACGGGAACGGCGACTGGCGCTACTGCGCGACGGCGACGGGTCCGGGAGTGTTGGATACCGCAGAGCAGGACGACGAGCGGGAGGGGAACGGTGAACGACACCGAACTCGGCGAATCGAGCGCGCTGGAGCTGGAGTTCCGCGGTCTCCCGTTGCTGGACACCCCGTGGTCCGTCCGCTTCGCCCGCGGCACGCGGGAGCGCAGGGCGCTGGAGATCTACAACAACGGCTTGCTGCTGGACGTGATGGTGGAGACCGCGATCTCCTCGCACGTGCTGCGGGGCGCGCGGCGCGGCGCGCGCGACGGGCGCAGATCCGTGCTGGCCTGGGGCTACGTCTGCGCCGACGGCACCGCGCCGACTCTCACTCTCGGCCGCACCGGCACACCCCTGCTCGACGCGATCACCACCCCGGGCGGCTTCTGGCTCGCCCTCGCGGACGGCGACGCGGACCGCGTGGTCGCTCACGCACCGGACGGTACCAAGTCGAAGCTCCGCGTCCGCGCCGGCTGGTCGCGCTAGCAGACGCCGCAAGCGTCAGGGACGCGGGGAACTGCGCGAGCAACCACCCTGTGCGGATGGCCCTGTTCGAGGAGGACCATCCGCATGCGGTGGCTTGTCGCGCCCACGCTGGGGTCGCCTCCCGGCCGAAGGCTGGAGGAGGAGCCGCACCGTGTCACATCCCCGCGCCCCTGGATCGTGGAACTACGTGCGGGAGCACGGCCTGCGGGAGCGCAGGGTCAGCAGCCGAGGAGCCTCGGGGCGAGGAACTGCTGGACCTGGTCGAGCGAGACGCGAGTCTGCTCCATCGTGTCGCGGTCGCGGATCGTCACCGCGTTGTCCTCGAGGGTGTCGAAGTCGACGGTGATGCAGAACGGCGTGCCGATCTCGTCCTGGCGGCGGTAACGACGCCCGATCGCGCCGGCGTCGTCGAACTCGACGTTCCAGAACTTGCGCAGGTCCGCAGCCAGGCCGCGGGCCTTCGGGGAGAGGTCCGCGTTGCGGGACAGCGGCAGCACCGCGACCTTGACCGGGGAGAGACGCGGGTCGAGACGCATGACGACGCGCTTCTCCATGACGCCCTTGGCGTTCGGCGCCTCGTCCTCGCGGTAGGCGTCGAGCATGAAGGCAAGCATCGCGCGGTTGACGCCGGCGGCCGGCTCGATGACGTAGGGGTACCAGCGCTCGCCGGACTCCTGGTCGAAGTACTTGAGGTCCACACCCGAGGCCTCGCTGTGCGAGGCGAGGTCGTAGTCGGTGCGGTTGGCGATGCCCTCCAGCTCACCGAACTCGTTGCCGCCGAAGTTGAAGCGGTACTCGATGTCCACGGTGCGCTTGGCGTAGTGGGAGAGCTTCTCCTTCGGGTGCTCGAAGAAGCGGATGTTCTCCTCGCGGATGCCGAGGCCGGTGTACCAGTCCCAGCGCTCCTGCAGCCAGTACTCGTGCCACTTCTCGTCCTCGCCCGGCTTGACGAAGAACTCCATCTCCATCTGCTCGAACTCGCGGGTGCGGAAGATGAAGTTGCCCGGCGTGATCTCGTTGCGGAAGCTCTTGCCGGTCTGGGCGATGCCGAACGGCGGCTTCTTGCGCGAGGTGGTCTGCACCGCGGCGAAGTTGATGAAGATGCCCTGCGCGGTCTCCGGGCGCAGGTAGGCCAGGCCGGAGGCGTCCTCGGTCACGCCCAGGTGGGTCTTGAGCATGCCGGAGAACTGCTTGGGCTCGGTGAACTGGCCCTTGGTGCCGCAGTTCGGGCAGTTGACGTCGGCGAGGCCGTTCGCCGGGAGCCTGCCGTGCTTGGCCTCGTACGCCTCCTCCAGGTGGTCCGCGCGGTAGCGCTTGTGGCAGGAGGTGCACTCGGTCAGCGGGTCGTTGAAGGTGGCGACGTGGCCGGACGCCTCCCACACCTCGCGCGCGAGGATCACCGAGGAGTCCAGACCGACGACGTCCTCGCGGCCGGTGACCATCGCACGCCACCACTGGCGCTTGATGTTCTCCTTGAGCTCCACACCGAGCGGTCCGTAGTCCCAGGCGGCTCGCTGACCGCCGTAGATCTCACTGCAGGGGTAGACGAAGCCACGGCGCTTGCTCAGGCTGACGATGGTGTCGATCTTGTCGGCGGCCACAGTGCTCTCTTCAGGTACGACGAAGCGGTCAAGGATGGATTTCCATGCACGCGGTTATCACAGGCTACCGGGCGGCGCAGGGGACGTTTCAAATCCGTGGTAGATTGAAAATCGTTTTCATGTGAATGCTGTCGTACGAAACGCTCCCGTGCGACCACGGACTGGCACAATTGCCCGGGGGGCTCGCGTCCTCCGCCATCAAACCGACAAGAAGCCGCAGGAGAGCCGGTGACCCCCGCGAACCCGTCGTCCCCAGCCAGGTCGACCCGTCAGCGCACCGCCGTCGCCTCCCTGCTCGCGGAGATCGACGACTTCCGCAGCGCGCAGGAGCTGCACGACCTGCTGAAGCACCGGGGCGACTCGGTCGGCCTGACCACCGTCTACCGCACCCTGCAGTCGCTCGCCGACGCCGGCGAGATCGACGTGCTGCGCACCGACGACGGCGAGGCCGTCTACCGCCGGTGCAGCAGCGGCCACCACCACCACCTGGTCTGCCGCTCCTGCGGCCGGACCGTCGAGGTCGAGGGACCGGCCGTGGAGCGCTGGGCCGAGGGCGTCGCGAGCGAGCACGGCTTCGTGGACGTCGCGCACACGCTCGAGATCTTCGGCACGTGCGCGGACTGCGCCGCACGGGCGACGCGGTCCGCCGACACGTCGGAGAGCTGAGGGCTCAGGGGGTCTGCACGGGGCCCGGCTGGGCCGGGACCTCGTTCGGCAGCGCCCCGCCGTAGCGGCGGTCGCGCATCGCGAACTCCTCGCAGGCCCGCCACAGGTCGCGGCGGTCGAAGTCCGGCCAGAGCACGTCCTGGAACACCATCTCGGCGTAGGCGGACTGCCAGAGCAGGAAGTTGGACGTGCGCATCTCGCCGCTCGGGCGGATGAACAGGTCCACGTCCGGCATGTCGCGGTGGTACATGTACCGGGCGAAGGTCTTCTCGTTGACCTTGCCCGGGTCCAGCCGGCCCTCGGCGACATCCTTGGCCAGCGCCGCCGCAGCGTCGGCGATCTCGGCGCGACCGCCGTAGTTGACGCACATGTACAGGGTCATCGCGTCGTTGTCGCGGGTCATCTCCTCCGCGACCTGCAGTTCCTGCACGACGGACTTCCACAGCCTGGGCATGCGACCCGCCCAGCGAATGCGGATGCCCATGTCGTTCATCTCGTCGCGGCGGCGGTGGATGACGTCTCGGTTGAAGTTCATCAGGAAGCGGACCTCGTCGGGCGAGCGCTTCCAGTTCTCGGTGGAGAAGGCGTAGAGCGAGAGGTTCTTCACGCCCAGCTCCAGGCAGCCCTTGAGCACGTCCAGGACGACGGACTCGCCGACCTTGTGCCCCTCCGTGCGCGGCAGCCCGCGCTCCTTGGCCCAGCGGCCGTTGCCGTCCATGACGATGGCGACGTGCTCGGGGACCAGCTCACCCGGAATCTTGGGCGGCTGCGCGCCGCTGGGGTGCGGCGGGGGCGGGAGGTACTCCCGGGTCCGCTTGCCGCCGAAGAGTCCGCGCCGTGCCACAGCCATGTGCCCTACTTCTTCTCTGCCACGTCAGCTACGACGTTTGCCTTAGTGGGCCACGTACCGGAGCGAACGCAGCCCGCGTTCCAGGTGCCACTGGACGTAGGCGGCGACCAGCCCGCTGCCTTCGCGGCGGTGCCGCGGCTCGCAGGCGTCCGCGGTCTCCCAGTCGCCGGACAGCAGCGCGCCCAGCAGATCCAGTGTCTCAGGGGAGGGTACGACACTCCCCGGCACCCGGCAGTCGGAGCACAGCGCTCCGCCGGTCTGCACGGAGAAGAAGCGGTTCGGCCCCGGCAGCCCGCAGGCCGCGCAGGCGGCGAAGGAGGGCGCGTAGCCGTTGACCGCGAGCGAGCGCAGCAGGAACGCGTCGAGCACCAGGTGCGGCTCGTGCTCGCCGCCCGCGAGGGTGCGCAGCGCGCCCACGAGCAGCAGGTACTGCTGGACGGCGGGCTCGCCCTCGTTCTCGGTGAACCGCTCCGCGGTCTCCAGCATGGCCGACGCGGCGGTCCAGCGGTCGTAGTCGACCGCTATCCGCCCCCCGTAGGGGGAGATCGTCTCGACCTGGGTGCACAGGGCGAGATGACGCCCGACGATCTCGTCCCCGCGGCAGAAGAACTGCACGTCCACGTGCGAGCAGGGCTCGAGCCGGGCGCCGAACTTCGACTTCGTCTTGCGCACGCCGCGCGCGACGGCGCGGACCCGGCCGTGCTGCCGGGTCAGGATGGTGATGATCCGGTCCGCCTCGCCCAGCTTCTGGGTGCGCAGCACCACCCCGTCGTCCCGGATCAGACTCATGGGTCCATTCTGACGCGTCGGCCCCGGTGCTCGGGACCAACCCCGCGGACCGACCCCTCGGGACCGGTTTCACGGGACGGCCTCAGGGACGCAGGGTGCGTGCCGCGACGCCGAGCGTCGCGTCCGTCTCCTCGCGGTTGAAGCCCAGGCACTGCCCGATCGCGCGGAGCACCGACCGCTCGGCCGGCCGGTAGGGCCCGTCCGCGAGCGCCACCAGCGCGCCCTGGGTCAGCAGCCGGGCGAGCCCCGGACCGAGCAGGTGCGGCGCGAGCGGCTCGATCGCGGTGTGCAGCTCGACGACGAGGGCGCTGCCGCAACCGCAGACGTCGCCCAGCGGGTCCTCGTCCTCGGTCGAGGCGGCGAGGTCCGCCAGCAGGCCCGGCTCGTCGAGGTCGGCCCAGCCGGCGTCGCGCAGCACCCCGATCGCGCTCTCCTTCACCGCGGGCGCGGCCCCCGGCCCCCCGGAGGCGGCGAGGACGGCGAGCGCGACGGCATGCTGCGCGTTGCGCAGCATGACCAGGAGCTGACCGGAGGTGGGGTGGGCGAGCGCGTCCAGCCCGTACCGGTGCCGGCAGGACGTGCACTGCAGGGTCGCCGCGGTGCGGCGCAGGGGCAGCAGCGGGATCCCCGCGAGCCGGAGCCAGTTGCGGCCGCGTTGTCTGCGGTAGTTGCGGTCGCCGCCGCAGGCGAGGCAGTAGAACTCCCCGAGCAGCTCGGTGTGCCACCGGGCTGAGACAGCGACCACGTGCGCCACGTTGGGCTCCTGCCTGCGTCGGCCGAGACCGCCCCGTCGCCGTCCCGACTGAGCAATGATGCTGCCACGCAGATGACGCCCTGTCAGCACCACGAACGAGGTTTAGGGGCGTAGCCCCAGGGGCGCGGGCTCTGCCCGACGCCCCTGGCTGGTGCAACCTGAGGTGGTGACTAACGCTGGGCGCGGTTGACGGCGGAGACGATCGCCTTGATCGACGCGCGGACGATCGAGGTGTCGATGCCGACGCCCCAGACGACCTTGCCGTCCACCGCGCACTCCCAGTACGCCGCGGCCTGCGCGCCCGAGCCCTGGCTCAGGGTGTGCTCGGCGTAGTCCAGGACGCGGACGTCGACGCCGACGCCGATCTGGCTCAGCGCGGTGACGAACGCGTCGGCCGGCCCGTTGCCGGTGCCCTCCAGGGTGACGTTCGCACCGTCGACGACCGCGTCGACGGTGATGGTCTCGGTGCCGTCCGCTGCCGAGGACGCCTGATGCGAGCGCAGCTGGATGCGGCCCCAGGGGGCGTCGGGCGTGGGCAGGTACTCGTCCTCGAAGACGGCCCAGATCTGCGCCGGGGTGACCTCGCCGCCCTCCGCGTCCGTCTTGGCCTGGATGATCTTCGAGAACTCGATCTGCATCCGGCGCGGCAGGTCCAGGTTGTGGTCGTTCTTCAGGACGTAGGAGACGCCGCCCTTGCCGGACTGGCTGTTGACGCGGATGACCGCCTCGTACGAGCGGCCGACGTCCTTCGGGTCGATCGGCAGGTAGGGCACGCCCCAGGTGTACTCGCCGACCGGCACGCCCGCGGCGGCCGCGTCCGCCTCCAGGGCGTCGAAGCCCTTCTTGATCGCGTCCTGGTGGGAACCGGAGAAGGACGTGTAGACCAGGTCGCCGACGTAGGGGTGGCGCTCGGCCAGCGTCATCTGGTTGCAGTACTCCCAGGTGCGCCGGATCTCGTCGATCTGGGACAGGTCCACCTCGGGGTCGACGCCCTGCGAGAACAGGTTCAGCGCGACGTTGACCAGGTCCAGGTTTCCGGTGCGCTCGCCCTGCCCGAACAGGCAGCCCTCGACGCGGTCGGCGCCGGCCATCACGGCCAGCTCGGCGGAGGCGACGCCGGTGCCGCGGTCGTTGTGGGGGTGGGTGGACAGCGCGACGAACTCGCGGCGCGACAGATTGCGCGACATCCACTCGATCTTGTCGGCGTAGACGTTCGGCGTGGAGCGCTCGACGGTCGTCGGCAGGTTCAGGATGATCTCGCGGCCCTCGGTCGGCTGCCAGACGTCCATCACGCCCTCGCAGACCTCCAGGGCGAAGTCCAGCTCGGTGTCGATGAAGATCTCCGGCGAGTACTGGTAGCCGAAGACCGTGTCGTCGCCCAGGATCTTCTCGGCGTACTCCATGACCAGGCGGGTGCCGTCGACGGCGATCTGCTTGATCTCGTCCTTGGAGGCGTGGAAGACGACCCGGCGGAACAGCGGCGAGGTCGCGTTGTACAGGTGGACCGTGGCGCGCGGAGCGCCGCGCAGGGACTCGACCGTGCGCTCGATCAGCTCCTCACGGGCCTGGGTCAGGACGGAGATGGTCACGTCCTCGGGGACCGCGCCGTCCTCGATGATCGAGCGGACGAAGTCGAAGTCGGTGGCGCCGGAGGCGGGGAAGCCGACCTCGATCTCCTTGTAGCCCAGCTTGACCAGCAGGTCGAACATGGCACGCTTGCGGGCCGGGGACATCGGGTCGATCAGGGCCTGGTTGCCGTCGCGCAGGTCGGTCGACAGCCAGCGGGGGGCCTTGGTGATGACCTTGCTCGGCCAGGTGCGGTCCGGCAGGTCCACGGTGCCGAAGGGTACGTAGCGCTGGAACGGCATCCCGGACGGCTGCTGGCGGACGGTCGCCGCCGTGACCGGGGTGGGACGCTCGTTGAAGGGCTGCTGGCTCATGGTGGGTGAGTCTCCTGATGCTCGTCGCTCCGAGAGGCGGCCGACGGCTGCGGAAATCAACTAACGCGCAGCACCCACCCCCGCGGCGAGGGAGTCGGCCTCGATCAACTCGGGCCCTCGCCGCGGCAGCTAAGAAGAAGCAGACCGCTACGCATGATGTCTGCCAGAGTAACCCAGACGCGACGGAGAGCTAAGCGAAACCCGCCGGTAGTCCGCTTGGTGAGACGGGAGGTCTGGACCACTGACCCCTTGGGTGGACTGCTCGCGGTCAAGAGTCAAGGGCCGAAAGCTCTCCTCTTTCGTCGCTCCTCGGAGCACACTGATTACTATGCGCATCATGGTCACCCGCACCGGCGGGTCCGCCACGACGGAGCACTGGGCCCTGCTCGACACCGAGGGTCGCCCTGACGCTCCCCACATCCATGCCCTGGTGCGCGAGGCCCTCGGCGCGTGCGGCCGCAACCCCTCCCTGGGCATGCCGCACGCCCCGAACTTCGCCTACGCCATCACCGTCGACGGCCGCCCGACCGGCTACTGCGCCGACCCGCAACTCACGTCCTCACAACGGTCGTTGATAGCCCTGGTGCTCAACGGCTCGGTCTGAGGGCCGGTCGACGCCGGCCCCACCCCGTCCCGACGTCCCACGTCCGGCGGCTGGGCGGCTCCCGCCCCGGCCCAGGCACGGCCAGGACGGGAGCCTGCGGCGTCAGCCGCGGAGAGGCACCTCCGCGGTGACGGTCAGGGGCAGGTCGGCCGCGCTGCGGCCGGCCTGGATCCGGTGGGTGCCGGGGCGGTTCGTCCAGGCCCCGTCCGTCCAGGTCTGGAAGGCGCGCAGCGGCACCCGCACGCGCGCCTCCGCACGCTCCCCCGGCCCCGCGGTGACGGCCGCGAAGCCGGCGAGCGCGGTCCGCGGGCGCGACGCCTCGGCGCCGTCCTGGGAGTCCGAGCCGTCCGGGGACAAGTAGAGCTGGACGACCTCGCGTCCGGCCCGTGCGCCGGTGTTGCGCAGCCGCACCACCGCCTCCACCGCTGCGGCGTACGGGTCGTCACCCGTCGGCGCGGGCAGGACGCGCACGTCCAGACCCTCGTAGGTCCACTCGGTGTAACCCAGGCCGTGGCCGAACCAGTAGGCCGGGGCGACGCCGCCGCGGCGCTGCCAGGCGCGGTAGCCGACGAAGAGGCCCTCGGCGTAGTCGAGCCGTCCGTCGGCCGGTTCGACGGCCAGGACGGGGGCGTCGGCCGCGGCGGCGGGCCAGGTGGTGGGCAGGCGGCCGCCCGGCTCGCGGGCGCCGGTGAGGACGTCCGCCAGCGCCGCCCCGGCCTCCTGGCCGGGGAACCAGGCGAGCAGGACCGCCGCGACCTGCTCGCGCCACGGCATCAGCACCGGCGCGCCGGCGTTGACGACGACCACCGTGCGCGGGTTGGCCTCCGCGACGCGGGCCACGAGCTCGTCCTGGCGGCCCGGCAGGGCCAGCGAGGCGCGGTCGACGCCCTCGCTCTCGACCTCCTCCGTCGTGCCGACGACGACCACCGCGACGTCGGCGGCGGCGGCCGCCGAGACGGCCTCCTCCATCAGCTCGTCGGCAGTGCCGACGGGCTCGCCATGGCCGAGGGTGAAGGAGACCAGGCCGAGGCCGGCGAAGCCCCCGTTCTCGGGCAGCGCGTACCGCAGCTTCAGCGCCACCGGCGCGGCGGCGTCCGCGACCTCCAGGTCGAGAACGCGCTCCGGCGGGTTGAGGAACGCGGCCGCCGGGTCCCCGCCCTCGGGGCGGACCTCCTCGTCGAGGAGCACCGCGCCCTCCGCCTCCAGGACGAAGGCGCCGACGCCGCGCACACCGATACGGTGCCTGCCCGCCCGGCCGGGCCGGAGCGTACCGGTGAGCTCGACCGCGGCGAGGTCCGCGAAGGAGACGCCCTCCGGCAGCTGCCCGATCCAGCGGGCCGTGCCGTCGGGCAGCGAGGCCGTGCCGAGCTCCGCGCCGTCGCGGCCGAGGAACCGGGCCTCGGTGCGGGCGGCGAGCGGGCGCAGGTGGACGTCGGGGTCCGCGCCGACTGCGTAGGCCAGGGCCGCGCCCTGCGGCAGTGCGGACCGCAGGCCCTCCAGCGGGCTGACCACGTGCGTCGGGAAGACCTGCGCGGACCCGCCGCCGCCGATCCGCGCCTCCTGCGCGGCCTGGCCGATCAGCGCGATCGTGCCGATGCGCCGGTCGTCGCCGCCGCCGAGCGGCAGCACGCCGTCGTTGGCCAGCAGCACCATGCCCGCCGCGGCGAGCTCGCGGGCGAGCGCCTCGCCATCGATCGGCGCGGGCAGCTGCTCAGGCGCGACGGCGGCGGGCGCGCCCTCCAGCAGACCGACCCGGGCGGCCAGCCGCAGCACCCGGCGGGCCAGCTCGTCCACGGTCTCCTCGGGCACCAGGCCGTCGCGCACCGCGCGGACCAGGTGCGCGCCGTAGACGGTGCCCGGGCCCGGCATGGCGACGTCCAGGCCCGCCAAGGCGTCGCGGACGGTGTCGCGGGCGGCGGTCCAGTCCGAGACCAGCATCCCGTCGAAGCCCCACTCGCCGCGCAGGACGTCGTTGTTCAGCTCCTGGTGCTCGGTCATGAAGTCGCCGTTGACCTTGTTGTACGCGGCCATCAGGCCCCACGGCGAGGCCTTGCGCACGATCGCCTCGAACGGCGCGAGGTAGAGCTCGCGCAGCGTCCGCTCGTCGACGCGGACGTCGACGGTGAAGCGTTCGGTCTCGGAGTCGTTGGCCACGAAGTGCTTGGGCGTGGCGCCGACCCCGCCGGACTGCACGCCGGACACGAAGGCGGCGCCCAGCTCGCCGGTGAGCAGCGGATCCTCCGAGTACGCCTCGAAGTGCCGCCCGCCGCGCGGACTGCGGTGCAGGTTGACCGTAGGCGCCAACACCACGTGCGCGCCCTTGCGGCGCGCCTCCTGCGCCAGCAACTGCCCCGTACAGTAAGCCAGTTCGACGCTCCATGAGGCCGCCAGTGCCGTCGGCGAGGGCACCGAGACGGACGGGTCGTCCGGCGTCCAGTTCTCTCCGCGCACGCCGGCCGGCCCGTCGGACATCACCAGCCGGCCCAGGCCGATGTCCTCGTTGGCCGGCAGCGACCACATGTCCGCGCCGGCGAGCAGGGCGACCTTGGCGGTCAGGTCCAGCTTGCCGAGCGCCGCCTCGACGGCCGTCTCACGCTGCTGATCGGGTGTCATCTCTCGTGCGTCCTTTCTCGCTCCCCCGGTAGCCGCCGAGTTCAACTGTCCGTCAGATCCACCCAATGAGCGAGGCCATGAACCCGTCGAAGTCGTCACGGTGGATCGTGTGCCCGGCGGCCTTGACCACACGCACCTCGAAACCGCCCTCGCGCAGCGTCTCCTGGTCCGCGGCGGAGAGCAGGAAGCTCGGGTCGACGACCTGGACCAGCGAGGACACGATCGGCGCGGCGGGCATCATCGAGTGTCCGCCCGCCTCGCCGAGCATGCCGACGGCGGCCCGGTCCCACACGGCCAGGGTCTCCAGCTCGACCTCGACGTCCTCGGGCGCCCAGCGCGGCTTCATCGCGGCCACGGACTCCCGGGTGGCGTGCGCGGCGAACTGCACGAACATCGCCGGGTCGAACGCGTCGCCCGCGGCGGGGGTGTTCGAGCCCGGGTCGGAGTAGACGGCCGTCCGGGACGCGGGCGCTCGACGGCGAGGGAGGGGGTGAGGCCGCCCAGGGAGTGCCCGATCGCCAGGTCGGCGCCGAGGGGCGGGGTGTCGACGAGGTCCAGCGCGAAGAGCTCGGGGGTGTACGCGCCGCGCTCGGCCGGCGCCCGGGCCGCGCAGCCGCCAGGTGCGGAAGTCGGAGCGAAACGTCATAACCGCACCCACCAGTGCGGACGTCGGCCGCCTGGCGGGCGTCTCCCGGACCACCGTCTCCTACGTGCTGAACGACACGGCGGGCGGTCGGGTCAGTGAGAAGACCAGGCTGCGCGTGCGCGCCGCCGCCGACCCCTGGTCCTGGCCGCGTTCCAGGACGCGGGCGTCGCCGTCCCGGCGGACGCGGCCCTCGTCGGCGCGGACGACCTCAGGCGGCCCGGGTCCTGCGGGCCCGCCTGACGTCGGCCCACGTCTCCCTGCCCAAGGGGCTGGCGCTCGCGGACCTGCGCTTTGCGGGCACGGGGAAGTCGCAGCAGCCCAGGGACGGGGGGAACTGCGCGACGAGCCGACCACACGGGGAGAGCTCCGAACGTGCAGGGCCAACCGGTCGTCAGTGGTTTCTCGCGCCCACGCGGCAGAGCCGCAGAGCCTCAGAGCCGAGAGCAGCCGGGCCCCGCCCCTGAGGTGAGTGCAACGGCTGCCTAGAAGCCGAGCTTGCGCAGCTGCTTCGGGTCCCGCTGCCAGTCCTTCGCGACCTTCACGTGCAGGTCGAGGAAGACCGGGGTGCCCAGCAGCGCCTCGATCTGCGTGCGGGCGGCCGTGCCCACCGCCTTGAGGCGGGCGCCGCGGGTGCCGATGACGATGGCCTTCTGGCTCTGGCGCTCGATGTAGACGTTCGCGTGGATGTCCAGCAGCGGACGGTCTGCGGGACGGCCCTCGCGCGGGATCATCTCCTCGACCACGACCGCCAGGGAGTGCGGCAGCTCGTCGCGGACGCCCTCGAGCGCGGCCTCGCGGATCAGCTCCGCGACCATGATCTGCTCGGGCTCGTCGGTGAGGTCCCCGTGCGGGTAGAGGGTCGGGCCCTCCGGCATCAGCGGGACGAGGAGGTCGACGAGCAGGTCGACCTGCTTGCCCTCCTGGGCCGAGACCGGGACGATCTCCGCCCACTCGATGCCGAGCTCGGCGCCCAGCTTGGCCACGTCGAGCAGCTGCTCGGCGAGACGCTTGGAGTCGACCAGATCCGTCTTGGTGACGATGGCGACCTTGGGCGTGCGCTTGATCCCGGCGATCTCCTTGGCGATGAACTTGTCGCCGGGACCGATCTTCTGGTCGGCGGGGAGGCAGAAGCCGATGACGTCGACCTCGGCCCAGGTCGTCCGCACGACGTCGTTGAGGCGCTCGCCGAGCAGCGTGCGGGGCTTGTGGAGCCCGGGCGTGTCGACGAGGACGAGCTGCGCGTCGGGGCGGTGCACGATGCCGCGCACGGTGTGGCGGGTGGTCTGCGGACGGTCGGAGGTGATCGCAACCTTGGTGCCGACGAGCGCGTTGGTGAGCGTGGACTTGCCGGCATTGGGCCGCCCGACGAAGCAGGCGAAACCCGAACGGTGCTGCTGGGTAGAACTCATGCGGCCATTCTCCCCTACGCGGGGAAGGCGTGCGGTCAGAGCCAGCGCTGGGGGTCGGTGAGGTCGATGTCGATCGGGAACGGGACCTCCAGCGTGAGCCGGCCACGGAAGATGCCCTGCGGCGCGTAGCTGCCGGTCGCCACCTCCCGTTCGAAGACGTGCACGGCGAGCTCGCCCTTCTCGTTCTCGACCCGCCAGTAGTGCGGAAAGCCGGCACCCGCGTACTTGCGCGGCTTGACGTCGCGGTCGCGCTCGACCGAATCCGGCGAGACGACCTCCACCGCGAGCAGCACGTCCTCCGGCCGGTAGTCGGACTGCTGGTCGTCGATGACGGCGGTCTTCGGCACGAGCATGAGATCCGGCTCGGGACGGTCACGCTTGCCCAGCGTGACCGTCATCTCCCGGATGACCGCCAGATCCACAGGGCGCGCGGCCAGCAGGCCGTACTCGAGCAGCCTGATCGCGTAGATATGGAAGTTGCGCTGTGGACTCATGAAGACGAGGTTCCCGTCGAGAAGCTCCGTGTGCGGAGGCAGGTCGGGGAGCCTGTCGAGATCGGCTGCGGTCCAGCCGCCCTCGGGCGGGATCGGCCAAGCCGGAGTGTTCGTCGGTGCGACGGTCATCGTTGCTCCCATGGGCCAGATCCTCGTCGTCCCGATCAGCGTACCCACAGCCTCTTGCTGATCACTCACCCGAACGTGGGAGCGTCGGTCCCGAGTGCTGGTCCGCCGGTGCGCTACTTGCCGCGCTTGAACAGCGCGCCCAGGCCGCCGATCACGGTGAACACGGCGACGACGATGGAGGCGGCGAGCCAGCCCGGGTTGTTGTCCTGTTGCCAGTGGCCCATGCCCATGAGCACGAACAACACGCCACAGACGAACGCGACGCCCTTCATCACGTCTGCTCCCCCACCGCCGCTCGGCACCGCGCGAACACCGCCGCCCCGACCCTAGTCGGCATCGGGGCGTTGGCAAGGGACCGGACTCGAACGCGCCTCAGTCGACGACGACGGTGTCCAGGACGACCGCGTCCGTGCCGGCCAGGTAGACCGGGGTGCCGGCGCCGCCGAGGTCGCGGGCGGCGGCCAGGTCGGGCTCGGCGAGGTGGTTGGCGTCGCTGACCACGGCCGCCGCCTCCAGGCTCTTCGCTCCGCTGGCCACGGCCATGGCGACGGCGGTCTGCAGGGCGCTGAGGTGCAGGGACGGGAGGGAGACGGTCGCGGCGACATACGTGCGGCCGGTCTCGTCGCGGACCGCGGCGCCCTCGGCGACGCCGTTGCGGGCGCGGGCCGCCCGGGCCAGAGTGATGATCTTCTTGTCTTCGGCGTCAAGCTCGACGGACTGCTCGCTCATGGCACGAGGATAAGGTCTGCGGCCCCGTCATGATCGGTCGTGTTCACGGTGTGGTCCCGACTTCGGGCTGCCGCCCACGTGCGGACCGTCGTCACCAGACTCCGTCCGATCCCGCGGCGGCCGCGTCCGGGGCCACCGCCGGCTCGCCGGTGGGACGCGTCCCGACCCCCGGCCCAGCGGGGTGGACTCGTCACCGAGACGCCCCCGGGGACCTCGCCGTCGCCTTCGGCGACGAACCGGGATCCGCTGTCGAGCGAGGCGGCGAGCCAGCCCTCGGCGGCGCGCCGGGCGGCGGCGTGGTCACGCCAGGGCGCCAAACGCCCCGGGCGCGGACCGAGTGGCTCCGGCGGAGGCGGATCCCGCCGGAGACGACCGGGAAAGGGTGCGGCCAGCGGCGCTGTCCGCGCCGCCCGCCGGAGCTCAGGCCCGGGCCAGGCGGCCCAGGGCCAGGGCGGCGAGCAGTGCGGCGCCGTCAGGGAGGACGGAGTCGTCGAAGAAGGCTTCCGGGCTGTGGTTGTACGGGGCGGTGGCGGGGTCGCGGTCCGGGGTGCAGGCGCCGAGGAAGAAGTAGGCCGAGGGGACGCGCTCGCAGACGTAGGAGAAGTCCTCCGCGCCCGCGAGGGGCTGGGCCATGGGGCGGAAGCGGTCCTCGCCGAGCAGTTCGCGGGCCGTACGGGCCGCGAACGCGGCCTCCGTCTCGTCGTTGCGGGTCACCGGGTAGAGGCGCTCGTAGCGGGCGTCGGCCTCCAGGCCGTGCGCGGCGGCGACGCCCCGCACCACCCGGAGCGTCTCCTCCTCGGCGCGGGCCCGGGCCTCCGCCGAGAAGGTGCGGATGGTTGCCGCGAAGGAGGCGTCGTCGGGGATGACGTTGTTGATCGTGCCGCCGTGGATGTGGCCCACCGTCACCACGACCGGGTCGAACGCGTCGAAGCGCCGGGTGACCATGGTCTGGAGGGCGGTGACCGCCTCGCACAGGGCCGGGATGGGGTCGAGGGCGGCGTGCGGGGCGGAGCCGTGGCCGCCGCGGCCGCGCAGGGTGACGTGGAGGGTGTCGGCGGCGGCCATCGCCGCCCCGGGGCGGCCGGAGACGACGCCGCCGGGCAGCAGGCCGCTTGTGACGTGGATGCCGTACGCGGCGATGATCTCCGTGCCGGCCGCCTCCAGCAGGCCCTCGTCGATCATGACCTTCGCGCCGCCGCAGCCCTCC
>NZ_BBPO01000023.1:39429-43110 GCF_000787815.1 Streptacidiphilus neutrinimicus
CCCGGAGCGCGGACAGGTCGGACGACGTGGCAACCATGGAACGGGCCTCCCGAAGACGTGTGACGACGTGTGGCGACGTGTGGCGACGTGCAGGGCGTGCGTGTCAGGTGCGCAGCCGATGATCACACCGGCTGCTCCGAGGCTAGCCGCCCGGCTTCGACGGCGTCAGGGGTCGTGCGCAGGGCCATCGCGACGGGCACGCCGAGCGCGCACAGCAGCGCGCAGCCGGTCCAGACGGCGACGTAGGCGCCTTCCGTGGGGACGCCGGGACGCAGCAGCACGGAGTCGAGGACGGCCGCTCCGACCGCGCCGCCGGCGGCTCCGGCGAGGGTCTTCAGGGTGTTGTAGACGCCGGTGCCGATGCCGGTCCGGTCTGCGGGCAGACGGCGCATCAGCAGGCTCGGCAGCAGGCTGAGACCAAGGCCGGCGCCGAAGCCCGCGAGGGCGCCGGGCGGAACGAAGGCGGCGGCGCTGCCGTGGTCGGCCGCGATGACGGCGTAGCCGACGGCGCTCATCGCGAAGCCGGCCGCCAGCAGCGGGCGGGCGCCCAACCGCCGCGCGATCCGGTCGGCGACGAGCGCGCCGACCAGCGCGCCGAGGACGGCGGGCAGCGAGAGCAGACCGAGCAGTTGCGAGTCCGCGCCGAGGCCGTAGCCGACCTCCGCGGGCTTGGCCGCCTGGAACGAGAGGGTCGGCGACTGCGCGCCGTACAGGGCGAAGCCGAGCAGCAGGCTGAGGCCGAAGACGGGCGCGGTCGACCGGCGGGCGAGCATCCGCACGTCCAGGACGGGCGCGGCGGACCGCAGCGCCTGACGGACGAAGAGCGCCAGCACGGCCGCCGCGCCGACCAGCAGAGCGACGGTCAGCGCCGCGCCCCCGGCCTTCCCCGCGCTGCTGAAGCCGCCGAAGAGCAGCCCGAGGCCGCCGCTGAGCAGGACCGCGCCGCGCCGGTCGAACCGGCCGGACGCGCGGGTGGCGGACTCCGGGACGAACGTCCGCACCACGGCGAACGAGACCGCCGGCAGCGCGGCGAGGATCCACAGGCCCGGCCGGGCGACGGCTCCCGCGACGGTGCCGAGGGTCAGTGCGCCGACCAGCAGTCCGACGGCGCGCCCGCCGCGCTCCTCGCCGAGGCGGTCGCGCAGCAGCGCGAACTCCAGCGGCAGCCAGCAGGCGAGCACCCCGGCGAGGGCCTGCCCGGCGAGCAGCAGCGGCAGCGCGGTCGCGCAGGCGGACACCGCGTAGCCGGCGCAGGTCAGCGCGAGCGTGACGAGCAGCAGGCGGCGGTGGCCGAGCAGGTCGCCCAGCCGCGAGCCCAGCGGCACGGTGACGCCGGCGACCAGGAAGTTCACCCCGAGCACCAGCGCCTGCGCGCCCGCGTCGAAGTGCAGCGTCCGTGCGAGGTCCGGCAGCAGGACGGGGAACGCCCCCTGGATCGTGCCGCTGAAGAACTCGACGAGGACGAGGAGTCCCACGAGCGCGCCGGGTCCGGTGAGCGGGCGGGCGAGGGTGCGGGGCATGAGCGGCACTTCCGTTCCGGCGGTGGGGTGAACGGTGCGGGAGAACGGGTGAACGATGCGGGGCGTGGAGCGGGAGTGGACACGAGCGTGAACGCGGCCGAGCGAGTGGGCGAAAGGATCGCTAACCTGGGCCGCGCGGAGCCGCCGCCGCACGGATCGGCAAGAGCGTGCCCTCGCGCGCACGAATCGGCCAAGCGGCCGGAAGGGTGAGAGCGTGATCGACGAACTCGACCTCGCTCTCGTCGACGCCCTGCGGGTCGACCCGCGCGCCTCCTGGTCCCGGCTCGCGGGGCCGCTGGGCGTGGACCCGGCGACGCTCTCGCGCCGCTGGTCGCGGCTGACGGCGGACGGGGACGCCTGGGTCACCTGCTATCCGTCTGCGGAGCGGATGGGCGTGGGCCTGACGGCGCTGGTCGCCGTGGACTGCCGGGCCGACGCCGTCCTGACGGTCGCGGCGACGCTGGCGGCCGATCCGCGCACCCCGACCGTCGAGGTGGTGACGAGCGAGGCCGACCTGATGCTCACCGTGGCCGCGCTGGAACCCGGCCAGGTCACCTCTTACGTCCTGGACCGCGTCGGCCGGGTGCCGGGGGTGCTGCGCACCCGCACGGCGTTCGTCGAGCGCACCCTGCGGGAGGGCAGCCGCTGGCGCGAGGGCGCTCTCGACCCGTCCCAGCAGGAGGCGATCGGCGCGGGTCTCGGCCCGTCCCTGGCTCCCGCGCCGACGCGCGGGAGCGCGCTGCGCCGGGCCCTCGACGACCGTGCGCTGATGCAGGCGCTGGGCGAGGACGGCCGGATGCCGTTCGCCGAGCTCGCGGACCGCACGGGCCTGCCGGCGACGACCGTCCGCCGTCGCGTGGAGGAGCTGCGCCGCAGCGGCCGTCTGGTCCTGCGGTGCGACGCGTCGCCGCGCCTGAACGGCCATTCGGTCGGCACCTGGCTCTGGCTGGACGTCCCCGTCCGGGAGCTGGACGCGACGACGCGCTGGCTCGTGGAGCTGCCCGCGGTGCGGATGTGCGGAGTGGTCGCGGGCGCGACGGCGAACGTGGTGGTGAACGTGATGACGCACCAGGTCGCAGACGCGCGCCGGATCGAGGCGCAGTTGGGCTCGCTGTTCCCGGCGTCGCGGGTGACGGCCCGCCAGGTGTGCCTGCGCACGGTGAAGCTGGTCGGCCACACCCTCGACCGCGAGGGCCGGGCCCGGGGTTATGTGGCCCTGGACCCATGGCAGGAGGAGTAGTTCGCACGGCCGCGGCGAAGCGCGGTCAGGGGTGGAAGCGGAGGGCCTGGGAGTGGGCGGAGGATGAGGGCGGGGGTGGGGGCGCCCGCTCGGAGATCCGCCGATCGGCCGAGCGGGCGCCCCGGCTCATGGGGCTCAGGCCCGGGCCAGACGCCCCAGCGCCAGACCGGCCAGCAGCGCGGCGCCGTCGGCCAGGACCGCGTCGTCGAACTGCGCCTCCGGCGCGTGGTTGTAGGGCGCGGCGAAGGGGTCGCACGCGGCCGGGGTCGCGCCGAGCATCAGGTAGGCGGAGGGGACCAGCTTGTCCAGCACACCGAAGTCCTCCGACCCGGCGACGGCGTGCGGCATCTCGACATAGCGGCCCTCCCCCAGCACCTGGCGCACGACGTCCGCCGCGAACGCCGCCTCCGAGGGGTCGTTGACCGTCACCGGGTAGCCGCTCTCGATCTCCGCCTCGACCGCGAGGCCGTGGGCCTCGGCGATCCCCCGCACGACGCGCAGCGCCTCCCGGGCCACCTGCTGCCGGGCCTCGACGGAGAAGGAGCGGATGGTCGCCCCGAAGGTCGCAGTCTCGGGGATGACGTTCTCCACGCTGCCCGCGTGGAACGTGCCGACGGTGACCACGACCGGGTCGAACGCGTCGAACCGCCGGGTGACCATGGTCTGCAGGCCGAGCACCGCCTCGCAGGCCGCGGGCAGCGGGTCGAGGGCGGTGTGCGGCATGGAGCCGTGGCCGCCGCGGCCGCGCAAGGTGACGTGGAGGGCGTCGGACGCGGCCATGACCGGCCCGGGACGGGAGGCGACCAGGCCGGCCGGCAGCAGGGCCGCGGCGACGTGCAGGGCGTAGGCGGCGACGACCCTGTTGCCCGCCGCGTCGAGGACCCCCTCGTCGACCATCAACTGGGCTCCGCCGCCGCCTTC
>NZ_BBPO01000023.1:43718-72700 GCF_000787815.1 Streptacidiphilus neutrinimicus
TCGGCGAGGGTGGCGGGCATCGGCGTCTCCTCCGGTGGGGACGATCAGGGATGCGCCCATGCTCATCCCGTCCGGCCGGAGGCCGACCCCCCTGCACGGATCAGCCGCAGGGCGTGGTCGCGCGCACGGATCAGCCGGAGACGGGGCGGAGAGTGGAACGGCGGCCCTCCGGGGAGGCGAGCCACTCCAGTTTGCGCATGGTGTCCGTCCCGGGGACGGCGTTGTGGAGGACGACGGTGAGGTCCGGCCGGTCCGGGATGCGCAGCTGGGTGCTCTCGAAGCACACCAGGAGTCGACGACGGGCTGGTCTTCGGCGCGCTCGGCCTCAGCTGCGCGGTCACCGGCACGCTGGCCCCGCGCTGGGTCGCGCGCGTCGGCTCCGCGAAGGTCCTCGCGGGCGGGCTCCTGGTCCAGGCGGCGCTGACCTTCGGTCTCCTCGCCGTCGGTGCGGGCGCCGGCGGTACGTGGATCTTCCTGGTCGTCATCTCCCTGGCCGGCATCGGCCACATGGCGGCGATGGTCTCCTACAACGTGACCGCGACCTCCGGGCTCCCCGACGACGAGCAGGGCCAGGCGACGGGCCTGACCACCACGACCCAGCAGATCGGCATCACCGTCGGCATCCCGCTCCTCGCGGCGCTGGCCTCCACCCGCGCCGACGTCCTCAGCGGCGTGCGGCTGGGCCTGGCGGTGGACGCGATCGCGGTCGCGGTTTTGGCCGTGACCGTCGCCCTCGGCCTGACCGCCGCGAAGCGGCGTCAGGAGGAGGCGCGGCCGGCGAAGCGCCCCGGAGGGACTCCCACGACGCGCTTGAAGTGCCGTCCCAGATGCGCCTGGTCGTAGAAGCCCGCCGCGGTGGCCGCCGCGGCGGGCGGCAGGCCGTCCAGCAGCAGGGAGCGGGCCCGCTCGACCCGGCGGGCCGTCAGGTACTGGTGCGGGGCCAGGCCGAACGCCGTGGTGAACGCCCGGACCAGGTGGGTCGGATGGGCGTGCAGCAGCTCGGCCGCCTCGGCCAGGGTGACGCCCGTCAGCACGCGCGTGTCGAGCAGCTCGCGCAGCCGGTCCGCCACGCCCCGCCGCTGAGCGGCCGGCCCCGACCGCGCCCGCAGGTGCGCCCGCAGGCGCTCGCCGACGAAGGCCAGCCGGCTCTCCGCCTCGAACTCGTCGCCCGGGTGCGCCAGCACCGCGTGCAGCTGGCCGACCCGGCGGCGCAGCAGCAGATCGGTGACGTCCGGCGCGTCCGCGGCCGCGCCGATCAGGGCGGTGTCCAGCACGGAGGCGTCCAGGTACAGCACCCGCTTGCGGAAGCCCTCGGGCGTCGCCGGGGAGCCGTTGTGCGGGACGTGCGGCGGAAGCAGGGAGACGGTCTCGTGCAGCGTGCCGCACGCGTGCCGGTTCAGGTCGTAGCGGACCGCGCCGGTGTCGACGATCAGCAGCGTCCACACGTCGTGGACGTGCGTCGGGTAGGCGTGCTCGGTGAAGTGGGCGTGGAAGACCTCGGTGACGCCCGGGACCCGTGGGCGCCACGCGGAGACCTCCTCGCGTGCGGCCATGCAAAGAACGTACAAGACCGCGACGGCGGACGGGCGGCAGTCTCGCACCATGAGCGAGCAAGAGAACGCCCCCGTCCGCTTCGACACCAAGATCGCTGTGCTGCTCCGCGAGGACCTTCAGACCTGGCAGCGCCTGAACGTGACCGCGTTCCTGGTCAGCGGCCTGGGCACGGAGGCGTCCGAGGTGATCGGGGAGCCCTACGCGGACGCGGACGACACCCCGTACCTGCGGATGTTCCGCCAGCCGGTGCTGGTCTTCGAGGGCTCCAAGGAGACCCTCACCGCCGCGCACGGCCGGGCCCTCGCCCGCGCGCTGCCACGGGCGGTGTTCACCTCCGACCTGTTCGTCACCGGCAACGACACCGACAACCGCGCGGCCGTCCGCGCGGTGGGCCGGGACGACCTCGACCTCGTCGGCCTCGCCGTGTACGGGCCGCGCAACGTCGTCGACAAGGTGCTCAAGGGGGCGCGGATGCACCCCTAGGCCAAGGTCACCGGGGCAGGGTCACGCCGACTCGACGTGCGGCTCCTCGGCCTCGTGGACCTCGCGGCGGTCGACGCGCGGGACCGGGGACGCCAGCAGCGTCCCGATGCGGTTGCGGCGGCCGGCCGTGCTCTCCGCGGTGAGGCGGATCGCGGCGATCGGCAGGTCCTCGTCGTCCGGCAGCGGGACCTCCGCGTCGCTGCCGGGGATCGGGACCCGGCCCAGCGCCTTGGCCAGCAGGCCGCCGACGGTGTCGACGTCCTCGTCCTCCAGCTCCAGGCCGAAGAGCTCGCCCAGCTCCTCCACCGCGAGCCGCGCGGTGATCCGGTAGGAGCCGTCCGGCAGCGGTTCGACGGCCGGAGTCTCCCGGTCGTACTCGTCGGTGATCTCGCCGACGATCTCCTCCAGCACGTCCTCGATGGTCACCAGCCCGGCCGTGCCGCCGTACTCGTCGATGACGACGGCGACGTGGATGCGGTCGCGCTGCATCTCGCGCAGCAGGTCCGCGGCCGGCTTGCTGTCGGGGACGAAGGTCGCGGGGCGCATCACCGAGCCGACCGGCTCGGACTCCGCGTCGCGGTTGGTGTGGGTGCGCCGGACCAGGTCCTTGAGGTAGGCGATGCCGACGACGTCGTCCTCGTTCTCGCCGACCACGGGGATGCGGGAGAAGCCGGAGCGCAGCGCGAGCGTCAGCGCCTGCCGGATGGTCTTGGTGCGCTCGATCATCACCAGGTCGGTCCGGGGCACCATCACCTCGCGGACGATGGTGTCGCCGAGCTCGAAGACGGAGTGCACCATGCGGCGCTCGTCGTCCTCGATCAGGTCGTCCTTCTCGGCCAGGTCGACCAGGGCGCGCAGCTCCGCCTCCGAGGCGAAGGGGCCCTCGCGGAAGCCCTTGCCGGGGGTGAGCGCGTTGCCGAGCAGGATCAGCAGCCGTGGGACCGGGCCCATCACCCGGGCCAGCGGCAGCAGCAGATAGGAGGCGGCGGTGGCGGAGTTCAGCGGGTGCTGGCGGCCGATCGTGCGCGGCGAGACGCCCACGGCGACGAAGGAGACCAGCACCATCGCGCCGATGGCGACCAGCACCGCCTGCCAGGTGTGCGGGAAGTCGCGCAGGCAGACGACGGCGACCATGACCGTCGCGGCCATCTCGCAGGTGACGCGGATCAGCGTCGCCAGGTTCAGGTAGCGGATCGGGTCGCTCGCCAGGGCGAGCAGCCGCTCCGCTCCCCGCCTGCCGTTGCGCACCGCCTCCTCGGCGCGGAAGCGCGAGACGCGCGAGATCCCCGCCTCGGCGCAGGCGGCCAGCCACGCGCAGATGACGAGCAGCACCGCCCCGATGAGGAAGGAGGTGCTGAAGCTGGTACTACTGCCGCTCATCTCTGTGGCGTTTTCTCTTCTTCGGCTTCGGCTCGTACGCGCTCAACGGGTGGTGGGCGCCGGGGACGGACCGGTCTCGCCGCGGGCGGCGCGCCAGTCGTCCAGGATGCGCTTCTGCAGCCCGAACATCTCCCGCTCCTCCTCCGGGTCCTCGTGGTCGTAGCCGAGGACGTGCAGGACGCCGTGGACGGTCAGCAGCTGGAGCTCGGCGTCCATGGAGTGCCCGTTGGCCGCGCCCTGCTTGGCCGCGACCTCCGGGCACAGCACGATGTCGCCGAGCAGGCCCTGCGGCGGCTCCTCGTCCTCCTTGCCGGGCCGCAGCTCGTCCATCGGGAACGACATCACATCCGTCGGACCGGGCTCGTCCATCCACTGCACGTGCAGCGCCGCCATGGCCTCCTCGTCCACGACGATCACGGAGAGCTCGGAGAGCGGGTGGATGCGCATCCGGTCCAGCGCGAAGCGCGCGACGTCGAGGAGCGCCTCCTCGTCCACGTCCGTGCCGGATTCGTTGTTGATGTCGATCGCCATGGCGAGTGGGGTTCTCGGCTTCCTGATCAGTTGTCGGGTGGAGAGGGGTGCGGGCTACTTGCGGCGCCGGGGCTGCTGCGGCGGGGCGGCGGCGCTGTGCGCGGTGTGCGCGTCGTAACGGCTGTAGGCGTCGACGATGCGGCTGACCAGCTTGTGCCGCACCACGTCCGCGCTGGTCAGGCGCGAGAAGTGGATGTCCTCCACGCCGCCCAGGATGTCCTGGACCACGCGCAGGCCGCTGATCGTGCCGCCGGGCAGGTCGATCTGCGTGATGTCACCGGTGACCACGATCTTGGAGTTGAAGCCCAGACGCGTCAGGAACATCTTCATCTGCTCGGCGCTGGTGTTCTGCGCCTCGTCGAGGATGATGAACGCGTCGTTGAGGGTGCGCCCGCGCATGTAGGCGAGGGGGGCCACCTCGATCGTCCCGGCGGCCATCAGGCGCGGGATCGAGTCCGGGTCGATCATGTCGTGCAGCGCGTCGTAGAGCGGGCGCAGGTACGGGTCGATCTTCTCGTAGAGCGTGCCGGGCAGGAAGCCGAGCCGCTCGCCGGCCTCGACGGCCGGGCGGGTCAGGATGATCCGGTTGACCTGCTTGGCCTGCAGCGCCTGCACGGCCTTGGCCATGGCCAGGTACGTCTTGCCGGTACCGGCCGGGCCGATGCCGAAGACGATGGTGTGGCGGTCGATCGCGTCCACGTAGGTCTGCTGGTTCAGCGTCTTGGGACGGATCGAGCGGCCGCGGTTGGAGAGGATGTTCGCCGTGAACACCGACGAGGGGCTCTCGTGCGCCTCGGGGCTGTTCGGATCCTCGGCGGCCTTGCGCAGCATCGCGATGGAACGCTCCACGGTGTCCTCGGTCAGCGGCTGCCCGGTGCGGAGCACGAGCAGCATCTCGTCGAACACACGCTGCACCAGCGCGGTCTCGCGCGGCTCACCGGTCGCGGTGACCTCGTTGCCACGGGCGTGGATGTCGACGGAGGGGAAGGCGTTCTCGATCACGCGGAGGAGTGAGTCCCCGGTGCCGAGCACCGTCACCATCGGGTGCTTCTCAGGGATGACGATGCGCGCTTGGGTCTGCGGCTGAGGCGTCTGAGTCTGCGTTTGAGAAGTCATAGGTCGGCGCTGGGGCCTGCCTCATCCCATTTCATCTGTCGGGTCCATCGGTTCCCACCGATTCGGATAGGAAAAGGGTACGACGGACGATACGGCCTGGGACAACGATGCTGCGCGGGCGAGCGGGGATGCGCCAGTGATTTGTTCCGCTGTTCATTTCAGCGGCGGGGCGGAACAGGGACGCGCATCAGGTCCGCGGCGACCACGATCTCGCCGTCGAAGTGCAGCCGGGCCTCGGTGAGGTGGGCCTCGAGGTCCGGGTAGCGCTGCGAGAAGTGCGTCAGCACGAGCGTTCGGACGCCGGCCTCGGCCGCGACCCGCGCCGCCTGGGCGGCGGTCAGGTGGCCGTGCTCCTCGGCGAGGTGCTCGTCGGCGTCAAGGAAGGTGGCCTCGATGACCAGCAGGTCCGCGCCGTCGGCGAGGGCGCGGACGCCCTCGCACAGCCGGGTGTCCATGATGAACGCCGCCCGCTGACCGCGCCGCGTCTCGCTGACGTCGCCGAGCGTGGTGGCGCCGAGCCGCCCCTCGCGCTGGAGCCGCCCGACGTCCGGGCCGGAGATGCCCCGCTCGCGCAGCTTGTGCGGCAGCAGCCGCTGCCCGTCCGGCTCGACGAGGCGGTAGCCGTAGGACTCGACCGGGTGCGAGAGGCGCGCCGCCTCGACCGCGAAGGGAGTCCGCTCGCGGCCGGTGGCCTTCAGCGGGCCGCCCTCGCCCGAGACGGGCTCGGGCCGCAGTTCGGCCGTCTCGAAGAACGCGCTGGCGTGGCGGAGCCGTTCGAAGAACTGCTCGCCCGACGCCGGGTAGTGCACCGGCACCGGATAGGGCACCTTGTCGAGGTTGATCCGCTGGATCACGCCCGGCAGGCCGAGGCAGTGGTCGCCGTGGAAGTGGGTGACGCAGATCCGGGTGATGTCGTGCGCGCTCACCCCGGCGTGCAGCATCTGCCGCTGGGTGCCCTCGCCGGGGTCGAAGAGCAGGCCCTCGCCGTCCCAACGCAGCAGGTAGCCGTTGTGGTTGCGATGTCTCGTCGGGACCTGGCTGGCCGTGCCGAGCACGACCAGCTCGCGCGCGGACACGCGGGTCAGACCAGCTTCTCGTGCAGCCCGACGCCGCCGCCGAGCACGTGCACGTGGGCGTGGAAGACCGTCTGCCCCGCGCCGGAGCCGGTGTTGAAGATCAGGCGGTAGCCGCTGTCGACGACCTTCTCCTCCGCCGCGACCCGCCCGGCCTCGGCCAGCACCGCCCCCGCGAGCCCCGGATCGGCGTCGGCCAGCGAGGCGGCATCGGGGTAGTGCGCCTTCGGCACGACCAGAACGTGCGTCGGCATCTGCGGGTTGATGTCCCGGAAGGCGAGCGTGTGCTCGGTCTCGCGCACCTTGGTGGAGGGGATCTCCCCGGCCACGATCTTGCAGAACACGCAGTCCGCCTGGGCCTCGCCGGCCATCACACGCTCCTGAAGTCTTGGGGTCTCAAGACGGAATCGTACCGATGCCCTCATAGGTGCCGTCGCACGATCCAGGGGCGCGGGGCTGTGCCCGATATGCGGCAGAGCCTCGCGCCCCCGGGAGGGTCACAGCCTCGGGATCGAGGGCGGAGTGGCTGCCGGGTGGGACTCGAGCGCGGTGAGCGCCAGGCGGATGGCCTCGTCCAGTTGGGGGTCGCGGCCTGCCGCTGCGGCGTGCGGGGGGCAGACGACCTCGACGTCCGGGTCGACGCCGTGGTTCTCCAGGTCGAAGCCGTAGCCCTCCATCCAGGTCGCGTAGCGCGGCTGGGTGACCGCGGTGCCGTCGACCAGGGCGTAGCGCATGTCGATGCCGACCACCCCGCCCCAGCTGCGGACCCCGACCACCGGGCCGAGGCGCAGGGCCTGGAACGCCGCGCCGACGATGTCGCCGTCGGAGCCGGCGAACTCGTCGGTCACGGCGACCAGAGGACCGCGCGGAGCGTCGCTGGGGTAGGTCACCGGCACGCTGTCGCGGGGCATGTCCCAGCCGATGACGCGGCGGTTCAGCTTCTCGATGACCAGCTGCGAGGTGTGGCCGCCACGGTTCTCCCGGACGTCCACCACCAGGCCCTCGTTGCGGATCTCGGTCCGCAGATCGCGGTGGAGCTGCGCCCAGCCGTTGCTGACCATGTCCGGCACGTGCAGGTAGCCGAGGCGGCCGCCGGACGCGGTGTGGACGTGGGCGCGGCGGTCGGCGACCCAGGCGTGGTAGCGCAGCGACGCCTCGTCGGCGAGCGGCACCACGACGACGGTGCGCTGGGAACCTCCGTCCGCGGGCGCGACCGTCAGCTCGACCGGCTTGCCGGCCGTTCCGACGAGCAGCGGCGCGGGGCCGGCGAGGGTGTCGACGGGGCGCCCGTCCACGGCCACCAGCGCGTCACCGGCGCGGACCGCGACGCCGGGCGCGGCCAGCGGCGAGCGCGCCTGCGGATCGGAGGACTCGCCGGGCAGCACGCTCGTCACCCGCCACACGCCCTGGTCGTCCCGGGCGAGGTCCGCGCCCAGGAAGCCCTGGCCGCGCGAGGCGCCGCGGCCGGACGCGGGCGGGGAGACGTAGGCGTGCGAGGTGCCGGGCTCGCCCTGGAGCTCCCAGAGCAGGTCGACCAGGTCGCCGTGGCTGCCCAGGCGTTCGACGAGCGGCCGGTAGCGGCCCTGGACCGCGTCCCAGTCGATGCCGCCCAGGTCGGGCCGCCAGAAGTTGTCGCGCATCAGGCGGGCGGTCTCGTCGAACATCTGCCGCCACTCGTCGGCCGGTTCGATGGTGACCCGGACCCGGGACAGGTCCACCTCGACGCGGGTGTCGTCCTTGTCATCCTTCTCGACGCGGCTGTCGGCGGGCAGCACGATCAGCGAGCCGCCGTCGCGGACGACGACCCGGCCGCCGTCGCCGGAGACCGCGTAGTCGTCGAGCGCGTCGAGGAGCACCGTCAGGCGACGGGCGGTCAGGTCGTAGTACTCCAGGGCGCTGCGCTCGGGTGCGCTCTCGGGGGTGGCGCGGCCGTGGCCGAGGTTGCCGACCAGCGGGTGGTGCAGCCAGGCGACGCCGCCCTTGACGGCGCGCAGCCGGCCGTATCGCCCGGCCGGGACGGGAAAGGCCAGCACGCGGGCGCTGAGGCCCTCGGCGTCGACCTCCGTCGTCGGAGTCTCCGGGACCGCGTCCGCGGCGGTCTCGCGCTCGCCGGACCCGCCGACGGGACGCCCCTGGGCCAGCGGCCCGAAGGGCGAGAGGCTCTCGGCGGCGAGGGTGAGCAGGTAGGGACGGGACGCGGCGGGGAACGACAGGTCGAAGGCGTGCTCGTCGTAGACCGGGTCGAAGTCGCGTGCGGAGAGGAAGGCCAGGTGGCGGCCGTCGGCGGTGAAGGCGGGCGACCAGTCGCGGAACCGCGCCGGGGTCGCCTCCACGACCTCGCCGGTGTCGATGCGGGCCAGCCGGATCTGACTGATGGTCTCCTCCACGCTCAGCGAGTGCGACCAGGCGAGCCAGCGGGAGTCGGGCGAGAAGGCCAGGCCCGTCGCCTGGGCGTGCTCGCTGCGGTCCAGCTCGCGCGGCGTGCCGCCCCCGGGGGCGTCCGTCGCGACCAGCAGGACCCGTCCGACCCGGTCGGCGACCGCGAGCAGGCGCCCGTCGGGCGAGGCCGCCAGCTCCTCGACGCGGCCCAGGCGACCGGCCAGCACGCGGCGGCCGTCGGAGAACTCCAGGGCGTCGTCGCCCTCGGCGTCCGTCACCCACACCGCGGCGCCGTCCGGCAGCGCGACCGGCAGCCGGTGCCGGACGCCGGGCGTCGCCGCCAACTCCCGCACCGGACCGTCACGGTGGGTGACCCGATGCAGGGTGCCGCGCACCTCGACGACGCTGGACCGCCCGTCCCCGTCCACGGCGACCTGGCCGAGGTGGGCTCCGGCCTCGACCGCGAACGGCCGGCGGCCGCTGCGCGGCCCGCCGAGGCGGATCTCCAGCCGACGCGGCGAAGCGCCCTCGGCGAGCGAGTCCAGCAGCCACAGGTCCCCGCCCGCGTGGTAGACGACGCGCTCGCCGTCGGTCGCGGCGTTGCGGGCGTAGAAGTCGTGCCGGCCGTGGGCGCGCAGGTCGGAACCGTCGGGAAGGCTGGACCACAGGCGTCCGACGCCGTCGTGGTCGGAGAGGAACGCGACCCGCTCGCCCACCCACAGCGGCGATTCGAGGTTGCCGTCGAGAGCGGCGTGGAGGCGGGTGAACTCGCCGCCCTCGACGCCGATCCAGAGCTTGCCGGCGCGGCCGCCGCGATAGCGCTTCCAGTGCGCGGCCTCACGCCCGCCGGAGGAGCTGAGCAGCACGCCGTCCCCGTCCGGCTGCAGTGCGAGGTTGCCCAGCCGCCCGAACGGCAGGGTCCGCGCGGGCCCGCCGTCCAGCGGCACCGCGTGCGCCCACACCTGCGCCCGGGACCGCCGGCCCTGGGCGCTCGCGGCGATGACGTCGCCGTCCCCGGTCCAGCCGAGGACGGCGGTGTACGCGTTCCCCCAGTACGTCAGTCGCCGCGCGGGCCCGCCGTCGACCGGCGCGACGTGCACCTCGGGCTCGCCGTCCCGCGTCGACGCCCACGCCAGCATCGTCCCGTCCGGTGAGAACCGGACCCCGCTCACGGGCACATGGTCGGCGCTCACCCGCCAGGGCCGGCCGCCGGCGACGGGGGCGACCCACACGTCGTCCTCGGCGACGAAGGCGACCAGGTCGCCGTGGATGTCGGGGTGCCGGAAGTAGCCGTCGATACCGGGTGTCTGCTGCTGGGTGCGCGTCTGGGTCTCTGTCACGCGCGCACGCTACCGAGCGGGCCTCCGAGATTCGAGGTGTTTTTCCGTGGTTGAACCAGGACGGACCGGGTGCCAGGGCCTGTCTTGTGGATCAGGTCGGGCCCGGCATGATCCACAAGACGGCCCTAACCCCAGCGGCCGCTGCGGCCGAGCAGCAGGGCGGCTGCCGCGACGCCCGCGGTGGAGGTGCGCAGAACGGACGGCCCGAGGAGGTACGCGCCGGCGCCGGCCGTGGTGAAGGCGTCCATCTCGTCCGGCGACACGCCGCCCTCCGGGCCGACGACGAGGACGACGGAGCCGGACGACGGCAGGTCCGCGGAGGCGAGGTGGACCGTGCCCTCCTCGTGCAGGACACCCGGGACGGTCGCCGAGGCGAGCAGGGTGCCGACCTGTCGAGTGCCCATCGGCGCGTGGACCACCGGGAACCGCAGGCGTCGCGACTGCTTCCCCGCCTCGCGCGCGGTCGCGCGCCACTTCGCGAGGGCCTTCTCCCCGCGTTCGCCCTTCCACTGCGTGATGCAGCGGGACGCCTGCCAGGGGACGATCTCGTCCACCCCGACCTCGGTCATCAGCTCTACGGCCAACTCCCCGCGGTCGCCCTTGGGCAGCGCCTGCACCACGACGATCCGCAGGTCCGGCTCGGGCTCCGCGAGCAGCTCGGCGACGGTGACGTCGAGGACGTCCTTGCCCTCGACGGCAGCGACGGTCCCCCGCAGCCCGGCCCCCTCCCCGTCGGTGAGGACGACCTCCTCACCGGGGTTGAGGCGCTTGACGGAGACGGCGTGCCGGCCCTCCGCGCCGTCCAGACGCACCGTCCCCCCGACCCGCGCGGTCACGAGACGGTCAGCGGGGAGAAGGAACACGGGTGCGGTCACGGTGTGCGCTCAGCTTTCGGACGAAGACAACCGGGGGCGCGGGGAACCGCGCGGGAACCACCCTATGCGGATGGCCCTGCGCGTTCGGCGACCCACCACCTCAGTGGCTTGTCGCGCAGTTCCCCGCGCCCCTGGCCAGGTGCGACTACCGACCGTTGAACGCGTCCTTCAGGCGGGAGAACAGCCCCTGCTGGCCCGGGGCGAACTGCCCCGACGGGCGCTCCTCGCCGCGGAGCTTGGCCAGCTGGCGCAGCAGGTTCTCCTGCTCCGCGTCCAGCTTGCTCGGGGTGAGGACCTCGACGTGGACGATGAGGTCGCCGCGGCCCCCGCCGCGCAGGTGCGTGATGCCGCGCCCGTGCAGCGGGATGGACTGGCCGGACTGCGTGCCCGGACGGATGTCGATCTCCGCCGCGCCGTCCAGCGTCTCCAACGGGACCTTCGTGCCGAGCGACGCCGCCGTCATCGGCAGGGTGACCGTACAGTGCAGGTCGTCGCCGCGCCGCTGGAAGATCTTGTGAGGGTTCTCGGAGATCTCGACGTACAGATCGCCGGGCTGGCCGCCGCCGGGGCCGATCTCGCCCTCGCCGGCCAGCTGGATCCGCGTGCCGGTGTCGACACCGGCCGGGATCTTGACCGTCAGCGTGCGGCGGGCGCGGACGCGGCCGTCGCCGGCGCACTCGGGGCAGGGGGTCGGCACGACCGTGCCGAAGCCCTGGCACTGGGGGCAGGGGCGCGAGGTCATGACCTGGCCCAGGAAGGAACGGGTGACCTGGGAGATCTCACCGCGGCCGCGACACATGTCGCAGGTCTGCGCGGAGGTTCCGGGGGCCGCGCCCTCGCCGTTGCAGGTGTTGCAGCGGACGGCGGTGTCGACCTGGATCTCCTTGGTCGTGCCGAAGGCCGCCTCCTCCAGATCGATGTCGATCCGGATCATGGCGTCCTGGCCGCGCCGGGTCCGCGAACGCGGGCCCCGCTGGCCGCCGGCCGCGCCGAAGAACGCGTCCATGATGTCGCTGAAGCCGAAGCCCGCGCCCTGACCGAAGCCGCCCGCGCCGGCGCCCGTGCCGGACGCGGAGAGCGGGTCGCCGCCGAGGTCGTAGACCTGCCGCTTGTTCGGGTCGGAGAGGACCTCGTACGCGGCGTTGATCTCCTTGAACCGCTCCTGCGTCTTCGGGTCCGGGTTGACGTCAGGGTGCAGCTCGCGCGCCAGACGGCGGAAAGCCTTCTTGATCTCGTCCTGACTCGCGTCCCGTCGGACGCCGAGTACCGCGTAGTAGTCCGTGGCCACCAAAATGCTCCGCTAGTTCCGTCTGAGGCTCGTGCCGGTCGTCGGGCCGCTGTCGTCGGTCCCTGCTCTGGGTCGGTCGTCGCGTCGTCGCCGCCTAGGACGCCGCCAGGATCTGGCCGACATACCGGGCAACCGCCCGGACGGCGGCCATGGTTCCCGGATAGTCCATGCGAGTCGGTCCGACCACGCCGAGTTTGGCGACGGTCTCGTCGCCCGAACCGTAGCCCACCGAGACGACGGAGGTGGAATTGAGGCCCTCGTAGGCGTTCTCGTGACCGATTCTGACCATCACGCCCGGATCCGCGGTCTCACCCAGCAGCCGAAGCAGTACCACCTGCTCCTCCAGCGCCTCCAGCACGGGGGCGATGGTGAGCGGGAAGTCGTGCGGGAACCGGGTCAGGTTGGCGGTGCCACCGAGGACGACGCGCTCCTCGGTCTGCTCCACCAGCGCCTCGAAGAGCGTGGACAGCACCGTCGACACGGCGGGGCGGTCCGCGGGTGTGAAACTTTCGGGGAGATCCTGCAGCAGCCGCGGCACCTCCGCGAAGCGGCGTCCGCCCGCGCCCGCGTTGAGGCGGGTGCGCAGATCCTGGAGCATCGCCTCGCCGACCGGCTGTGGGCAGTCCACCAGGCGCTGCTCGACCCGGCCGGTGTCGGTGATCAGCACCAGCATGACCCGGGTGGTGCTCAGCGCGACCAGCTCGACGTGCCGGACCGTGGACCGGGTCAGCGACGGGTACTGGACGACCGCGACCTGACGGGTCAGCTGCGCGAGCAGCCGGACCGTGCGGGCCACCACGTCGTCGAGGTCGACGGCGTGGTCCAGGAAGTTGGTGATCGCCCGGCGCTCGGCCACCGAAAGCGGCTTGACCTCGGTCAACCGGTCGACGAAGAGGCGGTAGCCCTTGTCCGTGGGCACCCGGCCCGCACTGGTGTGCGGCTGGTGGATGAACCCCTCGTCCTCGAGCACGGCCATGTCGTTGCGCACGGTCGCCGACGAGACGCCGAGGTTGTGCCGCTCGACCAGTGCCTTGGATCCGACGGGCTCCTCCGTGCCCACGTAGTCCTGCACGATGGCGCGGAGCACCGCGAGCTTGCGCTCGTCGAGCTGACGCTCCTCACGCACGGGCACGCACCTCCAGCCGGACCTTGATCCCGTCCCTACCTCGGCTCTGGCACTCTGGACATTCGAGTGCCAGCCTCCGTCAGCTGTCAGTGTAAGCGCGACGGTCCGCGACCGGAACGTCTGGACCTCGTCAGACGTACCACATACCGAAGGCGGCACGGCAGAATTGCATCGGCAGTTCACCGCCCAGGAGGGACCTCATGTCCAGGACTCGTTTCGCGCCGGACCGCGGGCTGACCACGCGCATGCTGATCACGATGTTCATGATCGGCCTGCTGTTCGTGGCCTTCGTCGGCGTGCTGCTGGTGCTGCTGCGCGGGGCATGGCCGATCGTGGTGATCATCGCAGGTGGGCTGTTCGTGGCCCAGTTCTGGTTCAGCGACAAGATCGCCGCGTTCAGCATGGGCGCTCGGGAGGTCTCCCCGCAGGAGTACCCGGAGCTGCACGGCACCATCGACCGCCTCTGCGCGCTGGCCGACATGCAGAAGCCGCGCGTCGCCGTAGCCGACACCGACATGCCGAACGCCTTCGCGACGGGCCGCAACGAGAAGAACGCCGTGGTGTGCGTCACCACCGGCCTGCTGCGCCGGCTGGAGCCGGAGGAGCTGGAGGGCGTGCTCGCCCACGAGCTCTCGCACGTCGCCCACCGTGACGTCATGGTGATGACGATCGCCGGCTTCCTCGGTGTGCTGGCGGGCATCATCACCCGCGTCGGCCTGCAGTTCGGCATGTTCGGCGGCTTCAACGACCGCGACAACCGCGACAACGACAACGCGGCGGTCGCGGCCCTGGTCGTCATCGCCGTCAGCGCCGTCGTCTACGCGATCAGCTTCCTGCTCACCCGGCTGCTGTCGCGCTACCGCGAGCTGTCCGCCGACCGCTCGGCCGCGCTGCTGACCGGCCGCCCCTCGGCGCTGGCCTCCGCGCTGACCAAGGTGACCGGCGACATCGCCGCGATCCCGACCAAGGACCTGCGCCAGGCGCAGCCGTACAACGCGTTCTACTTCGCCCCGGCCCTGTCGGCCCGCGAGGTCGCGGCGAACGCCTTCTCCACGCACCCGTCGCTGGAGCAGCGCCTCGAGCAGCTCGGCAAGATCTCCGCCGAGCTCGGCAAGAGCTGAGCTTTGCGCTAGAACTGCAGCACAGAAGCAGAAGGACGCGCCGCGAGGCCGGCCGAGAGGAAGACGTAGCGATGGGTTTCCTGGACGCCCTGCTGGGCCGCACCAAGCCGGTCAAGCCCGATCTCGACCAGCTCTTCGGCCTGCCCTCGGCCGCGATCACCCTGGAGGCGGCGGCCGGCTTCAAGCCGACCGGCGTCGGCTCGGTCTGCTTCGCGGCGGCCGAAGGCGGCGCCTTCGCCCAGGTCCAGCAGGACATCCAGGCCCTGCTGGACGCGGACACCAGCCGCGGCGGCCAGCCGATCGAGGTGACCCAGCGGGACTCGTACGGCTACAGCTGGATCACCGCCCGCCAGTCGCCGGACGACATCGTCTCCCTGGTCAACGACGTCCACGCGGTCAACTCGGGCCTGGAGTCCCAGGGCTTCGGCCCGCAGCTGCTGTGCACGCTGGTCAACTTCACCGACGCCCAGCGCCGCCGCCTGGCCCTGGTCTACCTCTACAAGCGCGGCTCCTTCTACCCCTTCGCCCCCCTCCCGGGCGAGAAGCGGGACAACCCCCTCGAGCTCCAGATCAAGGCGATGCTCGCCAACGACCTCCGCATCGAGCAGGACCTCAACCGCTGGTTCCCCGTGTGGGGCGCACCGGGCCTGTAGGGCCGCGGTGACCCTCTCCTCCGGGCTGGATCACCGGCTGGGGGCCGGCAGTGGGCGGCGGCCGGTGATCGTGAGAAGGAGGTCCTTGGCGGGCAGCGCGAGGACGTCGTCCCCCGTGCCGAAGGCGATGTCGGCGTCGGTGGCGCGGAGGGTGAGGCCGGTGAGGTCGACGCCGAAGTAGGCCAGGGCGCGCGGGTTGGCGTCGGCGTTCGCGAGGACGGTGGCGACGCGCTCCGGCGGGGCGGCCGGGAGGCCGAGGGGTTCGGTGATGTCGAGGCCGTGGATCACGTCGTGGCTCAGCGCCCCCACCTGGCCCCCGCCCGGGGGCTGCCAGGGGTGGCGCACGTTGTCGCGCAGGGAGCGCAGCAGCTCGTCCGCGGACATGCGCGAGGCGTCGCGGCGGGCGGCCGTGTCGGCGTAGCGGCTGAAGTTGAAGCGCGCCGCCGCCAGCCCCGCGACGAAGCGCAGCGGCTTGGTCCGGAACGGGAAGGTGAGGTGCGCGACCACCTCGCGCACCCGCCAGCCCGCGCACAGGGACGGCGCGTCCCACTGCGCGGGGGTGAGCTCGGCGAGGAGCGCGGCCAGGCGCTCGCGCTCGGCGTAGGTCTGTGCCTGCAGGTCGGTCTGTCGGGTGCCCATGGTCGTGCCTTCGCTTCCCGTCAAAGGAGTGCTGTCACTCCTGGTACGACGGCGGCCGCCGAAACTCATCGGTCCGGACGGGACCGGTTCTCACGGATGCGACGGCAGGCCGAACTCCGCGAAGCGGTCGCCCGCGCCGAGGTAGGTGACGATCTCGACGATCCGGTCGCCGCGCAGCTCCAGCACCAGCAGCGCGAAGGGCCGCAGCACCCCGTCGGCGTCCGGCCGGTACTGGCCGATGGTCGGGCAGCCGTTGGCGGCCTCCCCCGGCAGCATGCGGTCGTCCGCGCAGTACTCCGCGCCCGCCTCGACGGCCGTCCGGACGGCGGCCGGGCCGTGCAGCCACCAGGCGAAGGGCGGCATGCCGGAGCGGACGTCGTCGGCGAGCAGGCCGATCAGCCGGTCCACGTCGTGGGACTCGAAGGCGTCCACGTAGGCGCGCAGCAACCGCCGCTGCCCGGCGTCGTCCGGGTCCGCGGCGGCGGCGGGCGCGGGACGGTGCTCCTCCAGCGTGGCGCGTGCTCGCTGGAGCGCGCTGTTGGCGGCGGCGGTGGAGCAGTCCAGGATCTGCGCGGTCTCCGCCGCCGAGAAGCCCAGGACGTCGCGCAGCACCAGTGCCGCCCGCTGGCGGGGCGGAAGCCACTGCAGGGCCGCCACGAAGGCCAGCCGCACCGACTCGCGCCGCACCGCGAGCTCGGCGGGGTCGGCGACGTGCGGCAGGCGCGAGTCGGCCAGCGGCTCGACGAAGCGCGAGGCGGGCAGCGGCGCGCCCAGCTCGCCGGTCGTGGACGCGGGGCCCAGGTCCCACGGGAGCGCCCGGCGCGACGCCCCGCGCAGCAGGTCGAGGCAGACGTTGGTGGCGATGCCGTGCACCCAGGTGGAGAGGCTCGCGCGGCTCGCGTCGTGGCGGTGGAGGTTGCGGTGGGCGCGCAGCAGCGTCTCCTGCACGGCGTCGTCGACCTCGCCGGCCGCGCCGAGCATCCGGTAGCAGTACCCCGTGAGGGGACCCCGGAGGGGTTCGAGCGTCGTCTCGGCATACGGTGCGGCGGCCACCCGCCCATGATGGCGAATCAATCCGTTGTGCCGCCGTCCCCCACGCCCACGGACTCCCTCTGCGATGATCGGCGGGTGAGCCGATATGACGCGCTGGACCTGACGCCGCCGTGGAAGCGACCCTCCGCCGTGCCGGAGGTGCCTGCGGAGCGGGACCTGGTGGTGGAGGAGGCCACGACGGGCTTCTGCGGCGCGGTGGTGCGCTGCGAGAAGACCGCCGAGGGGTTCACCGTCACGCTGGAGGACCGGCACGGCAAGCTGCGGGTGTTCCCGATGACGGCGCGCGGGTTCCTGGTGGACGGCAGGCCCGTGACGCTGGTGCGCCCGCAGCCGGGCGCGGCCGTAAAGCCGCAGGGTCCCGCGCGGACGGCGTCGGGGTCGATCGCGGTGCAGGGCGTGAAGGCGCGCGTCGCGCTGCCGAGCCGGATCTACGTCGAGGGCCGCCACGACGCCGAGCTGGTGGAGCGGGTCTGGGGCGACGACCTGCGGATCGAGGGCGTCGTGGTCGAGTACCTGGAGGGTGTGGACGACCTGCCGGCGATCGTCGCGGAGTTCGCTCCGGAGCCGGGACGGCGGCTGGGCGTGCTGGTGGACCACCTGGTGCCGGGGAGCAAGGAGGCGCGGATCGCCGCGCAGGTCACCGGCGCTCATGTGCTCGTGGTCGGGCACCCGTTCATCGACATCTGGGCGGCGGTGAAGCCCGCCTCCGTCGGCGTCGCCGCCTGGCCCGAGGTGCCGCGTGGGGAGGACTGGAAGACGGGCGTCTGCGCCCGACTCGGGTGGCCGCTGGACACCCCGGCGGCGTGGAAGCGCATCCTCGCCTCCGTCCGCTCCTACAAGGACCTCGACCCGGCCCTGCTCGGCCGGGTCGAGGAGCTGATCGACTTCGTCACGCAGCCTGACTAGCCAGCCGGCCGCTTGCCCCGTCAGAGGGCACCCGGCGGACTCGTACGTCCCGGGTCGACGGAGCCGTCCGAGCAGAGGAACCCCTGCTGCACGCGGGTCGGGCCGGGCGACAGCTCCGCGCCGTCAGAAGCTGATCTCCACGGTGGCGATCGGGTGCCGCCGCCGACGGCCCGTCAGCCGCGACCACCCGTCCCCGAGTCGGAACATCAGGTACTTGCGCGCCATCAGCCGGCGCACCTTCTCGGTGCCCTCCGCGTCGAGGAGCCGCCCGACGCCCTCGGCCTCGGCCGCGCCGGGCGCGATCCGGCCGCGCACGTCGCAGACGGCGACCTTGACCCGGCCGTCCCGGCGCAGGCGCTTGACCTTGCCGCTGCCCGCCTCCGTCCAGACGTAGAGCATGCCGCCGTCGACGGCGAGCCAGACCGGGGTGGCCACCGGCGTGCCGTTCTTGCGGTACGTGGTGAGGCTGACATAGTGCGCGCGGGTCAGCGCGTCGAGGACGCTCGGGTCGAGTGCGGTCACGCCGCAGACGCTACCGCGCCTGGAAGCTCCTCGCGGGGTACCGACGCCGGTCAGTCCACCAGGTCCCGGACCACCGCGTCCGCGAGCAGGCGTCCGCGCAGCGTCAGCACGGCCCGTCCCGCCGCGAACGGCTCCGGCTCCAGCAGGCCGTTCGCCAGCGCCTGGTCCGCCGCCTTGCGACCGGTCTCGCGCAGCAGGTCGAGCGGGCAGCCCTCGGAGAGTCGCAGCTCGAGCAGGACGCGCTCGACGCGGCGGTCCTCGTCCTCCAGGCGCTCGCGGCCCTGGGCGGGGGTCGCGCCCGCCTCGAGCGCCTGCGCGTACGCCGCCGGGTGCTTGCGGTTCCACCAGCGCACGCCGCCGACGTGGCTGTGCGCGCCGGGACCTGCGCCCCACCAGTCGGCGCCGGTCCAGTAGAGCTCGTTGTGGCGGCAGCGCGCGGCGTCCGAGGTCGCCCAGTTGGAGACCTCGTACCACTCCATGCCCGCCGCGCGGAGCCGCTCCTCCGCGATCAGGTAGCGGTCGGCGTGGACGTCGTCGTCCGTCATCGGGATCTCGCCGCGGCGGATGCGGGCGGCGAGCTTGGTGCCCTCCTCGACGATCAGCGCGTAGGCGCTGACGTGGTCCGGCTCGGCGGCGAGCGCCGCGTCCAGCGAGGCGCGCCAGTCGTCGTCGGACTCGCCCGGGGTGCCGTAGATCAGGTCGAGGTTGACGTGCTCGAACCCCGCCGCGCGCGCCTCGGCGACGCAGGCCTGGGGGCGGCCCGGGGTGTGGTGACGGTCGAGCAGCTGGAGCACGTGCGGGCGCACGCTCTGCATGCCGAAGCTGAGGCGGGTGAAGCCTCCCTCGCGCAGTTCGGCCAGGTAGGCCGGGTCGACGGACTCCGGGTTGGCCTCCGTCGTCACCTCGGCGCCGGCCGCGAGGCCGAACTCCTCGCGGATCGCGCCGAGCATCCGCACCAGGTCCCCGGCGGGCAGCAGCGTCGGCGTCCCGCCGCCGAGGAAGACCGTCTCCACCGGCAGGTCGGCGTCGCCGAGGACCTTCCGCGCGAGCCGGATCTCGGCGATCAGGTGGTCGGCGTAGGTGTCCTGCGACGCGACCGCGCCGGAGGAGCGCAGCTCGGTGGCGGTGTAGGTGTTGAAGTCGCAGTACCCGCAGCGCGTGGCGCAGTAGGGGACGTGGACGTAGAAGCCGAAGGGGCGCGCACCCAGCCCGGCGAGGGCGGTCTCGGGCAGCGCGCCGTCGGCGGGGACGGCTTCGCCGTCGGGCAGAGCGGAGGGCATACCGCCTATTGTCCGGTACGCCCTCCTCAGCCCAAAAAGCTCAGCCCAGAGCGGTCACGCCTCCCGCGCGCCCGCGTACATCGCCTCGATCAGCTCGGCGTTCTCCCGCTCGACGACAGGGCGCTTGACCTTGAGGCTCGGGGTGAGCTCGCCGTGCTCGACGTCGAGGTCGCGCGGCAGGACGGTGAACTTCTTGATCGTCTGCCAGCGCTGCAGGCCGCCGTTGAGCTGGTCGACGAAGCCGGAGATCAGCGTGTGGGTCTCGGCGGAGGTGCAGACCTCGGCGTAGTTCCTGCCCGCCTGGCCGTTGGCGCCCGCCCACTGCATGATGGCCGGCTCGTCCAGGGTGATCAGCGCGGTGCAGAAGTTGCGGCCGTTGCCGATGACCAGGATGTTGCTGACGAACGGGCAGACCGCCTTGAACCGGCCCTCGACCTCGCTCGGGGCGACGTACTTGCCGCCGGAGGTCTTGAACATGTCCTTCTTGCGGTCGGTGATCCGCAGGAAGCCGTCCTTGTCGAGCTCGCCGATGTCACCGGTGTGGAACCAGCCGTCGGCCTCCAGCACCTCGGCGGTCTTCTCCGGCTGGTTGTGGTAGCCCTGCATGACGCCGGGGCCGCGCAGCAGGATCTCGCCGTCCTCGGCGATGCGGACCTCGGTGCCCGGCAGCGGGCGGCCGACGGTGCCGACGCGGTAGCTCTCGCCGGGGTTGACCGTGGAACCGGCCGAGGTCTCGCTCAGGCCGTAGCCCTCGAGGATGTGGACGCCCGCGCCGGAGAAGAAGTAGTTGATGTCGGGGGCGAGCGCCGCCGAACCCGACACGCAGGCCCGCAGCCGTCCACCGAAGGCGGCGCGGATCTTGGCGTAGACGAGCTTGTCGGCGACCGCGTGCTTGAGCTGCAGCGGGAACGGGACGGTGCGGGAGCCGGTCGTGATCTCGTTCTTCTGCGCCGTCTCGGCGTACTCGCGGGCGACCTGGGCCGCCCACATGAAGATCTTGTACTTGGCGCCGCCCTCGGCGCGGGCCCGTCCGGCGATGCCGTTGTAGACCTTCTCGAAGATGCGCGGCGCGGCTGCCATGTAGGTCGGCTGGACCAGCGGCAGGTTGGTGATGATCTTGTCGATCCGGCCGTCGACGGCGATGACCGAGCCCTGCTGGATGTGACCGGAGGTCAGCGTCTTGCCGAAGACGTGGGAGAGCGGCAGCCACAGGTACTGCACGTCAGTGTCGTCGGTCAGCCCCAGTGAGGTCTGCGCGGCGGCCTGGTAGGCCCAGCAGTCGTGCAGCAGGCGGACGCCCTTGGGGCGGCCCGTGGTGCCGGAGGTGTAGATCAGCGTGGCCAGCTGCTCGCGCTTGAGGGAGGCCACGGTCGCGGCGACCGCGTCCGCGTGCTCCTTCAGATGGGAGACGCCGCGCTCCTCCAGCTCCGCGAGCGAGAGCACCTCGACCCCGGCCGGCTCCGCGCCCGCCTCCGGCTTGCTGCCGTCGATGGTGATCACGAACCGGACCGCCGGCGCCTCGTCGAGCACGCCGAGCACCTTGGCCAGCTGCTTGGCGTCCTCGACGAAGATCGCACGGCTGCCGGAGTCGGAGAGGATGAACGCGGTCTCCTCGCCGTTGGTGCTCGGGTAGACGGCGGTGACGGCCGCGCCCGCGCACATGATGCCGAGGTCGATCAGGATCCACTCGATCCGCGTGGAACAGGAGATCGCGACGCGCTCCTCCGGGACGACGCCGAGGCTCATCAGACCGGCCGCGATGTCCTGGACCCGCTCCGCCGCCTGCGCCCAGGTCAGGGAACGCCACTGCTCGGCGCCCGGCGTGCCGTCGGCCGCGTGGTCGTCGACGGGCACGGGGTAGCGGTAGGCCACCCGGTCCGGGGTGGAGGCGACTCGGGCGAGGAAAAGCTGCGCCACGGATTCCGGGCGATTGTCCAGCAGGGGCTCGGCGACGAGCGGCTTCAAGCTCACGGCTACCTCCGGTGCCCGGACGGCCGGTGTGGGGCGACCGAGGGGCGTAAAGCGGTGCGGACGGCGGGGCTGACTGCGGGGGTGGACGAGGGCGGACTGCGGTGCGGGCAGACTGCGGGCGTCACTTCTGACCCACTGTTTAACTCACGAGTAACCAGCGGGCAACGATCAGCGTAGGACGTTAGGAGCTCGGGCGTAAGAGGGAAAAGGTGAGGGCGCCCGCACAACTTGCCGGTCGGCAGGTAAGCTTCGTACCATGGCGCGCCGCCAAATGGATGGCTCGCGCCCACGGATCCGGGTACGGTGTACGCAGATACCGCCACCCATCCTTCGCCCACCAGCTCCTCTCCTCCTCTGAGAGATCCGTTGTGCTGATCCGACTCCTGCGCGCCCACCTGCGGCCGTACTCCAGGCCGATCGCCCTGCTGGTCCTGCTCCAGCTGGTCCAGACGATCGCGACCCTCTACCTTCCCACTCTCAACGCCGACATCATCGACAACGGCGTCATCAAGGGCGACTCCGGCTACATCCTCGCGACCGGCGGGATCATGATCGGCGTCTCCCTGGCCCAGGTGGTCTGCGCCGTCGGCGCCGTGTACTTCGGGGCCCGGACCGCCATGGCGCTGGGCCGGGACGTCCGGGCCTCGGTCTTCACCCGGGTCCAGTCCTTCTCCGTGCGCGAGGTCGGCCAGTTCGGCGCCCCGTCCCTGATCACCCGCAGCACCAACGACGTGCAGCAGGTGCAGATGCTGGTGCTGATGACCTTCACCCTGATGGTCTCCGCGCCGATCATGTGCGTCGGCGGCATCATCCTGGCGCTCAACCAGGACGTGCCGCTGTCCAGCCTGCTGGTCGTCATCGTGCCGATCCTGGGCGTCATCATCGGCTTCACGGTCAGCCGGATGCGCCCGCTCTTCCGTTCCATGCAGGAGCGCATCGACACCGTCAACCGCGTGCTGCGCGAGCAGATCAGCGGCCTGCGCGTGATCCGTGCCTTCGTCAAGGACACCCACGAGCGCGAGCGCTTCCGCTCCGCCAACGACGATCTGACGGACGTGGGGCTGCGCGTCGGCCGGCTGATGGCGCTGATGTTCCCGCTGGTCATGCTGGTGGTCAACCTGTCCAGCGTCGCCGTCATCTGGTTCGGCGCGCACCGGATCGACTCGGGCGGCATGCAGATCGGCGCGCTGACGGCCTTCCTCAGCTACCTGATGCAGATCCTGATGTCGGTCATGATGGCCACCTTCATGTTCATGATGGTGCCGCGGGCCGAGGTCTGCGCCGAGCGCATCCAGGAGGTGCTCGGCACCGACAGCACCGTCGTCCCGTCGGCCACGCCGATCCGCGAGCTCTCCGCCCGCGGCTACCTCGAGGTGCGCGGCGCCGAGTTCCGCTACCCGGGCGCCGAGGCGGCCGTGCTGCGCGACATCTCCTTCACCGCCCGGCCCGGCGAGACCACCGCGATCATCGGCTCGACCGGCTCCGGCAAGACCACCCTGATCAACCTGATCCCGCGGCTGTCCGACGTCACCGACGGCTCGGTCCTCGTCGACGGCGTCGACGTGCGCGACCTCGACGAGGCCGTGCTGTCCAGGTCGATCGGCCTGGTCCCGCAGAAGCCCTACCTCTTCAGCGGCACCGTCGCCTCCAACCTCCGCTACGGCAACCCGGACGCGACGGACGAGGAGCTGTGGGCGGCTCTGGAGACCGCCCAGGCCAGGGACTTCGTCGAGAAGTTCACCGAGGGCCTGAACGCCCCGATCGCGCAGGGCGGCACCAACGTCTCCGGCGGCCAGCGCCAGCGCCTGGCCATCGCCCGCGCCTTGGTGCGCAAGCCCGAGGTCTACCTCTTCGACGACTCCTTCTCCGCGCTCGACTACGCGACGGACGCGCGGCTGCGCGCCGCGCTGGAGCGGGAGACGCAGGACTCGACGGTGGTCATCGTGGCCCAGCGCGTCTCCACGATCCGCAACGCGGACCGGATCATCGTCCTCGACGAAGGCCAGATCGTCGGCGAGGGCACGCACCGTGAACTGATGGACGACAACGAGACGTACCGAGAGATCGTGCTGTCTCAGCTCACCGAGGAGGAGGCGGCATGAGCTCCGGCGGCGACGAGGCGAAGGCGGCGGCGAAGCGCCGTCCCGGCCAAGCGATGGGGCCCGCCCGCTGGATGGGCGGAGGGCAGCCGGCCGAGAAGTCGATGAACTTCAAGGCGTCGGGCAAGCGGCTGCTGGGCCGGCTGCGGCCCGAACGTCCCCTGATCATCGGCGTGCTGGCGCTGGCCACGGTCAGCGTCGCGCTCTCGGTCATCGGCCCGAAGATCCTCGGTCACGCGACCGACCTGATCCTGGGCGGCGTCTTCGGGAAGAAGATCCCGGCGGGCACCAACCCGCAGGTGCTGAACGAGCATCTCAACCACCAGCAGCAGCAGATGCTGTCGTCGATCCACTTCACCCCCGGCCAGGGGATCGACTTCGGCGCGGTGGGCACCGTGCTGCTCTGGGTCGCCCTGATCTACCTGTTCGCCGGTCTGTGCGGCGTCGTCCAGGCCCGCCTGGCCAACGTGGCCGTCCAGCGCGCCGCGAACCGCCTGCGCGCGGACGTCGAGGACAAGCTGGCCCGGCTGCCGCTCAGCTACTACGACAAGCAGCCGCGCGGCGAGGTGCTGAGCCGGGTCACCAACGACATCGACAACATCGCGCAGACGCTGCAGCAGACCATGTCGCAGATCATCACCTCGCTGCTGATGGTCGTCGGCGTGCTGACGATGATGTTCTACATCTCCTGGATCCTGGCGCTGATCGCGCTGGTCTCCATCCCCGCCTCGGCGGTGCTGGCGGCCAAGGTCGGCAAGCGGGCGCAGCCGCAGTTCGTCCAGCAGTGGAAGTCCACGGGCAAGCTGAACGCGCACATCGAGGAGATGTACACCGGCCACTCGCTGGTCAAGGTCTTCGGCCACCAGAAGGAGGCCGTCGAGCAGTTCCACGCCGAGAACGAGAAGCTCTACCAGTCCAGCTTCAAGGCGCAGTTCATCTCGGGCCTGATCCAGCCGTCGATGATGTTCATCGGCAACCTGAACTACGTCATCGTGGCGGTCGTCGGCGGTCTGCGGGTCGCCTCGGGCGCGCTGTCGATCGGTGATGTGCAGGCCTTCATCCAGTACTCGCGGCAGTTCAGCCAGCCGCTGACCCAGGTCGCGGCGATGGCCAACCTGGTGCAGTCCGGTGTCGCCTCGGCCGAGCGCGTCTTCGAGCTGCTGGACGCGGACGAGCAGTCCCCCGAGCCGGAGCAGCTGGCACGGCCGCAGATCGTGCGCGGCCGGGTCGAGTTCGAGCACGTGGCGTTCCGCTACGACCCGGAGAAGCCGCTGATCGAGGACCTCTCGCTGCTGGCCGACCCGGGACACACCGTGGCCATCGTCGGCCCGACCGGCGCCGGCAAGACCACGCTGGTCAACCTGCTCATGCGGTTCTACGAGCCGACGGGCGGGCGGATCACGCTGGACGGCGTGAACGTGGCCGAGATGAACCGCGAGGAGCTGCGCGGCAACATCGGCATGGTGCTGCAGGACACCTGGCTGTTCGGCGGCTCCATCGCCGACAACATCGCCTACGGCTCGAAGGGGGCGACGCGCGAGCAGATCGTCGCGGCGGCCAAGGCCGCCCACGTCGACCGCTTCGTGCGCACGCTGCCGGACGGCTACGACACCGTCATCGACGACGAGGGCACCGGCGTCAGCGCGGGCGAGAAGCAGCTGATCACCATCGCGCGGGCGTTCCTGGCCGAGCCGTCGATCCTCGTCCTGGACGAGGCGACCAGCTCCGTCGACACCCGTACCGAGGTGCTGATCCAGCGAGCCATGGCCAAGCTCCGCTCGGGCCGCACGGCGTTCGTCATCGCCCACCGCCTCTCCACGATCCGCGACGCGGACACCATCCTGGTGATGGAGAACGGCGCGATCGTCGAACAGGGCGACCACGCCTCCCTGCTGGAGCAGGACGGCGCCTACGCCCGCCTCTACAAGGCGCAGTTCGCCCAGGCGGTCGCGGAGGTCGACTGAGCCACCGGCCCCGTAGGAAGGGCCGGCGCACGCCCCCTGTCCGGGGGCGGGCGCCGGCCCTTCGCCTATCTGCTCGCGGTCATCGGGGCGGCCGGGATGGGCGCGGGCGCCGGCTGGTCGTGGCCGCCGTGCGTGAGTACGAACGCGAGAGCCGCGGCCGTGATCAGCAGGCCGCCGGCTCCGGCCAGTCGGGGGTCCAGCAGCGGATTGCGCCGTCCGGCGTCGTCGTTGTCCCGTGTGCCTGCCACCGGCTCAGACTAGGCCAGCTCCTTGAACATGTGAACGTCCTCGGCACCGCCGGGGCGCGGACCCAGAGCATCTCGACTCCGAGCAGGCCGCCCCAGGTCCAGGCGGCCAGGCCGCCGACGAGCTCACCCGCCTCGTCCACGACCTTGACGGAGAGCCGTCCGCGGTCGGCCGCCGTGGCGTGGGTGGCCGGGAAGTTGACCTCGTCCAGGCCTGCGGAGAGCCGCGCGGCGAGCTCCGGATCGCCGTCGCCGACGCTGAGATGATCACTCGTCATGCGGACGAGTCTGGTCCGCTCTCTCGACTGGCTGGCCTCAGAACTTTGTCGCAAGTGCCTGCAAACCCTTTCGCGACCCAGGTCTACATGCGTAGCATTCCCGTGGCATGGCTGGGACAAGTCAGAGACTCACCAGCCGTCAGTTCGGCGTACTCGCAAGCCCTTTGCCGTCCAGCACGAGGACAACACGGAGGCGCGACGCAATGAACTCCCTTTCTCTCCCCCACAGAGCCACGCGCGGACTCACCGCCGCCGCGACCCTGTTCGCGGCGCTCGGCCTGGCGGCCGCGATCCCCGCCGCACCCGCCCAGGCGTCCCCCGCCCGGGCCGCGACCGCCCAGGACCCGACCGTCCGGGCCGCATCCGCCAAACTGCCGCGCGGCAGCGCCTACATGGGCATCGGGGTCCGCACGCACGGGGGCGGCGGCGCGGGCGGCGGCGTCCAGCCGATGGTCACCCAGACCGAAGGCGTGGACGTCTCCAGCTACCAGGGCGCCGTGGACTGGACGACGCTGTGGAACAGCGGCGTCCAGTGGGCCTACACCAAGGCCACGGAAGGCACCTACTACACCAACCCCGACTTCGCGCAGCAGTACAACGGCCCCTACAACGTCGGCATGATCCGCGCCGCCTACCACTTCGCCACCCCGGACACGACGACGGGCGCCGTCCAGGCGGACTACTTCGTCAACCACGGCGGCGGCTGGTCCGCGGACGGCAGGACCCTGCCGGGGGTCCTGGACATCGAGTGGGACCCCTACGGGGCCGCCTGCTACGGGCTGTCGCAGAGCTCCATGGTCAACTGGATCGCGAGCTTCCTGAACGAGTACCACTACCGCACCGGCCGCTGGGCGGTGATCTACACCGCGACCTCCTGGTGGACCCAGTGCACCGGCAACTACGGCGGGTTCGCGGCCAACGACCCCCTGTGGATCGCCAACTACAACGGCTCGCCGGGCACCCTCCCGGCCGGCTGGGGCTACTACACGATGTGGCAGTACACCGACTCCGGCCCCTACGTCGGCGACCACGACAAGTTCAACGGCGACATCACCCGGGTCCGGGCCCTCGCCCTGGGCTGATCACCGCTCCCCGCGGGAGTACCGGGAGGGCGGGACTCCGACGACCGCCGTGAAGTCCCGGGTCAGATGGGCCTGGTCGCTGTAGCCCAGGTCGGCGGCGAGGGCCGCCCAGTCGACCGAACCGCTGTCGGCGCGCTGCGCCGCCTCGTGCAGACGAGCGCGGCGCAGCACCGCCTTCGGGCTCACCCCGACGTACTCGGCGAAGAGCCGCTGGAGCGTGCGCGGCGAGAGGCCGAAGCGTGCGGCCGCCTGCTCGACCCGGACCAGGGTGCGGTCGGCCGTCATCAGCTGGACGAGGGCGGCGATCTGGACCGCCTGCGGGTCCGGCTCGGCCGGGACGCGGGCCGCCAGGAACTCCTCGACCAGGGCCACCATCGCCTCCGTCTCCGCGCAGGCCAGCACGCGCGGACACAGCTCGTCCGCGCCCGGTCCGAAGACCGTCCCGGCGGGCAGCACCCGGTCGGTCAGCTCCTGGACCGGCCCACGGGCGAAGGCCCGGAAGCCGCCCGGCAGGAAGCGGACCCCGTGCACCTGCCCGGCGTCGACGAGACGGCGGGTGTAGACGCCCCGGATCACCCCGTAGACCAGCGGCCCGGTGGGCTCGAAGACCAGGTGCACGTTCGGGTGCGAGAGCACCTGCGAGTCGTAGGCCGGTCGGCCGGTCACGTCCCAGCGGACGATCCAGTGGTAGTCCACATAGGGGGCGAGGGCGGGCCCCGGCGGCGCGGTCGTGACCGTGAACCGGCCCGCGCCCTGCTCCGGATGCAGGACGCCCTTGGGCGTCGCACGACCGTCGTTCCGCTCCATGACCGCCACCCTATGCGTGTCGCGTTTCTTCAAGACCGCGCCGGGCGCCGTCCGTACCGTCGTGGTCATGAACGACATGAACGCCGACATGAATCGCACGTCCGAACTTCCCGGGCTGTACGGCGCGCTGCGCGCCTCCGCTGCCGAGACCGTCCGCGTCGTGGACGGCATCGACCCCGCCGCGCTGGACGCCCCGACCCCCTCGGCCGAGTGGGACCTGCGCGCCGTCGTGAACCACCTGGTCCTGTGGACCGCGCACAACTTCGCCCTGCGGGCGGAGGGCGGCTCCGTCCCGGCCGAGTGGTACGAACGCGACTTCACGGCGGAGCCCGGGTGGGCCGAGGCGTACGCCCAGCAGGTCGACAAGGCCCTCGCGGCCTGGTCCGACCCGGCGGTCTGGCAGCGGGAGATGCCGATGGGCGACTCCGCCGTCCCGGCGACGGCGATCGCCGGGATGATCCTGCTGGAGTTCTCCCTCCACGGCTGGGAGGCGGCGCAGGCTTCGGGCCAGACCTACGCCCTGGACGACGCGACGGCCGCGGCGGTGCTGGGGCAGGTCGAGCAGTGGGCGGAGATGTTCCGCCAGTACGACGGCTTCGCCGAACCCGTCGCCGTCCCGGCCGACGCTCCGCCCTTCGCCCGCGCTCTGGCCCTGTCGGGCCGTCGGCCCTAGCAGTTGCTGCTGCTGCGCAGGACCGGCCAGGTCTGCGCGCCCACGCCGCCGTCCTTGCTGAGGCCCATGCAGCTCTGGAAGGCCTCGACAGCCTTCGCCGTGCCGTCGCCGAACTGCCCGTCGATGCCGCCGACCGGGCCGAGGATGGCCTGGTACTTGGAGCCGCGGTACCAGAGCAGGCACTGCACCTCCTTGTTCGCGGCGGTGTTGGCGTTGTTCGGCGCGTACTTGTCGGTCTCCGCGCTGCCGGAGTAGTACGTGCAGTTCTGCAGCCAGGCTGGGGTGCTCGGCGGCGGGGGCGGCGCGGCCGAGGTGTGCGGCGCGGAGGGCGTCGTCTGCTGCGAGGCCGGGGCGCTCTGGGACCCGGCCGGGCTCGTCACGGGGCCGCCGCCGGGCTGGGAGCTCGCCGTACTCCCCGGACGGGCCGCCGTCGACCCGGCCGCCGAGGCCGAGGCCGAGGCGGCGGCGGACGGGGCGCCGGACGTCGCGGACGCCGCCGAGGACGACGCTCCTCCGCCGTCCACGCTCGTGCCGCTGCCGCCCT
>NZ_BBPO01000023.1:72982-82014 GCF_000787815.1 Streptacidiphilus neutrinimicus
GCTGCGCGGTGGTGTCGGTGGTGGCGGGCTTCCCGCCGCCGGTCAGCGCGATCGCGGTGCCCGCGATGGCGGCCACGGCGACGACCGCCGCGACCACCGTCAGCACCGCGCGGTTGCCGCGACGCCGCTCCTCCGGCTGCGCCGGAGCCGTGCTCGGTGCTGCGGAGATGTAGGCGGGCTGCACCTGTGCCACGGGCTGCTGCGGGTGCGGCGTGAAGCCGGGCTCGGGAACGGCGGGCACCGTCGGCGGCGTCGGACGCACCGGCCCGAACGCCCCGTGTGCCTGGGCCTGAAGCGCGGCCTGCGCGGTCGGCGGGGTCGGCATCGCGGTCCGGGTGGGCGTGGCGGCCGACGGCGCGCCGGGGCCCCGGCCGCCCAACAGCATCGTGCTGTCGTCGGCCACGGGGGCGGCGGGCGCGTCCGGCGCCGGGAGCGGCAGCGCCTGCACCGCGATCGCCACCTCGACGCGGGACATGATGGCGGCGCTCAGCTCCGGCGACCACGGCGCGGCCACCTGCCGCGACGACGCCCGCTCGGCGACGTCCGGCGCGGTCGGACGGGCGGCCGGGTCCTTGTCCAGGCAGGCGCGGACCAGCTCGGCCAGCTGCGGGTCGACGTCCTCGACCCGCTCCAGCACCTCGGGCTTGGGCTCCTCGAAGGCGACGCGGTGCAGCACGTCCACGGTGGTGCCGTCGCCGAACGGGCCGTTGCCGGTGACGGCGAAGGCAAGGACGGAGCCGAGGGCGAAGAGGTCCGACGAGGTCGCGACCGTCTGGCCGCGGACCTGCTCCGGCGACATGTAGGCGGGGGTGCCGACCTGCTGACCCGTGGTGGTGATGGCGCTGGTGTCGGCGGCCTGGGAGATGCCGAAGTCGATGACGCGGCAGCCGGCCGGGCCGAGGATGACGTTGGACGGCTTGATGTCCCGGTGGACCACGCCGACGCGCTCCATCGCGCCGATGGCCTGGGCGAGTTCGAGCGCGAGACGCCAGGCGCCGGTGGCCCCGAGCGGGCCGGACGAGGCGACCGCCTCGGACAGGCTCGGGCCGGGGATGTACTCGGTGGCCATCCACAGCAGGTCGCCGTCGTAGCCGCTGCCGAGCAGCACCGCGGCTTGCTCGCCGCGCACCCGCGCGAGCGACGCGGACTCGCGCTCGAAGCGCCGCCGGAAGCCCTCGTCCTCGGCGTACTCGGGGCGGATCACCTTGACCGCGGCCAGGCCTGACGCACCGTCGGCATCGCGGCCCAGGTAGATCCGGCCCATCCCGCCGCCGCCGAGCACGGCGATGACCGCGAAGGGCCCGACCCGGCGCGGGTCGGCGGCGCGCAGCGGCTTGGCGCCGAGGCGGTCCAGGCCGACCGAGCTGAACGTCCTGGGATCCGTGAATCCGTCCTGTTGCGTCATGTCCCGTCCCCGTCGGTGTCGATCCGCCCCCTCGGCACGGGGACACTACCGCAGTCGCGTGAGAGCACGGACCAAGGGTGAGGCCCCCTCAGGCGTCGTGAATGAACGCCCGAGGGGGCCTCGTCCGGCCCGGGAAGGGCTACTTCTTCTTCTCCGCGGCGGCAGCGTTGTCGTCGGTCGACAGCGCGGCGATGAAGGCCTCCTGCGGGACCTCCACGCGGCCGACCATCTTCATGCGCTTCTTGCCTTCCTTCTGCTTCTCCAGCAGCTTCCGCTTACGGGAGATGTCACCGCCGTAGCACTTGGCGAGCACGTCCTTGCGCATCGCGCGGACGGTCTCACGGGCGATGACGCGCGAGCCGATGGCGGCCTGGATCGGCACCTCGAACTGCTGGCGCGGGATCAGCTTCTGCAGCTTGCCGGCCATCATCACGCCGTAGCCGTAGGCCTTGTCGCGGTGGACGATCGCGGAGAAGGCGTCCACCTGCTCGCCCTGGAGCAGGATGTCCACGCGGACCAGGTTGGCGCTCTGCTCGCCGATGGGCTCGTAGTCGAGGGAGGCGTAGCCGCGGGTCTTGGACTTCAGCTGGTCGAAGAAGTCGAAGACGATCTCCGCGAGCGGCAGGTTGTAGCGGATCTCGACGCGGTCCTCGGACAGGTAGTCCATGCCCTGGAGCACGCCGCGGCGGGCCTGGCACAACTCCATGATCGCGCCGACGAACTCGTTGGGCGCGAGGATCGTGCCGCGCACGATCGGCTCGTGCACCTCGGCGATCTTGCCGCTCGGGAACTCACTCGGGTTGGTGACGGTGTGCTCGGTGCCGTCCTCCATGACCACCCGGTAGACCACGTTCGGGGCGGTGGAGATCAGGTCGAGGTTGAACTCGCGCTCCAGGCGCTCCCGGATGATCTCCAGGTGCAGCAGGCCGAGGAAGCCGCAGCGGTAGCCGAAGCCGAGCGCGACCGAGGTCTCCGGCTCGTAGACCAGCGCCGCGTCGTTCAGGCGCAGCTTGTCGAGCGCATCGCGCAGCAACGGGTAGTCCGAGCCGTCCAGCGGGTACAGGCCCGAGAAGACCATCGGCTTCGGGTCCTTGTAGCCGCCGAGCGCCTCGGTGGCGCCCTTGTGCATCGAGGTGATGGTGTCACCGACGCGGGACTGGCGGACGTCCTTCACACCGGTGATCAGGTAGCCCACCTCGCCGACGCCGAGGCCGTCGGCCGGCTTGGGCTCCGGTGAGATGACGCCGATCTCCAGCAGCTCGTGGGTCGCGCCGGTCGACATCATCGCGATGCGCTCGCGCTTGTTGAGCTGGCCGTCGACGACACGGACGTAGGTGACCACGCCGCGGTAGGCGTCGTAGACCGAGTCGAAGATCATCGCACGGGCCGGCGCGTCCTTGACGCCGACCGGGGCCGGGACCTTCTCGACGACGGCGTCGAGGATGTCCTCCACGCCGAGGCCGGTCTTCGCGCTGGCGCGCAGCACGTCCGTGGGCTCGCAGCCGATGATGCGGGCGATCTCCTCCGCGTACTTGTCCGGCTGCGCGGCCGGGAGGTCGATCTTGTTCAGCACCGGGATGATCGTGAGGTCGTTCTCCAGCGCCAGGTAGAGGTTGGCGAGGGTCTGCGCCTCGATGCCCTGGGCGGCGTCGACCACGAGGAGGGTGCCCTCGCACGCGGCCAGCGAGCGGGAGACCTCGTAGGTGAAGTCGACGTGGCCCGGCGTGTCGATCATGTTCAGGATGTGCGTGGTACCGGTGCCCGCGCCGGTGAGCGGCGCCCAGGGCAGTCGCACGGCCTGCGACTTGATGGTGATACCGCGCTCGCGCTCGATGTCCATCCGGTCCAGGTACTGGGCGCGCATCTGCCGGGGGTCGACCACACCGGTGATCTGCAGCATCCGGTCCGCGAGCGTGGACTTGCCGTGGTCGATGTGGGCGATGATGCAGAAGTTGCGGATCAGCGCCGGATCGGTGTTGCTCGGCTGCGGAACGTTGACAGGGATGGCGGACACGCAGGATCCAGTTCTTCTGATCGGCCGGGACAGAGCTCTTCCCCCTATCGTCCCATGGCGCGGCGCTGGTGCAGAATCCTGGGCCATGATCATGGAGTCCGCCCTGCTCGACGTCCGCCCCGGCCGGGAGGACGCCTTTCTCGCGGCGTTCACCGAGGCCCGGCCGCTGATCGCGGCCCAACGGGGTTTCCGCTCACTGGAACTGCGCCGCTGCGTGGACGAGGGCCGCGGCGCGCGCTTTCTGCTGCAGGTGCAGTGGGAGACGCTGGCGGACCACACCGAGGGTTTCCGCAGGTCAGCAGAGTACGAGCGGTGGCGCGAGCTGCTGCACCACTTCTACGACCCTTTCCCGCTGGTCGAACACTTCGGCGAGTCGGTGGTCTGAACAGGTCTGGTATCGTGGACCACCGTGTCTGTGCTGTGCCATGCCCTCTAACCTGGCCCCGCGCGGACGCACTCCCAGAAGAATCAACTCAGACTGAGGCTCATTCGTGGCGAACATCAAGTCCCAGATCAAGCGCATCAAGACGAACGAGAAGGCTCGTCAGCGCAACAAGGCTGTCAAGTCCTCGCTGAAGACCGCCATCCGCAAGACCCGTGAGGCTGTGGAGGCCGGCGACTTCGCGAAGGCCGACGAGCTGGCCCGCGCCGCGTCCCGTGAGCTGGACAAGGCCGTCAGCAAGGGCGTCATCCACAAGAACCAGGCCGCGAACAAGAAGTCCGCGCTGGCCACCAAGGTTGACGCGCTCAAGGCCTGAAGCCCTTGATCGACGCTCGGCCGGACCGCGATCCCTCTCAATCGCCCCGGACGAGCCACACAACCCCGCAGCCCACGCGGCCTGCGTTCGCCACGCGGGTGGGCTGCAGTAGCTGAAGCTGACAGAAGGGCCCCGCTGTTCCGGAAGGAACAGCGGGGCCCTTCTGCGTTGGCGGCACCGCGTCGACGACTACGTGGCCGCGACTACACCGCCGCCGGTCGGCGCACCTCGAAGAGGAAGCAGCCGAACTCCAGCGCCCTGACGTGCACCAGCGCCACGTCCGGGTCGTCGAACGCGTCGTCGAAGGCCGCCTCCAACCCGGCCGTGGCGTCCGCGGGGATCTCCAGCAGCCGGCCTCCGGCGATCCGGCCCCGGGCGTCGTAGCGGCGCACGGTCCGCAGGGCGCCCGGGTGGGCGACGGGGTAGCCCTCACTCGGGGTGATCTCGCCGCAGTCCTCGGCGTGGATGAAGATCGGCCCCTGCTCGTCGTACGCGCCCGGGTCGGCGCCCGTCGCGGTCGCCCAGCGACGTAGCGGGGCGTAGGCGACCAACGCGATCCGCTCGCCGGGCCGGACGGGGCTCAGGCAGCAGCGCAGCAGGGAGCCCGCTTCGTCGTCGGCCGCGTCGTACGGGGTGCAGGGCTTGCCTGCGTCGTCGGAGACCCGCAGTTCCTTGACTGCGGCTGGATCGATGGGGAGCACGGGGTACCTGGTCATGGCCACCATGCTGACCCGGCACACACCCGGCGTGCTGGCAGGAAACGGACGTCGCGCTCCTCGCCCGGGGACGTGCGCTACCGCGCCCGCGCCGCCTGGGCGACGGCGACGACGCACTGTTCCAGCGCGTACGCGGGATCCCCCGAGCCGCCCTTGACCGCCGCGTCCGCGTCGGCGATGGCGCGGAGAGCCGCGGCGACGCCGTCGCCGCTCCAGCCGCGCATCTGCTGACGGACGCGGTCGATCTTCCACGGCGGCATGCCGAGCTCGCGGGCGAGGTCGGCCGGGCGGAGGCCGCGGTCCGCGGTGGCGACGCGGCCGATCGCGCGGACGCCGGAGGCGAGCGCGAAGACGATGCCGGTGGGCTTCTCCCCCACGGCCAGGGCCCAGCGCAGCTGGCCCAGCGCGTCGGCGGTGCGGCCCGCGACGGCAAGATCGGCGACCTGGAAGCCCGTCGACTCCGCGCGGCCGGTGTAGTAGCGGGCCACCACCGTCTCGTCGATGGTGCCCTCGGTGTCCGCGGCGAGCTGGCTCGCGGCGCTCGCCAGCTCGCGCAGGTCCCCGCCCACGGCGTCCAGCAGGGCCCGGCAGGCGTCCTCACTGGCCGAGCGGCCGGCGCCGCGGAACTCCGCGCGGACGAAGGCGAGCTTCTCCGTCGGCTTGGTCAGCTTCGGGCAGGCGACCTCGCGCGCGCCCGCCTTCTTGCCGGCCTCCAGCAGCGCCTTGCCCTTCGCGCCGCCGGCGTGGACCAGCAGGAGCAGCACGTCCGGGGCCGGATCCTCGATGTAGGCCTTGAGCTCCTTGACCACGTCCGCCCCGGCGTCCTGCGCGGCGCGCACGACGATGACCTTGCGCTCGGAGAAGAGCGAAGGGCTCGTCAGTTCGCTGAGCATGCCGGGCTGGAGCGTTCCCGGCTGGAGATCGCGTACGTCGGTGTCGGGGTCGTCCGCCCGGGCGGCGGCGACGGTCTGCGCCACGGCGCGGTCGAGCAGCAGCTCCTCCTGCCCGACGATCAGGGTCAGCGGGGAGAGCAGATCTTCGGAGGGTTTCCTGGCCATCGCGAACCACCCTATCCGCCGCCGGTGACAGCTGCGGCCGAGCCGCCTTCAGGTCCCGACGGTCCGCAGCCCGGCCCACAGGGCCAGCACCGTCGCGACCAGCGCGAGGGGCACGGTCAGCAGCCCGAGCCGGCTGAACTCGCCCAGCTCCACCTCGGTGCCGTGGTCGCCCACGATGCGCCGCCACAGCAATGTGGCCAGCGAGCCCGCGTACGTGAGGTTGGGGCCGATGTTCACGCCCAGCAGCACGGCGAGGACCGCGCCGGGACCGGGGCGATGGCGACCACCCAGGGCAGCGCCGTCAGCGCGGTGAAGCGGGTGAAGCTGAGACCGGCGGCGGTGAAGGCGAGCAGGTTGGTCAGGCTGGGCTGAGCACGGCGGTGGTCACCGAGGCGACGGCGAAGACCTGGACCAGCAGGCGACGCGGCCGCCCGGCCGCGCTACGCGCCATCCAGGCGCCGCACGCCTCGAACAGGCCCTCGTCGGCGCGGAGCTGCGCCAGCACCAGCACGGCCGCGAGGAACCCGATGACCGGCCCGAGGCGCGACGCCTCCCCCACCGCGTGCGCGGCGTCACCGCGCCGAACGCGACGAGCAGCCCCGCGGCGGGCACCGCGGCGACGGCCTCCGGCCAGCCGAAGGGACGCACGACGGCGCAGACGAGCACGACCGCGAGGAGCAGGATCGACACGGTCTCGGCTACGGGCGTGCTCAGTGCGGGGCTCCTCGCGTGGAAAGGGTCGGCGGTGCGGGCTCAGCCGCCGACCCCGGCCCCGGACAGGACAAGGCAGCCCCGGCCAGGACCAGGACCGGACCAGGCCCGGGCTAGTAGTCCTCCAGCCAGCCGTCGTACTCCGTGACGAGGTTCTGGAGGTCGACGACGGACAGGGTGATGGGGAGCGGCGGGTCGAGGACGACGAGCCACTGGGCGTCCTCCGCGTCGTCCTCACCGGCGAGGGTCTCGCGGTGGAGTTCGGGTTCGGGCAGGCCCGGGTGGGCGCGCACGAGGCGGGACGCCAGCTCCTCCGCCGCCTCGCGGTCGGGCAGAACCAGCACGTAGTGGTCGATCTGGTCGCTCGTCGTGGTCACCTGGCCATTATCGGCTCCGCTCCGCGTACCGCGACCGCGAGGACTCCGTCGCGGGTGACCACCGCCAGGTCGCCCTGCTGGTCGGTGCGCAGCACCGTGGTGCCCAGCGAGCGCAGCAACCGCAGCGTCGAGGGCGCCGGGTGGCCGTAGCGGTTGCCCCGGCCGACGGAGATCAGGGCGAGGCGCGGCCGCAGGGCCTCGATCAGCGCCCGGTCCTGCTTCGCCGAGCCGTGGTGCGCGACCTTGAGCACGTCGACGCCGAGTGGGCCGGGAAGCCGGGCGAGGGTGGTGAGCAGCCGCTGCTGGGCGGCCGGCTCCAGATCGCCCAGCAGGGCGAACCGCAGGCCCGGAAGGGTGACCAGGAGCGCGACCGAGGCGTTGTTCGGGCCCGGCGGGACGTAGTCCCCCGAGGGGTCCGGCGGCCACAGCACCTCCCAGCACAGGGCGCCGAGCGTGCGCTGCTCGCCGAGCACGGCCCGGATCAGCGGGACGCCGGCCTCGGCGGCCCAGCGGCGCACGCGGGCGTACTCGGCGGGCGGGTCGTCGACCGTCGTCGTCTCGACCGCGCCGACACGGCGGCCGTGCAGGACGCCCGGCAGGCCCTCGACGTGGTCGGCGTGGTCATGGGTGAGGATCACCAACGGAAGGGTGGTGACGCCGAGAGCCCGCAGGCAGCCGTCGACGGCGTGCGGGTCGGGACCGGCGTCGACGAGGATCGCGGTGGCCGGATCGCCGCCCGGTGACAGCACCAGCGCGTCGCCCTGGCCGACGTCGCAGGCGACCAGACGCCAGCCGGCCGGCGGCCAGCCGGTCGCGAGCCGGGCGAGCGGGGGCGGCCGGAGCAGGAGGAGCACCAGGCACAGCGTCAGGAAGACGGCCACCAGCGGGCGGCGCAGCCAGGCCGCGGCGGCCACGAGCGCGCAGGTGACGGTGACGAGCAGGACCGCTCCGAGCCAGCCGGCGGGCCAGCCGATCTCCGCGCCGGGCAGCGCCGCGCCGAAGCGGGCCACCTGGATCAGTGCCCAGACCGGCACGGCGGCCGCCCGCGCGATCCACTGCGCGCCTGTGAGCCACAGCGGTGCGACGGCGAGCGCGGCGAAGCCGAGCACCGTCGCGGGCGCGACGCACAGCTCCGCGAGGAGGTTGCACGGAACTGCGACGAGGGAGAGCCGCCCCGAGCGCAGCACCAGCAGCGGCCCGCACCAGGCCTGCGCCGCGGCGGCGGCCGCCACCGGCTCGGCGAGGCGGGCGGGCCAGCCGTGGGCGCGCAGCGCCTCGGCCCAGCGCGGGCCCACGGTGACCAGACCGGCGGTGGCCAGCGCGGAGAGGGCGAACCCGTAGGAGCGCGCGAGGGCCGGGTCCGCGAGGATCAGCACCAAGGTCGCGCCCGCGAGGGCCGGCAGCGGGCTGGCGCGACGGCCGGTGGCCAGCCCGAGCAGCATCACCAGGCCCGTCGCCGCGGCCCGGAGCACGCTCGGCTCGGGGCGGCACAGGACCACGAAGGCGACGGTCAGCAGCGCGCCCGCGAGGGCCGAGCCGCGCAGCGGCAGCCCGAGGCGCGCGGCCAGGCCGCCGCGCTCCGGGGTGCGGGCGCGGGAGGCGCGGCCGATCAGCAGCACCATCATGATCGAGAGGTTCGAGCCGCTGACCGCCGTCAGATGGGTCAGGTCGGTCGCGACGAACGCCTCCTCCAGGTCGGACGTCATCGCGCTGGTGTCCCCGTCGACGAGACCGGGGAGCAGCGCCCGTTCGTCCTCAGGGAGCGGCGCGACCGCGCGGCGCAGCCCCGAGCGCAGCGCGCCCGCCGCACGCTGGACGGCGTCGGGCGGCGCGAGCAACCGTGGCTGATCCGTCGTCAGCAACGTGGCGGCGACGTCCGGCGGCCCGTCGGAGGGGACGGGCCGGGCACGGACGACGGCGGCCACTCGGGTCGAGGGCAGCAGCCGCAGCCACTCCCCCGCGGCCGGTCCGCGCGCCACCACGCGCACCGGCG
>NZ_BBPO01000023.1:82161-95409 GCF_000787815.1 Streptacidiphilus neutrinimicus
GGGCAGCAGCCGCCCGCCACTCCCCCGCGGCCGGTCCGCGCGCCACCACGCGCACCGGCGTGCTCGTCGCCGTCCCCGCCACGCCGTCGACGACGGCGCGCAGCACGGTGTTCCCGTCGGTGGCGCGACGCTCCGGGTCGGTGGTCACCGTCAGTCGCACCTCGGCGGGGCGGCCCGAACGGGCCAGCTGCGGCACCGGACCGCGGGTCAGCGCCACCCCGGCGAGCCCGGTGCCGGCCGCCGCAGCAGCGGCGCTGAGCAGCAGCGCGGCGAGCACCCGCGAACGCACCCGCCACCGCAGCCGCCCCACCAGCAGCAGCCCGAGCCCGACCGACACGGCGACGCCCGCCGCCCCGAACACCCACCCGGCCTGCGCGCCGCGCAACGGCAGCAGCGCGGCACTGATCCCCCACACCACCACCGCCGGCCCGACCAGCCGCCAGTCCAAGGGACGGTCCTCCGCGCCGCCCGGCCCCTGCCCGGCGGGCGGCTGCTCGTGCCGCTGCGTCATGGCCGGAGCTGGGCGCGGAGGTCCTGGAGGCGGCGCTCGCCGAAGCCGGGGACGAGGCGGAGCTGGTCGACCGACTGGAAGCCGCCGTGCTGCTCGCGGAACTGGATGATGCGCTGGGCCAGCACGGGGCCGATGCCCGGGAGCGCGTCGAGCTGGGCCTCCGTGGCCGAGCTGAGGCTGAGCGGGCCGGAGGCCCGGGCCGCTCCGCCGGGGCCGGGGCCGGGGGCCGGCCCGCCGACGATGATCTCCTCGCCGTCGCCGACCTTGCGAGCGAGGTTGAGGCCCGTCAGGTCGGTGCCCGGGAGCGGGCCGCCCGCGGCGTTGAGGGCGTCCTGCACCCGGGAGCCGGGCGGCAGGGTGCGCAGGCCCGGATTGCGGACCTTGCCGGAGACGTCGACGACGAGCTGGGCGATGGCGGTGCTGCTCGGCGCCGGGCCGCCGGGCGCAGCCCCGGACGCGGACCCGGAGGCGGACCCGGACGAGGGGGACGCCGCCCCCACCGCGGCCGTCCCCTCCACGGCCGGGGCGGGGACGGCGACGGGCTCGGGACGGCCCGCCCAGAAGTGCTGGACACCGTAGCCGAACGCCAGCACGAGCAGCACGGCCAGCCCGAGCAGCGCCCGGCGGTCGAGGTCCCAGCGCTCCTTCAGCGCGAGCGCGAGGGAGGAGGCGAGCGGCGGGCGCGCCCGTGACCGGTCCGGCGCGGCCAGCGGCAGCACCGACGTCACCTCGGACACCGGAACAGGCACCGGCACAGGCACCGGCACAGGCGCGGGCAGAGGCGCGGGAACGGCCGTGGGCGCGGACGCCGGTGGAGGCGCAGCCGTGGCCACGGCCGTGGCCGCGGGAAAGGGGTCCCGCGGGCCGAAGAGGGTGTCGACGCGGTGGCGCACCAGGGCCGTCGTCGCCTCGCGACGGGCCCGGGCCGCTGGGGTGAGGGCGGTTCGCATGCGCCCGACGTTAGGAGCCGTGACGCACCGACGTCCCACCCGAGCTGACGACCTGTGGAAAACCCGCCCCTGTGGAAAACCCGCTCACCCGAAGGCGTTACCCGGCCGGATCCTCCGGCACGAAGCAGATCGCACAGTGACGGCAGAACATCTGCCGCTCCCAGGTCACCCTCGCCCTGCGGGCCTCGTCGACGCCGCGCGAGACGACCAGCCCGACGACCCCGGCCGTCAGCAGGAGCAGCAGGCCCAGCACGACGGCGTGGTCGATCACGAAGAAGGCGCCGACGACGCCGACCAGCAGCGGCGCCCCGTAGCTCGCGGTGCGGCCGCCCGGCGGCGCGAACGACGACTTGAGCGCGCTGCCGTCGGGCAGGGCCAGGTAGTAGTGGTCGAGCTTGACGACCTGTTCGGCCATCCCGCAGTCAGGGCAGACGAACGCCATGGCCCTCTCCTCCCCGCATGCCCCATGTGTCCCAAAGGATGCAGTTGCCGGGAGGATGCCCGCCCAGTCGCCGGTCAACCCACGTCGTGCACGCAGCACCTGACCGCCCGGCGAGTAGGCCTCAGCGCGGGGAGACCACGACGGCCAGCAGCCCCGGGCCGACGTGTGCGCCGATGACCGCGCCGACCTCGGAGACCACGAGCTCGCCCAGTTGCGGCACCTGCTCCCGCAGCCGCTCGGCCAGGGCCTGCGCCCGGTCGGGGGCGGCGAGGTGGTGGACCGCCAGATCCACCTCGCGCGCGCCCGCGTGGGCGACGGCGAGCTCCTGCAGCCGGGCGATGGCCCGGCTCGCGGTGCGGACCTTCTCCAGCGGCTGGATCTGACCGTCCGCCAGGTGCAGCAGCGGCTTGACGGCGAGCGCGGAGCCGAGCATGGCCCGCGCCGCGCCGATGCGCCCGCCGCGGCGCAGGTACTCCAGGGTGTCGACGTAGAAGAGGCCCGCGGTCTCCTTGGCGCGGGCGGTGGCCGCCTCGACGGCCTGGTCGGCGGTGCCCCCGCTGCGCGCGGTCTCGGCGGCGGCGAGGACGCAGTAGCCGAGCGCCATGCCGACCATGCGGGTGTCGACGACCCGCACCGGCAGCGGGGCCTCCTCGGCGGCGAGGAGCGCCGCCTCGTAGGTCCCGGAGAGGGCGGCGGAGAGGTGCAGCGAGACGACCTCGCTCGCGCCCGCCTCCGCCGCCGCGCGGTAGGCCGCGGCGAACGCCTCGGGGTTGGGGCGGGAGGTGGTGACCGGCGCCCTGCGCTGAAGCGCCGCGGCGACCTGGGCCGGGGAGATCTCGGTCCCCTCGGCGAGGACCTCGTCGCCGATGACCACGCTGAGCGGGACGACGGAGATCCCGTAGCGGGCCACCGCCTCCTCCGGAAGATACGCGGTGGAGTCGGTGAGGATGGCGACGGACATGGCCTGGAGGTTACCTGCCGGGAGACCGGAAGGGACAGGCGGACCCGTCCCTTCCAGTATCAGTTCCTCATCGATCCGAGCTGGTCCGAGCCGGTCCGAGCCGGTCCGAAAGGGACCGCCCCGGCCCGATCCACGCTCATACGACGATGTTGACCAGCTTCGGCGCACGCACGATCACCTTGCGCACCTCGGCCCCGCCCAGCGCGGCCACGACGGCCGGGTCGGCCAGCGCCAGCGCCTCCAGCTCGGCGTCGCCGATGGCCGGCGGCACCTCCAGCCGGGCGCGGACCTTGCCCTTGATCTGCACGACGCAGGTCACCGAGTCCTCGACCAGGTACGCCGGGTCGGCCTCGGGCAGCTGGGCGTAGGTCAGCGACTCCTCGTGGCCCAGCTTCTCCCACAGCTCCTCGGCGATGTGCGGAGCCAGCGGGGCGACCAGCAGCACCGCCTGCTCGGCGACCACGCGCGGCGTGGAGCCGCGCTTGACCAGGAAGTTGTTCAGCTCCGTGGCCTTGGCTACCGCCGTGTTGAACCGCAGGCCCGCCATGTCGGTGCGGACGCCGTCGATCGCCCGGTGCAGCGCGCGCAGCGTCTCCTCGTCCGGCGTCTCGTCGGTGACGACGACCTCGCCGGTCTCCTCGTCGACGATGGTGCGCCACAGGCGCTGCAGGAAGCGGAAGGAGCCGACGACCGCGCGGGTGTCCCACGGACGGGAGACGTCCAGCGGGCCCATGGCCATCTCGTACAGGCGCAGCGTGTCGACGCTGTACTCGCCGGTGACCTCCTCCGGCGCGACGACGTTCTTCAGCGACTTGCCGATCTTGCCGATCTCGCGGCTGACGACCTTGTCCTCGAAGTACCAGACGCCGTCGCGCTCCTCGACCTCGGCGGCCGGGACCGGGAAGCCGCGCTCGTCGCGGTAGACGTAGGCCTGGATCATGCCCTGGTTGAACAGCTTGTGGAACGGCTCGCAGGAGCTGACGTGGCCCAGGTCGAACAGCACCTTGTGCCAGAAGCGCGCGTACAGCAGGTGCAGCACGGCGTGCTCGGCGCCGCCGACGTACAGGTCGACGCCACCGGCCTTCTTGGCCTCGGTCGGGCCCATCCAGTAGGCCTCGTTGACCGGGTTGACGACCTCGGTGTCGTCCTCCGGGTCGACGTAGCGCAGCTCGTACCAGCACGAACCCGCCCAGTTGGGCATGGTGTTGGTCTCGCGGCGGTACTGCTTCGGACCGTCGCCCAGGTCCAGGGTGACGTTGACCCACTCCTCGGCGCGCGACAGCGGCGTCTCGGGCTGGGTGTTCGCGTCGTCCGCGTCGAAGGTGCGCGGCGAGTAGTCCTCGATCTCGGGCAGCTCGACCGGCAGCATCGACTGCGGCAGCGAGTGCGCGACGCCGTCCTCGTCGTAGACGATCGGGAACGGCTCGCCCCAGTACCGCTGACGGCTGAACAGCCAGTCGCGCAGCTTGTAGTTGACGGTGCCCTCGCCGATGCCCTGGGAGGCCAGCCAGTCGGTGATGGCCTTCTTGGCGTCGGCGACGCCCAGGCCGTCCAGCGAGATGAAGTCATTCTTCGAGTTGACGAGGGCGGCGTCGTAGGAGTCGAACGAGTCGTCCCACGTCGACGGGTCGGTGCCGCGGTCGTCGGACGGCTGGACGACGCAGCGCATCGGCAGCTGGAACGCGCGCGCGAAGGCGAAGTCGCGGCTGTCGTGCGCCGGGACGGCCATGATCGCGCCGGTGCCGTAGCCCATCAGCACGTAGTCGGCGATGAAGACCGGCACCAGCTCGCCGCTGACCGGGTTGACCGCGTAGGCGCCGGTGAAGACGCCGGTCTTGGTCTTGGCGTCGGCCTGGCGCTCCACGTCCGACTTGGCGAAGGCCTGGCGGCGGTACGCGTCCACGGCCTCGGTGGGCGTGGCGTAGCCGCCGGTCCACTCGGCGGGCAGATCCGCGGACGGCCAGGCGGCGGGCACGATCGAGTCGACCAGCTCGTGCTCGGGCGCCAGCACCATGTAGGTGGCGCCGAACAGGGTGTCCGGGCGGGTGGTGAAGACGGTGATCGCCGCCTCGCCGTCGCCCGCCTCGGTGGTGTGGACCTTGAAGTCGACCTTGGCGCCCTCGGACCGGCCGATCCAGTTGCGCTGCTGCAGCTTGATGGCCTCCGGCCAGTCCAGCAGATCCAGGTCGTCGATCAGGCGGTCCGCGTAGGCGGTGATCCGCATCATCCACTGGCGCAGGTTGGCCTTGAAGACGGGGAAGTTGCCGCGCTCGGAGCGACCGTCGGCGGTGACCTCCTCGTTGGCCAGCACGGTGCCCAGCCCGGGGCACCAGTTGACCGGCGCCTGCTTGACGAAGGCCAGCCGGTACTCGCCCAGCACCTCGTCCCGCTCGGCCGGGGTCAGCGCGGACCAGGCGCGGCCGTCCGGGGTCGCCACTTCGCCGGACTCGAACTTCGCGATCAGCTCGGAGATCGGGCGGGCGGCCCGCGCCTCAGGGTCGTACCAGGAGTTGAAGATCTGCAGGAAGATCCACTGAGTCCACTTGTAGTACGACGGGTCGATCGTGGAGATCGAGCGCCGCAGGTCGTGGCCCAGGCCCAGGCTGCGCAGCTGCTCCCGGTACTTGGCGATGTTGGCCTCGGTGGTCACCCGCGGGTGGGTGCCGGTCTGCACCGCGTACTGCTCGGCCGGCAGGCCGAAGGCGTCGAAGCCCATCGTGTGCAGCACGTTGAAACCGGTCATCCGCAGGTGGCGGGCGTAGACGTCGGTCGCGATGTACCCCAGCGGGTGACCGACGTGCAGGCCGGCGCCCGACGGGTACGGGAACATGTCCATGATGAACGCGTGCGGCTTGTCGGCTGCGCCGGCGGCGTCGGCCTCCGCCAGCGGCCCGACCGGGTTCGGGGCGGCGAAGACGCCGTCCTTCTCCCAGCGGTCCTGCCAGCGGGCCTCGATCTGCGCCGCCAGGGCGTGGGTGTACCGGTACGGAGCGGCCGCAGCCGCCTCGGAGGTGCTCTCGCTCATCGTCCTCAGACTCCAGGGGTGCCAGCTCGGAAGTGTGTTCGTGCGCCGGAAAACGAAAAAACCCCTCGTGCAGGAGGGGTCGCCACGCTGACTCCGGCCATCGTGGCTTCGAGCAGGCCGGTCCTTGTCAGCGCGGCCGGCTAAGGAGCAGGCGCGCAGTTCGCATGGCGCAAGGGTAGCAGGCGGTCACGATGGGCAAGCGGGGGAGCACACCAGGGGCGCGGGACCGTACCGACGTGCGGCCTCGCCGCTCGGGCGCGACAAGCACCCACCCACGTGGAGCCCCGACCGCGCCGGGCCGTCCGCACGGCTGTGGTTGCTCGCGCAGTTCCCCGCGCCCCTGGCGTAGTGCCACTACCTCGCCGACTTCACTCCGCCGTTCGGCTTGAACGAGATGATGTAGCCCGCCGCGGGCGAGCCGACGCCCGTGACGTCGTCGTAGCCCTGGGTCGCCTGGAGGGACGAGTCCAGGCCCATGGTGCGCAGCGAGGTCACCGTGCCCTTGGTGGCGTCGACGTTGTCGGCGTAGTCCACGCGCACCACCGCCAGCCGGACGTTCGTGCCGTACGGGGAGTCCGTGACGTCGTGCAGCGCCGGCGTGCCGTAGCGGTCGTAGATCGCCGGGTTGGCGAAGCCGAGCGGGCCGCCGGCCGCCTGCTGGGCGAGGGCCTGGATGCCGGCGATCACCGGCGCCGCGAGGCTCGTCCCGCCGACGCGGTACTCGCTGTACGCCGTCGTGCCGTTGGGGAAGGACTGCGTCTGGCCGACCAGGAAGCCGGTGCTGGAGTCGGCGACCGCCGCGATGTCGGGGAGCACCCGGTGCTTCGCGCCGGAGTAGTCCGCCAGCGTGTTCGGGACGACCGGCGCCTGGTAGGTCGGCTGGGCGACCCGCGAGCTCGTGCCGCCGCCCGCGCCCGCGAGGAACGTGCCGGGCAGGGAGGTCCACGCGGTGCCGGAGGACGCCAGCGGCGCCTTGTCCGTGCCCCAGCCGGTCTCGAAGAGGTACTGGCCGTCGGCGCCGATGCCGAGGGACGTGCCGCCGACCGCGGTCACCCACGGGTTGGAGGCCGGCATGTCGGTCTGCTTCGAGCCGGTCGCGGCCTTCTCGTCCCCGCCGTCCCCGCTGGAGAAGTAGTAGCCGATGCCCTCCAGTGCGCCGGTGGTGAAGATCTTGTCGTAGACGGGATCCATCGCGGGATCACTGGCGAGCTCCGGCTCGCCCCAGCTGTCGCTGACGATGTCGGCGAGGTGACCGTCGTTGATCTTGTTGAGCGCGTCGATCAGGTCCGTGTCGCCGCAGGACGCCGCGCCGACGTAGGTGAGCTTCGCGGCGGGGGCCATCGCGTGGGCGGCCTCCAGGTCGAGCGTCTGCTCGCCGTACCAGCCGCTGGCGCCGCAGCCGTCGGGGGCGGTGGTGGAGGGGGTCTCGGTGTTGGTCCAGGCGGCGGCGTCGACGCGGGTGAGCTGGCCCGCGGCGTAGGGCGCGTCGCCGTGCGCGGACGCGTACCGGGTCAGGTCGTCGGCGAGGGTCGGCGAGTCGTAGGCGTCGACGACCGCGATCCTCGCGCCCGCTCCGGTCAGCCCGCTGGCCGCGGCGCCGTAGGCGGAGCGCAGCTGCGCTCCGGTGTACCCCTTGGTCACGTACGGCATGACCTGGCCGTAGGCCTTGGGCAGGGTCGTGGCGGGCTGCTGACCGTAGTAGTCCGACATCGGCGGGGCGTTGACGAAGGCAGTGGCAGGGCCGGGCAGGACGTCGCGGGGGCCGTGGTGGGCCTGGTGCGGGGAGGAGTCCAGGCCGGTGACGGAGAGCACGTCGCCCGCGACGGCGGCGGGGACGGTGGTGAGGCCGTCGGGCGCGGTGTAGACGTGACCGTTCTTGCGGTACGCGTGCAGGTGCGCCCCGAAGGCCCGGGTGGCGGCGGAGGCGTCGCCCTGGACCAGGAGGTAATGGGTGTTGCTCCCGGTGACCCGGAACCCGGCGCCGGTCAGCCAGGCCGTGACCGCCGCGACCTGCGCCCGGGTCGGGCCGAAGCGCTCGCTGATCTGGCCGGGCGTCAGAAAGTGCCGGTACCGGCTCGATCGGGGGTCGGCGACGGCCATGGCTTCGGCGGCGAGCGCCTGGCGCGCGCGGCCCGCGAGGTGGACCCGGGCGACGACCCTGGAGGCGCCGGGGACGACGCCCTGGTCGACGGCCGCGGCCGTCGTCCAGACCGGCGCGGTGCCGGGCAGCGGGACCCGGTCCGGGCGGGCGCGGTCCGCGGCGGCCGCTCCGCCGGGGAGCGCGGTGGCGGCCGTGAGCCCGGCGCAGAGCAGAGCCGCGGTCAGGGTCAGCAGCCTCCTGGTGGGACGCATCGAAGCAACACCTCTCTCGTCTGCGCGCCGTGTCGGTACGCGGTCGAGGGGAGGATGCGCAGCGGGAGGGGCCTCTGAGCAGGGGTGCAGCCGATCGCTCCGATGATCTGCTGATTATTCATCAGATCGGGTTGTTGTCGCGGTCGGACGTGATCGTCCAGGGGGACGCGGCCGGGGAACGCCGGAGGGCCGGTGCCCGTTCCTGGACACCGGCCCTCGAAGCCTGCTGTGGAGCTATGGGGAATTGAACCCCAGACCTCTTGCATGCCATGCAAGCGCTCTACCAACTGAGCTATAGCCCCGTGCGCCTCGCGGCGACGTGCCTAACTGTACACGTTCCCCGAGGGCGTCGACCAATCCGTTTCGCTCACCCCCGAGCACCGCGCACCGTCCTGACCAGCACGGCCGCGCCCAGCATCAGCAGCGCCACCGCTCCGAGCGTCACCGCCAGGGCCGCGCCGGAGGCGGCCGGGCCAGGGGCCGGGTAGTGGACCCGGGAGAGGAAGAGCGCGCCGAGCGCCGCCACGCCGACGACCTGGCCCAGTTGCAGGACGGTCACCATCACGCCGCTGGCGTCCGCCGCGTGCTCGGGTGCGACGCTCCCCAGCGCACGGGCGAACAGGGGGCTGTAGGCGCAGCCGCCCGCGACCCCGACGACGAGCAGCGCGGCACGCTGCGTCCAGGAGACGGCGTGGCCGTCGCGGGCCAGCAGACCCACCACGGCGAACGCCGTCGCGCCGACGACCAGGGCCAGCAGCGGCAGGGGCCCGTGCAGGCGCTGCGGGAGCCGCCGCCACCACAGACCCGCCACACCGAAGCCCAGCATCGTCGGCGCGACGGTCAGGCCGCTGCGCAGCGCGCTCGCGCCGAGGCCGGCCTGCAGGTGCAGGGCGAGGGCGACGGCGAACGAGAAGCCCGCGACGCCGGTCATCACCAGGAAGATCGCCCCCGCGGCCGGGGCCAGACCGGGCGCGGGGAGCACCCGGGGCTGGATCAGCGGGTGGCCGCCCTTGGCGGCGACGGCCCGCTCGACCAGCACGAAGGCCGCGAACAGCACCACGCCGGCCCCGAGCAGCGCCCAGCACCACGCCGACCACCCCTCGTCGTGGCCGAGGACCAGCGGGACCACCAGGGCGCCGATCGCCAGAGCCAGCAACACCAGGCCCCATGAACTGGCCGGTGAGCACGAGACCGAGCAGCAGGCCCGGTCTGGCGCCCGCCCGGGTGCGGACGGGTGGCGCGGCGGGTGCGGACGACGGGACGGGCGAGGTGGGCGCGGCGGACACGGATGACGCGGAGCGGACTGCGACGCGCTCGTGCTGAGAGATCGTCATGGGTCAACCCTCCCGGCCTCGCGTGCGCCGTGGAGAGAGCCCGTCGGTGCTGGTACCGGCGGTACCAGGAAGCCTCCGGAACTGTCGGACCCTTCGGGCACGATAGGGGCATGACGACCGTCACGCTCGACCGCCGTGCGCAGCTCGCCGAGTTCCTCAAGACCCGCCGCGCGCGGGTCACGCCCGCGCAGGTGGGCCTCGCGCCCGGCCTGCGACGCCGCACGCCGGGCCTGCGACGCGAGGAGGTGGCGCAGCTCGCCGGTGTCGGGGTCACCTGGTACACCTGGCTCGAACAGGGGCGTCCGATCAACGCCAGCGAGCAGGTGCTCCAGTCCATAGCCCGCACGCTCCGCCTCGACATCGCGGAGCAGGCCCACCTGCTGCGGCTGGCCGGGCTGCGTCCCGCCGTGCCGGATTCGCTGGAGTGCGCCACCCAGCCGCAGGTGCAGGCCATCCTGGACGCGCTGGACCCGCTGCCCGCGGCGATCAGCAGCGCCCGCTACGACATCCTGCGCTGGAACGCGGCCTACGAGACGATCTTCCCGGGCGCCACGCTCACGGACACCCACCGGAACAACTCGCTGTGGGCCGCGGCCGTGGTCCCGGACTGCTGCAGCGCCTTCGTCAACCGGGACGAGGAGCTGCCGCGCATGGTCGCGGTGCTGCGTTCCAACTACGCCGAGCACCTCGGCGATCCCGAGTGGGAGGGGTTCATCGCGGACCTCCTCGAGGCCAGCGAGGACTTCGCCAGGCTCTGGGCGCAGCAGGACGTGGCGCTGCATTCCTCGCGGCTGAAGGTCTTCCGGCACGGCTCGGTGGGCGAGCTGCGGATGACGGCCACGAACCTCCAGGTGCTGGGCATGCCCACGGCCCGCATGGTCGTCTACACCCCGAACGACGAGGAGACGCGCGAGCGCGTGGCGTTCCTCCAGGCCAACCCGGGTCTGCCGGTCGTCGACCACACCCACTGACCCGCACTCGCCGAAACGACGGAACCCCCGGCCGAAGCCGGGGGTTCCGTGAGTGTGGAGCTACGGGGAATTGAACCCCGGACCTCTTGCATGCCATGCAAGCGCTCTACCAACTGAGCTACAGCCCCGTGATCTATCCAGTTGTCCTGCGTGTCAATCGTCCTGCGTGGAGCTACGGGGAATTGAACCCCGGACCTCTTGCATGCCATGCAAGCGCTCTACCAACTGAGCTACAGCCCCTTGCCCTGCTTCGTTCCCGGCTGCTTCCGCGTCCCGCGAACGAAGAAGACTCTAGCGGTTGTGGGGCCGAACTGCGAAATCCGGCCCCACGGCCCCCAGGTCCGTCAGGTGTCGTCGCCCATCACGGGCTCCGGCAGCGTCCCCGCGTTGTGCTCCTCGAGGCGCCAGCCGCGGTAACCGCGGCCCAGCACCGACCAGCAGCAGTTGGACAGGCCGCCGAGGGCCTCCCAGCTGTGCTCGGGCAGGTCCAGCATCCGGCCGATCGCCATCCGGATGGTGCCGCCGTGGCTCACCACGACGAGGGTGCCCTCCTCCGGAAGGCTCTCGACGGCGTCCAGGACCACGGGGACGGCCCGGTCGGCCACCTCCGTGTGCAGTTCGCCGCCGCCGCGGCGGACCGGCTCGCCCATCTTCCACAGCCGGTACTCCTCGCCGTACTTGGCTTGGATCTCGGCGTTGGTCAGGCCCTGCCAGGTGCCGGCGTAGGTCTCCCGCAGGCCGGGGTCGTGCTTGACCGGCAGGCCGGTGACCTCCGCGAGCTGCTGGGCCGTCGCCGTGGCGCGCTGCAGGTCGGAGGAGACGATCGCGTCCGGCCTCAGCGCCGCCAGCAGGCGCGCGGCGCGGCGCGCCTGAGCGAGGCCCGTCTCGGTCAGCGGGATGTCCGTGCTGCCCTGGAAACGGCCCTCGAGGTTCCACGACGTCTGGCCGTGCCGCCAGAAGACGACACGGCGCCCGCCGACCCGGCCGCTCAGCGCCGCGCCTTCGCGGCCTCGGCGGCCAGGACCGCCTCCACGTGGGCGAACTCGGCCGGCTGGGCCACCGGCTCGCCGTCGGCCGCGGCGGCCTCCTCGGCGCGCTTGCGGCTCGCCTTGGCGTCCTCCGGCAGCTCGATCTCGGGGCAGTCCTTCCACAGCCGCTCCAGGCTGTAGTACGCGCGCTCCTCCGAGTGCTGCACGTGGACGACCATGTCCAGGTAGTCGAGCAGGATCCAGCGGCCCTCGCGCTCGCCCTCGCGGCGGACGGGCTTGACCCCGCGCTCCACGGCGAGCCGCTCCTCGACCTCGTCCGCGATGGCCTTGACCTGCCGGTCGTTCGGCGCGGAGGCGAGCACGAAGGCGTCGGTGATGGCCAGGACCTCACTGACGTCGAACGCGATGATGTTGTGGGCCAGCTTGTCCGCGGCGGCCTGGGCGGCCGTTGCGACGAGTTCGAGGGCCCGGTCGGTTGCGGTCACAGCATGCTTTCCGTCGGGGGGCAGATGCATCCAGGATCTCACGAACCGCCGACAGGCCGCGAAAGCCTTTCTTTCGCGGCCTCTCCCGCGGCCTCAGCGCGCCTGTGTCCCTGCGCCGCCACGACCCCTGGGCCCGGGGCCCGCCCCGACCTCGGCCGAGCTCAGGCGCTGGCCTTGTAGTCGCGGCCGAGCTCCACCAACAGGTCCACCGAGAGCGGGGACGTGACCTTTTTCACGGCCGAGGCCGGCAGGCCGAGCGTGGCGGCCAGCGCCTTCGCGTCGGCGAGGCGGGTGTCGTCGCCGTACTCGATCACCGAGGTGCTGCGGGTCGCCGCCTTGGTGGTGCCGGGCAGCACCACGTCGCCGGAGTTGGTGATCGCCGCCTGCGCGTACTCGGCCGCCTTGGGGTTGCCGCTGGCGTCGACGACCTGGACGCGGGGCGCGGTCTGACCGCTCTCGCTGCTGACCTTGCCCGCGAGCAGTCCGCTGACCATCGCCCCGGCGCCGGAGCCGAGGGTGCCGTTGCCGAGCACCGGGAGCGTCTCGGTCGAGTAGGCGCCGCCGCGGGCGTCGGTGGAGAGCTTGGCGAGCAGCGCCCCGAGGGCGTCGTCGCTGAGCGAGGGGTCCTCGACGGCGCCCATGTGCGTGATCTTCGAGGCGGCGGCGGTCGGGTCCGTCGGCATGGCGGTGATCAACGCCTGCAGCATCACGCCGAAGCGGTTGAGCTGGGTCTGGTCGGTCTCGCCCTTGGCCTTGTAGGTCGCGAAGGCCATCGCCGCCGCGCCGTTGACGGCGGTGTTCTTCCCGGGGCTGATCACCTGCTTGCCGCCGAGGCTCACCGCGACGTCGGAGTCGATGTTCACGCCGCCCACGATGTCGACCAGGTTCTGCAGGAACGGGGTCTGGATGTTCCAGGTGGCGGAGATGTCCGTGCCGAGCAGGTTGTTGATGCCGGTCCGGGTGCCGTAGGCGCCCATGGAGTCGACCGCGGAGTTCAGCGCCAGCAGGCCGCTGCCGGCGTCCTGCGGGACGCCGAGCGTGCCGGGCAGCAGCAGCGTGACGCCCTTGGCGGGCGAGGGCTCGGAGATCAGCAGCGCGCTGTAGACGTTCTTGTTCAGGTCGTGCAGGTGGACCGCGATGACCTCGCGCTTGTTCGCGGCCGGGACGGCGGCCGACGCACCGGAGCCGATCTTGCCGGTGGCGTAGAGGTAGCCGACGCCGCCGCCCG
>NZ_BBPO01000023.1:95695-109249 GCF_000787815.1 Streptacidiphilus neutrinimicus
GCCGACGCCGCCGCCCGCCACCAGCACCAGGGCGACGACCAGTGCGACGGCCCGGCCGCGCAGCTTGCGACGCCGCTCGTCGCGGCGCTCCCCGCGGGTCTCGGAGAACTTGACCCAGTCGATGACGTCGGTGGACTCCTCGGCGTCGTCGACGAACTCGAACTCCTCATCGTCGTAACGGGACTTGGCGCCCGCCGCGGCACCGGGCCCGGCGCCCGCCCCCGGGCCCTTCCCGGTGCCGGGGCGCGCGGTGGGCGCCTCCTGACGCGAAGGGCGCGGCGCGCCCGGCGCCGCCTGCGCGGGCGGCTCCGCCTCGGCGTACGGCTGCTGGGCCTGTTCAGGCTGCTGCTGGTGGGCGGGGGAGAACGACTGCTGGGGAGCGTGCGGCTGGGTCTGCTCGGGGGCGTGGTGCTGCGGCTGCGCCGACTGCTGGTACGCCGTGGGCTGCTGGTACGCCGTGGGCTGCTGGTAGCCCTGCTGCCCGTAGTACGGGTCCTGCGGCTGCTGCTGGTACCCGGCGTAAGGGTCGTACGACGCGGCGTAGGGGTCGTACTCCTGCTGGTACCCGCCGTAGGGCTGCTGCTGCGCCTGGTGCGGCTGCTGCGCTTCGTAGGGCTGCTGGTAGCCGTGGTCCTGCCCGTAGGCCTGCTGCTGCCCAGGCGCGGCCTGGGGCGCCTGCGGGGTCTGCGGCTGCTGCTGCGACGGGAAGACCCACTCGCCCGTGTAGGGGTCCTGGTAGGCCTGCTCGTATCCGCCGGGTCCCCTGCGGTCTGCGGTTCCGCTCACGCCGTCCCTATCCCTGTGCCGTCGTCGGTCCCGGCGAGCGTCTCGGGCGCGTACAGCCGGCGCTTGTCGATGTAGCGCACCACGCCGTCCGGGACCAGGTACCAGACCGGTTCGCCCCTGGCGACGCGCTCACGGCAGTCGGTGGAGGAGATGGCGAGGGCCGGCACCTCCACCAGCGTGGCGCCGCCGTCGGGCAGACCGGGATCGGTCAGAGTGTGCCCCGGCCGGGTCACTCCGACGAAGTGCGCGAGGTCGAAGAGTTCCGCGGCCTTGCGCCAGGAGAAGATCTGTTCGAGAGCGTCGGCGCCGGTGATGAAGAACAGATCGGCGTCCGGGTGGAGCGCCTGGAGATCACGCAGGGTGTCGATCGTGTAGGTCGGACCCTCGCGGTCGATGTCGATGCGGCTGACCGAGAACTGCGGGTTCTCCGCCGTCGCGATGACCGTCATCAGATAGCGGTCCTCGGCGGGAGAGACGACCCGGCCGGTCTTCTGCCAGGGCTCGCCGGTCGGCACGAAGACCACCTCGTCGAGGTGGAAGAGGCTGGCGACCTCGCTGGCCGCGACCAGGTGACCGTGGTGGATCGGGTCGAAGGTGCCGCCCATGACGCCGAGCCGCTTCTTCTGCGGCTCGACACCCGCCGACGCCTCGGCATGCTCTCTCATAGCGGGTCACCCTACGCGATCCGACCGGGCCACGGCCGTACGGTCCGTGGCCCCGGTTGCTCGGTCCGGTGAAGACTCCGCGTGCTCCTCAGCGGTCCTTGTTGAAGCTGACGGTGACGACCAGGAGCAGCACCAGAATGAGCAGGGCGCCACCACCGGTGAGCCACGGCTGGAGACTGTTGTGCTGGCCGCCTTCGGCGAGCAGGGCGGCCGCAGCGGGGTGAGAGGTCATCTGTGGTGAGACTTTCTGACTCGGTGGCAGTTCGGGCTGGTGGAGCTCATGCTACGCACTCGGCTCAGTCGCGGTAGCCGCGCAGCAGCAACCACGCCATGAGCACCACTCCGACGATCGCCGCGATGACGATCCACCGCAGAAACATGCCCGGTCCGCTGCCGTTGGAGATGGCCGCGAGCTGGATCAGCGTGTCGTTGGTGTGCATGGGGTGTCCTTCGAACGGAGAGGTGGCGCTGTCCGAGCCTAGTCCTGCCCTTACGGGAACCCGACACCGCCCCGGAACGTCTCCCCCAGAAGGGGACGAGCAGTAGCGTGACGCAGCAGGACGACGACAGAGATTCCGCAGGGATTCGACAGTCCACAGGACGGCGGGGGTCGGCGACGCGCCGGGTCCGCCGTCGTTCGGGAGGATGCAGCAGATGACCCAGCCCAACGACAGCAGCAACGTTCCCAGCCGGACGCGCAAGCGGTTCCCCGGCATCTCCACGAGGGCCTGGGAGCACCCCGCCGACCGCTCGGCCCTGGTGGCGCTGCGGAAGCTCAGCGGCTTCGACGACATCCTGAAGAAGCTCGGCGGTTTCGTCTCCGAGCGCGCCGTGCGGCTGATGTTCCTGGCCAGCGCGGTGCGGGCGTCGGAGCGGCAGTTCCCGCAGTTGCACGAGATGGTCCGCGACGCGGCCTACATCCTGGACCTGGAGAAGGTCCCGCCGCTGTACGTGACCCAGGACCCGAAGCCGAACGCCATGTGCATCGGCATGGACTCCCCGGTGATCCTGGTCACCACCTCGCTGGTCGAGCTGCTCGACGAGGAGGAGATGCGGGCGGTCATCGGCCACGAGGTCGCGCACGCGATGTCCGGCCACGCGGTCTACCGCACCATGCTGATCATCCTGACCAACCTGGCGCAGCGGATTGCGTTCATCCCGCTGGGCGGGCTGGCGATCATGGGCCTGATCACGGCGCTGAACGAGTGGTTCCGCAAGGCCGAGCTCTCCTGCGACCGCGCCGGGCTGCTGGTCGGCCAGGACCTGCAGGCCTCGATGCGCGGCCTGATGAAGCTGGCCGGCGGCCACCACCTGCACGAGATGAACACCGACGCCTTCCTGGAGCAGGCCGAGGAGTACGACCGGGCGGGCGACCTGCGTGACGGCGTCATAAAGCTGCTGCAGATCCTGCCGCAGTCGCACCCGTTCGCCGCGGTGCGGGTGGCGAAGATCAAGCAGTGGGCGGAGGGCGACGAGTACCGCTCGATCATGGCGGGCGCGTACCCGCGTCGGGAGGACGACGCCAACGCCTCGGTGCGCGAGCAGGCGAAGGCGGCGGCGGACTCCTACGCGCAGAGTTTCCGCGACACCAAGGACCCGCTGATGGGCCTGATCCGCGACATCGCGGGCGGCACCGCGGACCTGAGTGGGAAGCTGCGGGACGTCTTCGCGGGCCGCTCCACCGGCGCGAACGGGAACGGCAGCGGCAGCGGCGCTCCGGAGGACCACCAGGGCTCCGGCGCAGAGGGCTAGCAGAGAAGCGAGGGGGCCTGCCCGGACCGACGGTCCGGGCAGGCCCCCTCGCCATGGCTACAGGACCCAGGAGAGCTGACCGCACATCGTCCAGGCGTCGCGGCTGTGATCGAACGGGTCGACCGCGCCCGGCGTGCTGCTCGGGCTGGCGCTCGGGTGCGGGGTCGGCGTGGCCTTCGCGGAGGAGGAGCCCTTCGGCTGCGCTCCGGAGTGGCTCTGGACCGGGAAGAGCGGCTGCAGGAACGCGCTGTTGTCCGCATCGCAGCTGGTGGCACCGGCCTGCGTCACAGAGTCGACGACCTGGAGCTTGCCGCCGGTGATGTCGTCCGGGGTCAGCCAGTAGGTCAGCGCCCGGCGGACGGCGTAGTAGACGACCGGCTCGGCGGTCGCCGTCCCGGTCGGGCTCCCGCTGACCGAGGCCGAGGCCGAGGCCGAGGGGGTGGGCGTCGGCGAGGCCGCGGCCTGCTTCGCCGGCGAGAGCGCGTAGACGAAGGTGTAGTCGCTGGTGACCTCGAGCGTGCCGGAGTCCAGCTCGTGGTAGGCGACGCTGCCGGGCGCGACCAGCACCTGCTGGGTGGCGAGCCGTACCTTGGCCGGGTCGAACCGCACCATCCACCCGGTGGCCAGGTGGCGCTGGTCGTTCGTCGGGTGGTCGACGCTGTCGGTGAACTGCTCCGTCTGGCCCGGCGAGAGGTACTGCCTGACGTCGTCGGTGTTGCCCGCAGCGAGCACGTCCGGGTCCAGGGACGAGGCCTTGAGGTAGTTCAGGACCACCTGCAGCGCCGCGTAGACCTCGTCGTGGGTGAAGTGGTCGGTGTGCCGCGCGTTCGGCAGATTGAGGCCCGTCGCGCCGATCGGCAGGTACTCCGAGCCCGGCAGGCCGGAGAAGATCGGGTCGTGGCCGACCACCGCGGGCGCGGACGGGGAGGCGGGGGCGCCCGAGGCGGAGGCCGAGGGCGTTACCGACGCGGAGGCGCCGTCGGAAGGGGTGCCGCCGGAGGCCGCGCCGCCCGCCGAGGCGGAGGCCGAGGCCGACGCGGAGGCTGAGGCCGACGCGGAGGCTGAGGCTGAGGCTGAGGCTGAGGCGACCAGGCTCGGCGGGAGGTTGACCGGGTTGTGGTCGGTCGGGATCCCGGCCGGGCCGGGCTGCAGCGGGATGACCTGCGTGCTGAGGTTGGCCGCCGCGCCGGTGATCGGCGGAGCGTATGGGTGGCGCACGCCCATGTAGACGGCGGTCGCGAAGGCGAAGCCGATCAGCAGCATCAGCGCCAGTGCCTGGCGGGGCAGCCCGCCGCGTCCGCTGCGGCGGCGCACCGAGCGGTGCGCCCCGGAGAGGCGCTCGCTGGCGGACAGCTCCTGGATCCGGGCAGCCCGAATGAACGACTCGTCGAACACGACGGATCGGAACTCGTCCTCGCCCCCGGCGCCGCCCTCCGGCCCGCCCTCGGGGGGCTCTGCCCGGCCACCCATGGGTCCAGGGTAAATCGCCGCGCGCCGAAGCGGTCAGGCCCGCCCCGCATGTTCTGCCGTACGGGCTCGATTGACTGTTCGTCATCCGCTGAAAAATTGGGCCATATATGGCAAATAGGACATCTTGCCCGACTTGCTGGGCCCCACCGCGCCTCAACTGTGCGCGAGCACCGTCGCGTCACTCGTCGGGCTGTTGTGGCCTCCGGGCGCTGACGGAGCCGTCGGCGCCGGGCCGCGGTGGGTGTTCGGCGCGCCGGAACCGCCCGACGCCCGGTAGACCGCGGCGGCGGCCGCCATCACCGCGACCACCCCTATGACGACGAGCATCACCCGCGCCACCATCCGCTGCCAGCCGCCGACCTGGTCAACCTCGTACGGCAGCGGCCGCAACTCCAGCGGCAGACCGTCCGGGTCCTCGTCCAGCTCGTCCGAGTAGTCGACCACGGGCGTCCTGGCCGGCCCGCTCAGCGCGCGCTCGCGCGCCGAGGGCTCGTGCACCAGGGCCGCCCGGACGAAGGCCTCGTCGAACACCACGGCCCCGAACTCCCCGTCCGGTCGGCCGTGGTCGTCGTCACCCGCGCCTTCGCCGTCGTCGAAGGCGTGACCGGAGCCGTCGGACACAGCATCAGCGTAGGGCAGCACGCCCGGTTTGTCTGCGCCTTGCGGCCAGTCGGCCCAAGAGCCGGGACGGGCGTGATCAGCGCCGGATGTGGCCGTCGCCGGTCACGATGTACTTCGTCGACGTCAGCTCCGGCAGACCCATCGGACCGCGCGCGTGGAGCTTCTGCGTCGAGATGCCGATCTCGGCGCCGAAGCCGAACTGGCCGCCGTCGGTGAACCGCGTCGAGGCGTTGACCGCGACGGTGGTGGAGTCCACCAGCTGCGTGAAGCGGCGCGCGGCGGCCTGAGAGGTCGTCACGATGGCCTCCGTGTGACCCGAGGTCCACAGCCGGATGTGTGCCACCGCGGCGTCGAGCGAGTCCACGACCCCGGCGGCGATGTCGTAGGAGAGGTACTCCGTCTCCCAGTCCTCGGTGGTCGCCGGCACCACGACGGCCTTGCTGCCCTCGCGCTCGGCGATCGCCCGCACCCGCTCGTCCGCGTGCACGGTCACCCCCGCGTCCGCGAGCGCGGCGAGCGCGAGCGGAACGAAGGCGTCGGCGATGTCCTTGTGCACGAGCAGCGTCTCGGCGGCGTTGCAGACGCTGACCCGCTGGGCCTTGGAGTTGATCAGGATCTCCACGGCCATGGCGAGGTCCGCCTCGGCGTCCACGTAGACGTGGCAGTTGCCCGTCCCCGTCTCGATCACCGGCACCGTCGACTGCTCCACGACCGTCCGGATCAGCCCCGCGCCACCGCGCGGGATCAGCACGTCCACCATGCCACGCGCCCGCATCAGCTCCTGGACGCTCTCGCGGTTCTCCCCCGGCACGAGCTGCACCGCGTCCGCGGGCAGCCCCGCACCGCCCACCGCGTCACGGATCACCTCGACGAGCTTGCGGTTCGACGCGATGGCCGAGCTGGAGCCGCGCAGCAGCGCGGCGTTGCCGGACTTGAGGCAGAGCGCGGCGGCGTCCACGGTGACGTTGGGCCGCGCCTCGTAGATGATCCCGACGACCCCGAGGGGCACCCGCACCTGGCGCACGTCGAGGCCGTTGGGCAGCGTGTAGCCCCGGATCACCTCGCCGACAGGGTCGGGCAGCCCCGCGACCCTGCGGACGTCGTCCGCGATCCCGTTGATCCGCTCCCGGGTCAGCGTCAGCCGGTCGATCACGGCCTCGTCCGTCCCGTTCGCCCGCGCGCGCTCCACGTCCCCGGCGTTCGCCTCGACGATCTCCCGGGTCCGCACCTGCAGCGCGTCCGCGATGGCGAGCAGCGCGTCGTCCTTCGGCGTCCGAGGCATCGGCGCGAGCGTCGCGGCGGCGGCCTTGGCCCGGTACGCGGCCTGGAGCACCGGCGACTTCGGCAGCGGCGACGGCAGATCGGGCGAGGGGAACTCGACGGAGTGGCTGCTCATACGCACAGCGTACGGCCTCGGCCCACGCCGCCCCCGAGGGTTTCCGATGACTGAGACACCCCAGGGGCGCGAGGAACTGCGCGAGCAGCCACCGGCGTGCGGACGGCCCTGCGCGTTGAGGACCCTCTGCCATCAGTGGCTTCTCGCGCCCCCGCGGCGGAGCCGCACATCAGCGGAGCCTGGCGCCCCTGGGTGGTGCAACTACCTGCGGGAGCCGAACGCTCGGCTCAGTACGGGTGGACTCCCCCCAGGAAGGCGGGGGGTTCGGCGAAGCCCTCGGCGATGCGTTGGTGGTAGGTGGGTCGGTCCACGACTTCGAGGCCGACGACCTCCCACGGCGGCAACCCCGCCGTGACGCGGTGCTCGCCCCAGAGGCGGAGCGCCAGCGCCGCCGCGTCCTGAAGGGTGTCCGCCTGCTCCCAGTAGCGGATCTCCGCGTGGTCCACGGCGTAGCGGGCCGTGAGGAAGGGCGGGTGCTCGTGGGCGAGCTGTTCGAGGCCCTGCTTCAGGGACGGCAGCGGGGTGACTCCGCCGGCGACGTTCAGGACGACGTGCCATATGCGGGCCCGCTGGCCGATCTCCGCCGCGCTGGAGCTCGGGCGCGCGTGCTCTGCCGTGCCGGGCTCCGGCACGACCTCCTCGCCGGGGCCCACCCCGCCGCCCGGGATGCTCGTCAGCACCACTCTGCCCTTGCCCACGGGCCCCGCACCCGGACTGCGCCTGTATCCCACCGGCGGCCTCCTGTCGGCGTTTCGTCCCCGCGGTCCAATGGCAGCCGCCACCCGCCTGTCAACCGGTCAGCACGACGAGGTCGTCGCGGTGCACGACCTCCCGCTCGTACGCGGGGCCCAACTCCCGGGCGAGGTCCCGCGTCGACCGGCCGAGCAGCCGGGGAAGCTCCCTTGCATCAAAGTTGACCAGTCCTCGCGCGACGATGTGGCCGTTTTCGTCAAGAAGGTCGACCGGATCGCCCGCAGCGAAATCACCCTCAACTCCCGTCACACCGGCCGGGAGCAGGGACGTTCGCCGGTCCACGACCGCCGCGACGGCGCCCGCGTCGAGGGTGACCGCCCCCCGGGGCGAACTGGCGTGCTCCAGCCAGAGCAGCCGGTCCGCGGCACGGCGGCCGGTGCGGTGGAAGAGGGTGCCGGTGTCGCGGCCCGCGAGGGCGTCCGCCGCGTGGCGGGCGGCGGTGAGCACGACGGGGATGCCCGCGCCGGTGGCGATCCTGGCCGCCTCGACCTTGGTGACCATGCCGCCGGTGCCGACGCCCGCCTTGCCGGCGCTGCCGATCTCGACGCCCGTGAGGTCCTCGGGGCCGTGCACCTCCGCGATGCGGCTGGTGCCGGGCTTGCTCGGGTCGCCGTCGTAGAGGCCGTCCACGTCGGACAGCAGCACCAGCAGGTCCGCCCGGACCAGGTGGGCGACGAGCGCGGCGAGGCGGTCGTTGTCGCCGAAGCGGATCTCCGCGGTGGCCACGGTGTCGTTCTCGTTGACGATCGGCACGGCGCCCATCACCAGCAGCTGCTCCAGCGTGCGGTAGGCGTTGCGGTAGTGCGCCCGGCGGCTGGCGTCGTCGGCGGTGAGCAGCACCTGTCCGACGCGCAGGCCGTAGCGGGCGAAGGAGGCCGTGTAGCGGGCCACCAGCAGGCCCTGGCCGACACTGGCGGCGGCCTGCTGGCGGGCGAGGTCGGTGGGGCGCTTCTCCAGGCCCAACGGGGCGAGACCGGCGGCGATGGCCCCGGAGGAGACCAGCACGATCTCCACCGGCTCCTCGGCGGTCCCGCGCTCGCGGTTGCCGTGTTCGTGGGCGCGGGCCAGGACGTCGACGAGGGCGTCGACCCGGTCCGCGTCGAGCCCGCCCGAGGCGGTGGTGAGCGACGAGGAGCCCACCTTCACCACGATCCGTCGCGCCCGCAGCACGTCTTCCCGCAGGGTGGTCCCTGTCACGCCGTCGCTCCCGTACGTCCGATGCCCGTCGCTGCCTGTTGCCACTGCGATCAGCAATCTACGCGAACCGGACGGCGTGACTCATCCCGGTTTCAGCCCTCGGAACGAGGATCAGTACTCCTCGTCGTCCGCCTCGATGGCGTGCCGGCTCAGCGGGTCGAAGTGGGCGAACTCCTCCGACGCCGCGTCCGCGCGCCGCGCCTCGCGCTCCTTGCGGCGGTCGACGGCCGGACGCGGGGCCTCGAAGCGGTGGTCCTCGCCGCGGCGGCCGAGCATCTCCGCACCGGCGGCCATCGACGGCTCCCAGTCGAAGACGACGGCGTTCTCGGTGGCGCCGATGACGACGGTGTCGCCCTCGCGCGCGCCGGCCTTGGCGAGGGCGTCCTCGACGCCGAGACGGTTGAGCCGGTCCGCGAGGTAGCCGACAGCCTCGTCGTTGTTGAAGTCGGTCTGCTTCACCCAGCGCTCCGGCTTGGAGCCGGTGACCCGGTAGAAATCCTCGGCCTCGTCGTAGACCACCTCGAAGCCCGCGTCGTCCACGGCCTTCGGGCGGATGACGATGCGGGTGGCCTCCTCGACCGGCTTGGCGGCGCGCGCCTCGGCGACGATCTTGGCGAGGGCGAAGGTCAGCTCGCGCAGGCCCTTGTGGGCGACCGCGGAGACCTCGAAGACCTGGTAGCCGCGCTCCTCCAGGGAGGGGCGGACCAGGTCGGCCAGGTCCTGACCGTCCGGGACGTCGATCTTGTTGAGGACGACGACGCGCGGCCGGTCCTCCAGACCGCCGTACTGCTTCAGCTCCTCCTCGATCACCTCGAGGTCGGAGAGCGGGTCACGGTCGGACTCCAGGGTGGCGGTGTCCAGCACGTGCACCAGCACCGAGCAGCGCTCGACGTGGCGCAGGAACTCCAGGCCCAGACCCCGGCCCTGGCTCGCGCCCGGGATCAGACCCGGCACGTCGGCCATCGTGAAGACGGTCGAACCGGCGGTCACCACACCGAGGTTGGGGATCAGGGTGGTGAACGGGTAGTCGGCGATCTTCGGCTTGGCGGCGGAGACCACCGAGATCAGCGAGGACTTGCCGGCGCTCGGGTAGCCGACCAGCGCCACGTCGGCGACGGACTTGAGCTCCAGCACGATGTCGGCCGCGTCGCCCGGCTCGCCGAGCAGCGCGAAGCCCGGCGCCTTGCGGCGTGCGGAGGCCAGCGCCGCGTTGCCGAGGCCGCCGACGCCGCCCGCGGCGGCGACGTAGGAGGTGCCGTTGCCGATCAGGTCGGCCAGGACGTTGCCGCGCTTGTCCATGACGACGGTGCCGTCCGGAACGCGCAGGACCAGGTCCTCGCCCTCGGCGCCGGTGCGGTTGCCGCCCGCGCCCGGCTTGCCGTTGCCGGCCTTGCGGTGGGGGCTGTGGTGGTACTCGAGCAGCGTGGTGACCTGCGGGTCCACCACGAGCGTGACGCTGCCGCCACGGCCGCCGTTGCCGCCGTCCGGGCCGCCAAGCGGCTTGAACTTCTCGCGGTGCACGGAGGCGCAGCCGTGGCCCCCGTTGCCCGCGGCGACGTGCAGCTCGACGCGGTCGACGAAGGTGGTCATGATGCGGGCGCCTCTCGGTCGGCGAAAAGAAAAAGTGATGAGTTATCCCAAACACCAAGGGTGGACCGGAATGTTCCGATCCACCCTCAGTGAGGTACTGCTGTGTCCTGCTGTCGGCCTAAGGAGCTCAGGCGACCGGGACGATGTTGACAACCTTGCGGCCACGGCGCGTGCCGAACTCGACCGCACCGGCCTGCAGGGCGAACAGCGTGTCGTCGCCGCCACGGCCGACGCCCGCACCCGGGTGGAAGTGGGTGCCACGCTGGCGGACGATGATCTCGCCGGCGTTGACGACCTGACCGCCGAAGCGCTTCACGCCGAGGCGCTGAGCGTTCGAGTCACGACCGTTGCGAGTAGAACTCGCACCCTTCTTGTGAGCCATGTTCCCCTCGCCCCTTACTTCGCCGAGTCGATGCTGGTCACGCGAAGCGCGGTGTGGCGCTGACGGTGGCCCATGCGCTTCTTGTAGCCGGTCTTGTTCTTGTACTTCTGGATGCGGATCTTCTCGCCCTTGGTGTGGTCGACCACCTCGGCGCGGACCTTCACACCCGCCAGGACCCACGGGTCGCTGGTGATCGCGTCACCGTCGACGACCAGGATCGTCGAGAGCTCAACGGTCTCGCCAACCTTGGCGTCGACCTTGTCGGCCTCGAAAACATCGCCGACGGCAACCTTGTGCTGCCGTCCGCCGCTACGCACGATCGCGTACACGTTGAACCCTTCTCGATTCGGTCGGAACCTCTGACGCCAGCCGCACCGGACCGAATACCCGGGGGCCTCTCCTGGACAGAAGGCCCGGGAGGGAGTTGCTCAGAAGCCGGCGCAGCTCGCTGAATGCAAAGCACGCCGAGGGTCAAGAGTACGGAAGCCCCACGGCCCCGGTCAAACCGGGCCCTGGGGCTCCGCCGAGGTCATCGGCGCAGCTCGGGGCCGGTGCGCGGCATGCGCACCGGCCCCGAGGGTGTCGCTCGTTACTCGGAGGCGGGCTCGGGAGCCGGCTCCGAGGCGGCCGCCTTCTTCGACGTCCGCTTGGCGGCCGTCTTCTTCGCGGCGGTCTTCTTGGCGGCGACCTTCTTGGCCGCCACCTTGCGCGTGGCGCGCTTGCGGGCCGGCACGGCGGAGGCCTCGGCCCCGGCGTCCTCGTCCCCGATCGGGGCCTCGGCCCCGGCAGGCTCGACCACGATGCCGGCCTCGGCGACCGGCAGCGCGGCCTGCTCCGCCTCGGCGGGCTCGGCGACCTCGGCGGCCGGCTCGCTCGGGATCACGACCACCTCGGGCTCGGCGCCCACCGTCGTCGTGGCCTTGCGGACCGCGCGGCGGCGGGTACGACCGCGCGAGGTCGGGGCCTCGATCATCGACTCGGCCAGCTCCTCGGCGGCGGCCTGCGCGGCCGCGGCGGGGGCGACCGGCGTCGCGACGAGGGCCTCGACCGTCAGCGGCCCGGACTCCTCCGCTACCGCGGCCGCCACCGGCTCGGCCTCGCGGGAGACGACCTCGATCTCCTCGTGCTCGTGGTCGGCGTGCTCGTGGTCCTCGTGCACGTGCTCGTGGACCTCGGCCGCCTCCCCCGCGCCGCCGCGGCCGCGACGGCGACGCTTGGAGCCGCCCTCCTCGGCGTGCTGCGGCTGGCCGCCGCCGACACCCGGCTTCGGGCCGGCGAAGCCCTTGGGCGCGGGCGCGGCCTGGTCCATGTGGACGATGACGCCACGGCCGTTGCAGTGCACGCAGGTCTCGGAGAAGGACTCCAGCAGGCCCTGGCCGACCCGCTTGCGGGTCATCTGCACCAAGCCCAGCGACGTCACCTCGGCCACCTGGTGCTTGGTCCGGTCCCGGCCCAGGCACTCCAGCAGGCGGCGCAGCACCAGGTCGCGGTTGGACTCCAGCACCATGTCGATGAAGTCGATGACGACGATGCCGCCCAGGTCCCGCAGGCGAAGCTGGCGGACGATCTCCTCCGCCGCCTCGATGTTGTTGCGGGTGACCGTCTCCTCCAGGTTGCCGCCCTGGCCGGTGAACTTGCCGGTGTTGACGTCGACGACGACCATGGCCTCGGTCTTGTCGATCACCAGCGAACCGCCGCTGGGCAGCCAGACCTTGCGGTCCAGCGCCTTCATCAGCTGCTCGTCGATCCGGTAGGTCGCGAAGATGTCGACCTCGGAGGTCCACTTCTGCAGACGCGGCGTCAGGTCCGGCGCGACGGACGAGACGTAGTCGTGGATCGTGGTCCAGGCGTTCTCGCCGGAGACGATGACCTTCGAGAAGTCCTCGTTGAAGATGTCGCGGACGACCCGGACGGTCATGTCCGGCTCGCCGTACAGGAGAACCGGGGCGTTGCCGCTGTTCGCCTTCTTCTGGATGTCCTCCCACTGCTGCTGCAGCCGCTGGACGTCGCGGGTCAGCTCGTCCTCCGAGGCGCCCTCGGCGGCCGTACGCACGATGACGCCGGCGTCGTCCGGGACGATCTTCTTGAGGATGGACTTCAGGCGCGCGCGCTCGGTGTCGGGCAGCTTGCGGCTGATGCCGGTCATCGAACCCTCGGGCACGTAGACCAGGTAGCGGCCGGGCAGCGAGATCTGGCTGGTCAGGCGGGCGCCCTTGTGGCCGATCGGGTCCTTGGAAACCTGGACCAGCACGGACTGGCCGGACTTCAGCACCGACTCGATCCGGCGCGGACCGTTCTTCAGCCCGAGCTGGGAGAAGTTGACCTCACCGGCGTAGAGCACGGCGTTGCGGCCCTTGCCGATGTCGACGAAGGCGGCCTCCATCGACGGCAGCACGTTCTGCACCTTGCCCAGGTACACGTTGCCGACGTAGGAGCTGGCCTGCTCCTTGTTGACGTAGTGCTCGACGAGGACGCCGTCCTCCAGCACGCCGATCTGGGTGCGCTCGCCGGTCTGGCGGACGACCATGACGCGCTCGACCGCCTCGCGGCGGGCCAGGAACTCGGCCTCGGTGATGATCGGCACGCGGCGGCGGCCCTGCTCGCGGCCCTCGCGGCGGCGCTGCTTCTTGGCCTCCAGGCGGGTGGAGCCCTTGATGGACTGCACCTCGTCCGGGTCGAACGGGGCCTCGGCGGAGCGGCGGCGCGGCTCGCGCACCTTCACGACCGTGCGCTCGGGGTCGCCCTCGCCCGGCTGCTGCTCGGCCTCGGCACCGCTGTCCCCGCTACGGCGGCGACGACGGCGACGGCGACGGCTGGAGGCGGAGAGGGCCTCGCCGAGCTCGTCGCCCTCGCCCTCGTCCTCGTCGTCCTCGTGCTCCTCGCCCTCGGCGCCCTCTTCGGCGGCCTCGTGCTCCTCCGCGTCGCCGTCGCCGCGGCGACGG
>NZ_BBPO01000022.1:0-3713 GCF_000787815.1 Streptacidiphilus neutrinimicus
CCCTCGCCCGGACACCGGAGCCTGCCGCGCCGAGGCCGGGTCGCCGCCCGGCTCGACCGTCGCGAGCGGGGTGTGCCGGGCGCTCGCCTCGCGCACCGCCTGTTCCGCCCTCCCGGCGGCATCCGCCGCCTCCGCTGCCTCGGCCGCCGCCGTTCGCGCCGAAACCTCGCGGGCGACGGCTGCCTCCGTGCCGGCCCAACCGGTGCCGTCGAGTTCGGCGTAGAGGTCGGTGCCGTCCGGAGCCTGGATGTGGAGCGGGGTGCCGCGCAGCGAGCCGAATGCGGCGGCGGCGTCGAGTTCGGCCTCGGCGCGGCGGCGCATCTCACGGCCGACGGAGAGGCGCTCGATGGCGACACCGGCCGCCGCGCCCGCCGCGACGACGCCGAGGGAGACGCCGACGATGCCCGCGCGGCTCCAGCGCCCCGCGGCCACGTCGCCGACGACGGAGCCGGCCGCTTCGCGGACCTGGCGGACCACGTCGCCCGCGCCCGAGGTCAGCCCGGATCCCGGGCCGGGGGAGCCGCCCCCGTCGGCGGCCATCAGCCGTGACCGCCCAGGCTGTCCGGGCCGCCCGGCTCGCCGAGGTAGCGGCGGGGCACCCGCGCGCTGATCCGGGTGACGATCTCGTAGGAGATGGTGCCGGCCGCGCGCGCCCAGTCCTCGGCCGTCGGCTCGCCGCGCTCGCCCGCGCCGAACAGCACCGCGACGTCGCCCACCTGGGCCGTGTCGCCGCCGAGGTCGACGACGAACTGGTCCATGGCGACCCGCCCGGCGATGGTGCGCCACTTGTCCGCGAGCAGGACCGGACCGGCCCCGCTGGCGTGCCGCGGGATGCCGTCGGCGTAGCCGACCGGGACCAGGGCGAGCGTGGTCGCGCCGGGGGTCCTGTAGGTGTGACCGTAGGAGACGCCGTGCTCGGCCGGGACGCGCTTGACGTTGGCGATCCGGGCCTGGAGCGTCATCACCGGGCGCAGCCCGAAGTCCGCGGGCGAGCCCACCTCCGGCACCGGGGAGAGCCCGTACTGGGCGAGCCCGACGCGGACCAGGTCGAAGTGCGACTCCGGCAGGGTCAGCGTCGCCGGGGAGTTGGCGATGTGCCGCACCTCCGGTCGCAGTCCGGCGACCTCGGCGACGGCCAGCGCCTCGCGGTAGGCGTCCAGCTGTGCGGCGATGGACGGGTGGCCCGGCTCGTCGGCGCAGGCGAAGTGCGACCAGACGCCGGTGACGGTGATCAGGCCCTCCGTCTCGGCGGCGCGCGCGGCGGCGACCAGCTCGGGCCAGTCCGCGGGCTGCGCGCCGTTGCGGCCGAGGCCGGTGTCGGCCTTCAGCTGCACCCGGGCCGGGCGGCCGGTCGCACGCACGGCGTCGAGCACGTGCGGCAGCGCCCACCCGCCGCTGACGGAGATGTCGAGGTCCTGCGCGACCGCCTCGCGCCACGGGCTGCCGGGCGTCCACAGCCAGCACAGCACGCGGGCCTGGTCGGGCCCGATGCCGCCCGCGCGCAGCGCGAGCGCCTCCTCGGGCGTGGCGGTGCCGAGCCAGCGCACGCCCGCCGCCAGCGCCGTGCGGGCGCACGGCAGCGCGCCGTGGCCGTAGGCGTCCGCCTTGACCACGGACATGATCTCGGCCGACCCCGTGCGCCGGACGCGCTCGCGCAGCGCGGCGAGGTTGCCACGCAGCGCCGCCAGGTCGATCAGGGCTTCGGCTCGCAGTGCAGTGTCCATCGCGTGACAGTCTCCCAGAAGCACGAGGGCGCCCGTCCAAAGGTGACGGGCGCCACACGTGCGCGTCGTGCAGAGGTTCGATGCGGGCCGGTGTCGGCCGCCCGGATCAGGTGCCCGGCTTGCGGCCGAAGACGTCGACCGGGGACCCGAGCCTGAGCAGACCCCACACCTTGGCGGCGTCGTGCATCGTCATGTTGACGCACCCGTGCGAGCCCGGCGGGGTGGACATCGGTATGCCGACGGCGTGGAGCGCCTGTCCGCCGCTGAAGAACTGCGAGTACGGCATGGCCACGTTGTAGAGGCTCGAGACGTGGTGCAGATCGCGCCAGTAGACGTGGAACAGCCCGTCACGGGTGGCGTAGCCGCGCCTGCCGGTGCGCACCTGGACGGGGCCGTAGACGATCCTGCTCCCGTCCTGGATCCACAGCCTCTGGTGGGTCAGATCCACGCAGGCCACGCGCCCCACGTCGGTCAGACAGTGCGTCGGCGACCAGGTGGCCTTCTCCGCCTTGGCCACCTGCGCCTCGGCCGCCTGCGCCCTGGTCACCGCGTCAGCCTGCCCCGCCCCCACGGCGCCCACCGCGCCGAGCAACGCCGCCGTCGCCAACACGACGGCCGTCGCACGCGCCTTCACACGCATCATTCGCCCCTGCCTTCCCCATGGCGGCTTCCCACGAATGGTCCTGTTCGTAGGAAGACCCGCTGAGAGGCTGAATGGTTGCAGCGGGCGGGCGCCGGCGCGGGTCACTCCGCGCTGCGCCGCCAGGCGTCCGGGAGGGCCGCGGTGACCGCGCCGGCCGTGGTCGGCGCGCCGTCGGACGAGAGGCGTCCGGCGAGGCCGTGGAGGTAGGCGGCCACGGACCCGGCGTCGAGGGGGTCCAGACCGGCCGCGAGCAGCGCCCCGGCAAGGCCGGACAGGACGTCACCGCTGCCGGCGGTGGCGAGTTGGGAGGTGCCGGTGGCGTTGACGCGCACGGGGCCCGTGGGTGCGGCGACGACGGTCGTGCTGCCCTTGAGCAGGACCGTGCAGCCGTAGCCGCGGGCCAGTTCGCGCGCGTGGCGCAGGCGCTCGGCCTCGACCTGCTCGCGGGTCGCCGACACACCGAGCCCGGCGAGGAGCGCGACGGCCTCGCCCGCGTGCGGGGTCAGCAGGGCGTTCGCCGGGGCGGCGGCGCGGCGGGCCAGCAGGCGCAGGCCGTCCGCGTCGACGAGGACCGGGACGCCCGCGTCCAGCGCCTCCTCGACGGCGCGTTCCGCCTCCGCGTCCTGGGAGAGGCCGGGACCGACCACCCAGGCCTGGACGCGACCGGCGTCCTTCGGGCCGCCCTCGCCGACCAGGGCCTCGGGGTGGGCCCGCACGACCTCGCGGGCGGCCGCGCCCGCGTAGCGGACCGCGCCGACGCCGCCGTGCAGGGCCGCGCCCACGGCGAGCACGGCGGCGCCGGGATAGCGCGCCGACCCCGCCGCGACGCCGACGACGCCGCGTCGGTACTTGTCGCTCTCGGCGTCCGGCTCCGGCAGCAGCGCCGCGACGTCCTCCTGCTGCAGCGCCTCCAGCACGTGCCCGTCGAGCGGCGCGCCCCGGACTCCGCCCCTGACCTCGCCCAGGCCGATGTCCACCAGCCGCACCACGCCCGCGTACGACGCGCCCGGGTCGACGAGCAGGCCGGGCTTGTAGGTGCCGAAGGTGACCGTCACGTCCGCGCGCACGGCAGCACCGGGAACGGCGCCGGTGTCCGGGTCGACGCCGCTCGGCAGGTCGACGGCGACGACCGTCGCCGCGCCGCGCTCCGCCGCCGCGACCCACGGCAGCGCGGCGTCCCGCAGCGGGCCGCGGCCGCCGATGCCGACGATCCCGTCGAGGACCAGGTCCGAGCCTTCGGCTTCGGCCGGATCGTCCGTCACCCGGCCGCCTGCCGCGAGCAGGGCCGCCAGACCGCCCTGGTGGGCGTGGTCGGGCGCGAGCAGCGCCGCCCGCACCCGCGCGCC